>CAVYHX010000024.1:0-9131 GCA_963768415.1 uncultured Gammaproteobacteria bacterium
ATCCGGGACAGTTGCGGGGATTCACTGCATGGGTCAGATTAATTCAATACGGATGCACGTGCACACAACTGCAGTATCAATTTCATTACACGGTCAGTAACAGCTATTCCTGCACGACCGGTTGCCGGCCCATGTAGCTGTCCAGTGCCTTGCCATGACGATATTTGCGGTAGAGATAGAATCCCAGTACTGCAGCCCCGGCGAACATGCCCATCGCCAGCGCAACTTGCCAGAACCGTTCCATGTGGGCACCGCTGCCGACGAGGGCGAACACTGCCATTTGCGGAATATAACCCAGCGCGGACCCCAAAAAGAACGGCGCACTGCGCACCCCCGAGACACCTGCAGCCAGATTGACCAGCCAGTTACTGCCGAGCGGCAGCAGACGTATCAGCAGGGTCATGGAAAAGGTATTCTCATGAATAAAATGATCGATCTCACGAATCCGCACAGAGAACCGGCTGGATGCGGAGACCCCGATCAGCAGACGCGCTGCATAAAAAGTCAACATACAACCGCCCACCGTCGCCAGCATTGACAGCAGGGTACCCTCGGCAAAACCGAAGCCATAGCCGCCCAGAAAGGCAACCACCTGGCGCGACAGCCCGGTACACACCAGCAGCGCGCCCGCAGTCACGAACAGCAATTCGCCCGCCAGCCCATTATCGCGAACATACCTGTCTATCCAGTGCAGGTCGAGCAGGTCACCCAGCAGATATCCGCCCGTCACCAGAATGGCCATAATGACCAGTCCGCGCAATATAAATGGTGCAATCATGAGTATTACTCGATCTCTGTGACCTGCGGGCGCCGGGTGCGCCGCTGCAGCCAGCGCACACCCAGGGTGTCGATAATACCGACCCACAGGCGGTTATGCACACCATACTTGGACACCCCGTGTTGCCGCGCACGATGCCTGACCTCGACTGATACGACACGGCCACCCTGACGCTGCACCAGGGCGGGTAAAAAGCGGTGCATGTGATCAAAGCGCGGCAAGGCCAGAAAGGTCGCCCGGGCAAACACCTTCAATCCACAGCCGGTGTCCGGTGTTGCGTCCTTGAGGATTGCACGGCGGGCAGTATTGGCAACCCGCGATGAAAAACGTTTCAGCCAGTTATCGCGTCTGCGCTTGCGGTAGCCGGCTATCAGCAGGACATCATCCGGGGCCGCGCGCATGGCCCGGTACAGGGTCAGGATATCGGCCGGATCATTCTGGCCGTCACCATCCAGGGTAGCGATCCAGGTGCCGGTGGCCGCATCCACCCCGCTCGCGATCGCGGCGCTCTGCCCGCAGCGATTGCGGTGACGCAGGACCCTGACCGTGCCATGCCGCAGCCGGCAGCCGCGCAGTACATCAGGCGTAGCGTCATCACTGCCGTCATCCACCAGGATGATCTCGTAATCCGGTTGTTGTGCAAGCTGCCCGCAGATCTCGTCTATCAGCGCTGCAATATTTCCGGCTTCGTTGAAAACCGGAATGACAATGGAGAGATCCACAGTGGCCATACAACCATATATTGACTAGGGATTAATAAAGAAGACTGCACCCGCCCGTTTGGCTATAGTACTACGCTTCCTGTTTATAACATCTATAGAGCTCATGAGTCACAGCGGCGACTATACCAATCACCTCGTCAACGAGACCAGCCCCTACCTGTTGCAACATGCGCACAATCCGGTTGACTGGTATCCCTGGGGTCCCGCTGCACTGGAAAAGGCGCGCAGTGAAAACAAGCCGATGTTGCTGTCGGTAGGCTATTCGGCCTGTCACTGGTGCCATGTCATGGCGCACGAGTCGTTCGAAGACCCCGCCACGGCACAGATGATGAATGAGCTGTTTATCAATATCAAGGTGGACCGCGAGGAACGGCCGGACATCGACAAGATCTACCAGACCGCCCATTCCATGCTGACGCAGCGGCCCGGCGGCTGGCCATTGACCGTCTTTCTTACCCCGGATGACCAGGTACCGTTTTTTGCCGGCACTTACTTTCCGAATGAACCACGGCACGGCATGCCCTCCTTCACTGACCTGATGCAGCGCATCAGGGAGTACCTCTCCGGGCATGAAGACGAGATCCGCAATCAGAACACGCGGCTGATCGACGCACTGCAATCGGTCAATGCCGGCACCAGCGCGGCCACTGCGCTCAGTCCAGCCCCGCTGGACAGCGCACGGCAGCAACTGGAAAGAAATTTCGATGCCCGTGATGGCGGCTTCGGTGCAGCACCCAAGTTCCCGCATCCGACCAGCATCGAACGCTCGTTACGGCACTGGGCGGGCAGCCACCCGGCAACCGGCGGCGGCGACCGGCGTGCCCTGCACATGGCTGTCTTCACCCTGGAGAAGATGGCGCGCGGCGGCCTGTTCGATCAGCTCGGCGGCGGCTTCTGCCGCTACTCCGTGGACGATCACTGGATGATCCCGCACTTCGAGAAGATGCTCTATGACAACGGCGCCCTGCTCGCCCTGTATGGTGAAGCCTGGGCCGCGACCGGAAATCCGCTGTTCAAACGCATCTGCGCGCAGACCGCCGGCTGGGTGATGCGCGAGATGCAATCCCCGCAGGGCGGTTACTACTCCAGCCTGGATGCCGATTCGGAAGGTGAGGAAGGCAAGTTCTATGTGTGGACCCCGAATGAGGTCCATGCCCTGCTGGATAGTACGGACTACAAAATCATTGCACGCCGCTACGGCCTTGACCGTGACGCTAACTTCGAGGGACGCTGGCACCTGCATGTGTATCGTACGCGGGAACAACTGGCCAGTGAGTTTGCCACTACGCCGGATGCCATTTCACAAACGCTGGACCGCGCCCATGCGATCCTGCTGGCAGCGCGTGAACAAAGGATACGGCCGGGTCGCGACGACAAGATCCTGACCTCCTGGAACGGCCTGATGATCCGCGGCATGGCCATCGCGGGCCGGCATCTCGACCGGCACGACTGGATTGAATCCGCGGAGCGGGCGCTGGATTTTATCCATGCGACGCTCTGGAAAAATGGCCGCCTGCTGGCAACCAGCAAGGATGGCCGCGCCCACCTGAATGCCTATCTGGATGACTATGTCTACCTGATCGACGGCATTATTGAACTGCTGCAGGTGCGCTGGCGTGACGGCGACCTGGCTTTCGCTCTCGCACTCGCCGAGGTGGTCCTGCAGCACTACCAGGACCCGGCGGGCGGCTTCTTCTTTACCTCGGATGACCACGAAGCTCTCATCCAGCGTCCCAAGCCCGGCCACGATGATGCCACACCCTCCGGCAACGGGATTGCCGCCCGGGTATTCAACCGGCTCGGTCACCTGCTCGGCGAGACCCGTTACCTGGAGGCGGCGGACATGACCCTGAAAGACCTCTGGGGTGGCCTCGCGTCCATGCCACACGGTCATGCCAGCCTGCTGGTTGCACTGGAAGAGACCCTGTTCCCGCTGCAGACCGTAATTATTCGCGCTGACACCCCGACCCTCGACGAGTGGCAGGCCCGCGCCGCCCGTCCCTATGCACCCCGGCGCATCACCCTGGCTATCCCGAAGCATGCAAATTCACTGCCGGGACTGCTCGCGCAGCGCAAACCACAGGATGGCGTTGCAGCCTACATTTGCAGCGGCCACACCTGCGGCGCGCCGGTGACCGAACTCGACGCATTCACTACAATACTGTCCGAATCAGGAATATCCACAGGCATATGAGCGATACCACCTATACCCTGCAAATCCCCGGCGCCCTGCTGGAATCCATTGAGCAGGGTGACAATGAAATCACGCTGCACTTCTCGCAAGTGCACCTTGTCCAGGAAATGGAGGCGGCCTTCGAGGACAGTCTGTGGACCCAGGCCGTCAACCTGATCGTCAGGGACATTACCCTGGAGGGAGATCTGCCCGGTTGCCCGTGCACAATCGAGAGCGGCGACCTGACGGATAATATTTACACCTACCGCGATCACGCCCCCCTGCCCATCGACTGGCATGGCGAGGTGCGCTGCAAATTCAGGACTGCAGGACATGACGCCGGTTTTTCAATCGCCGGCGCCGCGCTGCAGCTGGAACAGATCGGCCACCCGCGTTACGTCAGGCATATCAAGAAAACCTAGCAGGGATTGCCTGGCAATGCCTCAATTGGCAACCGCACAGGATTAGGCGATTACCCCCATTGGGACTGCCTCTGGATGACAGATGACGATGAAACACCGCTGGTCGAATGAATTCGACCCTACAGGTTTGATTCAATGACGGTGTAATACCGCTGGTCGAATGAATTCGACCCTGCAGGTTTGATTCGATGACCGTGTAATACCGCTGGTCGAATGAATTCGACCCTGCAGGTTTGATTCAATGACGGTGAAATACCGCTGGTCGAATGAATTCGACCCTGCAGGTTTGATTCAATGACGGTGTAATACCGCTGGTCGAATGAATTCGACCCTGCAGGTTTGATTCGATGACCGTGTAATACCGCTGGCCGAATGAATTCGACCCTGCAGGTTTGATTCAATGACCGTGTAATACCGCTGGTCGAATGAATTCGACCCTGCAGGTTTGATTCAATGACGGTGTAATACCGCTGGTCGAATGAATTCGACCCTGCTGTAGGGCCGAATTCATTCGGCCAGCAACCTTGCCATCAGAAGAAATGCGTCGCGTCTGAATTGATTAAGTTACCCACTCAATCCGGTGAAAGATCAGTTCATTCTCCTCTGCTCAATCGAGCAGCCGCTGGCTGGCCGCGGCATCTTTATAGCGCTCCTGTTCAATCCGGTAATAGGCACGCAGCAGATCGAGTTCCAGGCCCACGTGCTTGCGGACTTCATGCAAGGGGACATCCAGGTACTGAGCGTACGCTATCTTGTCGAGCGGCTGGCAGCCGGAAATGCCGCCCAGGCGGACCGCGTCATTGAATATCCGCACGGCATTTTTATCAAAGGTATACGGCTGCGGGTAGAGATGCCGCGCCAGCACACCGAATAACCACTCCTCGCTGCGCCGCACCCGCTTGGTGCTGCCCATGGTGAAACCGATGGTGAAGGCCTCGTCTTCGGTGCGCAGCCCGCGCCCCAGCAGAATATGTATCCGGTCATGCGCCTGGAGATCCACCGCCCCGTGAAACAGTGTCAGGCCGGGCAGTGAATACTTGGGATTTTCCAGCAGGCGGATAATGAGCGGGATCTCCTGCTGGCGTGCAGCGACCGCGGCGAGACTGTCCAGACCCTGGCGCAGGGTCAGCTCGCCTGCTGATAACGGGATGTGCCAGTCGGTGTATTTCATGACTCTTCGCTGTCCACATCCGGCGCAAAACCGCGGCGCATGGTGTTCTCCGTCACGCACACCGGGTCCATGAACTGCAGCAGGTAATCCCGGCCGCCGGCCTTGCTGCCGATGCCGCTCAACTTGAAACCACCGAACGGCTGGCGTGCCACGATGGCACCGGTGATCTTGCGGTTCAGATACAGGTTGCCGACCTGAAAGGCCTCCCGGGCACGTTGCAGGTGGCTGGGGCGGCGGCTGTAGACACCACCGGTGAGTGCGTAACGGGTGCTGTTGGCGATGGTGAGCGCCTGTTCGAAATCCGCCGCCTGCATTACCGTCAACACGGGCCCGAAGATCTCCTCCTGGGCCAGCGGGTCATTCGGGGCAACGCCGGTGAAGATGGCCGGCGCCACGTAATAACCGTCTGCCGGCACGCGCTCCGGTTCATATAACACCCGCTGCGCCCGGCCACTGCCCTGCTCGATCAGCGCCTTGATACGTTCCTGTGCAGCGGCATCGATGACCGGCCCCATGAGGTTGCCCGGCTGCCGGGGATCACCGATGTGCAGGCTGCGGGTCGCATCCACCAGCCGCTCGACGAAGGCGTCATGCAGATCACCGACCACGATGACGCGGGCGGCGGCACTGCACTTCTGTCCCTGGTAACCAAAGGCCGAGCGCACAACCCCCGGAACGGCATCGTCCAGGTCCGCGTCTGCATCGATGATGATGGCATTCTTGCCACCCATTTCCGCGATGACCCGCTTCACATGCGTCTGTCCGGGGACCACCCGGGCACCGGTCTCGATCAGCCAGGTGCCGACGGCCTGCGATCCGGTAAAGGCAATGATATGAATACCGGGCTGCTCCGCCAGGTAACCACCGACCTCGCGGCCGGGCCCGGGCAGAAAATTCACTACCCCGGGCGGCAAACCCGCTGACTCCAGTAACTGCATGAAGCGTGCTGCGCTGACCGGCGCCAGCGGCGACGGTTTCAGGATGGCGGTATTGCCGCACACGATGGTTGCCGAAAGCATACCCGTCAGGATCGCGAGCGGAAAATTCCACGGCGTGATGACCAGCCCCACTCCCCTGGGCCGGTACTGCACCCGGTTGTCTTCCCCGTTGATCTCGACGACCTGCGGCTGTGCCAGGCGTTCGGCCTGGTCGGCATAGTAATTGAGGAAGTCGATGGCCTCACAGACATCGGCATCCGCCTCGCACCAGTGCTTGCCGGATTCCAGTACCTGCCAGGCGGCAAACTCGTCGCGCTGTCCGGCCAGCAGTACCGCCGCCCTTCTCAGCAGGTCCGCGCGTGCGGCTGCGGGCAGGCCACTCCATTCCGCCAGCGCGGCCTGCGCGGCCGCGAGGGCCTGGTCCGCATGCGCCTGCGTGGCCGCACTCACATAGCCAACCACTTCATTTGGCCGTGCCGGGTTAAGTGAACTGATGCGGCGTGTTGCAACAACCGGCGCACCGCCGATCACCAGCGGGTACTCCTGACCCAATTGCCCGCCGACACGCTGCAAGGCGTCGGCAAAGGCGTGGCGTTCTGCTGCCGCGACAAAACGGTGCACCGGCGTATTCCGGAAGTGCCGGTGACCGGACACCGGCAGCTGTTCCGTTGGCGGGACCGGTTTTTCCAGGCTGGCGGGGCCGGCAACCGTCTTCAATATGCCGGTCTCCAGCAGGCTCTGTCCGGAACTGTTCTCCAGCAACCGGCGCACCAGGTAGGACATGCCGGGGAGCGTTTCACCAAAGGGTACGTAGATGCGCAGCCGGCAACCCGTCTCGACCAGCGCCTGTTTGAATTCATCCGCCATGCCATAGAGCATCTGGAATTCATATTGCCCGGAAGACAGGCCATGCTGTTCCGCCAGCGCCAGGGCACAGGCAATACTGCGAACATTGTGGGTCGCGACCGCCGTTGCGACGGTTGGCCAGGAGGCCATCAACAGGGCCAGACAGGACTCGAAGCAGGCATCGGTACCGGCCTTGTGCTCCCAGACCGGCACCGGCCATGCATGCTGCCGCGCGATCACGGTCTCGTAATCCCAGTAGGCCCCGCGTACCAGGCGCACGGTGACCGGCGTACCGCGGCGTTTGGCCCATTCGATCAGCTGCGCCAGGTCCGCGCGGCTGTCTTTCAGATAGGTCTGGATGGCGATACCGACATTCGGCCAGTCACGGAATTCAGGTTCATTCAGCACCAGCTGGAAACACTGCAGCACGATGTGGCGAAAATCGTACTGCTCCATATCGATGGTTACGAAGGCATGTGTAGCGCGCGCCGCCTTCAGGATCGGGCGCAAACGTGCGGCGATGGCGGACACACTGCCATCGGGATCGACGGGATTGATCTGTGCATACAGGGACGAGAGTTTGATCGAGACATGGTGACGGGGCGCGTGCTCCGGGAGTGTATTCCCCGGGGTATCCACATCCCATTGACTGTCAGCAGCGGCAAGTCCCTGCAACAGATCCAGGTACGCCTGCTGGTAACGCCCTGCCTCGGTCTCACCCGTGACTGCCTCACCGAGCAGATCGAGGGTGTACTGCATACCCCGGGCGTGCAGGCCCCGTGCCGTTTCCAGTGCCTGGCGGACAGTATGCCCGCCCATGAAACGGCGCGACAATCCCCGCAGGGTCGTGCGCACCAGTGGCGCAGCCACATGGACCGCCCAGGGGGACCCGCTGTGCCGAAGACTCCAGCGGCTGACTCCCGGCCAGGGCAGGTCAACCGTGGAAAAATATTCCTGCAGATGATGCACCAGCTCGGTGTCATCCCGAAGCGCCGGCAGGACATCGATAAAGCGCAGGACCTGTACGCGAAAGTCCTCGTCCTGGATGGAACGGGCAATCAGCGCATCCAGCCAGCCCTGGTGCCCGCCATGACCCTGGCCGGCCCGCTCAAGCAGGGCGGTGCCCAGCGCCTGTATGCGTTCCTCCGGCGCGGCATGCTCAACCACGTTGCTGGTCACCCGGTGCCATCAGTCCCCCGACAGGATGAAACATGTTCAGCGTTGCGTGTGTGCCCAGGTCCCGGTTTTCCCGTTGAAGGTCAGTAACCGTTCGTTGGTCACGATCAGGGCGGAATAATCCTGCACCTCGGCACTGATGAATTCTTCCCCGGCAATCCTGCGGGTACTGCGCCAGCCCCCGGTAAATGCACCATATCCGGCATAGCGCTGGGTGGTCACGACAATCGCGACGCCATTGGCCACAAACTGCTCCAGCAATTTCTCCTTGGCGCTGAAATCCAGGTCGGCAAACTGCCCGGACATCGCGTTACCGGCAATCACCCGGTCGTCTTCAATGACCAGGAAAACAGTTTTCTCGGTGCCCTGGTCTGCCGACACCCCGAATGCAATACACAGGGTTAACAGCAGGACCAGGAACCGGTGGCAACGGTGTCTGTATATGTTCATCGATGATAGCCGCCCGGCATTGAACAGATCGGCACATCCCTGCACCGCACCCTTGCAGCGCAGAGTCCGTCTGTCAGTGCAGGCCGGTCTGCAGGATGATTCGCTGCCGTATGCGCACAGCGTGCGGGCAGACACTCAATCCGTCTATTCGAGGTGAGCATCGAAACTTTCGCGGTAACGGCGCAGGAATTCATCCTTGGTAAAGCTGTGGTTCTGGGTGCCATGGCGTTCGATCTTGATGGCACCCATCAAGGCCGCAATCCGCCCGGTGGTATCCAGTCATGCCCGTTCATCAGGCCGTATAACAGCCCGCCACGGTAAGCATCACCACAACCCGTGGGGTCGTTAAGCTCGTGCGCCCGGGCCACGGGAATGTCGATACGGTGATTCCCTGTATATATGTGTGAACCTTCGCCACCCAGTGTCACGATCAGCGCCTCGACGCGCCCGGCAAT
>CAVYHX010000025.1:0-41752 GCA_963768415.1 uncultured Gammaproteobacteria bacterium
TTACCGGCAATCACCCGGTCGTCTTCAATGACCAGGAAAACAGTTTTCTCGGTGCCCTGGTCTGCCGACACCCCGAATGCAATACACAGGGTTAACAGCAGGACCAGGAACCGGTGGCAACGGTGTCTGTATATGTTCATCGATGATAGCCGCCCGGCATTGAACAGATCGGCACATCCCTGCACCGCACCCTTGCAGCGCAGAGTCCGTCTGTCAGTGCAGGCCGGTCTGCAGGATGATTCGCTGCCGTATGCGCACAGCGTGCGGGCAGACACTCAATCCGTCTATTCGAGGTGAGCATCGAAACTTTCGCGGTAACGGCGCAGGAATTCATCCTTGGTAAAGCTGTGGTTCTGGGTGCCATGGCGTTCGATCTTGATGGCACCCATCAAGGCCGCAATACGCCCGGTGGTATCCCAGTCATGCCCGTTCATCAGGCCGTATAACAGCCCGCCACGGTAAGCATCACCACAACCCGTGGGGTCGTTAAGCTCGTGCGCCCGGGCCACGGGAATGTCGATACGGTGATTCCCTGTATATATGTGCGAACCTTCGCCACCCAGTGTCACGATCAGCGCCTCGACGCGCCCGGCAATTTCATGCGGTGTCAGGCCCGTGCGCTCCTGCAGTAATTGCGCCTCATAATCATTCACGCACACCCAGGTGGCCTGGTCGATAAATTTTTCCAGCTCTTCGCCGCCGAACATCGGCAGGCCCTGCCCCGGATCGAATATGAAGGGTATGCCGGCATCGACGAACTGTTGCGCGTGTTCCAGCATGCCCTGGCGGCCGTCGGGCGAGACGATGCCCAGCGTCACGTCGCGCGCATCACTGATCCTGTTATTGTGCGCACCCTCCATGGCGCCCGGATGAAAGGCCGTAATCTGGTTATCATCCATATCGGTGGTGATAAACGCCTGGGCGGTGTAACTGCCCTCGAGCGCCCGAACATGGGTCCTGTCGATGCCCTGGTAATCCATCCATTCCGCGTAGGGCCCGAAATCCATACCGACCGTCCCCATGGGCAGGGGATCCCCGTCCAGCAGCAGCAGGTTGTAGGCGATATTGCCCGCACAACCGCCGAATTCCCTGCGCATGTCCGGCACCAGGAACGACACATTGAGGATGTGCACCTTGTCCGGAAGGATATGGTTTTTGAACTGGTCCTTGAACACCATGATGGTGTCATAGGCAAATGAACCGCAGATAAGTGCTGGCATGCGAGCGCCCCCTTGATATCAGTTTTGTTTAGCAGTGCCGGTACAGTACCCGCACCCCGGTTGCAGCGGCCATGAGTAATCTCACTGCGCGGCGGATGGCGTCATCCCTGCGGTGCTGACCAGACCAGGTCAAGCTGCTTGGCGGCCCGCACTTCATCCAGGCGCCGTACCGGCTGGGTATGCGGGGCTTCCTTGAGTAACTCGGGAGTGGTTTCCGCTTCCTGCTTGATTTTCACCATCGCATCCACGAAGGCATCCAGCTCTTCCTTTGTCTCTGTTTCGGTCGGCTCGATCAGCAGACACTCGGGCACCAGCAGCGGAAAATAGGTCGTGGGTGCATGCATATTGTAATCCAGCAACCGCTTGGCGAAATCCATCGCCGTGATGCCCAGCTCTTTTTGCTGGCGCTTCAGGGTAACGATGAATTCATGTGTTGCACGCCGCCCGGGAAAGGCGATATCGAATCCTGCCGCACTCAGCCTGGCCATCAGGTAGTTCGCATTCAGGGTCGCGTAATCGGCCACGCGGTGCATGCCGCTGCGCCCCAGCATGCGCGCATAGATATACGCGCGCAGCAACACGCCGGCATTACCCATGAAGGTGGACAGACGGCCGATGGTTTGTGGCCGGACATCTTCGGTTATCCAGTAATAATCGTCCCCGTCGTAACCCACCACCGGCAGCGGCAGAAACGGCGCCAGGCGCTTGCTGACAGCCCACCGGGCCGGCGCCGGGTCCGCCGCCGCCATGCGGTGTGGAGAAGGTCTTGTGCAGGTTCAGGTGAATGACATCAAAGCCCATATCACCCGGCCGCACCTTGCCAAGAATGGCATTGAGGTTGGCGCCGTCGTAATACAGCAACCCGCCGGCCGCGTGAACAATCGCGGCGATTTCCTCGATACGGCGTTCGAACACGCCCAGCGTCGAGGGATTGGTCAGCATAATGCCGGCAGTCTTCGGTCCCACGACCGCCTTTAACGCCTCCAGGTCGACATCCCCCACGCGGTCAGTCGGGATTTCGCGCACCTTGAAACCGCACATCGTGGCCGTTGCAGGGTTGGTACCGTGCGCGGCATCCGGCACCAGGATTTCATCCCGTCCGCTATCGCCATTGGCATCATGGTAGGCACGAATCATCGCAACACCGGTAAACTCGCCCTGCGCACCGGCTGCCGGTGTCAGTGAAATGGCCTGCATCCCGGTTACTTCCTTCAGTATTTCCTGCAATTCATGCATGCACGCCAGAAAGCCCTGACCGGCCGATTCCGGCGCCAGCGGATGACGCGCAAGGAACCCCGGCAGCATGGCCAGCGTGTTACAGGCACGCGGATTGTATTTCATGGTGCAGGAGCCCAGCGGGTAAAACTGGGTGTCTATGGAAAAGTTCTTCTGTGACAGACGCGTGTAATGCCGCACGACCTGCAGCTCGGATACGGCCGGCAATACGGGTGCCGTGTCGCGCAAGAGCGCGGCCGGGATATCCAGGCTGTCCGCTGACTGGTGCGGCGCCTGTGCCTGTGCACGCCGGCCGGCGCGCGATTCCTCGAATATTAACATTGTGGTTTATTACACCTGTATTCCTGATTAATATCTATGGAAACCCTGATATGTCGTCATTGCGAGTAACAAAGTGACGAAGCAATCTTCAGACGGCTGCTTCATAACCATGAGATTGCCGCGCTACGCTCGCAATGACAGTAAGAATTCAGTTATTCAGAATTTCCTGTACGTTGGCCCGGTTAAAACGAAGTACATTCCGGGTACTTGCCCGACGCCGTCAGGCAGTCCTACAAGGCCGCCAGTGCCGCATCGTAATCCGGCTCATCGGCGATTTCCGGGACCAGTTGCGTGTAGACCACCCGGTTGCTTGCATCGAGTACGACAACGGCGCGTGCCGTGATGCCGGCCAGCGGCCCGTCGGTCATCAGCACCCCGTAATCCTTGGCGAAACCGCGCGTGCGCATCAAAGACAGGGGTACCACGTTATCGATGCCTTCAGCGCCGCAGAAACGGCCCATCGCAAATGGCAAATCGGCGGAGATCACCAGGATGACCGCATCATCCCGGTTGCGGGCATGGTCGTTGAATTTTTTGGTAGAAGTCGCGCAGGTCGGTGTATCCAGGCTCGGCACGATATTCAGCAGCTTCTTCTTGCCGGCATAATCCGCAAGATGAACATCGTTCAGCTTGGCGTCGACCAGGTGAAAATCCGGCGCGTTACTGCCGACCGCCGGCAGTTCACCGTTGGTGTTGAATGTGTTTCCCTGCAAAGTTACTGTCGCCATAATTGCATCCTCCGAAAGCGTGTGTGGAACCGGACTGCTACTGCGTCAGCGGAATCCCGGTAGGTATTGCGGGTCAGGCCATCTTCGGCTGGACCGGACAGCCCGCCGCAGTTTGTTGGTCAATTATCCGGTTCAGGTGCTCGGCGTAGAATTCGATGTCCGCATCCGTCCGGGTTTCGGTTGCGCACACCAGCAAGGTATCACCCAGCTCCGGGTAGTCCTTGCCCAGGGCATAGCCCGGCAGCAGGTTATGCGCATGCAGGGGCCGCATGATGTTCTCCAGCGGCAGGGAGAAACGCAGTGCGGCTTCATGAAAATACGGCCGCTTGAACAGCGGCTCCACACAGTCACTGGCCGACAGCGCCGCCACCAGCTTGCGGGTATTGGCATGGCAGGCCAGGGCCACGCGCTTGAGCCCCTCGGCGCCCAGCAGTGCCATGTGGATGGTCGCCGCCGTCACCAGCAACCCCTGGTTGGTACAGATGTTGGAAGTCGCCTTGGAACGGCGGATGTGCTGCTCGCGCGCCTGCAGCGTCAGGGTATAGCCGTCGCGTCCGTCACGGTCGAGGGTGCGGCCGACAATCCGGCCCGGCATCTGGCGCACCAGTGGCTGCTTGCAGCACATATAGCCGAAGTAGGGCCCCCCCGAGGACATGGGCACGCCCAGCGGCTGGCCTTCACCGCAGGCGATATCAGCACCGCCGTCACCCCACTCCCCCGGCGGCTTGAGCAATGCCAGTGATATCGGGTTGGCGATGGCAATGACCAGCGCGCCCTGCCGGTGTGCCCACTCGGTTAATTCATCGACCTCTTCCAGCACACCGAAGAAATTCGGCTGCTGGATCACCAGCGCGGCAATGTCCTCGCCTTCATACTGCCTGAGCGCATCGCTGAGGACATTGCCGCCCGTCTTGCAGTACGGCAGTTCGACCAGTTCGATGCCCTGGTTTTTGACAATAGTATGCGTGGTCTTGCGGTAATTCGGATGTACCGTAGTCGGCACCAGGATGCGGCGTGAGGTTGACTTGCGATTACCGCGTACTGCCATCAACACGGCCTCCGCCATACCGGAGGCGCCGTCATACAGGGATGCATTGGATACATCCATACCGGTCAGCCCTGCCATCATGGTCTGGAATTCGTAAATCAGTTGCAGGGTTCCCTGGCTGGCCTCTGCCTGATAAGGCGTGTAGGCACTGTAAAACTCGCCGCGGGTGGTAATCTCCCAGACTGCAGCCGGTATATGATGATCGTAGGCGCCGGCGCCCATGAAACACAGCGGCCGGCCGTCCTGCTCTGCACGTTGCATCATCAGGCGCGCAATCTCCTGCTCCAGCATGCCTTCCGGCACGCCGCCCAGCTCGCCAATACGCAGGCGCGCGGGAATTTCATCGAACAGGTCGTCGATTTTCCCGACTCCGATTGTCGCCAGCATGTCACGCACGTCGGCATCTGTATGAGGTATAAAAGGCATGGTGCTTGTTGTCTCTCGAGTAAGTACCGGTCGCAGGCGCGTAACGCGCCCGGGGAGTTCGCTCAGTGCACTTCGGCCGCCAGAAATTCCTCATAGGCATCGCTGTCCAGCAGTGCATTCAGATCGCTGGCATCAGCCGGCTGCAGGCGGAACAACCAGCCCTCGCCATAGGGATCCTCGTTGACCGTCTCCGGGCTGTCAGCACAGGTGCTCATTGACTTCCAGGATTTCGCCGGCGACCGGCGCGTACACATCCGATGCCGCCTTGACCGACTCGACCACCGCGCAGGCATCTTCAGCCTTGAGCGTCTGACCCACTTCCGGCACTTCGATGAATACCATGTCGCCGAGCTGGTCCTGTGCACTGTCCGAAATACCCACGGTCACTGATCCGTCATCGTTGGTACGAACCCATTCATGCGTCTTCGTATATTTCACGTCAACAGGGATGTTACTCATGTTTGCCTCGCTAGTTTGGTCATTGTGGTGATGTGCGGACAACAGCCGGTCAAAGCGCAATACGTGCCTCGCCATTGCGGACGAAGGGCGGTTTGACCACCCGGGCCGTCTGCAGCTTGCCGCGAATCTCTACCTGGCAGCTGGCACCCGTGTCTTGCGGGACCCGGGCAAAGGCGATCGCACGCTGCAGCGTGGGTGAAAAGCTGCCGCTGGTGATTTCACCCTCGCCCGCACCGTCAGTCAGAATCTTCTGGTGATTGCGCAGCACGCCCTTGCCCTCCAGCAGCAGGCCGACAAGCTTCTGCCGGGTCCCCGCCGCACGCTGCACTTCCAGCGCCTTGCGACCGATAAAATCGCGGTCCTCGGGTTCCCAGGCCACGGTCCAGCCCAGCGCCGCCACCAGCGGACTGGTCGACTCATCCATGTCCGATCCATACAGGTTCATACCGGCTTCCAGGCGCAGCGTGTCGCGCGCACCCAGTCCCGTCGGCCGGACACCAGCCGCGCGCAGTTGTTGCCAGAAACCGGCGGCGTCAGCACCGGGCATGATAATCTCAAAACCGTCTTCACCGGTATAACCGGTGCGCGCGATAAACCAGTCGCCGGCGAATACCCCGAAGAACGGTTGCAGGGCAGCGGCCGCGGCGCGGGTGTCGCCCTCCAGCAGTCCCAGGGTTTTTTCACGCGCATTCGGCCCCTGTACCGCAATCATGGCGAGCTCCGGGCGTTCGGTAACAACGACTGCAAACGCTTCGGCCTGTTGCCGCAACCAGGCGAGGTCCTTGTCGCGGGTGCCGGCATTGACCACCATGCGGAAAAAATCTTCCCGCAGAAAATACACGATCAGGTCGTCTATTACGCCGCCGGCCTCATTCAGCATGCAGCTGTACAGGGCCTTGCCCGGCTCCGTCAGGCGATCGATGTTGTTTGCCAGCAGGTGGCGCAGGAATGCGCGCACCCGGTCACCCGTCAGATCCACGACAACCATGTGCGAGACATCGAACATCCCGGCATCCTTGCGCACCTGATGATGCTCCTCGATCTGGGAGCCATAGTTGATCGGCATGTCCCAGCCGGCGAAATCAACGACTTTTCCGCCGTCGGCCAGGTGTTCGTCGTAGAGTGGTGTCCTGTTTCCCATAGCTTGTGCTTCTCTGTAATTTCCATAAAAAAAGGGCGACGGCAACAACTGCCGTCGCCCCTCTGTCCGGTGACCTGAGAGTGTGGACCCGCAGCCAGCCAGTGCGGCGCGTGTCTGTCCCCTTCGGTGGACCGCGCAGCGGCCGCTCTCCAGAGTCAACTGTCTGCTACGGTCCTTTTGCCTGAGCGTTTCCGGGCGTGTTGCGCCTTCGGCGGTTCCCGTTTATGGAAAACAGGTAACCCTCTCCCGCAGCTGCGTTACGTTGAGGTGCAAATATACTCCTGCAGGCGGGCAAGTGCCAGATTCAGGCTGCCACGGCGGGAACAGCAGAAATGGTCAGGACCCGTACGGTGCCTGAGGGAACTGATCCGTCCCGCGTCTATATAAAAGGTTAGCGGGCGTGCATCCGGCAGCGCAGGCTGATCAGAAGGCCAGTAAATTCAGGATATTAACTGCTTGCCGGAAAAACCCCGGAACCCTCAGGCGCCCGCGGCGGAACGGGCTCACTCATGTTCGGGTGGCTGTGCAGTCGCCGGCAGATCCGCGCCGAACCCCATGGCATGACGCATCAGTGCCCGCCGGGCCGGGCCGGCCCGGTTCATCAGCGCCAGGCCCAGGTTGCGCGCCCACTGCAAGGGGGGTTGCGCATTACTGAACAGCCGGTTGAGACCATCCATCGCCGACATCATCAGCAGATTGTCACCCCTGCGCCAGCGTTCGTAACGACGCAGGACCTGCAGCATCCCCGGGTCCCTGCCGGCGCGCCACGCTGCGGTCACAACTTCTGCCAGCGTCGCTGCATCCAGCAAACCCAGGTTCACCCCCTGTCCGGCCAGCGGGTGAATGGCATGTGCCGCATCACCGACCAGCGCCACGCGCGCACTGACATAATGGTCGGCGTGCAAACGGCGTAACGGGTACGCCTGGCGTAATTCCGAAGCGGTTATCCTGCCCAGCCGGTAATCAAAGGCCTGCCCCAGTGCCGCATGAAAATCCGCCTCATCGAGCGCCAGCAGGGCATCGACCGTGTCAGCCGGCCGGGTCCAGACAATGGAGCAGCGGCCATCGTGCATCGGCAGAAACGCCAGTGGACCGCCCGGTAGAAAGCGCTGCCAGGCCGTGTCCTGATGTGGCCGTTCCGTGCTCACCAGCGCCACCAGGCTGCTCTGCGGTAATCATGGGTGCGCACGCTGATGCCGACCTGTTCGCGTACCCGCGACTGCGGCCCGTCAGCGGCTATGACCAATTTGGCGGACAGTGTCTGACCCTCCTGCCAGGACGATCTCCGCCGACTCCGCCGTGATGGCGATTGACTCGAAAGCGCGCCGGACAGAACAGCTCGACACCGGCAAGCGCTGCCAGCCGTTGCGTCAATGCCGACTGCATCAGCGCGCGGCTCGATGATACAGCCCAGGTAGGGCTCGCCCAGCTCCGCAGCGTCAAAATGGATGCGCCCGGAACCACCCGCATCCCAGACTTCCATCTCGCGAAATTCGGATATGCCCTGCGCCGCGATGGCATCCCAGACGCCCGAGCGAGCGAATATGCGTTCCGAGGCCCGTGATACCGCATACAGGCGCGCATCACGAGGGATTCGTCCGCGGCTGTCTCCGCGGTGCGCGCGCCTCGACCAGGGCGACCGTCAGCCCTTCCCTGCCCAGCGCACAGGCCGCCGTCGCCCCGACAATCCCGCCGCCGATAACGATGACATCAAACTGGCTCATTCAACATCTCCAGAAGAGTGCAGCACACACATCCACGTCAGCTGCGCTGCGCATAACTCCTTTGTTTGTTCCACAAATTGCCCGTGTTACCACTGACCTAACCCCTCTCCCTTCGGGAGCACCCGATTAAGCGCCGGGCATAAAAGGGCTGGGTAAAAGGTAACTTAACCAATTTAGACGAGGCGCATTCTTTCTGATAGCAAGGTTGCTGGCCGAATGAATTCGGCCCTACAGCAGGGTCAAATTCATTCGACCAACGGTGTTTCATCGCCATGCAATCAAACCTGTAGGGTCGAATTCATTCGACCAACGGTGTTTCATCGCCATGCAATCAGACCTGTAGGGTCGAATTCATTCGACCAGCGGTGTTTCATCGCCATGCAATCAAACCTGTAGGGTCGAATTCATTCGACCAACGGCATTTCATCGTCATTGAGTCAGACCTGTAGGGTCGAATTCATTCGACCAGCAGTGTTCCAGCGCCATGCAATCCAACCTGCCGGGGCAAATTCATTCGGCCCTGCAACCGTAATCTACCCACTTGATTCGGGGAAGAGCCATTTATTCCTACAAGGGCAGCCCGCGCGCCAATCGCGGTGTGCGGCCGGCGCGCCCCATGGTCAGGCGGGACAGCAGCCGCTTTGCCGGGGGCATGAAATCCAGGGCCAGCATCGCGGTGTTGCGCGCCAGGCCCAATGCCGGCAACGGCAGGGTAAACAGGCGCGCGAGGCCGTCGGTAAAAACCGTCACGCGCTGATGGTCACCGCGGCGCCACGTTCCATAACGCTCCAGCACCTCGAGCGCACCCGGATCCCGCCCGGCGCGCACCGCATCCATCACTACCTCGGCAAGCACGGCGATATCCCGCGCACCGAGATTGAACCCCTGGCCGGCAATCGGATGCAGGGTGTGCGCCGCATTCCCGACCAGTGCCAGCCGCGGACGCACCGACTCCCGGGCACGCACCAGGCGCAGTGGCCAGGCCTGCCGCCGCCCGACCCGTTCAAGGCGGCCCAGCCGGTTGCCAAAGCGTTCCTGCAGCCGCTCGAGGAAGGCAGTGTCATCCAGATCCATGACGGCTGCAGCCTGTGTGCCGGTCACTGTCCATACGACCGCACAGCGCTGTTCTGACATGGGCAACAACGCCAGGGGCCCGGTATCGGTGAAGCGTTCGTAGGCGATATTCCGGTGCGCGAGCTGCGGCGTAATATTGGTGACGATTGCGGTCTGGTGATAATCGTGTTCGCTGACATCGATCCCGAAGTGCGCGCGTATTGCGGACCCGGCACCATCTGCAGCAACGATCAGGCCGGCAGACAGTGAACGCGCACCATCCCCGGTGGCAACTTCGAGCTGAACAGCCGCCGCCGTCACCTCAAGATTCGTCACCGTTGCCGGACACATCAGTTCCACCCCGGCAGCCGCGCGGACGGCCTCATCCAGTACCTCGCCAAGCACGCGCGCCGGCACCACGTAACCCAGTGCCGGCAGACCTTCATCTTCACGGTCCATGCGCACCATGCCGAAATGGCCGCGATCCGACACATGGATCTGATATATCGGTGTGGCCGCCTGCTCGAGTTCATTCCACAATTGCAGGCCGGTGAAGATGCGTTTGGTCCCGTATGCGAGTGCAAGTGCACGGTCATCATAACCGGCTGCGCTGCGGGTATCGGACTGTACGGTCTCGACAATCGCAATACGCAGATCCTGGCCAGCCAGCGCACAGGCCAGGCTGGAACCGACCATGCCACCGCCAACAATGATTACGTCATAGTGGTCCATAGCTGTGCCCGGGTCCGGTGCGTTACACCGATCGAGTGGCGCCTGCCGCCATCAGCTGCTCGATGTCCCTGACGGTTTTCGGTGCGGCATCGCTCAGCACCTCGTTACCGTGCCGGGTCACCAGCACATCATCCTCGATACGGATACCGATACCCTGCCATTTTTTCGATACCCCGCGACTGCCGACCGGAATATACAGACCCGGCTCGACCGTCAGTACCATGCCGGGCTCCAGCACACGCCATTCTCCGCCAACCTTGTAGTCACCGACGTCGTGCACATCCATCCCCAGCCAGTGTCCGGTTCGATGCATGTAAAATCGCCGGTAGGCATCTTTTTTGACCAGCGCGGCCGGATTGCCCTTGAGGATGCCGAGCTTTACCAGGCCGCGCGTCAGCGTCCGGACAGCAGCCTGGTGCGGCGCATTCCAGTTATTTCCCGGCTTGACCTGGTTGATGGCGGCCAGTTGCGCGGCCAGCACGACTTCATACAAGGCCTTTTGCGCCGCGCTGAAGTGACCGTTTACCGGGAAGGTGCGCGTCACATCGGATGCATAACAGTCGTACTCGGCGCCGGCATCGATGAGCAGCAGATCGCCGTCCCGCAGCCGTGCGCTGTTCTCGGTGTAATGCAGAATACAGCCGTTCTCACCACCGCCAACGATACTCGAATAGGCCGTCACCATACCGTCCGTACGAAACTCATGCAGCAGCTCCGCCTCGATTTGATACTCGTGCAAACCGGGGCGGCACGCGCGCATGGCCCGTTGATGGCCGCGGCAGGCCGTCTTTGCGGCGGTGCGCATGACCCGGATCTCGGAGCGGCTTTTATACAAGCGCATGTCATGCAGCAGGTGCTCCAGGGAAATAAATTCATCCGGTGTACGCGCGCCGTTGCGCTCACCCTTGCGTATCCGGGTGACCCAGTCCATGACGCGCTGGTCAAATTCCGGGTAGGAACCCATGGTGTAGTAAACCCGCTCAACGTCGCACAGCAAACCGGCCAGGATCTCGTCGATATCGCTGATGGGAAAGGCATCATCGGCGCCATAGGTTTCGATCGCCCCGTAGGTGCCGGCACGGCGCCCGGTCCAGGTCTCCAGCTGGGGATCGCGCTCGCGGCAGAACAGCAGGTACTCGCCGTGCGGGCGCTTCGGGATCAGCACCGCCACCGCCTCCGGCTCCGGAAATCCGGTCAGGTAATAGAAGTCGCTGTCTGCCCGATAGGGGTGCTCCACATCCCGGTTGCGAATGCGTTCGGGCGCTGTCGGAATAATGGCAATCGAGTCGCGCCCCATCATGCGCATCAGTTGCTTGCGGCGGCGCCCGAATTCCTTGCTGGTAATCATTTGCGCATGCGTCCTGAAGGTAATCCGTAAACAGTTATCCTATTGCAGCCGTGCCGTGACCGGTGCCGGTTGCAATTCATCATGCAGCAACAGGACGCTCATACGGACATATTCAACTATTTCCATGTAGGCCTCCTCGTCCGCTTCATTTTCCGATTCGTAATCGAATCTGGTATTGGCGATCTCGTAGAAATCGTGCATGACCTCGTTGACGGTGGCCGGCAGATCAACATCACCGCGCAACCCGCCCAGTCCCAGTCCGTAGAGAAATCCCTGGCACCAGCAGGCCAGTTCACCGGCACGTAACGCCAGGGGTGTATCGTCTTCCGGTAACAGCAACTGGAAATCCAGGGATTCGCCATGCAATTGGCGCAACACATCGGTATGTAACGATGTCAGCAGCTTGCCGCAATCGCGGGCGGCAGCACTCAGGGTGTTGTCTTCACCCAGCACATGTGTCAAGCCAGCGATCAGGGGGTATAACGCCACCTGCGCACAGCATCCCGCACAGCAGTCCATGACTTTCTGCGGCGCCAATCTCGGCAGCGCCGTCCTGCAGCTGCTGCTGAAGTTCAGCATGGCTGCACGGGTACGTTTCATTCATCCCGGTTTCTCCTGCCCGACCCGGCCGGTAAATGCTGTCAGACCAGCGTCTTGCATTAACTAACAGAGTGGATTATCGCACACTCCCGGCAGACATGGTGATGCCGGCAATGGCCGGGCGATACAGCTGACATTGACCGCATCATGCAAGCACTCTATATTGGCGGCATGACAACTAAAAAACCTTCAATCATCGGACAGGAAATATCCCACCTGGAAGAACAGGTCGGTGGACTGCTGGAACTCGTGGAACGCCTGGCGCGGGAAAATCAGTCACTGCGTACCCAGCAGGAATCACTGTCTGCCGAGCGCGCAGGTCTGCTGGAAAAACACGACCAGGTTCGTAATCGTGTCGATGCGATCATTACCCGCCTCAAGTCACTGGAGACCGGCGCATGAGCAAGCAAGCGGATGCTGTAAAGATCAACATCCTCGATAAGGAATATCTGGTTGCGTGCGCGGATGACGAGCGGGATGCACTGGAGGCCTCTGCGCGATATCTGGGCGACAAAATGGCTGAAATACGCGGCACCGGAAAAGTTGTCGGCATCGACCGGATCGCCGTCATGGCCGGCCTGAATCTTGCGCATGAGGCGATCGAGGGCGGTGGTACCGGCGGTGATACGGAAAACACTGCCAGTGCAAGACTGCACAAGCTGAATGACAGCATCGGGAAAACCCTTGCCAAATTCAGACGTAGGGAGCTGAACTGATAACGCCCGTTTTTACCGGTTAACTATGGGCATCCTCTGCTGTGTTCGCGAGTGGCTGAGATCTCCTTGAGCCTAATCTCCAACCCAGGGGACTAATGCTGGTGCCGTGTGCACACCCGCCATGAGCGGGTAGCCTGACGCATCACTGCCGTCCCCCTCTTGAACCACTGGTTCAAGGGCAACAGCCGCAACGGCACAAGCGGAGGATGCTCTTCTCTAACCCGGTATACCTGTACCCGTACTACTTACCCGTAACCAGCCCGCAGAACCAAAGATGACCACCCGACCCCAGCTGCGCCAGGCCATCCGCAAACAGCGGCAGGCGCTGACCCCGGCCGAAGCGGATGCCAGCGCCACGCGTTTGGCGCGTCACGTGACCAACAGCAGGCTACTGCACAGCAGCCGCAACATCGCGGCCTATCTGGCCACCGACGGGGAAATTGACCCGCTGCCGCTGCTGCAGCGCCTCTGGGCACTGGGTAAAAAGATCTACCTGCCGGTGCTGGAGCCACACTCGGACACGCGTTTATGGTTCGTGCAGTTCGAGCCCGGCGAACATCTGGTATACAACCGCTTCGGTATCCCCGAACCCGAGCGCCGGCACCGGCGCCTGATCAAGCCCAGCGCCCTGGACCTGGTATTCACACCGCTGGTCGCCTTCGACACCGCGGGCAATCGCCTGGGAATGGGAGGTGGATTCTATGACCGCGGCTTCGCGTTCCTGCGCCGGCGAACTCACTGGCACAAGCCCCGTCTGATTGGCCTTGCCTATGACTTCCAGCGGCTGGATGCCATCAGGCAAGAACCCTGGGACATACCATTGCATGCAATCGCGTCCGACCAGCGCATCTATTACTGCGAGCAGCACCGGACAGCTATATAAAAGGACTGGTACCGGCCGGGCTGCGCTGGTCATTGCCGCGTGCAAACCAGCTCAGCTCGTGAAAGTGCGCACAGGTAACCGCAGTGCGCCCTCAACCGACACCTCTCCGCACTGTACATATCAACCCGGGCAAGCGTAGCCATCGCAGTAAACCGGGTGCATGTGCCATGTGACGCGCATTTTTGTATCTTTTTAACAACAAACCCGGGGGTACTGACGATGAAATACTGGTTAATGAAATCGGAACCGGACGTTTTCGGTATCGATGACCTGAAAGCCGCACCCGGCAAGACAGAACCCTGGGACGGTGTTCGTAATTACCAGGTCCGCAACATGATGCGTGACGAGATGCAGCCGGGCGACCTCGCCTTCTTCTATCACTCAAACTGCAAGCAGCCGGGAATTGCCGGCATTATGAAAATAACGCGTGCCGGGTATCCCGATTCCACCGCTTTTGACCCAAAGAAAAAATATTACGATCCGAAAAGCGACCCCGACAATCCACGCTGGTTCATGGTCGATGTTAAATATGTTCGCCACATGCGGCGGGTGCATCACACTTGCAGAACTGAAAGACTACCCGCAACTGTCGGACCTGCCACTGGTGCGACGCGGCAACCGGTTATCGGTGCTGCCGGTAACCAAACAACAGTGGGATTTCATTCTCGCAGTGGAATAAATCACTACCTGTTCGCTCCCGTTACAGGTTTCACCTGACGTGCAGCGACACCAGTCCATGCACCCGCCATGCAACTGCAGGATATACCTGTCCGAACGCCGTTGATGCGTATAACTTATTGTTTATATGTTTTATTTTTAGCGAGTCAATTACCGTCCGCACACGACGTAAAGCCCGCTTCAGCACACCGGATTGTAAACTTTCCCATAACATGTGACGCATCCGGTCACCTCAACTTCAGTAACGTGCGCAGCTTTCCCGACAAACCAGTTTGAACATTCAAGCGTGACCATACAAACGAGTTGTTCTGTTGTTACACATTGTCATGTTGTGCACAAAACGAATCGGCGTATGCAGTTTCCAAACACTGTCATGAAGTGCACGCATGCATGACGAGTATTAATATTTAAAGAAGAGAAAACATGTGCCGTTAACTGGCATGAAAAGTTACATTCATTACCACTAGAAAAAACTGGTAATTTGTAATTAGTTGTTTATACTCACCATGGGCAATTTAAAATGTGATGGAGGTTTGGTATGGCTGCTAAAAAGAAAGCCACTAGAAAGACCACTACAAAGAGACGTGTAGTTAAACGGAAGACCGCGCCGAAGCGTAAGAAGGCTACGACGAAGCGCAAGAAGGCTACGACCAAGCGCAAGAAGGCAGCGCCGAAGCGTAGAAAAGCTGCACCGAAGCGCAGAAAGGCTGCGCCGAAGCGCAAGAAGGCTACGACCAAGCGCAAGAAGGCAGCGCCGAAGCGTAGAAAAGCTGCACCGAAGCGTAAGAAGGCTACGACCAAGCGCAGAAAGGCTGCGCCGAAGCGTAAGAAGGCTACGACCAAGCGCAAGAAGGCAGCGCCGAAGCGTAGAAAAGCTGCACCGAAGCGCAGAAAGGCAGCGCCGAAGCGTAGAAAAGCTGCACCGAAGCGCAGAAAGGCTGCACCGAAGCGCAAGAAGGTAGTGCGCAAGAAACGTTGATAGCCGTCAACTTATCCAGGGAACAACGCTGTTTCCTGCGGTAAATGACAAAAAGCCCGTACTAATCAGTACGGGCTTTTTTTTGCCTCCAGGGACGGAGGTACGTCGCTTAGCACATCCATGTGCTTCGCGGCACTCGGACATCCTGTCCATCGTCGCGGACGCAGGGACGATGCGGTGACGTGCGCGGGAGGCAGGACTGGGAGCGACGGCGCGGGAGCGATGCGCCGGAAGGGACGGAGGTACCGCCGCTTTCGCACATGGCCCAGGCCAGTCTCTCAACCCGGGCTATGCCCGTAGTAATCGTTCACCTTCTCCATGTGCTTCGCGGCACTCGGACATCCTGTCCATCGTCGCCGGTACGCAGGGACGATGTACATGGATGTACAAGTGTCGCGGGAGGCAGGATGCCGGGAGCGACGGCGCGGGAGCGATGCGCCGGAAGGGATGTAGGTACCGCAGCGCCGGATCAACCGGGTGCTGCGCGTTTAATCCCCGCCCAGAAACAACCGGTAGGCGATACAGTCCGTCTCCGCCCAGTACAGGTAGCCGAGCTTGTCCAGGTAATCCGTGGAACTCCTTGCGACCGTCACGCGGTACCTGGATACCGACCAGTACCCGTCCATAGTCGGCGCCGTGGTTGCGGTAGTGGAACAGGCTGATATTCCAGCGCCCGCCAATGGACGTCAGAAAGCGCAATAGCGCCCCCGGGCGTTCCGGGAACTGAAACCGGTACAGCAGCTCATTCTTGAGCCCCGGCACCCGGCCCCCGACCATGTGGCGAATATGTACTTTCGCAAGCTCGCTGTCGGTCAAGTCTTCCACCGGATAGCCCTTTGCCCGTAGTGTCTCGACCAGGGCGTGCCGTTCCCGGTCTCCATCTTCCAGCTTGCACACCGGCGAACACATGGGCCTGCCGGGAATCCGCATAGCGGTAATTGAATTCGGTGATGCCGCGTTTCTCCAGTGCCCGGCAGAAACTTTTTGAAACTGCCGGGCTCCTCGGGAATGGTGACTGCCAGCAGCGCTTCCCGCTGTTCACCGATCTCCGCCCGCTCCGAGACATGCCGCAGACGGTCAAAGTTCATATTGGCGCCGCTGTTGATCGCGACCAGGGTTTTGCCCTGGATTCCGGTCGTCTCGACATAGTGCTTGATACCGGCGACGGCCAGCGCACCGGCAGGCTCCACGATGGCCCGGCAATCATCGAAGATATCCTTCATGGCGGCGCAGATTGCGTCAGTGCTCACCGTCAGGACCTCATCCACATGTTCGCGCGCGATGCGGAACGGCTCCTTGCCGGCCTGGCGCACGGCCACACCGTCGGCAAAGATGCCCACCTGCTTGAGGGTGATGCGCCGACCGCGCTGCAGTGCCTCGTACATACACGGCGCCTCGTCGGGTTCAACACCGATCACCCGGATCGCCGGGCGCAGCGCCTTGACGCACGCAGCGATACCGGCAATCAGGCCGCCGCCGCCCACCGGCACGAAGATGGCGTGAATGTCACCGCCATGCTGCTGCAGGATCTCCAGGGCGACCGTCCCCTGACCGGCAATCACCTCGGGGTCATCATAGGGATGAATAAAGGTCATGCCTTTTTCTTCCGCCAGGGCCGCGGCAAAGTCATAGGCCTCATCATAGGTGTCACCCGCCAGCTTGATATGCGCACCCAGCTCCCGGACCGACTCGACCTTGATCGACGGTGTCGTGCCGGGCATGACGATCAATGCCTTGATTCCGCGTGTGCGTGCCGCCAGCGCCACGCCTTGTGCATGGTTCCCTGCCGATGCCGCTATAACGCCCTGTTCACATTCCGCGTCTGTCAGACCTGAAATCTTGTTATATGCGCCCCGCACCTTGAATGAATAGATCGGTTGCAGATCTTCACGTTTCATCCACACCTTGTTGTCGAGGCGGCTGGAGAGCCGTTTCGCAACCACCAGCGGCGTCACCTCCGCCACGTCGTAAACGCGGGAGTTCTGGATAAGTTTCAGATATCGCTTCAGCATGCGGGCTAAGGTAACTGTTCGAGTATAAAAAATCGAGCGGGAAAGCGGAAAGATACCGGCAACCTGCCCTGCTGCAGCGCATTCGGCCCGCAGCGCGTGCCGGCATCACTCGTTATTATTTTTCGCATGCCTGCAGAGCGTGTATCTTTGTTACCGGCACAGGTATGATCGAAGCCAATAACCCCTAAGGAGCACCCGCATGACCCAGGATGAAATGAAGAAAATGGCGGCCGCCGCGGCGCTCGACTACGTGGAGACCGGCACCGTCGTCGGCGTTGGCACGGGCTCGACCGCGAACCATTTCATCGACCTGCTGGCCGGCATCAAGCAGCGGATCGATGGCACGGTGGCCAGCTCCCGGGCCAGTGCAGAGCGACTTGCGGCCCATGGCATCCCGGTACTGGACATGAATGCAGTGGACCAGCTGTCCGTCTACGTAGACGGCGCGGATGAGTCCAATCACTACCTGCATCTCATCAAGGGCGGGGGCGGCGCACTGACACGCGAGAAGATCGCGGCCGCCTGCAGCCGCAAGTTTGTCTGTATTGCCGAGGGCAGCAAGCTGGTGGACGTGCTCGGCGCCTTTCCGCTGCCGATAGAAGTGATTCCCATGGCGCGCAGCTATGTGGCCCGCGAACTGGTCAAACGCGGCGGACAGCCGGTCTACCGCGAAGGCTTCACCACCGATAACGGTAATGTCATCCTCGATGTGCACAACCTGAAAATCATGGAGCCGGTCAAGCTCGAGGAAGAGCTGAACAACCTGGCTGGCGTCGTTACCGTGGGGCTGTTTGCCATACGCCCGGCGGATGTCCTGTTACTGGGCACCCCGGATGGCGTAAAAACGCTGACCTGAGCAGCAGCATCCCCGCACAGCCAGACTGCGCGCGCGCAACAGCACACTGCGCGGCGGCGCCTCCCTGTTAATCCGCTGCACCGCCCGACCGCGCTCCCAGCCTCCAGATCCGCACACTGGCATCATCACTGGTGGTTGCCAGATAACGCCCGTCGGCGGACACCGCGATATAAGCACCACACAGGTCGTGGCGCTGAAAGTGCCGCGTGACCGCCCCGCTCACCGGATCGAGAAAATACACGGCGCTGTCGGTCTGGCGGCTGATGGTCGCCAGCGCTTTCCCGTCGGCCGTATACTGCATCGATTTGATGATGCCGTGATGCCGGGTCGGAATCACGGTCAGTGCAGTATTCTGCAGGTCCCAGCGGAACAGACGAAACCAGCCGCCACCCAGCAGCCAGCGCCCGTCGGGTGCAAAGGCCAGCGTCCAGGCATCGCTCGGTGGATCCGCCAGCGCCCGCGGTGCATCCGCCTCCGTCCAGGTGAACACCCGCCCGTCCGCGCCACTGGACGCATAGCGCGGTGACCCGGGGGCGATCGCAACGGCCTTCACCGCACCCCGGTGCAGCGCATGCTCCTGCAACAGCGTGAAATCCGCCAACCGCCAGAGACGCACCGTGCCGTCGCGATGTCCCGTCAGCACCCGGTCATGACCGGTATCAGCCACCATGTGCATGACCGGCGCCGGCGTTGCCCGCTGCCGGATTGACTCGCCACCCACGCCCCACTCGGCCAGCACTCCATCGTAGCCCGCCGTCAGCAGGCGCCGGCCGCCGTCCAGAAAGGCAATGCCGTTGACCGTACCCCGGTGCGCCTGCCAGTGCCGCAGCGCTTCACCGCCGGGCAGTTGCCAGAGCCGCAGCGTGCCTGCCCAGCCACCGGACGCCAGCAGCTCGCCCGCCTGACTGAATGCAACCACGCTGCCACCGCCATGCGCATCCGCATGAATCACCGCGGGCGGTTCCGCCCGCTGCGGGGTTGCACACCCCGCCAGCGTCACGCAGCACACCAGCAACCGGACCCAGTGATAAATACGGATACGCAGACTATCGATTTTGTATGACATGAACAGGCGTGGTGATCACCGTAATGTGCTGATAGATGCCTTGCTACCGGCAGCAACATTCCCTGTCACCCGGCAAGCTGCAACTGTCCGAATGCAGAAAACAAAAACGGGACCGAAGTCCCGTTTTCATATCCCGTCGAGCCAGCGGCTCAGAACTTGTGCTGCATACCCAGGCTGAACTTGTCGTCCTCGCCACCGGAGCTGCCGACATCGTTGCAGGCAGTGTCCTGCACCTGCACATCACAATCGACTTCACTGAAGCCGGCATAGAGCTTGGTGCGCTTGCTGAGGCTGTGCATGGCGGCCAGCGTCCAGGCATTGTAGTCATCGGAACTACTGCCGGAAGGATCGATCTCGCCCTTGCCGATGGCAAGATAGGCCATGGTATTGCCGAGGGTCAGGGTACCGCCGACATGCCAGACCGTCAGATCGGTCTCGGTAATCCCGTTATTGGTCGTGGCATCCTCATACTGGCCCATGAGCCCGAAGTTGAATCCGAACGCCTCCACCCCGTACTTGCCGCCCACCTTCCAGGCAGTGATCTCGCCAGCGCCGCCGGCCAGGCCGTCGGAGTCAGACTGGTTGTTGTCGACGTAGTCGGCAAAGACCAGGGCCTTGTCGTTGGAGTAACTGGCGCCGATACCGTAGGGGTCTTCGTCTTCGCCGTCATTCTCGTCATTGTCCAGCGTATAGAAGGCGCCGACCTGTATGCCATTCCAGTCCGGGCTGTCCCAGCGCAGGGTGTTTTCGGCACGGCCTTGCAGTTCTTCGCCGGCACTGGAATCGGAATTGAAATAACTGGACTGCAGGCCACGGTCACTCCCCTGCAGTGCGGTGCGGTAGAACGGGTCGATCATGGCGCCGTGTGACTTGTAGACCGTGGAGATGGTGCCGGCGCGCACCGTGCCGTAGCCGGTTTCCAGGCCGATCCACTGGTCGCGGTCCGTCAGGCTGTCTTGCTTTTCACCCGTGTTGCGCTGGTGGCGTCGAACTGAAAATCCGCCTGGAAGATGGCCTTCAGACCGTTGCCCAGATCTTCGCGCGCCCTTGATGCCGATGGAGCAGGTGGTGCAGTTCATGTTGATGTCGTCACTGCCGCCATCAACGTCAATCGCAGTCCAGGCTGGTGTCAATGTGGCCGAAGAGGCTGACGTCCGCCAGGGCAGCCGTCATACCACCGGCAAGCATGGCGCCGATCAGCGCGAGTATAAATTTAGCTTTCATGAGTCTCCCCCTGAACACGGCCGGACGCTGCGGACCGGCGCGTTAGCATATGTCTGTCTGGCCGGTAAGTTACCGAACAAACGGTGTCAATGCAATATTCCTGCAACGTGTTGCTGTCATGCAACACACCCTATCCATCTGAACAACATATAAAAACACTGTCCAGCAAACCGCGCATGCACACGCTATGCCCGGAAACTACAGCGGCGCGTTCTGCCGCTCACTCCTGTATCGCACAAAAAAGAAACGGGGCATCCCTGGCCCCGTTTCTCCTCCGATCAATCTAGCCGATCAGAACTTGTGGTTCATACCAACACTGAAGAGACTGTTGTCACCACCGTCCGATGTCAACATCGCCACACGGAGTGTGTTCCAGTCATTGCCGGAAACCATATTACCACCAACATCACAGTCAGCACTCGAATAACCCGCATAGACATTGGTGCGCTTGCTCAGACTGTGGACACCGGCAACGGTAAAGGCATTGTAGTCCTCATCCGAGGAACCGTCAGGATCGATAATTACCCATGCCATAACCCGCATACAGCATGTTGTTGCCCATGGTGTAGGAACCACCGACATGCCAGATCGTCGCGTCGATGTGGTCGCCATGGTGCCGTCATCAAGCGAGGCAGCTTCATACTGGCCCATGACAGCGAAGTTGTTCATGCTGTACATGCCGCCCACCTTCCAGACTTGATCTCGCCGTCAGCCAGTCCGGGCAGTGCATCGGACGAGGACTGGCCATTGTCCTGCCAGTCGGCAAACACCAGAATGCCGCCGTTGGAGTAACTGGCGCCGATACCGTACGGATCTTCGTCTTCACCATCCGTCTCGTCATTGTCCAGCGCATAGAAGGCGCCGACCTGGATGCCGTTCCAGTTCGGGCTGTCCCAGCGAATGACGTTCTCGTGACGGCCGTTCAGCTCTTCACCGGCACCGGAATGGAAATACTCGGACTGCAGGCCGCGCTTACGACCCTGCAGTGAGGTCTTGTACAGCGGGTCAAGCTTGGCGCCGTGTGATTTGTAGACCGTGGATTTGGTGCCGAACACGACCGTGCCGAAGCCGCCCTTCAGGCCGATCCACTGGTCACGGTCGGTCAGGCTGTTTTTTTCATCACCGGCATTGCGCTCGTCGGCATCGAACTGGAAGTCCGCCATAAAGATTGCGGCCAGGCCGTTGCCCAGGTCCTCTGAGCCCTTGATGCCGAAGGAACTGGTATTGCTGTTCATGTTGACGTCTTCGCCATCATCGGAACCGGCTGGGTCGGTGTCAATATCGGTAGCGTCAACACTCACATCGATACGGCCGAACAGCGTGACATCTGCCGCAGCGGCTGTTACGCCACCTGCCAGCAGGGCACCGATCATCATCGGTAATAGTTTGGTCTTCATGATATTCCCCTTACACAGTTAAGAAAATTGAGTTTTAAAGAAACAACTGCCATTGCACGCGAGCACTTTACAACAACAAAATGTAAAAATGCAACAACTATTTTCAAAAAAACCACACTTGGTCAAATCTGTAGTTTATCTGCCACACGCATAACCGCTGCTTGCCCCGCGTATGCCTTATTATCCTTATTTAACAATGATTTAGTGTGATTTTTATAGACGGGCAGGTTATCGTCCGAATCCGGGGATACTTGAGCGGATTGTGCAGAAAATTCTTATGTGATTGTTTTATATAGATTTATAGCTTTTGTTGTTTTTTGGCACAGCGGCCTGATTTGCCTCGAACGGGCTGCTTCAAGTCAACTCAAGCTGAATGGGGACTCCTCGGCAGTCAAAATACAGCGATTTCATTGTTCCTGTACTACGCGGCACTTCCCCTGCCTCGTGAAAAATCCACCTGTAGCATTGGTTGCTGATACGATCGCGGCTACACGCAGAGAACACCACTGTAGGAGCGCCGGCCTTCGGCGCGATGGGTTGGAACACCATCGCGGCCAGGAGGCCGCTCCTACAGGCTCGATACCTTCACGGTCGTGCGATGCAAATAATTGCGGGAGGACTATATCTATCCAGCGCAGGAGTCGAACCCGAGGTTCTCATCCCAGTCCGCCTTAATGAAAACCCGCCTGGTGGCGGGATCTGATTCATGCTTTGAAAACTATGCCGCAAGATAGACCCCCTCTCCCTCAGGGAGAGGGCCGGGGAGAGGGGATTGATAAAGTTAGTGTCCATTATTTATCCCCTCTTCCTGTCCTTCTCCCGGGGGGAGAAGGGACGCCTGATATGTAATGTGGTGGAAGACCGCAGCATGGCATACCTGAATTAATTGACTTTGCGAGGCCGCCGTCGCAAGCGACGGCGTTCTCACTCGACAGGCTCGTGAGTCGAACCCGAGGTTCTCATCCCAGTCCGCCTTAATGAAAACCCGCCTGGTGGCGGGTTCTGATAATGCCTGGCGAACTAGGCATTAGACCCTCGTCTCGCTGAGCAGGTTAAGCCGCAGCGCGCCGAATAATGCAGGGCCGAGGCGTTCTCATCGCTGGCGCGAAAGTCGAACCCGAGGTTCTCATCCCAGTCCGCCTTAATGAAAACCCGCCTGGTGGCGGGTTCTCATTAATGGCTGGCGGACTAGGATTACTCGCGCTGCGCGCTCGCCCTGCGGGCCGCCGCCTTGCAGGCGACGTTCTCATGCGCTAGCGCGCATGAGTCGAACCCGAGGTTCTCATCCCAGTCCGCCTTAATGAAAACCCGCCTGGTGGCGGGTTCTCATTAATGGCTGGCGGACTAGGATTCGAACCTAGATTAGTGGAGTCAGAGTCCACTGTCCTGCCGTTAGACGATCCGCCAGTAATACAAGACTGAGAGTACTAGCGCTTCGAGAACTGCGGTGCACGGCGCGCCTTGTGCAGACCGATCTTCTTGCGTTCCACCTGGCGTGCATCGCGGGTGACAAACCCGGCACGCCGCAGCGCCGGGCGCAACTCACTGTCATATTCAAGCAGGGCGCGGGTAATGCCGTGGCGAATGGCGCCGGCCTGGCCGCTGCCACCACCACCCTTCACGGTGACCGTGATATTGAAATTATCCGTCATGTTCACTTTTTCCAGTGGCTGCCGAACAATCATGCGCGCCGTTTCACGGCCGAAGTACTGGTCCAGGGGAAGCTTGTTGACCGTGATGTCACCGGAACCCTTGCGCATGAATACGCGTGCGGTAGAGGTCTTGCGGCGTCCGGTGCTGTAATAGGTATCGCTCATACTGGGTATCCTGTGTTTCTGATGGCTGCGTGATTTATATGTCCAGTGGCTTCGGCTGCTGCGCCGCATGGGTGTGTTCCGGTCCGGCGAACACCTTGAGCTTGCGGTACATGGCGCGCCCCAGCGGATTCTTCGGCAGCATGCCCTTTACCGCGATCTCGATGACGCGCCCCGGCGCCCGGACCTGCAGCTTCTCGAAATTGATGGACTTCAGGTTGCCGATAAAACCGGTATGGCGATGATACATCTTGTCAGTCGCCTTGTTGCCGGTGACATGCACCTTGTCGGCGTTGACAACAATTATATAGTCACCGGTATCCACATGCGGCGTAAACTCGGGTTTGTGCTTGCCACGCAACCGGCGTGCGATTTCGGATGCCAGACGACCCAGCGTCTTGCCGTTCGCATCAACGACAAACCAGTCGCGGTTAACCTCATGTGATTTCGCAGAAAATGTCTTCATTTGCTTTACTCTGAGTCCAGCCGTGCCAAAGAGCGGGGATGTTACAAAAGACGTCCGGAACTTACAAGGGGTGCGCGTGCCGCGGCCTGGCCGCTGCTATCCGCGCCCGCCGCTCGCAGCATCTTCAAGTTATTGTTATTTATCATTATATGGCAATATGCCGCTACCTATTGGCGCTGCCTGGAACAATTGCCGGGCGTAATCCGGGAAAGGCGGCTGCTTGTCTCCCGGATTTCACTGCGTTCTATCCGGTCTACGGTTTGCTGATTCAAAACCATACGCATCTTGTAGGTTGGGCAAAGCGGCCGTGCCCCACAGGGCACACCAGCATCGTTGGCACGCTGCGCTTCGGCTGCATGGACGCAGGCGAGCGCGTGAGCCAGGACGCGCGGAACGGCGGTACCTCCATCCGACATGCGAGTCGGTACGCGCATCGCGTCACGCGCATCGCCTGAGCGCATGCCGCGACCTGCGCGTACCTCCATCCCTGCAGGCAAAAAAAAAGCGCGGTTTTGAAACCGCGCTTTAAAAACCTCCTTGGGGGGAGGTGGAGGAGCGCTGACCGGCTAAATAGGGGGGCAAGCCAGTCAGCGTGTTAGCATTCTCTAATATACCTTTCGCCTTGTCAAGTGTTAGAAATTCTGACAAAAATGACAGGTAAGCTGAAATTTCAACCTGTTAATTTTCAGATATTAATTATTTTTGTCAGGAATTACTGACAAAAAGACAGCTGAAAAACCCGCGATCAGATCATTAATCGCTTCACCCGGCGCCCGTTTTGCAAGTGTTCCTTGATGATTTCGTCCACATCCTCCCGGTCCAGGTAGGTATACCAGACCGCTTCCGGATAAACGACGATCACGGGACCCTCCGCGCAGCGATCCAGACACCCCGCGGTGTTCACCCGCACTCCGCCGGGGCCGGCCAGCCCCAGCTCCCTGGTACGCTGTTTGGCGTAATCGCGCATGCCCCGGGCGTCAAAGCGCTGGCAACAGGCACTGCCATCGGCACGCAGATTGGTACAGAAAAACAGGTGGTGGCGATAGTAACTCATGGCGACAAGATACAAGATCCCGAATGCGAGGGGAATCATCCTGATGACCGCGGCCGGCAAGACGCGCCGGTGAATCAGGCACCGGGAGCTTGTATCTTTTCGCCTCAATCTTGTATCTTCGATGCCATGCACGGAACGACATCTGACCCCCATTGATCGTCTCATAGGCCAGTTCGACGGTGCCCTGCGCACGGTATTCGGCGAGCCTGCGGGCTCCGGACGCGACAATCCCACCCAGGCCACCCGTGACGGGGAGCTCTCGGCGCTGGAAAAGGCTGACAGCATAAACCTGATGCGCGTCAATCACGCCGGTGAAGTCTGCGCGCAGGCGCTGTACCAGGGACAGGCACTGAGTGCACGGCAACGGCAGGTAAAGGAACAAATGCAGCAGGCAGCAATGGAAGAGAACGATCATCTCATCTGGTGCCGGCAACGCCTCACCGAACTCGGCGGCCAGACCAGCCTGCTGAACCCGCTCTGGTACGCCGGCTCATTCGCTATCGGTGCAGCCTCGGGGTTGCTGGGCGACAAATGGAGCCTGGGTTTTCTGGCGGAGACCGAACACCAGGTCGTCAGGCATCTCGAATCACATCTCGAGCGCCTGCCGGAAAACGATGCGAAATCCCACGCCATTCTCGCACAGATGAAAACAGATGAAGCGCAGCACCAGGCGACTGCGATCGATGCCGGCGGTTATGCCCTGCCCGGCCCGGTGAAAAAAATGATGGCCCTGGCATCGCGGATTATGACAATAGCGTCGTACCGGATCTGATCGGTCCCGGTACTGCATCCCGCTAACGCCTGCCAACTTCACACCCGGCTGTCCCCGGCGCAACAAGCTTATCTTGACCGCGTCTTCATATTCCGTCCGTAAAACATCTCCAGCATCTCATTCCTGACCTTGGCCTCTACTTTACGCTGCTCGGCCGGTGTCAACGCGTCCTTGCCGACACCGAACAGATAATCATCCAGGTCGAACTCCTTCAGCATCATCTTGGTATGAAAGAGGTTCTCCTGGTAGACGTTGACGTCGATCATCTGATAGCGCTCGCGGGAATCGCGGGACAGATAGTTCTGGATGGAATCGATCTTGTGGTCGATGAAGTGCTTCTTGCCGCGCACATCCCGGGTAAAGCCGCGCACGCGGTAATCCAGGATCACGATGTCGGACTCAAAGCTGTGTATGAGGTAATTCAGCGCCTTGAGCGGCGATACCCGGCCACAGGTGGATACATCGATATCGGCGCGAAATGTACTGATGCCATGATCCGGATGGCTTTCCGGATAAGTGTGTACCGTTATATGGCTTTTATCGAGATGCCCCACCACGGCGTCCGGTAACGGCCCGGGCGCCTCGGTATTCGACAGCTCGTCCGACACCACCGGCTCCTCGGAAATCAGCATGGTTACGCTGGCACCCTGCGGATCGTAGTCCTGCCGGGCCGTATTGAGGACGGTAGCACCGATAATATCGGCAACATCGGTCAGGATGTCAGTCAGGCGCTCGGCGTTGTAGACCTCATCGATATACTCGATATATTCATCGCGATGCGTCACCGCCTCCGCATAACAGATATCATAGATATTGAAACTGAGGGTCTTGGTAAGATTGTTAAAACCATGCAGCTTGAGTTTGCGCATAACGGCTCATGAGTAAGAAAAATGTCACCCCGAAACAGGCGAATGGAAAATCACCTGGACTGTTATACCTTCCGGATCACTGCAATAGAAGCTGCGCGCACCATCCCGGTGTGTCTTCGGCGGTGATTTGACCGGCACATGATTGCTCACCAGGAACGTATACCACTCATCCACCTGGTCCGGACTGGCGATGAAGAACCCGATATGATCAAGACGCTGCCCCGCCGCTGCGCTTTCGAGCGCCCCCCGGTGCAAGGCCAGATTATCATTACCCGAAGTCAGATAAACATTGTCTGCATCGGGCCGCCATTCAACCCGCATCCCGAGCAGCTCCACATAGAAACGTTCGCAGGACTCGAGATCGGTGACGTTCAGCGCCACATGGCGCATTCCCAGTGTTGCGGACGGACGCTGCATTTTCAATGACCCGCTGTATCTCTCACCAGTTCGTAATCGTGACTGACAGCTGCAACCTTCCCCAGCATGATGGAGGCGGAGCAATACTTTTCGGCCGACAGGCTGACTGCGCGTGCCACCTGTTTTTCTTCCAGGTCCTTGCCGCTCACGATAAAATGCACATGAATGCTGGTGAACACCTTGGGCACTTTTGCAGCACGCTCCGCAGTCACTTCGACAACGCAGTCAGTTACCGGTTGCCGTGCCTTCTTCAGGATATAGACCACATCAAATGCGGTACACCCGCCCAACCCTATCAAAATCATCTCCATCGGGCGGATACCAAGATCCCGCCCGCCGCTCTCGGGAGGACCGTCCATGACCACAGTATGGCCGCTGGCCGACTCGCCCATGAAGGCAGTCCCCTCGATCCATTTAATCCGTGCTTTCATAGCAGATTTCGCTTCTACATCCCGTAATTTGTGAAGCCTATCACATTTTCACACTTCACCCGGCAGGCTGCTAAAGTTGCCGGGATATTTTCCGATAGCGGTGTATGCACGCACTCGAACTGCCACATGACAGCCTGAATATCCCGACCGTGGATACCGACAACCCCAGTGTCCAGCGGTTTCTGGAACACTGCCACCGGCGCAAGTATCCCGCCAAAAGTGTCATCATCTATGCAGGTGATACACCGGACGTTCTGTATTACATCGTCAAGGGGTCGGTCACGGTACTCATCGAGGATGACGAGGGCCATGAAATCGTACTGGCCTACATCAATTCCGGTGGTTTTTTCGGAGAAATGGGACTGTTCGGCGAACAACCCGACCGCAGCGCCTGGGTACGCACCCGCAGCGAATGCGAGGTTGCCGAGATCAGCTACAACCGCTTCCGCGCCATCGCCCAGGAGGACCCGGACATCCTGCTGGAACTGACTGCACAGCTGGCCACGCGCCTGCGCAAGACCAGCCGCAAGGTCAGTAACCTGGCATTCCTGGATGTGACCGGCCGTGTCGCCCACACCCTGCTGGAACTCTGCAAGGAACCGGACGCCATGACGCACCCGGACGGCATGCAAATCAAGATCACCCGTCAGGAAATCGGCCGTATCGTCGGCTGTTCACGCGAGATGGCCGGCCGCGTCCTCAAGTCGCTGGGTGAGCAGGGCTATGTCTCGGTCAAGGGGAAGACCATCGTCGTATTCGGCGCACGTTAAGCACCAGAAAATCGAGCCCCCCCGTTCACTGCAGTATGTCCTGCCCTACCGGTTGGGACCAAACAACTCGGCCAGCCTCTCCCCCGGATCCGCCGCCTTCATGAAGGCCTCACCAACCAGAAAGGTATTGACACCGTGCGCGCGCATCAACGCGACATCCGCCGCGGTATGAATACCGCTTTCCGTCACGACGATGCGCCCGGCAGGAATCCGGTCCAGCAGCTCCAGGGTCACCTCCAGCCGCGTCTCGAAGCTGCGCAGGTTGCGATTATTGATCCCGATCAACCGTGCGGGTGTTTGCAGGGCGCGCTCCAGCTCAGCGGCATCATGCACCTCGACCAGCGCATCCATGCCCAGCTGATCCGCCAGCTGGAACAACTCCAGCAGCATGGCATCCTCCAGGGCGGCAACGATCAGCAGAATGCAATCCGCCCCGATAGCACGTGCCTCGTACACCTGGTAGGGATCAATATTAAAATCCTTGCGCAGCACGGGTAAGGCGCAGGCGGCACGCGCAGCCTGCAGATAGGCATCGGCGCCACTGAAGAAATCCACATCGGTCAACACCGACAGACAGGCGGCACCACCCTTTGCGTAGCTCACGGCAATCTGCGCGGGATCGAAATCCGCGCGCAGTATCCCGCGACTGGGCGAGGCCTTTTTGATCTCGGCGATCACTGCCGACTGTCGGGCAGCCAGCTTGCGTTCCAGACTGGACAGGAAGCCACGCGGTGCGTCTGCGCTTTCCGCACGCCCGCGCAACTCGTGCAGACCATGCTGACTGCTGCGCGCGGCGATTTCCTCGGCCTTGCGTGCCAGGATCTTTTTCAGGATATCCGGAGTTGTCGTCATTGCCGGTACGGCACCCGTCTCTGTGTATTCATTGCAGCAGCGTGTGCGGGGCACGCACTGCGTATCCCGCGCCCATCAAACCGAATTCGAAATCTCAACAAGCAGCTCGAGGGTCTGTGCCGCCTTCCCGTTACGCAACACCCCGGCGGCCTGTTCGACACCGGCTGCCAGCGAGTCCGCCACTCCGGCCGCATAGATCGCGGCACCGGCATTCAGGGCGACGATATCGCGCGCAGGACCCGCCTGACCGGCAAGCACGCCGCGAATCATCTCCAGGCTCTCGCTGCGCATCCGTGACTGTGATCGCCGCCAGGTCGGCCCGCGTCATGCCGAATTGCTCCGGTGTCACGGTATACACGGATATTTCACCGTCGTGCAGCTCTGCGATCCGGGTCGGTGCCGCGATACTGATTTCATCCAGGCCGTCCTCGGCATGCACGACCAGCACGTGGTCACTGCCGAGCCGCCGCAGCACCTGTGCCAGCGGCTCGACCCAGTCGGGGCTGAACACCCCCAGCACCTGGTTGGGCGCACCGGCCGGGTTGGTCAACGGCCCCAGCAGGTTGAACAGGGTGCGCACACCCATCTCCTTGCGCGGCCCGATCGCATGCTTCATGGCGCTGTGATGCAGCGGCGCAAACAGGAAACCCACGCCAACCCGGTCGACACACGCGGCGACCTGCTGCGGCGTCAGGTCCAGCCTGACGCCGGCCGCCTCCAGCACATCGGCGCTGCCGGATTTACTGGAGACGGAACGGTTGCCATGCTTGGCGACACGCCCGCCGGCAGCGGCCGCGACCAGGGCGCTGGCGGTGGAAATATTGAAGGTACCGGTGCCATCGCCACCGGTCCCGCAGGTATCCACCAGGTGCGGACCACTCACGGCGACGTGCGTGGCCAGCTCGCGCATGACACGTCGCTGCCGCCGTGATCTCGTCCACGGTCTCGCCTTTCATGCGCAAGCCAATCAGGAAACCGCCGATCTGCGCCGGCGTCGCCTGACCGGTCATGATCAGCCGCATCACGGCCTCCATGTCGCCGGGCGCCAGGTCACGGCGTTCGATGACCGCAGCGATGGCGGCTTGCATCTCCATACTCTTGATCCCCGCGTTTGGTTACCCAGGGAAATTCCGCGGTCCCGGCGACGGCTACTGCTCCAGGAAATTCCTCAGCAGGTCATGGCCGCTGCGCGGTCAGAATCGATTCCGGATGAAACTGCACGCCCTCGACCGGCAGCTCCCGGTGGCGCACGCCCATGATTTCCCCGGGTTACCCGGCTCATCCGCGGTCCAGGCAGTCACCTCGAGACACGCCGGCAGGGTCTCCCGTTCGATCACCAGCGAGTGGTAGCGCGTTGCCTCGAACGGCTGCGGCAAACCCCGGAAGACACCGGCGCCGCTGTGGTGAATCATGGAGGTCTTGCCATGCATGATAGCACTCGCATGCACGATCCGGCCGCCAAAGGCCTGCCCGATCCCCTGGTGCCCCAGGCAGACACCGAGGATGGGCACCTTGCCGGAAAAGTGCCGGATCGCCTCCACGGAAACACCGGCCTCGTTCGGTGTACACGGTCCCGGCGAAATGACGATCCGCTCCGGACCCAGGGCCTCGATTTCCTGAACGGTAATACTGTCATTGCGATACACGCGCACATCGGCACCCAGCTCGCCCAGGTACTGGACCAGGTTGTAGGTAAAGGAATCGTAGTTATCGATCATCAACAGCATAATATTTACCGGTCTCCCTGCAGGCCACTGCATGCCAGGGCGACGGCACGGAAGATGGCGCGCCCCTTGTTCATGGTCTCTTCCCATTCATTCGCCGGCACCGAGTCGGCGACGATGCCGGCACCGGCCTGAATATGCAGCGTGCCGTCCTTGATCACCGCCGTGCGAATGGCAATGGCGGTATCCATGTTACCGGACCAGGACAGATAACCCACCGCACCGGCATAGACACCGCGCTTGACCGGCTCCAGTTCGTCGATGATCTCCATCGCGCGGATCTTGGGTGCGCCGCTGACGGTGCCGGCCGGAAAGGTGGCGCGCAACACATCGATGGCACTCATGCCGGCGCGGATACGCCCCGTCACATTGGACACGATGTGCATGACGTGGGAATAACGCTCGACCACCATTTTCTCGGTCAGTTCGACACTGCCGATTTCGCTGACCCGGCCGACGTCATTACGCCCCAGGTCAATCAGCATCAGATGCTCGGCCAGCTCCTTGGGATCGGCCAGCAAATCCGCCTCCAGCCTGCTGTCCTCGGCCTCGTTCGCGCCCCGCGGGCGGGTACCCGCGATCGGCCTGACGGTAACCACATCATCCTCCAGGTGCACCAGGATCTCCGGCGATGAACCGACGACGTGAAAATCACCCAGATCCAGGTAGTACATGTAGGGTGACGGGTTCAGGCCGCGCAGCGCACGGTACAGATCCAGCGGTGGCGCGGAAAACGGGATCGACATGCGCTGGGACAGCACCACCTGCATGACATCACCTTCGACGATGTAGTCCTTTATCCGCGCTACGGCCGCCTCGAAGCCTTCCCGGGTAAACCCGGAGACGAAATCCGCTTCCGTGACGGTGTTTCGTTGCCCGCGCTGACCGTGTACGCCGGACTGGGCGCATGCAGTCTCGTCGGTCAGTGCCGCAAGCCGCGCCTGCCCCTGCTCCCAGGCATCATCCTCCGCCGGGTCGACGTGCACGACCAGCTGCAGGGTACCGGCAAGATTGTCGAACACCAGCAATTCATCGGAGACCATCAGCATGATGTCCGGGCAATCCAGCAGATCGGGCTTGTCGAATTTCGCCAGGCGCGGTTCGATATAGCGCACGGTGTCATAGCCGAAGTAACCGACCAGCCCGCCGGTGAAGCGCGGCAGCCCGGACAGCTCGGGTGCGCGGTAGCGCCGCTGGAATTCCTCTATCCAGGCCAGCGGGTCTCCGCATGCGGCGGATTCGACCACTGCACCATTGCGCAGCAGCTGCACCTCATGGCCACTGATGCGCAGCACCGTCGCAGCAGGGCAGTCCGATAATTGAATAACGGCCCCACTTCTCGCCGCCGTGGACGGACTCGAACAGGTAGGAATACGGGCCGTCGGCCAGCTTCAGGTAGGTACTCAGCGGGGTATCCAGGTCCGCCAGCACCTGGCGGGTCACGGGAATGCGGTTATAGCCTTGCCCGGCGAGGGTTTCGAAATTGTTCAGGAGTCATTGCACTCACCTTTGAGAACAGCAGTCATTACACAACATTGTTCCAGCCAGCCTGGTGACCTGCACCATCGGCTGCTGGGGTTGTGTTTGACCCGGGCTTTCTCGCAAGTGAATTGCATGATTACTGTCTTTTTATGCTGCCTGTTCCAGCAGCGGACAAATATCCAGCAGTGAATCTATAACCGCATCGGGTTTTGCGTCGCGGATATCCACGCCGTGATTGTAGCCATAACTCATACACACGATCTGGAAGCCCGCCGCACGTGCGGCGGTGACATCACTGACCGAGTCGCCAATCATCAGCGACTGGGCCGGCGTACAACCGAAAAACCCGGCGGCATGCAGCAGCGGCATGGGATCAGGCTTCTTTTTGGGCAGGGTATCGCCGCTGATGACAATGGAAAAATCATCATACACACCCAGATCCTTCAACAGCGGCTCGGTAAACATCGCGGCCTTGTTGGTTACACAACCAAGCTGGTAGTTGGCGGACTTGAGCTTGTCCAGACCGGCACGCACACCCGGATACAGGCAGGAACGCTTCGAGGTGTTCTCTGCATACAGCGATAAAAACAGCGGGTAGGCACGTTCGAAATCAGCCGCGTCGGGTTCGCCCTCCAGGGCCCCGACCAGAGCGCGCCGCACCAGTCGCTCGACACCGTTACCGACCCAGTCACGCACCTGCGCCTCACCCCGGGGCGCACGCCCGAGCCCGGTCATCATGGCATCGACACAAAACGCCAGGTCCGGCACGCTGTCCACCAGCGTCCCGTCCACATCGATGAGGATCATTTCGGGTCTGCGCATCATCCGGCTCCGTCAGCGGGCAATACCAGGCCTAGCCGACCGCCCTCGCGATCTCGGCCCGCATGGCGTCTATCGTTTTCTTGTAGTCATCGGTGCCAAAGATGGCGGAACCGGCGACGAAGGTATCGGCACCCGCGGCGGCGATCTCGCCAATGTTGTCGATCTTGACGCCGCCATCGACTTCCAGGCGGATGTCAAGGCCGCTGTCATCGATGATCCGGCGCGCTTCACGCAGCTTGACCAGCGCCTCGGGAATAAAGCTCTGCCCGCCAAAGCCCGGATTGACAGACATCAGCAGCACCATGTCCACCTTGTCGAGTACGTGCTTGAGATAGGACAACGGGCGTGGCGGGATTGAAGACCAGGCCCGACTTGCACCCGTGCTCGCGCACCAGGCCAAGGGAACGGTCTATATGTTCACTCGCCTCCGGATGGAAGGTTATATAGGTGGCACCGGCCTTGGCGAAGTCCGGAATGATGCGGTCTACCGGCTTGACCATCAGGTGCACATCGATATCCGCAGTTACCCCGTGATTACGCAAGGCTTCGCAGACCAGCGGACCGATGGTCAGATTCGGGACATAGTGATTGTCCATGACATCGAAATGCACGATATCCGCACCGGCATCCAGCACATGTCGTCGACCTCCTCGCCCAGGCGCGCAAAGTCCGCCGACAGGATGGAAGGTGCAATCTGGTAATCGGCCATGATGTTGTCCTCACTCACTAATTCAAAGAGTTGTAAAAAATTAGACGCGCACTTTACCCTAACAGGCGCGGATTTTCAGCAACCGCCTGCTGACGCTGCGCCCGATGACCAGCGCCAATACCCCGGGGGCGGTATATTTCCGCATCTAACTGAATAAATTTATTGATTTTATTGGCTCCGCTCCCCGGGCATCAAAACAGCATATCCGCAGCGCTGCGTGTGCCACATTTTCGTGGCGCACGGAAACAGGGCAACATCAATCCCTTTGTTTCTGTTTCCTGCGCAGTTGCTTATACGGTTTTAGAGAATGTGACGCAGGTGACAACAGGTCCGCTAACATGACCCGGTGGAAGACAATGCATGTGACACTTGACGCTTGCCATTCTGCCCGGCAAGTTTTATAAATGAATGCAAACAGACTGGCACAAACCACGCGCTCACTGACAACCGTTATCGTACAGCTAACCAGCAGGAACGGGGATAGCTTGAAATGGCAACCAACATACAACCATGCATCGGTGACTGGTACAAAAATATCAATGGCGATAAATTCGAGATCGTTGCCGCTGACGACGATGAAGCGACCCTGGAAATACAGCACTACGACGGGGCCGTCGAAGAGATTGATCTGGACACCTGGCACGAAATGGAGATCGTGCCTATCGAGGCACCGGAAGACTGGTCAGGTTCACTGGATATCGAGCGCGAGGATTATGGTGTTGACCTGGAATTGACCGCCCCCAACGACCACATCAATCCGCTTGACGACATCGACTGAACGCTAGCCATTCCGCTACCAGCTCCGTAAACCGGATAAAAGTCATAGGGATAGCACGCAGGCAGGAAATCTGCTTAATTACCCGCCCGAACCGCCGATAAACTGATTACTGGCTAGGTATTTAGCCCCAAGGCGGGAGACAAAGCATGGCTACCATTTTCGACTTGTCATCAGGCACCATTGAGTCAGGCCCTTCATACGAAGGCGGCGTCGAAATCCACGACCAGTATCCGGATGATCGGCCCGGCCTGCAGCTCGCCATGCAGGAAGCTGTCTGCGCAGATACATGCACAGGCGCAGAACCGGCGCTGGTGCGTGAACTACTGAAAAAGCTGTAGAGATATCCCGCTACTCGTCGACGCGCGGCAACAGCGCGCGTCGACGAGCGCTGTAGTCGCCTTCCAGACATACACCGCTCACTGCAACACCACACCCCACAACCCCCGCTTTGCACCAGGCGGCCGGCTGGCACACGCAGGCCGGTCAGCTGTCGGTTATCGCGGGCAACATCAGGACCACCTTGCCCGCCTCAACCACTGCGGGAACCGCTGCAAGCCGCTCTCCCGCACAGGGCCCGGAGATACAAACGCCATCCTGCAGGCGAAACCGGGCTGCGTGGGTTGCACACTGGATATACCGTTTATCGAGACTGAGGAACTGGTCCGGCATCCAGTCCAGTGGACTGCCGGTGTGCGGGCAGCTGTTTACATAGCCGAATACCTGCATACCTTCGCGCACCACAAAAACATCAAAAAACCGCCCGGAGCAGGCTATCGACAACCCCTTGCTGCCGGGATCTTTGATTTCATCCAGGTGGCACACAACGCGGCGTATGGTGGTAGATTCCGGCATGCCTGCAGACTACGTGGCGACTCCGGTTTGTCAACCGCGCCCCCCGGAGTAACGGGCACAATCAGGCAGGGTGACGCCGGTCAAGCAGCTCAATCAAGCCGTACGATGCGAAAGCCGAGATTATCCAGGCGGGTATCCTGATCGTATTGACTGCGTTTCGCATTACGCAAGGAGTCCTTCGGGCTGGAGTAGCTGCCACCACGTACTACCCGCTGCGTACATTCGGGCGTCAGCCAGGCTGCACCGTCAGCGCTCGCATCCCGGTAACCGGCACGGTAGCAGTCCTGCGCCCACTCCTGGACATTTCCTGCGGTGTCGTGGATGCCAAACGCATTCGCGGCAAAATTACCGGCCGGCGCTGTGCGTTCGCCATCCCACTCGCTGCCGCAGGAAAAGCAGTTGGCGTGGACAGCATCATCATCCCTGTCCCACCAGTAATTGCCGGTCGTACCGGCACGCGCCGCAAATTCCCATTGCGCTTCAGTCGGCAGGCGGTAAGTCCGGCCGGTTTGAGCGGATAACCAGTCAGCATAGGCATTGGCATCTTTCCAGGAGACGTTGATGACCGGACGGTCGCCGCGTCCCCAGCCCTCATCGTAGGGCAGCCGGCGACCGGTTGCCCGCGCAAAACGCTCGTACTCGGCAAACGTGACTTCATGCTTGCCTATCGAGAAACGCGCCAGGGTGACGTAATGCCGCGGTCCTTCATCGAAATTGAGTGAGTTCCCGACACTGCCCATCGGGAAACTGGCAGCGGGTAACTCGACCATCAGGGGCCCGCGTCCCCCGTCTTTCAGGGAATCCCGGGATGTACGGCCCGCCACCACCGTCAACAACACTGTATTGCCGGCTGGCGCAGCGTCCTCTGACGCTGTCTGGACCGGTGCACTTGTATCGGGGGTCGCATCCGGAACAGGCGTGTCCGGGCGCGCCACTTCGCGCGACTCCGCAAGCGGGGCCTGCAGCTCTGTGGACGCCCAGAATACGCCGGCGGCGACAACTCCGGCCACGGCCAGACCCAGACCCCACCCCAGCAGGTTAAACCTGCCCACACCCGAGTCAACGACAAACTTGAAACCTTTCCCGGCAGGTTCCGGATCGGTTGCAGCAGTCACTGCATTTTCCGGCAGCGCGACTGCCGCCGGTTCCGGATCACTTCCACTGGCCAAATCATCATCGAGCGAGGGAAGAATCACCTCTTCCAGCACCATTTCCATTTCCGGCTCGGCAAGCAACTGTTCGTGCTGGGCAGCGATCTGCTCACGGGCGGCCTCGGCCTCACCACGCAAGCGCTCGGCAATCTCGAGATTCTGTTGCGACTCTTCAAGCTCTGCCTGTAACGCCGCTATCGTCTTTGCTGTCTCCTGTCCGGCGCCAGCGCCGGCACTGGCAGCTTCCAGCTCAGCCTGCAGGTGGCGCAGCTTCTCGAGCGTAGCCAGCTGGTCCTGCTGCGCCGAATCGCGCTCCTGCTCCAGTTCCTCGATTCGGGATTCAAGCTGCCGGACGTCTGTATCCGGTTGTTTCTGAGCCTCCATCTCCTGCAGCAGGCGCGCGCGCTCCTCCTGGCGCGCGCTGTCACAGGCGCTCTTGACCAGTGCATCATGGCGGGACAGGTTGTCCTCATGCTCCGCTGCAACCGTTGCCAGCTGCTGCTTCAATTGCTTCTGGCGAGCACCCATTTCCACCCGCTCTTCGTCACGCGCCTTGCGTTCTGCGGCCAGCTCCTCACGCAGCTGCCCGATATCGCCCTGCACGCTGTTTTGCACCTGTTGCGACTCACTGGATGCATGCTCCAGTTGTTTACGCAGGCGCTCGACCTGACCCAGCAGATCCTGTTCGCTGGCTACCCTGGCCTCCAGATCTGCATTTGCCTTGTGAATTGCCGCCTGATAGTCCTTCTCAAGGGCTTGCAGACGCGCATCCGTTTCCGCCGCATCCTGCAGTTTTTCTGCCTGGCTCGCGCGCAGGCGCTCGACTTCTTCCCCGAGCTGTTGCGCGGCCGAGTCTCGTGCTGCCATTTGCGCCTGCAGGGCCTGCAACTCGCTGTCCTTCCCGCTGCCGAGCTGTTCAAGCTCAGTGATCCGGGACTGTAGCGCACGGGTCTGGTCATCCGCGTTACCGGCCAGTGCAGCAAGCTGTTCCTCAAGTGACGCACGCTGTGTTTCCCACGCGCCTTGCCGGCTTTCCAGTTCCTCCCGTGCCGCCAGTGAGTCTGCAGTGCGTGTTTTCTCCTGCTCTTTCAGCTGCGTCTCGAGACGCCCGAATTCGTCCTGCAACCGGGAATTTTCCTGTTGCAGCCTGTCAACCTGCAGTTGCGCGTTGTCCCGCTCCGCAACAGCGGCAACCAGCTGCTCCTGTTCCTGCTGGCGCACCTGCTGCTCTGCTGCGGTAACCGCTTCGAGTGCGTGCCGCTTTTCCTCGATCCCTGCCAGTTCCGCCGCCAGCGCTGCATGTTGCTGCTCGAGACCGGCATTTCCCGACTCCAGTTCGCCGACCCTGTGCGTTTCACGCTGCAGCGCAACGGTCAGCTCCTGGACCTGTTCCTGAGCCTCTGTCAGGGCGGCCTGCGTCTCACTCGCAGTTGCATGCCGCTCCTGCATAACGTTCGCCAGCTCTTCACGGGCCTGCGCGAGTTCCGCCTGTAACTGCCCGATCTGCGCCTGCTGTTCCTGCTGCGCGGTCCCGGCGTCCTGGTGCAGGGCCTCGAGTTCCTGCGTGGCTGCCGCCGCTGCCGCCGCGCCCGCAGTGAGCTCCTCACGGGCCTGCGCGAGCTCCGCCTGTAACTGTTCGATCTGCGCCTGCTGCTCCTGCTGCGCGGTCCCGGCGTCCTGTTGCAGGGCCTCGAGTTCCTGCGTGGCCGCTGCCGCTGCCGCATCCCGCGGCCAGCTGCTCACGGGCCTGCGCGAGCTCCGCCTGTAACTGCCCGATCTGCGCCTGCTGCTCCTGCTGCGCGGTCCCGGCGTCCTGGTGCAGGGCCTCGAGTTCCGCCGTGGCCGTGCGCTGCCGCCGCACCCGCGGCCAGCTGCCTCACGGGCCTGCGCGAGCTCCGCCTGTAACTGTTCGATCTGCGCCTGCTGCTTGTCCTGTTCAGCCTCCACCGTCCCTTGTGACTGCTGCAATTCCTGCGCGAGTGCGCTCGTCTGTGCTTTCGACTCCTCCAGCAAGGCGGCAAGCTGGTCCTGCAAGGACTGCTTTTCGTCCGCGTCGACCTGCGCCCGGGAGTAGAGCTCTGCCATCAGCTCATTTGCTTCTCCGAGTTCAGCGCGCGACTGTTCCAGTTGCTCGGTCAGTCGCAGCTCCGTCTTGCCGCGTTGATCAACCTCGGTGACAAGCCGGCTGTTAATGTTGCGCAATGCCTCCAGGTCGGCATGCACTGCCTCCTGTTTGCCCATCAGCCCCGTCCCCGGCGCCGGCGGATGACATCATTCCTTCCAGGGCAGTGTCTCCTGGCAAGGGCAGCAGTCTTCCTGAGCGGGAGCAATGTCTTCCTGTTCCAGGGCTGTGACTTCCTGAGCGTTGGCCGCTGCTGGCGCGGCGGCGCCTCGAGACCACCCTCGAGGACATACACATCAAAGCCCCGGTGACTCAGAATAAAGGCAGCTGATACGCTGCGTTGACCGTTTTCACAGCAGATAATGTACCTTGCATTGAAGACCAGCTCGGAAATCTCGCTGCGCAACGAGTACAGGGGAATATTGACGCTGTCCTCGATTGCGCCGCTTTCATAGTCCTCGGATTCCCTGACATCCACCCACACGGCGTCCTCTGCAACCATGGCCTCCGCCTTGTCATAGGGAAGAAAGCGGACCAGCGGTCGCTGCATGAGTTCGATGAAATCTTCTTTCGGCAATTGCACCAGCAAACCATCCGTCAGCATGGATACCGTGGCATTGCGCCGGGTATTCAAGAATCAATGCCTCTTCACCAAAGCTGTGACTGGCATCGAGTTCACAAATAAGCTTTTCTTCAGCTGTCCGGAGAATCGCTGTAGGTGATAGCGCAGCGCCCCCGATGAATTGTGTAGAAATGGGTCCCCTCGTCACCCTGGCTGAAAATAACTTCACCCGCCTTGACCTCAAAGGGTTCCATTTTCATTAACAGCTGCTGGATATTTGACGGTGGTATTTTCTTAACCGCCTCTGACTGGAGTATGCGGGTCATCCAGTCCTCGTTATCGTCTGCCTTGATCTCCTTCACCTCGGTACTGTTCGCGCTGTTCCCGGCGAGGAAGGCTTCCAGCAGGCCGGAATCAACCCGGGCAACCAGCACCTTGGTAATCGCCCGGGCGGAAAGGGAACGTGGCATCCGGTTATCGAGAGGCAAGCGGCAGGCATCGGTCCTGCCCTCGAGTTCGCTGACGACGGCGCGGCGACCATCCAGCAGGTTGAGCCTGCCCGCAAGCAGATAGACCGACTGATTGTCGCGATCACCCTTGCGAAACAGGTAGCGTTTGGCGCGCACTTCTTCGATGACAATCTTTTTTGCCAGTTCCGAGAAGGCCTCGGCAGACAGTTCATTCAGCGGGATCAGGTCCTGCAGAATCTTTATATCTACCTGTTTTGTTGCTGCGACCATTTAAACCGTCCATTGTGTGCCCGCCCACTGGCAGGGGGAACCCGGCGGCAGTACCCGCCACCCTCTTGGTATCGGCTGAAATTGCAGTAAATTTAGGCAGTAATAACGGTGTAGCGCGGCGCGCCTGGCGCGCGTAAATTCCCGTGGCGCACACCCGGCAGCTGCTACCCATAGCGTTCCGGCCACCACGAGGTGGCGCAGTTTATAATTTTTTTATATTATTATATTCAATAAGTTATATTCATTTAACCGTTCATGGCCGGTGCGCGCCTGGAGCGGCAATAAGCTGCCGGCAATGCCGCAGGCACGCCACCGGGCAAGCCCGTGCGCGCAAAGCAGCGGTGCCGCTGTCAGCTGATACTGCGCAGCAGATCCCGAGACCGGGAACTCCCGATGGTGTTCCACGGGTAGCCGGCAAAATCCAGGCCACCTCCCGCTTACAGCACAACAACCGCTCACATTCTTTGCCGTCGTGATACAGATCGTTAATAACTGTCACAGCTCCTGCATAAAATATTTTTTCTGTCCATCGACAGTGCTCGATGCACGCCAAACACAGTCCACGAGAGCGTCAGCAAGCAACTTGGCACACCGCTGCGAATGCACATATCAGCAGTCACACATGCAGCGACAAACCAGGCACACACGAAAACACACTGCTTGCCCGGACACCGGTGACTGAATAAATATCCTATAAATATAGTGACTTTGCGAGTGATACCTGTTACCCACTATTAGCCTGGGACGTACTCCGCCAACCCGGTGCGTACATTTATTGCGTACCACGCCGCTGCTATCAACGGCAGATTCTGCGCACACAGTCGCGGTCATCCTGATAATGGCTGTTTCATGAAATGCTACTATAGAAGGCATTTTCAGCTGTTAAAACTTCTTTAACATTTTTTTTATTGTGCTATCTTACGCGTGCAGTTTATCAATCCACACAGAGGAGCTATATCGAATGGCTGTGAAAAAGCGAGCTCAAGCCAGAAAGAAGACGACAGCAAAGGCTGCCAAAAAGCCAACAACAAAGTCTGAAACACTCAGCTTTATCGCTGAGAAAACCGACCTGACCAAGAGAGACGTCGGTGCGGTTTTTGATGCGCTAAGCACACTTATCAAGCGTGACCTCAAGAGAGGACCCGGTGTCTACACCGTTCCCGGCCTGATGAAAGTCAAGGTCGCTCGTAAACCGGCAACCCGGGCACGCAAGGGCGTCAACCCGTTTACCGGCGAAGAAATGATGTTCAAGGCGAAGCCGGCACGTAATGTAGTCAAGGTACTGGCACTGAAAGGCCTGAAAGAAATGGTCTGAAGGCACGTAAACGGGGCCACGACCGTGGTCCCGTTTACTGCTGTTTGGCTGTTGCCGCGAGCTGCACCTCCCGGCAAGCTGCATGTTCTACCCCGCTGTAACCTCCAGCTTCGTGCGAATGAATTCCCGGTGCGGCACATGCAGCAGAGCCGCCACTCTTCTCACCAGATGCTCCTCGTGCTTGTCTATCTTGCCATCGGCAC
>CAVYHX010000026.1:0-96780 GCA_963768415.1 uncultured Gammaproteobacteria bacterium
AATGCCTGTCGTGGACGGTGGCAGATCGATGTACCGGTTGTCCCGTTGTCGGGTAAGTAACACAGGGGGGGTTATTGTAGCAGCATCTTAGCAACACCATGAGCCGCGCGTCGAGCGAGCAGGTGTGGGCTTTCGCTGCCCGCGTTGTCAGCCGGCTGGCCATCCAGTGACTGTCCTTTGCGGGTCACTGAGTTTGCGCGGCGTCGATCGGATTCAAGCAGGCACTCCAGAGACCTGGGGCTCACACGCAGGGATGTTCCCTGGTTTGTGACTGCCTGCATGAGCGCAGGTCCCGCAACCATATTCCCGACTAGTGCGTTAAAGCATAAAAAAAGCCCCGCTTTTCAGCGGGGCCTTTGTTGTTACAACTTTTCAAACAGTTGTTGTTATGTGGTACTCAACTGCCTAGTGACCGTCTCCGTCACAGTCACTCTTCTCGTCGGAGTCACTGTCATCGGAGTCACCATTACCATTGTGGTCCCGATGGCTGTCGCTTCTGTGGCCGGAGTCACTGTCATCGGTGTCACCATTTCCATTGCTGTCATGATGGCTGTCGCTGTCCGAGTCGTCAGGACCACATGTGGGCGGTAACAGCTCGACGAACCAGGTGTTGTCATCCGAGCCATTGCCATCCGCATCCGGCGTGAAGGTGCACAGTTCACCGGTATCGTCAGTGCCTGTTGCCGTGACGATGTTGGTGGTGTCCTCTACCACGCAGGTCGTAACCTCGATGTTGAACGGGGTATTGGGCGCCAGTATTACCAGTTCCGGATCGTTCACGTAGGAACCGATGACACCCAACTGGTCATCGTACACGACCACATTGGTGGCATTGCCCGGACCAGTATTGGTCACCACGTAGGAGTAGGTCACTTCGAACTCCGGATCGCAGCTTGCACCCGGGTAGGGGCAGAGCGGCACGTTGTTCTTCAGCTTGCTGGTACCCGTGACCACTACGAAGTTACCGAAGGTCTGACCCGCACCGACCGCGTTAGAACACTTGGTCTTGAGTTTCTTAACGACCTGGCCATTGGCAATCAGCTTGATCCTCTTGCCACTGACGGGGAAAGTGAATTCCTCGCCCGGTTGCACCAGGGTCGCAGCGTACAGGACATGACCCTTGTTGTTCTTAACCTCGACTGTCTCAGCGTACTGTGAATTCCACATCAGGGTCAGGCTCTTGATCCTGCCTTTGCAACCGCACGCGTCCATGGTGTTGCCGCTGTCGCTGTCGCTGTGGCTGGCACCGCTGCCACTGTCACTGTCACTGTCATCGGAATCACCGCTTCTGTCGTGGTCGCGGCCACTGTCACTGTCGGTATCGGAATCGTCATGCTTGCGGCTGCCTTTTCCGCCGTAAGTATGCAGCGGGCCGACAGTATCGGTGCTGGCCGTCTTGACCACGGTGAGATTACAACCGTCCTGTTCACCTGGTATCGGGCCTGCTGAAGCTTTAGAGGTGGCACAGTTCCAGGGCGCTGGCGTCATACCACCAAAACCTGTCGCTGCATCATAGGCGGAATTGACCATGTCGACGAGCACGCCGACTTCGATGGTACCCGCAGGCCAGTTCGGATGATTCAAAAGATCGCCGGACAGGTTATTGACCCGGAAATCGGCGGCATCCGTGGAGCCACTGTCAAGAATGCCGAAATCGACAATGTCACCCGTGAGGATTGCGACGGGATCACCGTAGATCGCGCCATCGAGGAACGCACCCGTAACGGTAAATGACCCGCTGATCAGGTTGCCCCCGCTATCGATCTGGGCCGTGACATCCAGTAATCCACCCAGCGCGTTGCCGGTATTGTCGGAGAATATCATCACCACGGTGCCACCGGGGGTGAGCTCGATATCCGCTGCCTGGGATTGCAGTGTCAGCGTGGTACCGTCATACCCGCAGGTAAGATTCGTGTCGACATTGGTATTGATCAGCGGATAGCTGGTGGGTACGCCGAGCAGCTGTCCCTCAACAGCCGCTGCCATGCCGGGTATCAGCATGGCTATCGCCAGCAGAATGAGTTTCAGGTTGTTGGTATTTTCTCACTTTAGTTCTCCTAACTGTCCTTGATGTTCTTAGATGTTCTTAGATGTTCTTATAACTAGCATAAGAAGCTATTCCTAAGCTGGGTGGCGCAAAAGGTTACATTGTTTATATGACGTACTAATCTAGTACGGACGAACATTGCCCGTCCGGGTTTCTCTTTTGCCCGCGGCGGCGTATACCTACTCCAACCAGGCCCAGCAGGCCGGTACCGAACAGCCATACAGCGGCAGGGACCGGAACAAAAGTATCCACCTTCAGCGCACAGTTGGTACAACTGGTGAAACTGGACTGAAAAGCCGTCATGTCGTTGATTGCCAACGGGTCCCATTCTCCACCATAACTACCGCCACCAGCAGCATTCGGATCAGTCGTACCCCAGAATACGTTGCCGACCGCTACGGCGCCGCCGGTCGGCCCGGCATAGCCGAGGTCGAATAAATCACCGCCGGTAATGTCACCCATCCACTCCAGCACCACCGTATCGCGATCACCTGCGCGCATGCCGGGTGGTGCGCGCGTGTCCGGTGAAGCCGAAATCGATCAGGTCCATGGTTAATACAATTCCGCTGTTGGTCCCGGCAAAATATGCCTCGGCTTCGGTATTTGCACCAAATGAATAAGGATTGACGACGTAGCCGTCCACCTGCACGAAACCACCCAGGAAATTACCGGCATTGTCGAAGTCTGCCGTCAGGGTGTAAGGAGATGCGGTGACGGCACACCGACCCCTGCGGGGTTGCGCCGCTGATGGAGGCGGTCGTTACCGCAGCCATTGAGCTGTTGCCACCGGGGATCGTAACGTACATGGCTCGGCGGCGTAGCGGCCGTTTATGACCAGCGTATTAACGCCAGTCACCGTCGTAAGTGTATAAGAGCTCAGCTCCACCGGCGATGATGTCCGGATCAGGAAAGGGTGTGGATATATTGAGGGGTGCCGCTTGCAAAGGCGGAATCAGTATCGATATCAGCAATCCGAAAGTGAGAAGCACTGTCCGTTTATTAGTAAGGTTCATTACCCTGTGTCTCCAAAAATCTGTTTTAATCAGTTAGTAACAGGTTTTTTAACTCTTGGATTGCGTGCTGCGTGCCATCCGTTCCAACAATACGAAATGCTGAGTTACACCAGCACACCCAATTCACGGGAAAAATAAAGCAGGAATCGTGCCTATTAATAAATACACATAAAAAACAATGAGGTATAAACAGGCAGTCGTAATGTAGCTCTCAACAAGTGACAACCAGGCCGACATCGATATAGACACCGCACGCATCATAAGATGTACAAATGCCTGAAATAACAATAAGCTAATTAGCAACTGGTTTGGGTATTCGGTTTGTAAGGAAAGCCGACGGAATTTGAGCACGATACGACTCGGGCCATATTGAGGACATGAGTAGATAATGACATTGCGGACAACCAAACCGAGTTTTGCAGCAATTGATTTACCGGAGGAAATAAGGGCCCGTATAAGCAGTTTGATAGCAAATCGATCGGAACAGGAACAACAGGCCCTCATCAGCGCGGCCCAATGGGCGGTACGGGCCCACCACGACCAGCAGCGGGCTTCGGGTGAGCCGTACTACAGCCATGCCCTGGCAGTGGCCGGGATCCTCAATGAGCTGAATCTGGATTACGAGACCCTGGCGGCGGCGATTCTGCACGATGTGGTCGAGGACACGAAGGTCACGCCGCAGGACGATCGAGGCAGAATTTGGTCCGCGTGATCGCCCGTCTGGTCGATGGTGTGACCAAGATGGAGCGGATCGGTGAGTTCCAGGAATCCGGTCGCACCGGTGCCCGTGAGCATAGCCCAGGCGGAAAGCCTGCGCAAGCTGTTGCTGGCGATGGCGGAGGATGTGCGGGTGGTGCTGATCAAGCTGGCGGACCGGCTCCACAACATGCGTACTCTCAAACACCTGGATGCCGGAGCGCCGGCGTCGGATTGCGCGGGAGACCCTCGATATCTATGCGCCGCTGGCCAACCGGCTGGGCATCTGGCAGATCAAGTGGGAACTGGAAGATCTGTCGTTCCGTTATCTGGAACCGGAAGCCTACCAGGCAGCTGGTCAACCAGCTTAAGCGAAACACGTGCGGACCGTGAGCACTATATCAAGCAGGTCATCGAGATCGCTGGATGCGGAACTGAAACAGGCCGGCATCACAGGCGCTGTGACCGGCCGTCCGAAACACATCTACAGCATCTGGCGCAAGATGCAGCGCAAAGCACCTGGATTTCGAGCAGGTCTTCGATGTGCGCGCGGTGCGTATTCTGGTCAGCGAAGAAAACGACTGCTATGCCGCGCTGGGTATCGTACACGGCCTGTGGCGGCACATCCCGAAGGAGTTCGATGACTATATCGCCAATCCCAAGGAAAACCAGTACCGCTCCTGCACACCGCGGTGGTCGGGCCCGGAAGGGCTCACCCTGGAGATCCAGATCCGTACCTGAAGCGATGCACCAGCATGCCGAGCTGGGTGTGGCGGCACACTGGCGTTACAAGGAAGGCGGGCACTTTGATCCGGGCTACGAGGAAAAGATTGCCTGGCTGCGGCAATTGCTGGAATGGAAGGACGAGGAACACAGCGCCAACGATTTTGTCGATCGTTTCAAGTCCGAGGCCTTCCAGGAACGGGTCTATGTGCTGACCCCGGGGGCAAAATCGTCGATTTGCCGCAGGGCGCAACGCCGCTTGATTTCGCCTATGCCGTGCACACCGAGGTCGGCCACCGTTGCCGGGGCGCGAAGGTCAATGGGCGTATTGTGCCGTTGACTTACGAACTCAAGAACGGCGAGCAGGTGGAGATATTGACCACGCGCCAGGGTTCGCCCAGCCGGGACTGGATGAATCCCCATCGGGGGTATTTGCACACTTCGCGCGCGAAAGCGCGGGTACGGCAGTGGTTCAAACAGCAGGATCTCGAGCAGAACACGGCAGCGGGGCGGACCATACTGGAACGCGAGTTGCACCGCCTGGGTGTCACCGGATTATCCTACGAGAAACTGGCGCATCAGTTTAAATACCAGGCTGTGGATGAGCTGCTGGCCGCCATCGGCAGGGGTGATGTCAATGCCACGCAGCTTGCCAGTGCAGTCAATGCGCTGGCCCCGCGGGACAAGACGGCGGATGACGCACGGCCAAGACGGACAAGAAAGGGCGCTACGGCGACTGCTGATGGAATCAGTGTTCGGGGTGTGGGCAATTTGCTGACGACCATGGCGCGCTGTTGTCATCCGGTGCCCAACGATCCTGTCGTCGGCTATATCACCCGCGGGCGCGGCGTCACCATTCATCGCCAGGATTGCGGTAATGTGCTGCGCTTGCAGGGCGAAGATCTCGATCGTCTGATCGAGGTGGAATGGGGCGCGGAGTCAGATGCGGGTTACCTGACCGATATTCGTGTGCTGGCGTATGACCGTGCAGGCCTGTTGCGCGATATCACCGGCGTACTCGCGAATGAGAAAATAAACCTGCTTGGCGCCAATACTGCGACCGATAAAGAGGATGGCATGGCACGTATGAGTCTGACGGTCGAAATCACGGATATCAATCAATTGAGCCGTGCGCTCACGCTCATCGGGCAATTACCCAATGTCGTGGAAGCGCGGCGCAAGGTGTAAAGCAATGCATTCTTGCCCGCGGTTATGTTGCGGTGCGGTAGATTCTGAGAATTGGCCCTGAGCGGATATTTTTAATACCTGTAGGAGCACCCGATTAAGCACCGGGTGTAAACGACCCCTGGCCGCGATAGTTACCCGCCAATCGCGCCGAAGGGCGGCGCTCCTACAGTGATTTAATGAGTTCGCGATGCAACAGGTATATCGATTTCCAGGATGATGTGTAATGATTGCTTGATTGTATGGCGTCCCGGAGAGGAGTCGAACCTCCGACCTAGCGCTTAGGAGGCGCTTGCTCTATCCGGCTGAGCTACCGGGACGTGACCTGCGCAGAAAAAACGCCGGAACCTGTCCGGCTGCTGATTGGTGGAGCCGAGGAGGATCGAACTCCCGACCTCTGCATTGCGAACGCAGCGCTCTCCCAGCTGAGCTACGGCCCCTGATATGATATCCTGTTGGTGGTTGTACTGCCAGCGTGCGGATTCTACCATTACGGAGAAACACGCATGCCACAAATCATGGCTGGAAGCGATGCGGGTGTGAATTTTACTGCAGGGCTGTCAGTGACCGGGAGCGGATGGTGATGATGTTTGCGCGGACTCAATCACATGGCTAGGTGGTCCCCGACAGTGCTTTCTCCAGGGCGATGATCTTGTCTGCGATTAGCTGACTATCGACAGTGAAGCTGTCGTTATCCAGCCTGGCGCGAATGATATTGATGCGTTGTACATCAATTTCGGGTGTGATCTGCATCTCATTTAACATGGCTTTTCCAGCTTGTTATCCTGTATACGAATAATTCTGTTGTGCCTGCGTGCTACACCTAATTTATCGTCCTGCGCATCAGGGAGTTTAGTCTGGTTTTGTGGCGGGGCGCACAAACCGGTAATTAAGCTGAAATGTGAACCATTGATACATCTGGCAGAATCGGGAGGCGCGGATGGCTGCTAATCGTTTAATATGCCCGACGTTGGCTGGCTGGAAATGAGGCGCACACACGGGGTGGCAATATCGAGGCTGATCAATACAGGTATCAGCAGGTCTGTGCGCCATCGGTAACCTGCAGCACCACAGGGGTGGAACGCCGGTAAATTTCTGATTGCCAAATATTGAGATTGAATTACAATGCCAAACATAGGGTTATCTGAGGGGGGTCTGAGTGGCAACGACACATGCCAAACAGAGACAGTATTTTGACATCCTGATATCCGAATGGTTAACTTCCCCCGTCGGTGACCCTGCAGCATGGTTTTAATAACCATCAGGATTTAAAAGATAAAACCAACATCTATACGCTCTCAGGAAATCGAATGCTTACTGAACCCAGGGTTCTGATAATCGAGGCTGATCCCGAGAAAGGGAAAGAGCTTCAGGCAGTACTGAAATTCATCAACTGTACACCGATTGTCGTGAATGACTGCGCCGGCTGGAAAGCAGGCGTTGAACGGCGCGGAGGAGCTCCAGGCAGTTATGCTGGGGTCGTGTCAGTCGGACAAGCAGCTGTCGAGTCTGTTGGCCGACATCCACAGTCATGATGAGCACCTGCCCATCTATCTGATGGCGGAAAAGGGCAAAGAGCCGACAGTCACCATTGATCCGGGTTCCTGCATTCTCGGTCGCATTGAGTTGCCTCCGAACTATTCCCAGTTGACCAGCGCCCTGCACCAGGCTGAGGTCTATACCGAGTCGCACCGCACACCGTCACAAGACCAGCGTCCAGTCGGATTATTCCGTAGCCTGGTTGGCAGCAGCCGCGCCATTCAGCATGTCAGGAAAATGATGGAGCAGGTGGCGGAAAGTGAAGCCAATGTCCTCATTCTCGGCGATTCGGGCACCGGCAAGGAAGTCGTCGCACGCAACATTCATTATCAGTCCGGACGCCGGGATGGCCCGTTCGTGCCGGTTAATTGCGGTGCCATTCCCAGCGATCTGCTCGAGTCCGAGCTGTTCGGCCACGAAAAAGGTGCTTTCACCGGCGCCATCAGCGCGCGCGAAGGCCGTTTCGAAATGGCTGCAGGCGGAACACTGTTTCTCGATGAAATCGGTGATATGAGTCTGCCGATGCAGGTCAAGATCCTGCGGGTGTTGCAGGAACGAACCTTTGAACGGGTGGGTTCCAACAACAGTATCATTTCCAAGGTGCGGATCATTGCCGCTACCCACAAGGATCTGGAGGCGGCAATCAGTAGCCGGAGAATTCCGTGAGGACCTGTTCTACCGCCTCAATGTCTTTCCGATCGAAATGCCACCGATGCGCGAGCGGGTAGAAGATATTCCCTTGCTGGTGAATGAGCTGGTACGGCGGATCGAACATGAGAAACGCGGTTCCGTACGCCTGTCACCCGGTGCGATTTATGCGCTCTGCCAGTACAACTGGCCGGGAAATGTCAGGGAATTGGCCAACGTGATCGAGCGGCTGGCGATACTGCATCCCTATGCAGTGGTTGATGCTGCCGACCTCCCGGAGAAATTCCGCACAGAGGCGGGTACTGAAGTCTCGGATCAGGTGATTGAAGCGCTGGTCGGTGCGCCGGTAACATCGGATGACCTGGATCCGCGCCTGCCCCGGAACGGGCTGAATCTGAAAGAGCACCTGAGTCATCTCGAGATCAGTTACATCAAACAGGCACTGGCAGATTCCGGTGGTGTGGTTGCGCATGCAGCCAAACGCCTCGGTATGCGGCGTACAACACTGGTTGAAAAACTGCGTAAATACGGACTGCAACGCAATACCTAGCCGTCAGTAGTCTGGCGCTGCGCCACTGATCCTACCCCTTTATCTGCACCAACGGCCCACTGTGGCCGACTGCATCAGGCATGCATGGTGCTGTGACAATCGTTCACATAGTCCGCGCTGGTTACGCTTTCATCAGGCGCATCGCTGTGCTAAGTTCGCTCGATAATAATAAAACATGGGGGGGTATCCCGCGACTGACCAAATACTGACCAGGCCCAACAGCGGTTTGCCATGCTATGGCGGGCCTGCATCGGCTTGTCTCGATGGCTGTGTGAATCACGAATTAAACAACGGGTGCAGTCATTTTCATCGGCTCCGTCACCGGATAAATATTACAAGCTTAAATATAAAATGGCAGGCAGCGAAAAAGACCGGCGCCAGTTTCCAGGAGAGCACTGTGCTGATGCATCCAATCTGCATGATGTACTGCGCTCGCAGCTGAAAGAGTACAATTATGTCCTCGAAATCACGCCAGACGATTTCGCTATCCTCGAAAAGTACCGGGAACAGGTGGCCGCCGGCACCGCCGGGTTTGCCGAGATCTACCACGACTATCTGTATTCCAATCCGGATATCACCGATATGTTGTATGCCCGTGAACGCCAGGGCGTCGATATCAGCAAGCTGGTGCGCTATGAGCTGAAATGCCTGACTGACGGCATATTCAGTCAAACAGAATTGACGCGCGAAGCCGAATTACTGGCATGCGGCAGGTTTCACCAGGAAAATGACTACCGACCTGCATGGGTGATCGGCGCCTACAGGCTGATCATCGATCATCTGCGTGAACAATTGAATGGCCTGGCTATTCCCCTGCCAGACAAGCACAAACTCAAGACATGCCTGACCAAGGTGTTGTTGCGGGACCTGGGTATTGTGCTGGAGGGTTACTGGCAAACGTCGTACCACCTGCTCGGCAATGAACAGGGTAATTTATACGAACAACTCCGTCAGGCCGAAGACCTGCTGGCCGGATTTCCGTATTTGATATGGAGTGTCGATGTCAAGACGAGCAAGTTAATCTGCCAGAATAAAGCCATGCAGGCCCTGTATCCTCAGGGTCCGGAAGCACCGATCCCGTTCTTGTCCGACACGGAAGAGGCAGACCAGCAATTACTGCTGTCGGCATGGCAGGATGCGGTGAACGGAACAAATGCGCATATCGAGGTGCAAGTGTCACTCGCGGGCGGTGACCGGCACTGGTACCGCTTGTCACTCTATCCGGCCACAACCGGTCGTGGACGCCCTGATCGAATCAATTGCTTTGTCGAGGATATTGACCGGCTCATCAGTGAGCGCAAGCAACTCGAGCAGCTGGCGACAACTGACAGTTTGACGGGTGTTCCCAATCGTGCCCTGCTGGTTGATCACATCGTCAAGGCGCTTGCCGCCTCACGCCGGGTACCCGGTTCGCAAGTGGTCGTGATCTCGGTCGATATCAATCATTTCAAGATGTACAACGATACCCTGGGGCGTGATGTCGGGGACATCCTGTTGCGGGATGTTGCCATTCGTCTCAACTCGATTGTGCGCGAATCCGATTCACTGGCGCGCCTGGGTGGCGATCAATTCGGTATATTATTGCAGCCGGTCAGTGATTTCAGGACGGCGACAGACCGTGTCATTACCCAGATACTCGATTCGTTCGATATCCCGTTTTCCTGCCAGGACAAGCAACTGTGTGTCAGTTTGACGCTGGGGATCGCCTGTTTTCCCGATGATGGTGCGAATGAAGCGACACTGCTGGCCAATGCGGAAAGCGCCATGCACAGAGCGAAACGCAACAGTCTGCCGTATCAGTATTTTGACCCGACGAATGATGTCAGCCCGGCCGAGCAGTTGCGTTATTCCGGGCAGATAGGCAGCGCCCTGCACAATAACGAGTTTGAGTTGCATTATCAGCCGCAGGTGGATATCGAGACATCGACGCTGGTTGGTGCAGAAGCGTTGCTGCGCTGGGAGCATCCGAAGGATGGCATCATAATGCCGCAGCGCATCATTCCGGTCGCAGAACAACTGGGTATGATTTCACCAATCACCAACTGGGTTCTTGTTACTGCGTTGCAGCAGTGCAAGCAATGGTCATATGATGGCGTGCATATTCCGGTGTCTGTCAACGTTTCCGCGCGCTCCTTCCAGAATCCGCGCCTGCTGGAGAAGATACACTGGGCCTTGCACGAGGCGGATATCGATGGTGATTATCTCGAGATAGAAATTACCGAAGCCACCCTCATGCAGGATCTGGAGCGCGCAGCGAGTGTTCTGAACGAACTCAGTAACTCGGGAGTTACGATAGCAATCGATGACTTCGGTACCGGTTACTCGTCCCTTTCATACCTCAAGCGCCTGCCGATACATACACTCAAGATTGACCAGTCATTTATTGCAGATATCGCATTTGATAAACAGGATGTCGCAATTGTCCGCTCCATCATTGATCTGGGACATAATCTCGGCTGCAAGGTCATCGCAGAAGGTGTCGAGAATATTTCGAGCTGGAAAATGCTGAGCAGTCTGGGGTGTGACATGGCCCAGGGATTTCATATCAGCAAACCACTCACCGACGCCGGGTTCGTCAACTGGGCAAGCACTGCTGCCAGGCAAGCGTGATAGCGCTCGCCTGACCCGGGATTGCCCGGAGCGTTCGCCGGCCCCCCCGTTTTCCACCTCCAGCCAGGGTCATCAGTCGGCGTCCTGCTGTCATTTCTTCGCCTCCATCGGCAAAAAGTCAAAAACATGACAGCAACTGGCTGTCCTGTGACTAAGCAGTGAAGACTTATTTAACATATATAAAACAATAAGATAAGTCTATTTAGCGGACGCGCCAGGGGTGCCTTTGAGATTGGTATGCATGTTGCAAGTGTGACCACACGCAGCAAGTCGCTGCAGGCAATCACAAGTAAGCAACGACATGAATCGACTGGCACACACAGTGAATTTCCCCGGCAGCAGGAGCGTACTGCATGCTGCTTTCTGACGTAAAGCTGGGCCATGCGGGGGTCAGCTCCCGGCAGCGCACGGCGAATGGTCCGGTACAGGTCATAGCGGTAACCAGCAGTGCTGCCGGAACCGGCAAGACCAACATCGCAGTCAATATATCACTGGCGCTGGTCAGCATGGGCTATCGAATCCTGCTGCTGGATGCCGACTTTGGCAAGGCGTGCGCCAGCATCCTGCTGGGAGTGGAATCCACCTATACGCTTTACGACGTTCTTGACGGTAACCAGAGTCTGGAGGACATCCTGGTACACGGGCCTGACGGGCTGATGACGATAGCGGCAGCCTCCGGCAACCAGCAGCTTGCAGAGCTCGGCTCAGATGAATGCGCCGGTCTGGTGCGTGTCTTCAGTGACCTTAAATCCCCGGTCGACATCCTGATCATCGATATGTCAGGCGGAATATCCGCAAGCATGAATAGTTTCTGCCGGGCCGCGTCGGAAGTTCTTGTCCTGGTCTCGGGCGATCCGGATTCGCTGCAGGAGTGTGCAGAGCAGATTCGAAAAATGTTTTCAGGATACGGGATATCCCGTTTCCGTATTCTGGTGAACAGGGTAACAAGCGCGCAGCAGGGCGATGAAATATTCCGCGCGCTGCTCGGACAGTTTCTGCATGAACACGATATCGCTATAACGTATGCCGGATATATCCCGGAAGACGAGTATCTGCGCAAGTCGGCTGCCGATGCCCAGGCAGTCGTTGCCGCCTATCCACACAGCCGCTCAGCGATGGCGCTCATGAATCTCGCCAGACGGATAAAGGGCTGGCCGCTGCCGGAATGCGCCGGCGGACATCTTGAATTCTTTGTTGAACGCTTGATCCAGAAAGAAAACGTCGAATCGGAGGTGACCTCATGAAGGGTAATACTGCATCAGTCCAGTGTGATCAAAAAGCCAGCAATGAACTGGTTGTCATGCATGAATCGCTAGTCAAGAGGATTGCTTATCATTTAATGAGTCGCCTGCCGCCGAGTGTGCATGCCGATGACCTGATTCAGGCGGGCATGATCGGTCTGATCGAGGCCTCGAGAAAATTTGACCCGGAACAGGGAGCCAGTTTCGAAACCTACGCCGGAATCCGGATACGCGGTGCGATGCTTGATGAAATCAGGCGCACGGACTGGACGCCGCGTTCGGTTCACCGCAAGGCACGTGAAGTGGCCGAGGTGGTGCGCAGGATTGAAAACGAGAAGGGACGCGACGCGCGCGATATAGAGGTCGCCGAGGCCATGGATATGGATCTGGCCGATTACCACAAGATCCTGCAGGATGCGACCGGATGCCGTATTTTCAGCCTCGAGGATCCGGGGACGCTGGGTGATGACGGGTATTCATACAATAACCGCCAGCCGGATCAACCACTGGAAAACCTGCAGAAGGCAGATTTCAAACAGGGACTGGCGGGCGCCATCAAGGGATTACCGGAACGGGAACGCCTGGTGATGGCCTTGTATTACGATGAAGAACTCAACCTTCGGGAAATCGGTGAAGTGCTCGGTGTCAGTGAATCCAGGGTATGCCAGATTCATGGTCAGGCGCTTATCAGGCTGCGGGCCCGTATGGAAAAATGGTTGACTGAATAACCGGCGTTACGCAGACACAGGCAGCGCGGGCGATGAAGCACAGTCAGCATATCTCTGTATGGTATGCGAAACGCGGCGCTGCAATCAGGGGCCCCTATAATCCGCAACAGGTTACCCGCTATATGCTCCTCGGCCGTATTCGCCTGGATGATCTGCTCAGCCAGGACCAGGAGTCGTGGTATGCCGCAGAATCAATTACTGAACTGATGCCGCCGGAACTGACCACACCGGATACTCCTGACGATTACCGCCTGCTGGTTAAGGCGCAGCTGCAGGTTGATGAGCGCAAGGGTGAGCGGCGCAGTTGCCAGGGTTGTGCAAACAGTACCGCATGCCAGTCAGAACGGCGTACCCGTGTCGAGCGCCGCCAGGTGGACGGCAGGCGCTTCGTCAGTCACGCAGCAGCTGATAGCTTCAAAACACACCGCTTCAAGGCCTCCCCGCGCTCACAGATACGCACCTTCCTGTACTCCGTGTTGCTGGCAACCCTGATACTCGTCTGGCTCACTCCCGCGATAAATTGACAGTATTGCCTGCCGACTCCTCGATACCTGCGACCGTGGCGGAAAAGGATTCGGTCGTGTAGCGCCAGAATTGCAGCGTATCTGACCAGTAATCGGCCGTCAGGCCGGCCTTTTCCCTGAGATGTGCGAGGAACTGCCGTGGTTGTGGCAGGGATTCCCATACGGCGGGCAGGAATGTAGCGCGCCGTCCGGGGGTCTGAAGAATCAGGCCGTCGATGCCGGGACGCAGGGTCGCCAGCAGTGTTTCCTCCGAATCGCATGTCACGGCTTCCTGCGGTCCGATGACGGAGAGCTGCAGGACCAGGCCCTCGAGTTCTTCGGGGCGCAGGGGCGGAAAGCGTGGATCCCTGAAGGCGGCAGCAAAGGCATTTTGTGCGACATCGTTCACCAGGGGCTTGCCCGGTTCGAGTGAACCGATACAGCCGCGCAATGAACCGTCAGCGTTGTTCAAGGTGACGAAACAGGCCCGCGCCTGTTGCAGGGGTTCCGGGTATTCATCCGGGTTGACGGTGAGTGGCTTGCCGGAATCGAGGCCGGATTTTATCGCGGCCAGGGCGGTTTGCAGCAGTAACGCACGCTCCCCGGTGGTGTATTCCCTACTGGTCTGAGTTGATGACATAGGTCCCGTATCCGACGACCTGATCGCGTGGCCCTGCGGTGTCTCCCGAATTACGCAGGTCAATCATACTTGCTGCCAATCCGTGCCGGCGGGCATACAGCAATATGCCGCTGACAGGATTTCTGCCACAGGCATGGTCATAGTCGATAGCCTCGAAATCCAGTGCTTCGATGGCCTGCGACGTGGCCTTGTCAAGCTGCTTCGCAGTTGCGTAATCATGATAGTGGCTCAGATCCGAACTGATGATAAACAGGGTTTCATCTCCGCCCCACAGGCGTTCGATGACTGCACAGACGGCATCAGCCGAAACGTCGCCAGCTACAATCGGGACCAGTTTGAAATCATCCAGGGTGGCCTGCAGAAACGGTAACTGTACCTCCAGGCTATGTTCCTGGCGGTGGGCCTCGTCATCGATATGCACCTGCGGCAGGGAGCTGATCTGCGCGATGGCATCGGTATCGAGCGGCACCTCGCCGAGTGGTGTCATGAAGCTGTCTGCGGCAGGAACAGCCAGCCCCCGCAAGGCGACCCGGTGTGCCGGGCCGATCAGGACGACACGCCGGATTCGACTGGCCACCTGACGCAGGCGTGCATAGCCGGTAGCCGCTACCGGGCCGGAGTAAACATATCCTGCATGGGGAACGATCAGGGCCTTGGGCGCGGGGCCGGTGCCAGCCGCCGCGACAGATAGTCTTCCAGCATTGCGATCCAGTGTCTGGCGATCGGCTGGATAAAACATGCCGGCCACTGCCGGCTGCCTGATCGCTTTCAATGCTGGCATCCTGAAGGCACCGGAACATTCGGCAGGGTGGCGCGGGGAGATGGCATGTGCGTCATAAGATATATGATAATTAACAGCCTGGATTGCACGTATTGGTGCCGAGGGCGAGAGTCGAACTCGCACGACCAATGGCCACCTGATTTTGAGTCAGGCGCGTCTACCAGTTCCGCCACCCCGGCCAGGGACACTAGTATAAGGGCCGTTGCGGCCCTGTGCTACCATGCCGCGCCATGCAGCGCAGCGAGTTTCACTACGAGATCCCGGAAGAGCTGATAGCCGAACGCCCGTGCGCACAGCGCAGCGGCAGCCGGATGCTGTGCCTGGGGCCGGCGGCGGGCGCACCTGGCGGACCGGTATTTCACCGAATTACCCGACTTGCTGCGGCCGGGTGATTTGCTGGTATTTAATGATACCCGTGTCATTCCGGCACGCCTGCTGGGTGCAAAGGCATCGGGCGGGAAGGTCGAGGTGCTGGTTGAGCGCATCATGGATGATCACCATGCCCTGGCCCATGTGCGCGCCAGCAAGGCGCCAAAACCGGGTACCCGGCTGGTCCTGGAAGGCGCACTCGAGGCCCGGGTGCATGGCCGTCAGGACGACCTGTATGAGCTCGAGTTTGCGGGTGCGAAGACGGTGGCGGCGCTGCTCGAGGCCCATGGGCACATGTCCCTTGCCGCCGTATATCAAGCGCGCGGATGTCCCGGCGGATCGGTCGCGCTACCAGACGATATACGCCCGTTCACCCGGCGCGGTGGCGGCGCCGACCGCCGGCCTGCATTTCGATGCACGACGTCATGGCGCGCATCGAGGCGCGCGGTATCGATACTGCTTTTGTCACATTGCACATCGGTGCAGGCACCTTCCAGCCGGTGCGGGCCGCTGATGTCAACGACCATGTCATGCATCATGAGTATTACGAGGTCAGTGAATCGGTGTGCAACAAGATCCATGCGGTGCGGCGCCGGGGAGGGCGCGTCGTTGCCGTTGGCACTACCGTGGTGCGCAGCCTGGAGTCGGCAACACCTGCAGGCGGGCTGCCGGTGCCCGGCAGGGGTGAAACCGACCTGTTCATCACGCCGGGTTATAAATTTCGCTGCATCGATGCCTTGCTGACAAATTTTCACTTGCCGGAATCCACCCTGCTGATGCTGGTGTGTGCCTTCGCCGGTTACGACACGGTTATGGCGGCCTACCGGCATGCGGTCAGCGCGGGATATCGTTTTTACAGCTACGGAGATGCCATGTTTATTCAGACACAGGACACACCCGGTCAACAGGTCGCGCTGAATGCAGTTTGAACTGCTGTCAACTGACGGCAATGCCCGGCGCGGACGCATGGTGTTTGCACGCGGCAGCGTCGATACGCCGGCATTTATGCCGGTTGGTACCTACGGGACAGTCAAGGCAATGACCCCGGAAGAAGTGTCTGCCACGGGTGCGCAGATTGTACTGGGCAATACCTTTCACCTGATGTTGCGGCCGGGTATCGAGGTGATCAGGCAACATGGCACCTTGCATGACTTCATGCAGTGGCAGGGTCCAATTCTGACAGATTCGGGTGGTTTTCAGGTGTTCAGCCTGGATGCCCTGCGCAAGATAACCGAGGAGGGTGTTCATTTCGCCTCTCCGGTCAACGGTGACCGGGTGTTCCTCGGGCCGGAGGAATCGATGCAGGTGCAGCGCGCGCTGGGCGCCGATATCGTGATGATCTTTGACGAATGTACTCCTTACCCGGCCACCGAAGCCGAAGTGCAAGCCTCGATGGAGCTGTCCTTGCGCTGGGCACGGCGCAGCCGTGCGGCCCACGCAGATAACCCCGCAGCCTTGTTCGGCATTGTCCAGGGCGGCATGTACGCGTCCTTGCGCAGCCTTTCCCTGGAAGGCCTGCGTGACATCGGGTTTGACGGCTATGCCCTCGGCGGCCTGTCGGTCGGCGAGACCCGGGAGGAGCGTGAGGCAATACTCGGGCATACGGTCACTGACATGCCGGCGGACAAGCCGCGCTACCTGATGGGTGTGGGGACCCCGGAGGATCATCGTCGAGGCGGTGCGGCATGGTATTGACATGTTCGACTGTGTCCTGCCGACGCGCAATGCCCGCAACGGTCACCTGTTTGTCAGGGAGGGGGTGGTCCGAATCCGCAACAGCGCCTGCCGGACGGATACTGCCCCACCGGATGAGGACTGTCGGCTGCTATACCTGCCGGAATTACAGCCGGGCCTACCTGCACCATCTGGATAAATGCAACGAGATTCTGGGGGCGCGACTGAATACCATACATAACCTGACCTACTACCAGGACCTGATGGCCGGGCTGCGGGAGGCCATCGAGCGGCGGACCCTGGAAAACTTTCGCAGGGAATTTTATGAGCGGCGGGGCCAAACGCTACCAGCTGTGCCATAATGTGCCGCCATTATTCAGGATGATGCGCCATGTGTGCATCCATAGACACGCACCAGCCAGGCAGGAGTGAGAAACCGGATATGAATTTTCTAATATCAGATGCAATGGCGGCGGCACCGCAGGGACAGGGAGATCAGCTGATGAGCTTTTTGCCCCTGATCGTTATTTTCGTGGTGTTTTATTTCCTGTTGATACGCCCGCAGAGCAAGAAGGCCAAGGAACACAAGCAGATGGTCGAATCGCTGGCCAAGGGTGACGAAGTAGTCACCAATGGCGGGCTGCTGGGGCGAATTTCCGGGGTCGGTGAGAATTTTCTGGAGGTGGAGCTCGGCGATGGAGTCACCGTGAAGGTGCAACGCCAGGCGGTTGCCAGCTTGATGCCCAAGGGTACCATCAAGGCGCTGTGAACGCGTAAAGGACTATAACCATGATGAACAAGTACCCCATGTGGAAAAATGTTTTTATTGTGCTGGTGGTGGCAATCTGCTCGGTTTACGCGTTGCCCAACCTGTACGGTGAAGACCCGGCATTGCAAATCACTCCGGCACGTGCGGGTAAAATCGACAGCGCCGTGAAAGACACCTTAGCCGACGCGCTCGACAAGGCCAGTCTCGCTGTCAAGGATATCGAGATCGATTCGAGACAGATCCTGGTGCGTTTTCCGGATACGGAAACCCAGCTCAAGGCGGTGGATTATGTCAAGGCCGCACTTGGCAAGGATTACGTCACTGCGCTTAACCTGGCGCCTGCGACCCCTGCGTGGCTGGAGAAATTGAATGCGCTGCCCATGTATCTCGGGCTGGACCTGCGCGGCGGTGTGCACTTCCTGATGGAAGTGGATATGGATGCCGCCGTCAAGGGCGCCATCCAGCGTTACTCTGATGAGATGCGCAAGATGCTGCGCGATGACCGGATACGCTATGCCATGATCAGGGCCGAGGACAAGGGTAGCGCGTATCCTGTTCCGCAATGAAGAGGACCGTGCGAGGCGGGCTCGCCGCTGATTCGCAAGGAGTTGCCTGATCTGGTTATTGAAGAGCTGGATGACGGCGAGAGGTCCGGGCTGCTGGCTGGCCCCGGGGAGCAGGAGATCCGTGAAATACGCAAATTTGCGCTGCAGCAGAATATTCTGACCCTGCGCAACCGCGTCAATGAACTGGGAGTGGCCGAGCCGGTCATTCAGCAACAGGGCGCACAGCGGATTGTGGTGCAATTGCCGGGTGTGCAGGATACAGCACAGGCAAAACGCATCCTTGGTGCGACAGCGACACTCGAGTACCGGGCCGTCGATGTCGAGCACGACGTACAGCAGGCCCTGGCGGGTCAGGTGCCGGCAGGCTCAAGTTTGTACAAGGAACGTAACGGTAATCCGGTCCTGTTGAAGAAATCGATCATTGCCACGGGTAATCAGATCATCAACGCCGCGGCCGGGTTTGACTCGCAAAGCGGCTCGCCCAATGTCACCGTTATGCTGGATGCCAAGGGTGCCCGCAGTATGCTGGACTTCACCAAGGAAAGTGTCGGCAAACCGATGGCAGTCGTGTTTATAGAAAACAAGACGGAAACCAGGATCGTCGACGGCAAGCCGGTAAAAACCTCTGTCAAGGTAGAGGAGGTTGTCAGTGTTGCCACCATCCGTGACGTATTCAGCAAGCGTTTCCAGACGACCGGCCTGGACAGTCCCGAGGAAGCGCATGAGCTGGCGCTGGTGCTGCGCTCGGGTGCGCTGGCTGCACCGATCGAGATCGTGGAAGAGCGCACTATCGGCCCGAGTCTCGGTAAAGACAATATCGCGCAGGGATTTCGCTCGGTCATTATCGGCTTTTGCGCCGTACTGATTTTCATGGCGGTTTACTACCGTGTCTTCGGCCTGGTTGCAGATCTCGCCCTGACTATCAACCTGGTGTTGATGGTGGCCATTCTGTCGATGTTACAGGCCACGCTGACCCTGCCGGGTATTGCCGGTATCGTGTTGACCGTGGGTATGGCAGTCGATGCCAATGTCCTGATCTTCGAGCGTATCCGTGAAGAACTGCGTAACGGCAATAGTCCGCAGGCCAGTATACAGGCGGGTTACGAGAAGGCATTCTCGACGATTGCCGACGCCAATATCACCACCCTGATAGCGGCAATCGTCTTGTTGAGCTACGGTACAGGACCCATCAAGGGTTTTGCTGTCACCCTTTCGATCGGCATTATGACGTCCATGTTTACTGCCATCATGGGCACGCGCGCAGTAATCAACCTCATCTATGGTGGCCGTCGAAGTGCGCGGCTTATGATCTGATTGTCTGAAGGATACTAATATGCACCTGCTGAAAAACAAGCTGGCTATAGATTTCATGGGCAAGCGGCAAATCGCCCTCGTGCTCTCCGGCGTGATGCTGGTCATCGCCATTGGCGCCATCGCTATGCGCGGACTGAATTTGGGGGTCGACTTTACCGGTGGAACGCTGGTGGAGGTTGGCTACCCTGCCGCCGTGGATCTGGAGTCCGTGCGCGGCGCCCTGTCGGGTAGTGTGCTGGGACAGACCCAGGCCCAGCATTTCGGCAGTTCACGCGAAGTCCTGATACGTATCGCGCCGCAGGAGGGCAAGGCGAGCGCGCAGCTCAGTGAAGACGTGCTATCCGCATTGCACCAGCAGGATCCGGCGGTGGAGATGCGGCGCGTGGAATTCGTTGGCCCCCAGGTCGGTGAGGAGCTGACGGAGCAGGGCGCCCTGGCGATGATCTATGCGCTCATCGGCATCCTGATATATATTATGGTGCGATTCCAGTGGCGGTTTGCGCCCGGCGCCGTCATCGCGCTGGTCCATGACGTCCTGTTCATTGTCGGCTTTTTCGCGCTGTTCCAGTTTGATTTCGACCTGACGGTGCTGGCGGCACTGCTGGCGGTTATCGGTTATTCACTCAATGACACCATCGTGGTTTTTGACCGCATCCGTGAAAACTTCCGCAGGATGCGCAAGGGTACGGCTGTTGATGTAGTGAATACTTCAATCAATCAGACCCTGTCGCGGACCCTGATAACATCATTCACTACCTTGCTGGTGGTGGTTTCATTATTTATATTTGGCGGTGAAGTGATTCATGGCTTTGCCCTGGCCCTGATTCTGGGTGTACTGGTGGGCACCTATTCCTCGATATATGTTGCCAGTACGGCTACCCTGGCGCTCGGCGTGAGCAAGGCGGATCTCATGCCGGTCAAGAAAGAGGGCGAGGGACAGGAAGAAAGCAGCGTCTAGAAGTTCTGCTGGATGCGGTTGTCAGGTTTTCCCGGCGGGGCGGGTGAAAGGAATGACGACTGCCGATTCCGGCGGGGTGCATTGACCTTTCTCGATGCTGATGACCTCCAGGTCCGCAGCATGGCAATAGCGGCAGGACTGGTGCGTGAACTCCGCCATGCCGGACAGGACGTCGTTCATTATTTGCTCCAGGGCACAGCCGTTTATTCTTTTCTTATTCATCGAGTTATTGATTGATTATAATCCTGTTTATTAAATGAGCAGGGCTGCGTCTGCGGCGGGCAGGTCCCTGCCGGGTTCATTGATTGCATCGGCTCCAGGGGGGTGAACTTGAACGGCTCTGCAGCGGCTGATGCAGGGATCCGGTTTGCGCGCTGCCGGCTGTCGATGCCCGCTGCCGGCAGCGGCCTATGAGACAGTATTCGGGATCAGGCTTCGGTCAGGGCTGTGGTGACATGCGGGCGGATGGCCTTTAATAATTCGGCGAACAGCTTCGGGTTTGCGGCGACCAGGTGACCGCTTTCAAGATAATCATGGCCGCCGAGTAAATCACCGGATAAGCCGCCGGCTTCCTGGATGAGTAACACACCGGCCGCCATATCCCAGATATTCAGACCGATTTCCCAGAAACCATCGAGCCGGCCGCTGGCGACATAGGCGAGATCCAGCGCCGCCGAACCTGCGCGCCGGATACCGGCGGATTGCGGGAACAGGGTGCGGAACATCGCCAGATAGGTGTCCAGGTGTTGCTGCGCCTTGAACGGAAAACCGGTGCCCAGCAAGGCGCCATCCAGGGATTTGCGATTCGTGACGCGTATTCGCCGGTCATTCAGGTGGGCGCCGTCTCCGCGTGACGCGGTAAAAAGTTCCTGCCGCAGGGGATCGTAAACAACCCCCTGTTCCAGGCGCCCCTTGTGCCGCAGGGCGATAGATACGGCAAACTGCGGGAAGCCATGCAGGAAATTGGTGGTACCGTCCAGCGGATCAATGATCCACTGGTAGTCGCCACTACCCTGTTTGCCGCTTTCCTCGGCAAGAAACCCGTGGTCAGGATAGGCCTTGTGAAGTATACCGATGATTTCCCGCTCGGCCTGCCGGTCAACGTCGGTGACGAAATCATTCCGGGCCTTGGTGTGCACGTTAAGGCTGTCCAGTCGTCCGAGGTTGCGGATGATGACATTACCTGCGCTGCGGGCTGCGCGTACCGCCATATTGAGCATGGGTTGCATGATGTGTGCCTGCGTGGAATTAGCCGGAAAACGGGGGGCGAATCATACCAGAGTGCTGCTGCTGGCGGAATGCAGCAAGCAACCGGGGAGCCGGACTGGCGCGATCTGTGACTAGTGCTTCGACTTCTTGTTGCGATATTTATCCCGCAGGCGCTTGCGTTCCTCGGGAGTCATTTTTTCATACTGATCATGTTTGCGTTTGACGGCCTGACGCTTTTCAGGGGGCAGGTCGAGATAGCGTTGTGCGCCCTGCCGCAGTTTTTCCTGCTCGCCGGGCTGAATGGCGGACCAGTTGTGCCGGTAGTTGTGCAGGGCATTTTGTTCTTCCCGGCTAAGGGCATCCCAGGAGATGCCGTCGCGGGCGCTGGCCGGCAGTGCCGTACTTGCCAGCATCACGGTCAGAAGCATCAATCGCAGTGCAGTGGTAGCAGTCATCTCAGGTGTTATTCGGATTGGTCCCGGAGCTGGCAGGGCCTTCTTCCTGATTGGCGAGCCAGAGATAAAAATCGAGATCTTCATACAGGTCCGGCGCCGGTTCGGTATTTTGGGCCGTTAATTGCGGCGGGGACTCCGATCCGGGTTGCAGCGACCAGAGTCCGGCGGATACTGCAATCAGCAGCACTGCAGCGGTAGCATAGGCTGCCAAGGCCGGAGTCCGGTGCGACTGGACGTTCAGGGCCTGTTTGCGCGCGCGCTGCAGTTCATTGCGGATTGTGTGCGGTTCCAGGCTGGGTCCCAGCGCCTGCGGCGCCAGTTGATGCCAGTTGTCAAACCGGGCCTGGCAGGCGCGGCAGCTGGCAAGGTGGCTTTCCAGGGCAGCCCTGGCATCCGCCTGATCATCCAGCAGACCGGCGCGCAGACGATCGAGCAATTCAGTATCAGGATGTTGCTGGTTGTGCATGCTCCCAAACCTCCGCCAGTTGTATACGCAGTTCGCGCAGGGCGCGAAAATGGTGCTGCTTGACACTGTTTTCTGAACAACCCAGTGTTTCTGATGTTTCCTTGATACTCATACCGCGCCATTCCCGCAGGATAAAGACCTGGCGCTGGCGTCCGGAAAGCGCCTGCAGCGCCTCCGTGACCTTGGTGCGCAACTCTTCCGCCACAATCTCGACCTCGGGGGCGGTGATGCCATCCGCGCGCGCGACCGCCGGCACTTCATATTCCGTGGTCGACTGACCGTCATCCGGGTCGGGCCGGAACAGCCCGGTGAGTGAAACCAGTTTATGTTTGCCCTGTTCAATCATGCGCCGCCGCCGGTGATCATTGATTTTGCTGTTCAGTACGGTGCGGAACAGGGGCGGCCACTCGTGTTCCGGCTTGTTGCGATAGTATTCAACAAAGCGCAGCATTGCATCCTGCACGGCATCCTGCGCTGTATCGCGATCCCACAGTGCAGCATAGGCTACGTAAAAGGCTTTTTCCTCGGCGCTTGCCAGGAATGCCTCGAGTGCGGTGTTGTTCTGCTTGTCAATCGTCAAGGCAGATTCCGGTTGTGTCGCAGCTTTATGCGCGGAGTGTATTGTGGCTGGCAGCAAGCTGTCATGGGTGTATAGCGTAGCGCCAGGCCTTTTCTGGATTATCGATGCCGCAGTCACAGTCCACCTGCCCGTACCCCGGATGGGTTAATTATACCTGAACCCATCCCGGCCCGACGCCCGGATCTCCTAGCGGTAGTGCCTGGCATGACGGTCATGATGACGCTTGTGGTGGTGGCCATGATGCCGGTGATGACGTTTTCCGTGATGTCTGCGCTCATGTCGATATCGATGACTGTAACGCGGCTCGTCATACTCGTATAAGTAGCTGATCCGGCCCGGGTGGTAGTCATAATCATAGTGAATCACCGCTATGTGGCTATCGGCAGCGTTCGCGGCCCGGGTAATACCCAGGCAGATGCCTGCGGCGAGTAGTGTCGTCAAAATCAGCGGTCTGGTATTCATATCCCTGGCTCCGGTAAATGTCTCGTATACCGGTTAACGCGGAGCCGGCTGTTTGGTTAACAGCGCGTATCAGTGGTGCATGGTGCCGATGGTCTGACCGACCCTCACGGGCGCCCCTGCCGTCAGGGATTTTGCCCATTCGATCCGGCCGTGCCCGTAGAGCAGGATCACGGTTGACCCCATGTTGAAGCGGCCCATTTCAGCGCCACGATGCAACTCCAGCGGCGCTGTGCCGGGCTGGCCGAACTGCCCGGTCACAATGGATTTACCCTGCTGCGGGTTGACCACGCCGGCCCACACGGTCTCCATGCAGGAGACAAAAATGGCACCGACCAGGACCACTGCCATGGGCCCGGCGGCGGTATCGAACAGAGTGACCAGCCGTTCATTGCGCGTGAACAGACCCGGTATCGCGCGCGTCGTGTGGGGCGCCACGCTGTACAGTCTGCCGGGTATATAGATCGTTTCGAGCAGCTGGCCGTCGGCAGGCATGTGAATGCGGTGATAATCCCGGGGTGAGAGATACAGGGTGGCGAAGTTGCCGTCAGTAAACCTGGCTGCCCGTTCGTCACCGCCGCCAAGCAGGGCTGTGAGTGAGTAATCCCGGCCCTTGGCCTGGAGCAGGCGCCCCCGTGAGATTAGCGCCGGCCGCACTGACACAGCCATCAACCGGGCTCGCGACGGCCCGGTTATCCGCGGGCGGCGGACGACTGCCAGGCTGCAGCGCGCGCGTGAAAAAACTGTTGAAATCGGGATAGTCCCGGTAATCAGGCGTGGCAGCCTCCGCCATATCGACCCGGAAGTGCCAGATAAACAGGCGCATTAACGAGTTTTTCCAGAATGGCAATTTCCAGCGTGTGGCCCGACGCACCGCACCGGAGAGCAGGTGATGGGGCAGCAGGGCCAGTAGCCACGACTTCAACAGGTCCAGCAGGCTGGCATTGGCGGCAGACATATGAATGACCCGGTGTATTAATGATGGTGATGATGTGCAGCGCCCGCGCCGGTCATGCGTTGCACCGGTGCGCTGATACGCAGACAGCCGCCCGCGCTGTCCTCGAGATCCAGCGTGACGCTGTCCCCGTCACTGAGTGGCTGATGCGGGTTGATCAGCATCAGATGCAGGCCGCCCGGTTCGAGCACCCGCCGCTCGTGCGCCGGCACTTCGAGCTGCTCGACAGGTGTCATCCGGGCGACACCGTCCTCAACCACGGTCCGGTGCAGTTCTGCCGCTGCAAAATCGGGGCTGCTGACACCCGTCACCCGGATCGATTTCCCGCTCGTATTGATGAGCGTCATGTAGCCGGCGAGCACCGCGGCGGTCGGTGGTGCTTCCCGAATGCGGGCATTTTCGACCGTCAGGCCGGTAATGCTGTCGTCAGCCAGCACCTGGCAGCAGGACAAGAACAGGATCAGGCTGGCGGCCAAACGGTTCACTGCGCATCCCGGTATGCCTGCAGCATACGGCGAAAATCGCTCGTAATCGTCTCCGCCGACAACGGCGGGCTGAAGACGGCATGATAGCGGCCATCCGGATCGAACAGCAGGACGCTGGCGGTGTGATCCATCAGATACCCGGTCGCATCATCCCCGGGTTGTACCTTGAGATACATGATGCCCAGTTCCCGTGTGAATTGCTCCAGTGCGGCGTTCGATCCGGTGACGCCGATAAATTCGCCGTTGAAGTAGGCAACGAAGCGGGCCAGTGATTCGGGCGTGTCGCGTTCCGGATCAACCGAGATGAAGATAAAGCGGATATTATCGGCCGTATCCTGAAAACGCTGTGCCACGCTGTTCAACACGGACAGCGTAGTGGGGCATACATCCGGACAATGGGTGTATCCAAAAAACAGGAATGACCAGTTGCCGTGCAGGCTGGTGTTGGTGAACGGCTTGTTGTTGTGATCAATCAGGTTAAAGGCCGGGATTTGCCGGGGACTCGGAAAGCGGGTTGCATCCAGACCAGTCAGGTCGGGCTCGTTGCGGAGCAGCAGTTTTGCCGACCACAGGCCGGCAGCCATTGCCAATGCGGCTATAATCACGGCGGCCAGCAAGCGGCTGGCCCAGACAGTTTTTGCTTTTCTGACCATAGGGTGATTATTCCATAGTGTCACGCCAGGTTCACCATAACTGTCGCAATCGAAACCGAGGAAAACAGGGAAACCAGATGCCGGAATCACTGAAGACTGCGCGGGATTATATCCATTGGGGCGCCGAATTGTTCGCGCAGGCAGGTCTTGTCTTCGGTCACGGCACCGATAACGCGCTCGATGAAGCGGCCAGCCTGGTGTTATTCGCCCTGGATATCGACTATGAGCAGCCGGATGCGGTCCTGGATAATGCACTGGAACCCGGGGCAGGGTTGCGGGTCAGGGAGTTGCTCGAGCGCCGTGTCAGCACCGGTAAACCGGCTGCCTACCTGACGCATGTGGGATGGTTTGCCGGCCTGCCTTTTTACGTGGATGAGCGCGTACTCGTGCCGCGCTCGCCGATCGCCGAACTGATACGCGCACAGTTCAGCCCGTGGATTGACCCGAAGCGCGTGCTGCAGGTGCTGGATCTCGCCACCGGCTGCGGTTGTATTGGCATAGCCTGCGCCTGTGCATTCCCGGACGCACGCGTGGATGTCAGCGATGTATCTGCCGATGCACTGGATGTAGTGCGCGAAAATATCAAACGGCATAATCTGGCGGGGCGGGTACGGGCGCTGGCAGCGGATGTCTTTACGACCCTGCCGGTGCAGGCGTATGACATTATCGTCTCGAATCCGCCCTATGTGCCGCTGGCCGAGGTGCAGCGGCTCCCGCAGGAATACCGGCACGAGCCGGTGGCCGGGCTCGCTGCCGGTGCTGATGGCCTTGATATCGTGGTCCGGATACTGGCCGGTGCAGCCGACTATATTGCAGAAAACGGTATTCTGGTCGTCGAGGTCGGTCTGAGTCAGGCAGCCCTGGTGGCGCTGTTTCCCCGGGTACCGTTCCTGTGGCTGGAATTCGAGCACGGCGGAGAAGGGGTGTTTTTGCTGGACGCCGCCCAGCTGCAGGCATATCGGGAGGAATTCAGGGACGTCGCATGCCGGCGTCCGGATCCGAAAACCGCAACCATGAAGGTAAAACCATAGATGGGAACGCAAGCACGAACCCCGGAGGAATACGCCGGACAGGTGGACCAGGTCATTTTCGAGCTGGAGGATTACCTGAAGTCGATCGGTTTCGACGTCAATGAGATCGAGACCAGTCCGGCCTATCTGAAAGTCCTGTTACGGGAGATGCGGGAATTGCGGCAGTCGATGACTGACGGCAGTTATATGTTCGGGCGCAGTGATTTGCCGTTTATGCGTATTGTCAAACAGCACAACGACAGTGACCTGCCGTTTATCAGGTTGTTTTACCAGATTAACCAGACTCACAAGGAGGGTCTGGACACGCAGGCGGACTGACAGGTCTGCCGGCGCCCGGGGCAGCGTACCCGGTCAGATCTTGGGGCGATATATCAGGCCGGGGCGGATTAACAGTTCATCCTTGCCCAGTTGATCCAGCGGAAATTCCCCATCGATACAGTTTGCTATGCGATCGAATACGTAGATGCCGTCGCGCGCTTCTATGGTCTTGTAGATGGGATGTCCGAGATGGCTGCCGACCTGCATGTTACGGTTCATTAGTGCGTTTGCCACTACCAGTCTCCTTGATTTCAGGTTTTATATATTGCAGAGAACCTATCGGATCCGGAGACGGGAACTTTAGTTACCGCCCGCATCCGGGGGGCGACGCTGCAGGCTGGAGCAGTTACAATGAGCGGATGTCAGGGAACAGCATCGGCAAGCTTTTCACGGTAACCGGTTTTGGCGAGAGCCACGGTCAGGCACTGGGCTGCATCGTCGACGGCTGCCCGCCCGGCATCGAGTTGTCCGAGGAAGATCTGCAGCATGACCTGGACCGGCGCAAGCCGGGGAAATCCAGGCACACCACCCAGCGGCGTGAATCCGATGAAGTCCAGATCCTTTCCGGGGTGTTCGAGGGGCGCACCATCGGCACACCCATCGGCCTGCTGATCCAGAACCAGGACCAGCGCTCGAAAGACTACACCGGGATCAAGGACCGGTTCCGGCCGGGGCATGCCGACTACACCTACCAGCAAAAATACGGTGTTCGGGACTACCGGGGTGGCGGGCGGGCCTCGGCACGCGAGACGGCGATGCGGGTAGCCGCCGGCGCCATCGCGAAAAAATACCTCAGGCAGGCGTACGGCATCGAGATACGCGGTTACCTCAAGCAGCTTGGCCCCATCGTCCTGGAGCTGAAAGACTGGTCGGAAGTCGACCAGAACCCGTTTTTTTCACCTGATCCGGCGCGAGTGGCCGAGCTGGAGGCCTACATGGATGCCCTGCGCAAGGAAGGTAATTCGGTCGGGGCGCGCATCGATGTCCGCGCAACGGGGGTACCACCCGGTCTGGGTGAGCCGATCTTCGACCGGCTGGATGCCGATATTGCGCATGCCTTGATGAGCATTAATGCAGTCAAGGGCGTTGAAATCGGTGCGGGATTTGCGTGTGTGGACCAGAAGGGTACGGAACATCGCGATGAAATCACCCCGGACGGCTTTCTCAGCAATCATGCCGGCGGCGTCCTGGGCGGCATATCCAGCGGGCAGGACATCCTGGCCAGTATCGCCCTCAAGCCGACCTCGAGCATCCGCATTCCGGGACGCACCGTCGATATCCAGGGCAAGCCCGTGGAGGTGATCACCACCGGGCGCCATGATCCCTGCGTCGGGATCCGCGCGACGCCGATCGCCGAGGCCATGCTGGCCATCGTGCTGATGGATCACCTGCTGCGCCACCGGGCGCAGAATCTGCATGTCAAGTCACCCACGCCGGTCATACCCTCCGGTATCTCTGACTGACATCCGCGCTATACCCTGACGCCAGTTCACCGCCTCTATGATCTACTGGCGACTGTCCGGTTTTTACCTGTTTTACTTCGCCTCCCTGGGTGCGCTGGTGCCCTACTGGAGCCTGTATCTGAAATCGCTTGATTTCAGCGTCGCCGAGATCGGGGAACTGATCGCGATCCTGATGGCCACCAAAATAGTGGCGCCCAATGTCTGGGGCTGGATTGCGGATCATACCGGTCAGCGGATGGTGATCGTCCGCGTCGCGTCATTGTTTGCTGTCATTGCCTTTGCCGGAGTCTTTGCCGGCAGCGGCTTCTGGTGGCTTGCACTGGTGATGACGCTGTTCAGTTTTTTCTGGAATGCCGCACTGCCGCAGTTCGAAGCAATCACCATGAACCACCTGGGCAGCAGTACCCATCGCTACAGCAGTATCCGCTTGTGGGGATCGGTCGGATTTATCGTCGGCGGTCGTCCTGCTGGGGTTCCTGCTGGATCGCTCCGGGCCGGCTGTGCTGCCCGCGGTCCTGGTGGTCCTGCTGATACTGATCTGGCTGAGCAGCCTGGCGGTACCGGAATCGGCAGCCGGACACCTGCCGCTCGACCAGGAGCCGATACGCACGGTATTGAAGCGCCCGTTCGTGCTGTCCCTGTTTGCAGTCTGCTTTCTGATCCAGCTCAGCCACGGTCCGTATTATGCGTTCTTCAGTATTTACCTCGAAGGCTACGGTTATTCGACGGCGACGATCGGGTGGCTCTGGGCCCTGGGGGTAGTGGCGGAGATCGGCGTTTTTTTGCTGATGCCACGGCTATTGCCGCGCTATGGCGCCCGTAACCTGCTCCTGACAGCGGTCTGGCTGACGGCACTGCGCTGGTTATTGATCGGTGGTCTTGCAGATCATCCGGCGGTCATCATATGCGCACAGGCATTGCACGCGGCCAGCTTTGGTCTCTACCATGCCGTTGCAATCTACCTGGTGCATACCCTGTTTGTGGGCGTTCATCAGGGCCGCGGACAGGCCCTGTACAGCAGTCTGAGCTTCGGTGCCGGTGGCGCAGTCGGGAAGCCTGGCAAGCGGTTATCTCTGGACGGGAACAGGACCGCAATCGATGTACCTGCTGGCGGCGGCGGCCAGTCTCTGCGCATTGCTGATTATCGCCCGTGGAATGAAGGTATTTCCTGTCTGAGTGCCGGGTATGGATGGTTTCATGCAGTGCTTCCTTTATAATGGGTCGTTTTCCGCAGCTCTGAACCTGGATGAACTCCAATGTCCGGCATGACACTCTACGACAAACTCTGGGATGCGCACCTGGTCCGTCAGGATGAGGACGGCACGGCGCTGATTTATATTGACAGGCATCTTGTTCACGAGGTGACTTCACCGCAGGCGTTTGAGGGGTTGCGCCTTGCCGGCCGGCAACCGTGGCGGGTCGGCTCGATTCTTGCCGTTCCTGATCATAATGTGCCCACGACGGCACGCGCTGCCGGTATTACGGATCCGGTGTCGCGGCTGCAGGTCGAGACACTCGACCGCAATTGCAGCGACTACGGGATCACCGAATTTTCCATGACGGATGAACGCCAGGGAATCGTGCATGTGATCGGTCCGGAACAGGGCGCGACCCTGCCGGGCATGACCGTTGTCTGCGGTGATTCCCATACCTCGACACACGGCGCCTTCGGCGCGCTGGCATTTGGTATCGGGACATCGGAAGTCGAGCATGTCCTGGCCACGCAATGCCTGATCCTCAAGAAGACGCGCGTCCATGCTGATTCGGATTGACGGGCAGCTCACCCCCGGCGTTTCGGCCAAGGACATCGTGCTCGCGGTGATCGGCAAGATCGGTACTGCGGGCGGCAGTGGCTACTCGGTGGAATTTGCGGGTCCCGTTATCCGCAGTCTGTCGATGGAAGGCCGGATGACGGTGTGCAATATGAGCATCGAGGCCGGTGCCGGTGCCGGGATGATTGCTGTCGATGACACCACACTGGACTATGTGTCCGGCCGGCCCGTATGCCCCCGTGGGCGAAAACTGGGAGCGTGCCGTGACGGCGTGGGCTGATCTGAAGAGTGACACGGATGCAGCCTTTGACCAGGAAGTCTCGCTGGACGGTAGCGCCGTTGCACCCCAGGTGACCTGGGGGACATCGCCGGAAATGGTTGTGCCCGTGGACGGTGTTGTACCTGACCCGGCCGCCGAGCCCGATCCGGTCAAGCGGGACGGGATGCGCAGGGCGCTCGACTATATGGATCTTAAACCGGGTACGCCGATAACGGATATTCGGCCGGATCACGTGTTTATCGGCTCCTGCACCAATGCACGGATTGAGGATTTACGGGCAGCCGCTGGAGCAATCAGGGGCCGCAAGGTGGCTGCCGGAATCAGGCAGGCGCTGGTCGTCCCCGGTTCCGGACTTGTCAAGCGCCAGGCCGAGGCCGAGGGGCTGGATGTGATTTTCACGGCGGCCGGTTTTGAATGGCGTGCACCGGGTTGCTCCATGTGTCTGGCAATGAATGCTGACCGCCTGGCACCCGGGGACCGCTGTGCCTCGACCTCCAACAGGAATTTTGAAGGCCGGCAGGGGCAGGGTGGCCGGACGCACCTGGTCAGTCCGGCCATGGCGGCCGTCGCCGCGGTCACCGGGCATTTTACCGATATCAGGAAGCAGGTCTGATGGAAAAATTCAGTACATTCACGGCGCTGGTCGCGCCGCTGGATCGCCCGAACGTCGATACGGATGCCATCATCCCGAAGCAGTTCCTTAAATCTATCCAGCGCAGCGGTTTTGGCCCGAACCTGTTTGACGAGTGGCGCTATCTGGATCATGGCGAACCCGGGATGGAGAATGCGGGGCGTCCGCTTAACCCGGCGTTCGTGCTCAATCAGGCGCGCTACCGGGGTGCCGGCATTCTGCTTGCGCGCGAGAATTTCGGGTGCGGCTCATCGCGTGAACACGCGGTCTGGGCGTTGGCCGACTACGGTTTCCGGGTGGTGATCGCCCCGAGCTTTGCGGATATCTTCTACAACAACTGCTTCAAGAACGGGGTACTCCCGATCACACTGGATTCCGGGACGGTTGACCGGCTGTTCCGGGAAACAGCGGCAACGCCTGGATATACGGTGACGGTAGACCTGCCCGCGCAGACGCTGACACTGCCGGATGGCCTGCTCGGCTTCGAACTGGAAGCGTACCGCAAGGACCGTCTGATCAAGGGGCTTGATGATATCGGCTTGACCCTGCAACATGCCGACAGCATTCGCAGCTACGAGGCGGCACGCCGCGAGCAGGCCCCGTGGCTATACTCGAATCCGCCTGATTAAAGTATGTTAACTAATTGTATAGTATAGATATTATAATATTCAGTCAGGCCATGAAGTGCACGCCGCCAGGGAAACAGCAGCGCCGCAGTGACAAGGCTTGCGCACCGGTTGCAAACACTGGATATTGCCTCTGCCGGGATGCAATCCTCGCAGTACAAAAGGGTGGTGCCATTGCATGGCATCGATTGAAAACAATCACGCTGACGAATTACGGGTAGTAGAAACTGATGTCTGGTAAATATGATGTAGCGGTAGTGGGTGCCACCGGCGCGGTCGGCGAGGCAATGCTGGAGATTCTCGGGACCCGAAATTTTCCGGTTAACAAGGTATATGCCCTGGCCAGCGAGCGTTCCGCCGGCAAGCGGGTGCCGTTCAAGGGCTCTTATGTGAAGGTTGAAGACCTGGCTGCGTTTGATTTTTCGCAGGTACAGATCGGTTTGTTCTCGGCCGGTGCTTCGATCTCCGAAAAGTTCGCACCCATCGCCAGTGCCGCGGGTTGCGTGGTTGTCGATAACACCTCCAGGTTCCGCTACGATGACGATATTCCGCTGGTGGTTCCGGAGGTCAACCCCGAAGCCATTGCCGGGTATACTCGCCGCGGCATAATCGCCAACCCGAACTGCTCGACTATCCAGATGCTGGTCGCACTGAAACCGATACATGATGCAGTCGGGGTCGAACGTATCAATGTGTGCACCTACCAGGCTGTATCCGGAACCGGCAAGGAGGCCATCGAGGAACTCGCCGGACAAACGGCACAGCTGCTGAACGGGAATTCGGTCGAACCGAAAGTTTACCCCAGGCAGATTGCCTTCAATGTGCTGCCGCACATCGACGTTTTCCAGGACAACGGGTACACCAAGGAAGAAATGAAGATGGTCTGGGAGACCCGCAAGATCATGGGTGACGAGACCATACAGGTGAACCCCACCGCAGTACGTGTGCCGGTGTTCTACGGGCATTCCGAAGCGATCCACGTGGAGACCAGGGAAAAACTGACTGCCGCACAGGCCAGATCGTTGCTGGAAGCGGCCCCCGGGATTGTGGTGATGGACGAGCGCGTGGATGGCGGTTATCCGACCGCAGTCACCGAGGGTACCGGTAAGGATCCCGTCTATGTAGGAAGAATACGCGAGGATATTTCGCATCCGCGCGGCCTGGACCTCTGGGTGGTTGCAGATAATGTGCGCAAGGGTGCCGCCCTGAACAGTATTCAGATTGCCGAGATATTGGTCGAAGACTATTTGTGAGCTATAGTCTGCGCAATGAGTTCGGCTGACATCTGCTGCGGGTGCCGCACATACCCGCTCATCTTTTGGAAGTTTTTACAGGGAGAGAACACGGTATGTTCAGGAAAACAGTTATAACGGCTGCGCTGCTGTTGCTGGCGGCAACCTCCAAACTGTATGCCCTTGGGCTGGGTGAAATCGACATGCAGTCGGCACTGAATCAGCCCATGCAGGCTGTGATCGAACTGACATCCGCAGCCGGCGAAAACCTCGAGGACCTCAAGATCTCCATTGCCTCGATGGATGCACATCAGCGCGTTGGCCTGTCCAGGGCGCCGGTCCTGAACGATTTCAGGTTCTCGATTGAACAGAGCAGTGGTGGCCAGCCGTATATACGTGTCAGCAGTCGTGAGCCGATCCGTGACCCGTTTGTAGAATTCCTGCTCGAAATTGTCTGGAGCAAGGGGCGTCTCGTCAGGGAGTACACCGTACTGATCGATCCGCCGGTGACCATGCCGGCAGCGCCGGCAGTCCCTGTTGCGCCGGTCATGCAGGCGCCCCCGCCGGCTCCGGTCCCGGTTCAGCAGGCACCACCTCCACCGCCACCACCGGTTGCGGCACCGGTCCGGCAGGCACCACCACCACCTGTACCACCGGTCGCGGCACCGGTCCGGCAGGCGCCGCCACCCGCACCGCCTCCTGCACCGGTTCTGCAGGCTCCGCCACCACCTGCAGCACCGGTGGCAACACCCGCACCAGTCACGCCAGTTGCTGTGCCCACCCCCGTGGCAGCGCCTGCACCGGTCGCTGCTGCCGAGCAATATGGTCCGGTCAGACGCAATGAAAACCTGTGGCAGATTGCCAAGCGTGTACGGCCGGACAGCGAAATTTCCATTCAGCAGATGATGCTGGCCCTGCAGCGTTATAACCCGAACGCATTCAGCAACAATAATATCAATAACCTCAAGGCCGGGGTGACCCTTGAGATTCCGGCATGGGACGAGATCACTTCCGTGAGCCGCAGCCAGGCTGCCGCTGAGGCGGGCCGGCAGTACCAGGCATGGAAGGCAGCACGCCTCGCGAAGGAAAGCTCCCGTGCGGAGTCCGCGGTTGCGGAACCCGCGCCCGTACCGGTTGCCGCGCAGGCACCAAAAACCCGCTCCCGTTTGCAGCTGGTCGCCCCGGAAGGGGACAGTGCTGAAGGCATGGCAACGAGCGGCGCGCCGCAGGCGGCGGGCGCAGCTTCAGATGATATCGAGCGCCTGAAACAGGAACTCACGCTGGCTACCGAAGAAGCGGATGCTGGCCGCGCGCAGTCCAGCGAACTGCGCTCGCGCGTCACCGAACTCGAACAGCAAATTGACACCATGAAGCGGTTACTGGAGCTCAAGAGTGACCAGCTGGCAAGTTTGCAGAATCAGCAGGGCGATGCTGCCGGCGCCGCCATGGAAGAACTTCCGGGGCTGGCTGATGCTACCGGGGACACGCCAGAGGAGCTGGATATCGTAGCTGCCGCACTGGCGGGCCTTGCCGGGGACACTGCAACAGTCACTGACGAGGGTGGCGCTGCAGATGAGGATGATCCCGCTGAAGAAGAGGATCTTGCCGCTACGGTCATGAATGTTGCTGCTTCCGGGAATGATGCCGTCGCAGCCATGGAAGAACCTGCGACAACGATGGTTGCCGAAGATCGTGCCGGCGAGCCGCGGGGTATTGTCAACAAACTGATGGACAATCCGGTGCTGGCGGGACTGGGTGTACTCGTGGCAATGATCCTTGGAGGATTTCTCTGGGCCTCAACGCGTCAGCGCAGGGACCAGGGTATGTTCGATAGTGAAATGACACTGGAAAAACAGCTGGAGACTACCGGCAGGGAAGTACAGGAACGGCAGCCTGTTCTCGATGATGCCGAACAGGCACCGGAGGAAACCCTCGAAGAGACACAATCGAACTTCCCCGCGGGCGGCGAAGAAAACGATCCAATAACCGAGGCGGATGTATACCTGGCATACGGTAAAACCCGGCAGGCTGCCGAAGTATTGATTGCTGCAATAAAGGATTCACCGGAGGATGGCGATCTCAAGGTCAAGCTCCTGGAGGTCTATTACTCTGCAGGAGACACCGGGGCATTTGACGACCTGGCCAGCGAGTTCAGGAAATCAGTCCGGGAAGATGACAGCCAGTGGGTGAAAGTAGCCGCCATGGGCTATGAACTGTCTCCCAATAACGGTCTCTACCAGGCCGGAATGCAGGATCAGACGGGAGGTGGTGCCGATTTTGATATGGACCTTACCGGTCTCGATGAGCCGTCAGACCAGGAGACGGGTGATAAAGATTCAGGTACCGGTGATTTCGGACTCGACCTTGACGACGCTGAGCAGGATGTCACTGATCTCTCCAAGGGGCTCGAGTTCACCCTGGATGAGGCGGCGGACAGCGAGGATGAGTCCGATGGTCTGCTGGACTCTGCCGACGAGATCAGCACCAAGCTCGACCTGGCACGCGCATATGTTGACATGGGTGATCCTGAAGGCGCTCGCAGTATCCTTGCAGAGGTCGTGGAAGAGGGTAATGACAGCCAGCGGGATGAAGCGGAGTCGTTGATTTCAAAACTGGCCTGATCGCTTGCGTCGACCGCCGGCCGCGCGCCGGCGGTCGCGTCGTCGCGTGCTGAACTACCCGTACCCGGTTGCTGCCATGTCGTAACGGGCGGACGGCCGCCGGTTCGCCGCTGCGAAAAAATCGTCTGTACCCCTGGCCTGGTATCAAGCGCTCCATTTTACCCCTGACAATTGTTTCAGCTCCAGAGAGGCGTTTGTCGAACGGCTTCGGGCATCGAACCATTCCAGGTGGTGCTCACCGGGTGCAGGAGCGGTGCCAGCTGTTGCGCTCCATGGGTTAGCTGGCGCGGATGACCGGAACGATTTAATCCGGTTGCTGAACAAGGCCCGGGGATACAATGCGTATTGCACTTGGTGTCGAATATGATGGTTCGGATTTCTGCGGCTGGCAACGGCAGCGAACCGGCCGTACAGTCCAGGGCTGCCTGGAAAAGGCCCTGTCGGTGGTGGCGGATCATGCGACCAGTGTGATTTGTGCAGGACGCACCGATACCGGCGTGCATGCGACCGGACAGGTGATCCATTTCGATACCGGTGCGCAGCGCGCAATGAAGTCCTGGGTGCGCGGGGTCAATTCAAATCTCCCCGGAGATATCAGCATCCAGTGGTCAGCAGTGATGGACGCGGCTTTTCATGCGCGTTTTTCGGCGCGCAGACGCTCCTATCGCTATGTCATTCTCAACCGGCCGGTGGCGTCGGCCCTGCTGAGGAAGCGTGTGTGCAGGGTGTATGAGCCGCTGGATGTGTCAACAATGGCTGCTGCTGCCGGTTACCTGCTCGGTGAACATGACTTTACATCCTTGCGCGCAGCGGCCTGCCAGGCAAAACATCCGGTGCGAACGATACACAGACTGGATGTGTGCCGGCGTGGTGATTTCATTTACATTGACGTCACAGCCAATGCATTTCTCCATCATATGGTGCGTTGTATTGCCGGGGTATTGATTGCCGTCGGCACCGGTGAACAAACGCCTGCATGGGTCGGTAGTCTGCTGGCCATGCGTGACCGGGCGGCGGCCGGTATAACCGCGCCTGCTGCAGGCCTGTACCTGGTCGGGGTCGAATATGAACCACAGTTTCCAATACCCGATACTGCGTGGTTACCGGCCTATGATCAGCCCGGTGCTGTCCGGACACCGAATCTGCCGGATATGACTGGCTGAAATACCAGCAGGTTTCCGCTGCTTGCCGGGTTTCTGTTACATTTATCCCATACATAAACAGGTTTGATACACAAGCATGCGGACTCGCGTTAAAATTTGCGGTATTACCCGTGATGAGGATGCCCTCGCGGCAGCCAGTTGTGGTGCCGATGCCATCGGGCTGGTGTTTTACCCCCGGAGCCCGCGCCATGTCGGTATTGAGCAGGCTGCCCGCATTGCCGAAGCGGTGCCCCCGTTTGTGATGATTACCGGTCTGTTTGTAAATGCTTCACGGGATGTTATCGAGCAGGTGCTGAATGCTGTGCCGCTCGGACTGTTACAGTTTCATGGACAGGAGACCAATGCGGAATGTACGGGTTACGGTCTGCCATTCATAAAATCGATTGCCATGCGCGCTGACACCGATGTGCTACTGATTATGAAACAATATCCCGATGCCGCTGGTTTCCTGCTGGATACCTGGCAACCGCAAACGCATGGTGGCGGTGGTAATGCCTTCAACTGGGACCGTGTCCCTGCGCAGGTACCCCTGCCGGTGGTGCTGGCGGGTGGTTTGTCTTCGGACAATGTTGCCCGGGCCATCCACACAGTCAGGCCGTATGCAGTCGATGTCAGCAGCGGTGTCGAGAGTGAAAAAGGTATCAAGTCAGCGGAAAAAATTTCCGCCTTTATGAAAGGAGTACGTCAAGGTGAAACAGACTCGGACTGCTGAAGACAATCCGGCTGCGGACGGCCTGCCGGATGAGTCCGGGCATTTTGGTCCCTATGGGGGGCGCTTTGTTGCCGAAACATTGATACCGGCTCTGGATGAGCTCAATGATGCCTATCACAAATACATGTCGGATCCGGTGTTTCTCGAGGAACTGGATGCCGACCTGGCGAATTATGTTGGTCGCCCATCACCGCTGTATTTTGCCGAACGCTGGAGCCGCGAGATCGGCGGTGCGCAAATTTACCTCAAGCGTGAAGATCTCAATCACACCGGCGCGCACAAGATCAACAATACCGTGGGGCAGGCATTGCTGGCGAAGCGCATGGGTAAAACGCGCATCATTGCCGAGACCGGCGCCGGCCAGCATGGTGTCGCCTCGGCAACCGTCGCTGCGCGTATGGGGGTGCGAGTGTGTCGTTTACATGGGCGCTGAAGACATCCGGCGGCAGGCGGTCAACGTCTACCGCATGCGCTTGCTGGGTGCCGAAGTAGTCGCTGTCGAATCCGGGTCGAAGACCCTGAAGGATGCGCTCAACGAGGCCTTGCGTGACTGGGTCACGAACATCGATACCACCTTTTACATTATCGGCACGGTGGCCGGACCACATCCGTACCCGGTACTGGTGCGTGATTTTCAGGCAGTGATTGGCCGCGAAACACGGCATCAGATACTGGCTGCAGCCGGCCGTCTGCCGGATGCGCTGGTGGCCTGTGTAGGCGGCGGTTCCAATGCCATCGGTATGTTTCACCCGTTTCTGAACGATACGGATGTAGCGATGTATGGTGTCGAAGCCGGCGGCGATGGTGTCGAGACCGGGCGTCATGCGGCGCCACTCTGTGCCGGCGCATCGGGTGTGTTGCACGGCAACCGGACCTACCTGATGGAAGACAGTGATGGACAGATTACCGAAACCCACTCCATATCTGCCGGTCTGGACTATCCGGGCGTCGGGCCGGAACACGCCTGGCTCAAGGATACCGGCCGTGTGAAATATACCGCCGTGAACGATACAGAGGCGCTGGCAGCCTTCCATACACTCACCCGGGTGGAAGGCATCATGCCGGCGCTGGAATCAAGTCATGCGCTGGCCTACGCAGCCCGGCTGGCGGCCGGTATGGACAGTGACAAGATTGTCGTTGTGAATCTCTCGGGCCGCGGAGACAAGGATATAAATACGGTTGCCGTTCTGGAAGGAATCCAGATATGAGCCGCATTGCCGAAAGATTTGCCGTGCTGAAGAACCAGCGGCGCAAGGCACTGATCCCCTACATTACAGCCGGCGACCCGCAACCGGATGTGACGGTGCCGTTATTGCATGCACTGGTGGCCGCGGGGGCCGACCTGCTGGAGGTCGGGGTACCGTTCTCGGATCCCATGGCGGACGGGCCCGTGATCCAGGCCGCCTGCGAGCGGGCGCTCAAACACCACGTTTCACTGCATGCGGTGCTGGATATGGTGAAGGAATTCCGCCGGGATGATCAGTCCACTCCGGTTATTCTGATGGGGTATCTTAACCCGGTTGAAGTCTGGGGTTATACTGACTTTGCGCAGGCGGCGGCAGCGGCTGGTGTCGATGGTGTGCTCACGGTCGACATGCCGCCGGAAGAAGCGGAAGGCCTGACTGCCGCCCTGCGGCGGCATGGGATAGATGCTATCTTTTTACTCGCTCCGACGAGCAACGAGGCGCGTATACGCAAGGTCAGTGCAGTTGCCAGTGGCTTTATTTATTACGTTTCGTTCAAGGGTGTCACCGGCGCCAACCGTCTGGATGTGGCAGCGGTGGAAAAAAAGCTCGAGGAAATCAGGAAGTATACTGATTTGCCGCTGGGCGTTGGATTTGGTATTCGTGATCCTGAATCCGCGGCACTGGTGGCAGGTGTTGCCGACGCCGTGGTGGTAGGCAGTGCCCTGGTCGGCAAGGTGGCAGATCTGACCGATCAACCCGAATCCATACCGGCGACCCTGGCAGCGACGTTAACCGGCATGCGCGCGGCAATTGACCGGCGTATGCAAACATAACTTAATGAATATTGTCATCGGCACTATAACGCTTCCGGAAATGGCACTATGAGCTGGTTCAGTAAATTAATGCCCTCCAAGATTCGCACCGTCGGCGGCAACAAGCGCACGGTGCCCGAAGGTCTGTGGGTCAGGTGCGACAGCTGCAGCGCCATGCTGTACCGGTCGGAACTTGAACGCAATTTTGATGTTTGTCCCAAATGCGGTCACCACATGCGTATTGGTGCACGGCAGCGACTCGAAATGTTTCTGGATAGCGATTCATCCAGCGAAATCGGCGCCGGACTGGAACCGGTCGATGTGCTCAATTTCAAGGACAGCAAGAAATACCGCGATCGTCTCAGCCTGGCGCAGAAGTCCACCGGTGAAAAAGATGCGCTGGTCGCAATGAGTGGCACCCTGAGGGGATTGCCGGTCGTTGCTGTCGCATTTGAGTTCAAGTTCATGGGCGGGTCCATGGGCGCGGTAGTCGGCGAGCGTTTTGTGCGGGCGGCCAAACTGGGCCTTGAAGAGCGCAGGCCATTGATCTGCTTTTCTGCCAGCGGTGGTGCGAGAATGCAGGAAGCGCTGTTTTCACTGATGCAAATGGCCAAGACCAGCGCGGCCCTGGCGCTTCTGTCCGAAGCCGGTATCCCTTATGTTTCGGTGCTCACCGATCCCACCATGGGCGGCGTATCCGCAAGTTTTGCCATGCTGGGTGATATCAATATTGCCGAACCCAGAGCCCTGATCGGTTTCGCCGGCCCGCGCGTGATAGAGCAAACTGTCCGTGAAACACTGCCGGGAGGATTTCAACGCAGTGAATTCCTGCTTGACCACGGCGCCATTGACATGATTGTGGACCGGCGCGAGATGCGTGCAAAAATATCGAACCTGCTGAATATTATGACCGGTCAGCCAGCCGCCACTGCCTGATACACTGGTCGTCCTTGCGCCTTTCGGCAGCGGGGCGTGCCTGTGGCAAAACCGGTACCCCGGAAGTGAACCAAACACCGCGTTTCAATTCGCTGTTCGCCTGGCTGACATGGCAGGAAACCTTGCATCCCAGCAAGATTGATCTTGGACTGGAACGGATTGCCGCAGTGGCCGGACGCATGGGACTGCTGAATCCGCCCGGTGCGGTGATTACCATCGCCGGCACCAATGGCAAGGGTTCGAGTGTTGCCATGCTCGATGCAATATGCCGTGCGGCGGGTTACCGGGTTGGCAGTTATACCTCACCCCATATTCACCGCTATAACGAACGTATCCGGATCAATGGTGAACCGGCGGCCGATGATGCCCTGTGCACGGCATTTCACGCAATTGACATTGCCAGGGCGGGTGAGACGTTATCCTATTTCGAGTTCGGCACACTGGCGGCACTGGCGCTTTTCCATGCTGCCGCGCCCGACCTGATACTGCTCGAGGTCGGTATGGGCGGGCGTCTGGATGCCGTCAATATCATCGATCCGGATGTTGCCCTGGTAAGTTCAATCGGTATCGACCATACGGCATGGCTGGGTTCGGACCGGGAGGCAATCGGCAGGGAGAAGGCGGGAATCTTCCGTAGCGGCCGACCGGCCATATGTGCTGATCCGGATCCACCGTCGAGTTTGCGGGATGCCGCCGCGCGTATCGGTGCACGCTGGTTCTGTCTGGGTGATCACTTCGACTACGAGGTCGGCACTGTCAGCTGGAGCTGGCACGGACCGGGACTGTGTCATGCAGACCTGCCAATGCCGGCACTCGGTGGCGCGCATCAGTTCAATAACGCCGCGGGCGTCCTGATGGCGCTGGCCGGACTGGCTGAACGACTGCCCGTTCCGCGTGCTGCCATCGCTACAGGGCTTGCAGGAAGTGGTCTTGCCGGCCCGCTGCGAGTATATCCACGGGGAAATCGACTTTGTGCTGGATGTGGCACACAACCCTGACAGTGCCGTACGCCTGTTAAGGTCTTGCAGGACAGGCCGTGCCACTGGACAGACCTATATCGTACTCGGCATGCTGGAAGACAAGGATGTCGGTGCCTTCGCGCGGACCTTGCAGCCGGCGGCAGATCACTGGTATCTGGGGGGGCTGGCTGTCGATCGCGGGCCTGGCGGTGGATGTCCTGCAAAAGCGCATCCTGCAGGCCGGTATTACTACCGGGATCCGGTGTTTCCCGAGTGTCGCTGCAGCGTGCAGACAGGCACGGGCTGATGCGGTCGCCGGTGACAGGATCGTTGTTTGCGGATCTTTTTTTGCCGTGGCAGAAGCACGGCAATGTCATGTATAGTCCGGTGCGAACAAGTCGCTTGACTCATGTAACAGGTTGACGCTACGGAAATACAGATGGAGCAGATACTCAAACAACGGCTGGTCGGGGCGATAGTCCTCATATCCCTGGCGGTTATATTCATTCCGATTATTCTCGAAGGCCCGGATGACGAATGGATGCCGCGCAGTCACACTATACCGGAACCGCCGCAAATGGATTACGGGGCAGCGTTTGAATTGCCCGTGCCGGCCGGGGAGACAGCAGTTGTGAACCCGGAGCCGTTGCCGGAAGAGGTTGAGGCTGCGGTTGAAGCCGAAGGTGAAGCTGCGGAGGCTGTGCCATTTCCCGAACCGACAGAAGGTGTGCCCGCTGCACCCGTCGTGGCAGAGACACCGGTACCGCAGGCAGCGGAGGCAACTGCAGCCCCGCCGCCAGATACCAGCCTACCGGCAGACGCCGCGGAATTACCTTCCGGAGGTTGGGTGATTCAGGTTGGCAGCTTCTCCAGCGAGGGTAATGCCAGTGGCCTGCGTGAGCGCTTGAGCGTGTCGGGATATGCTGCCCTGGTCCAGGATGTCACCATCGGGCAACGCCGCACTTACCGGGTGGTGGTCGGGCCTCTCGAGGACCGCGCGGATGCCGATCAGATGCGCGACAGGCTGGAGCATGAAATGCAATTACGTGGCATTGTGGTTGAAAATAAGGGATAGTTCACCTGCAAACAGGTGCCTGCACCGGATTTCTGGTAGAATGACCGTGAATGGTTTTTCTTATTTAAAGTCAACAGGCTGGCAAAAAGACGGCCGCAGATCTAGAGGTTCAAGATAGCGATGGCTTGGATTGATATCGTAATACTGGCGCTGATTGCATTGTCTGCGATCCTCAGCCTGTTCCGCGGCTTCGTCAAGGAAGCACTCGCCCTGGCAACCTGGCTGGTCGCACTGTGGGTCGCCATGCTCTTCTACGAGGATTTCGCCTCCTGGTTGTCCCAATGGATCAATACACCGACGGCACAGAAGGTAACGGCCTTCAGCCTGTTGTTTATCAGCGTGCTGCTGCTCGGTGCCGTGATCAACTACCTGGCCAGCAAGCTGGTATCCAAGACCGGACTCACCGGAACAGACAAGCTGCTGGGTGTCGTTTTCGGCGCAGCACGCGGTGCCTTCATCGTGGCCCTCCTGGTGCTGCTTGCCGGCTTGACGACAATGCCACAGGATCCCTGGTGGCAGGATTCCCAACTGATCGGCTACTTCCAGGAATTTGCAATCTGGATGCGCGACTATTTACCCAGTGATATTGCCGATAACATCTCTTACGTCTAGCTGCTCAGGACACAAAGCCCCGGGGATCTGATATGTGCGGCGTCATAGGCATAGTTGCTCACGGCCCGGCCAATCAGGATATTTATGACGGCCTTGCCGTCCTGCAGCATCGCGGGCAGGATGCGGCGGGGATAATTACCTCGGATGGAAGTCGCCTGTACTTGCGCAAGAGTAGCGGACTGGTGCGGGATGTCTTTCATACCCGTCACATGATGCGCCTGCATGGCAATATGGGGATCGGGCATGTCCGCTATCCTACGGCCGGGAGCGAAGGCTCCTCCGAGGCCCAGCCGTTCTACGTCAATTCCCCCTATGGTATCAGCCTGGCCCATAACGGTAATCTGACGAATGCAGGCACACTCAAGCAGGAAGTATTCAAGGAAGACCTGCGCCAGCTGAACACTGACTCCGACTCGGAAGTTCTGCTCAACGTTTTTGCCCATGAGCTGCAACAGCACGGCAAGCTTAAAATGGAGGTGGATTCCGTCTTCAAGGCCGTCGCGGGGGTACACCGGCGTTGCCGTGGCGCCTATGCTGCGGTCGTCATGATTACCGGTTATGGCATAGTGGCCTTCCGCGACCCCAACGGAATCCGGCCGCTGGTTTACGGCAGCCGGACAACCCTGAATGGAACCGACTATACAGTTGCATCCGAAAGTGTGGCACTGGATGTGCTCGGCTTCGATTTGTGCGGTGATGTCGCACCGGGTGAAGCCATCTATATCACCCTGGATGGAAAGATTCACAAGCAGCAGTGCGCAAAAAAAACACTGCATGCGCCGTGTATATTCGAGTTCGTCTACCTGGCCAGACCCGATTCGATCATCGACGACATCTCGGTTTACAAGGCCCGTCTGCGTATGGGCGACAGGCTGGCGAACAAAATTCGCAAGCTGCGCCCGGAGCATGATATCGACGTCGTCATCCCGATTCCCGACACCAGCCGCACCTCTGCCCTGCAACTGGCATACAACCTGGGCATCAAGTATCGCGAGGGATTCATCAAGAACCGTTACATCGGCCGGACATTTATCATGCCGGGTCAGCAGCAGCGCAGGAAATCAGTGCGCCAGAAACTGAATGCCATTGACCTGGAGTTCAGGGGAAAGAATGTGTTGCTGGTTGATGACTCTATCGTGCGTGGCACGACGTCTTCACAGATAATTCAAATGGCACGCGAGGCCGGTGCGAACAAGGTTTATTTTGCATCTGCCGCGCCGCCGGTACGCTATCCGAATGTCTATGGCATTGACATGCCGGTCAGCAGTGAGTTGATAGCTCATGATCGAACAGAAGCTGAAGTATGCCGGGAGATCGGTGCGGACTGGCTGGTTTACCAGGACCTGCAGAGCCTGATCGATGCGGTCGGCAAGGGCAATACGGCAATCAGCCAGTTTGATACCTCGGTATTCGATGGCCGGTACATTACCGGTGATGTTGGCATCGACTACCTCGATGATTTGCAGACTGCACGCAGCGATGCGGCCAAGAAAGATCGCAGGGACAGCGATAACGAGGTCATAGATCTCCACAATTCGGCCTGAGATCCCGGCTGGTGTATTGACAGCGATAGTTCCCTCATCTAGTCTCACTCATACGGCGCCGATTTGATTTCAGCTTGCGGGCGCTCAGGGTAATCAGCCCTGTTGATAAATTCAGCTAAAGCGACGGCACCTGCTTTCGCGTGGCTGAAAGCGGGTTTTTTTACGTCTCTGATAATCAGGCAAGCTGCGGACACGTATCAATTTGGGGAACAAGCCATGTCTACTGATGATTTCGAATTCGAAACCAGGGCGATACGGGCCGGGCAGCATCGTACAGGTGAAGGTGAACACTCCGAGGCGATCTTTCCGACCTCCAGCTACGTATTTGGCAGTGCAGCTGAAGCGGCCGCACGATTTTCCGGCGCACAACCCGGAAATATCTATTCACGCTTTACCAATCCAACGGTAAGAACCTTTGAGGAACGGCTTGCAAGTCTCGAAGGGGGTGAATGCTGTGTGGCCACCGCCTCCGGCATGGCCGCGATCCTGGCTACCTGTGCGGGCCTGCTGCAGGCCAATGATCATGTGGTTTCGTCACGCAGCGTGTTCGGTACGACCACGGTATTGTTCTCGACCTACCTGGCCAAGTTCGGTATTGATACCACCTACGTTCCACTGGCTGACCTGGCCGCCTGGGATGCGGCAATCCGCCCGGAAACCCGGCTGCTGTTCCTGGAAACCCCTTCCAATCCGCTGACTGAAATTGCCGATCTCAGCGCATTGGCAGCCCTGGCAAAGTCCCGCGACTGCCTGCTGGTCGTCGATAATTGTTTTTGTACCCCGGCCTTGCAGCGTCCACTCGCCCTGGGTGCGGATATCGTCATTCATTCGGCGACAAAATATCTGGACGGGCAGGGTCGCTGCATCGGCGGGGCCGTTGTCGGTGATGCCGAACGGGTCGGCAAGGAAGTCTTTGGCTTCCTGCGTACCGCCGGTCCCGCCATGAGCCCGTTCAATGCCTGGGTCTTTCTGAAGGGCCTGGAAACACTCTCGTTGCGGATGCAGCGCCACTGCAGCAATGCAAGCGCCATTGCGCACTGGCTGGAGCAGCAAGCAGCTGTGGCGCGGGTTTACTATCCGGGTCTGGATTCACACCCGCAGCATGAGCTGGCTGCCCGCCAGCAGGATGATTTTGGCGGCATCGTGTCGTTTGAGCTCGAGGGTGGGAAGGATGCTGCCTGGTCGTTTATCGATGCTACCCGGGTGTTTTCCATTACCGCAAATCTGGGTGATACGAAGAGCACGATCACGCATCCCGCAACGACAACCCACGGCAGACTGACACCTGAACAGAAAGTCGCTGCCGGTATTTCCGACAGCCTGATACGACTGGCTGTCGGACTCGAATCCGTTAATGATCTGCGTGCAGACCTGGAGCATGGTCTTGCAGCATGCAGATCCTGAGCCGGTGTGCAGGGCGCAGGCAGGGCATATCGACGGGTCTAAATAGTGCCGCAGGGAGAACTTGCCAGCGTGCGCAGGCATGCACTGGATGTCTTTCTGGCCGGCATTGCCGCGGTGCAGGGCGCACGCTGTGTATCGGATTACCTTGACTGCCACCCGGGGAAACAGGATGTCATCGTTGTAGCCATAGGCAAGGCCGCCAGTGCCATGGTCACGGGTGCGCTGCAGGTATTGAACACCCGGCTGCGACGGGGCCTGCTGGTAACCAAACCCGGTCATATCGAACCGCAACTCCTGTGCGACCGGCGCATCACCTGCCTCACCGCCGGTCACCCGCTCCCGAATGCTGACAGTTTGGCCGCGGGTGATGCACTGCTCGGGTTTATCAAGACCACGCCGGCGGATGCGGAGCTGTTGTTTTTGATCTCCGGGGGCGCTTCCAGCCTGGTCGAGGTCCTGCCTGAAAATATCACCCTGGCAGACCTGCAGCGGGTCAATAGCTGGTTGCTCGGCAGCGGTCTGGATATCCACGCGTGCAACCACATTCGCCGCAGACTGTCGCAAATCAAGGGCGGGCGCCTGCTGCATGCGCTGCACGGCCGGGCGGCCTCGGTCCTGATGATTTCGGATGTGGCTGGTGATGATCCTGCGGTCATCGGGTCCGGTCTGCTGTCTTCGAAGACGACAGACCGCACTATCGATACAGATATCCCGGACTGGCTCGCGCGGCTGGTGTCGCTGGCAGCGCCCAAGCGCGGGGGGCAGGCAATCCCGGCAGGCAACGTAGACCACCATATCATTGCCCGGCTCAATGATGCCCTGCTGGCGGCTGCGGCGCATGGCAGGGCACTTGGCTATGCAGTAACCCTGATGGATGAGCGGATCGCCGGTGATGCCGCACAGACCGGCCGGGAGCTTGCAGCACACCTGCAGGCGGCGCCACCGGGGCTGATCATCTGGGGAGGCGAGTGCACAGTCAGGCTGCCGGCACACCCCGGCAACGGGGGCAGAAATCAGCAGCTGGCACTGGCGGCGGCCTGTACACTACAGCAGCATGCGGGGCTGGTCATGCTGGCGGGAGCAACGGACGGTTCAGACGGGCCCACCAGTGCAGCAGGTGCGCGCGTCGATGCTGCAACGGTTGACCGTGGTACACGTAGCGGACTGGATGCCGAGGCCTGCCTGCTGCATGCGGATGCAGGCACATTTCTGGCGGCCAGTGGCGACTTGATAACCACCGGACCAACGGGCACCAACGTGACGGATATGCTCATCGGGATCAAAACGAAGCAGGCGGGTACGATGCGGGTATGAACAGCGCGATCAAAGCAGCCAGAGACTGGCTTGATGCCTGCGTCCCGGGTGCCAAAAGGGCGCGGGCGCTACTGGCTGCCGCCAGCCGGCATGCGGGCCCCGGGTTGAATGCCGGACAAGTCAATTTCAGTCTTGTATTCCTGCTGTTCGTAGCAGCAGCAGGTTTTTTATCCGCGTGCATGCAGCAGCAAGATGACGGATCTGCCAGCAGGCAAACCAGCACCTTGCTCTATAAAGAACAGGAAGCCGGTACCGCCGGCTATCCGGTGCGCGTATTGATCAATGCCGGTCACCTGCGCCTGGATGACGGGTATGAGGGTAGCGACTTTATCCTTATGGACCGCAAGTCCCGGACAATATACAGCGTCAGTCATGAGGAGAAACGTATCCTGGTGATGACCGCGCCGGCTGTGGATCAGCGCCCGCCGGCGGACCTGGACATCAGCGTGGAGCAGGAGGAGGACGCCGGGTCGCCATTGATCGCAGGGGTACGACCAGTGCAGGTGCGTATCAAGGCGAATAACGAGGTGTGTTTTCAGGCAATCGTGGTACCGGGATTGCTGCCTGCCGCGGTCGCAGGGCTGATCGAATATGCACAGGCGCTGGGAGATCGGCAGCTGGACGTGCTGGATGAGGTGCCGGAATCGGTGCGGACGCCCTGTTACCTGGCGCGCTATGCCTACGCACCTGCGCAACATCTGCGGCAAGGCTTGCCGGTTCAGGAATGGGATGCGTATGGGTATCGGCGTGCGCTGGTGGATTTCAAAGAACCGGAAACCGTTCTGCCGACGTTGTTTTTGCTGCCACCGGACTACGAACGCATCCGCATTTAGACCGCCGGTTAACCCGGGCGATGCGCGAATAATATAATTAATTCATGTGGTTGTATCGAGCTGGCAGCCCGCAGGCGTGCACGTCAGGACGCTGCCCTGGTGGTACCAGTCGCCCAGCACGATACGTTCTGCCGGGTAGCCGGAGATCGAGAGGGCGTGTATGGCCGGCCGGTGCGTATGCCCGTGTATCAGGCGTGCAACCCGGTGCTCCGCCATCACCCTGACAACGGCCTCCTGGTTGACATCCATGATGGACTCCGGTTTGCCGCGGGTGCGCGCACGGCTGGTCGCGCGCATTTCTGCAGCCATCTGCCGGCGCTCGTGCAGCGGCCTGGATATAAAGTCACGCTGCCACGCGGAGTCGCGCACCATGTCACGGAAATCCAGGTATTCCGTATCATCGGTACACAGCGTATCGCCATGCATCAGCAGGGTGGGTGTGCCGTAGAGATCAATACGTTCCGGATCGCCGAGCAGGGTAGCGCCACACTGCCTGGCAAATTCATCACCAAGTAAAAAATCACGATTGCCATGCATGACAAATACGGGCGTGCCGTTACCGGTGCAGCTTAGCAGGGCCTTGGCTACTGCCACATTGACGGGCGCATCGTCATCATCACCGATCCAGGCCTCGAACAGGTCACCGAGGATATAGAGCGCATCTGCATCCGGGACCCGTTTGCCGAGAAAATCAATGAACAGTGCAGTGATAGCCGGGCGCTCCGGGTCCAGATGCAGATCGGATATAAACAGTGTTTCGGGCATCGGCGTCAGCTAAGCGGACCGTGACAGGGCATGTCGACTGACGGGCTGTTACCGTGAAATACCCATTCATCAGCGATTCCAGCCCTGTGCCCGGTCAGCCACCTGGTGAGAAACACGGGCTAGTCTTCCTTAACCGACACCTTGTTTATGACAATCGCCGTGACGGGAACGTCCTGATGACCCTGACTGTTTCCTGTTTTGACTTTTTCGATGCGGTGGACCACATCCATACCGTCCGTGACCTTGCCGAAAACGCAGTAGCCCCAGCGTTGCGGGGTGGGCTCCGTGTGATCAAGGAAGGCATTATCCTTCACGTTGATGAAAAACTGGGCGGTTGCCGAATGCGGGTCGTTGGTACGTGCCATGGCGATGGTGCCAGTGGTATTCTTCAGCCCGTTGTCGGCTTCGTTCTTGATCGGGTCACCGGATTTTTTCTGCATCATTTCGCTGTCAAAACCACCACCCTGGATCATGAACCCCGGGATAACGCGGTGAAATACTGTGCCGTCGTAATGCCCCGCCTTTGCGTACTCGATGAAGTTGGCCACCGTGGCCGGGGCTTTGTTGCTGTCCAGCTCGAGGGTAATGAGTCCTTCGGTCGTATCCATGGTTACTGTCACTGTTCCTGCTCCTTTCGTGGTTGGGTGGTCTGTCTGGGAACAGCCGATTGCCAGCATCAAGCTGATGGTAATGGACAGCAATAGGCTCAATGATCGTTTCATTATTAGCTCCAGTGGTAATTCTTCAGAGTGCCAATGATATGAACTTCATCCTGCTTTACAACCCTGACCGCCGGTCATGACCGGTTTTGTGGCTTGTGGCGCTTTCCGTTACCATTGCCGCGCAATGCATATGCTCACAGAAAAGCCGGTAATACCCCGTACCCTTGCGGGTCTTTCGGGCCGGTGGCTGACACACCTGCGGTGGCCTTATCCATGCTGAAAATCTATAACAGCCTGTCGCGCCGGAAACAGACTTTTATCCCCATTGAGAAGGGCAAGGTGCGGATGTATGTATGCGGGATGACCGTCTATGACTACTGTCACCTGGGTCATGCACGCGTTATGGTGGTTTTCGACGTCGTCACCCGCTACCTGCGGTCACAGGGATACAAGGTCACCTATGTTCGCAATATTACTGATATCGATGACAAGATTATCAAACGCGCCCAGGAGGGCAATGAAAGTATCCAGGAGCTCACTACGCGTTTTATCGAGATCATGCACCAGGATGCCGCCGATCTGGGCGTGCTGAAACCGGACCTGGAGCCAAAGGCAACTGATTCGATGGATGAGATCCTCACCATGATCGAAACGCTGGTGGCTCGCGACCATGCCTACGCAGGTGCCAACGGTGATGTGTACTACGATGTCAGCCGCTTCACTGACTACGGGAAACTGTCCGGAAAGCGGGTGGATGATCTGCGCACCGGTGCGCGGGTGGCCGTGGATGAGGCAAAGGACGATCCACTCGATTTCGTGCTCTGGAAGGCAGCCAAGCCCGGCGAGCCGAGCTGGCCGTCTCCCTGGGGCCCGGGCCGGCCCGGCTGGCATATCGAATGCTCGGCGATGTCAACACAGTGCCTGGGTGCCCATTTCGATATCCATGGCGGCGGCATGGACCTGATGTTTCCACACCACGAAAATGAAATTGCCCAGTCCGAGCCGGCCACCGGAGAACCGTTTGTGAATTACTGGATGCACAACGGGTTCGTCAAGGTCGATGAAGAGAAAATGTCCAAGTCACTGGGTAACTTTTTCACGGTGCGCGAGATACTGAAACAGTACCGGCCTGAAGATGTGCGGTATTTCATACTCGCCAGCCATTACCGCAGTCCCCTGAATTACTCGCAGGAGAACCTGGAAAGTGCCAGGTCCGCGCTCACTCGCCTTTATACTGCCTTGCGCGGCTTGTCACTGCAGGAACCGGACTCCGCAGTCGACACATACACTCAGGCGTTTTTCGCTGCCATGGATGACGATTTCAATACACCGGAGGCAATCGCGGTGCTGTTCGATCTTGCAAGGGAAATCAACAAAAGCAGAGCGACAGATATGAACAGGGCGAATCAGCTGGGTAGCAGACTGCGCGAACTTGCGGGTATTCTCGGTTTGCTGCAGGCGGATGCCGAGGTATTTCTGCGCGCATCTCCGGTTATGCGCGGGGATGCGGGGCAGCAGCTGTCCGAGCCTGAAATCGAATCCCTGATCGAACAGCGGCTGACCGCACGGAAGGAAAAAAACTGGTCCGAGGCCGACCGCATCCGTACCGAACTCGAGTCCCGCGGAATCGTACTGGAGGACGGTGCTGAAGGCACTGCGTGGCGGCGCGGCTAGACGGGCCGATCAGGAATGCAACTCCTCCATTGCATACAGCGTATTCTCGAGTAGCGTCGCCACGGTCATTGGACCAACACCGCCAGGTACCGGCGTAATCCATGCGGCCACTTCACAGGCAGCCTCAAAGCCGACATCCCCCACCAGCTTGCCGTTTTCCTGTCGATTGATACCGACATCGATGACTGTGGCGCCGGGCTTTACCCATTCGCCCGGGACCAGGCCGGGTTTGCCCACAGCAACAACCAGGATATCAGCCTGTCGTACATTCGCCTCCAGATCGCGGGTAAAGCGGTGGCATATTTTAATAGTGGCTCCTGCGAGGAGTAGTTCAAGACCCATGGGGCGGCCGACGATATTGGATGCCCCGACTATGACTGCCTCACGTCCGTAAAAAGTATCGCCGGTATGTTCCAGCAGCGTAATTATGCCGCGCGGGGTGCAGGAACGGAGGAGGGGGCGGCGCAAAGCCAGCCGGCCTATGTTGTACGGATGAAAGCCATCGACATCCTTGTCGGGACGGATGCATTCCGTCACTTTATCAGCATCGATATGCGCGGGGAGCGGAAACTGGACCAGTATGCCGTCAATGCTGCTGTCATTGTTAAGGTCATCGATCAGATCCAGCAGTTCCTGCTCGGTTGTTGCGGTGGACAGGTCATGGGACGTCGAAATGATTCCGGCCTCCTCGCAAGCCTTGCGCTTGTTGCGTACATAGATTTCCGAGGCGGGATCCTGACCGACGAGTATGACCGCGAGACCCGGGAGGCGCAGATTTTTCGCCTTGCGTGCATCGATCCGCCGTTTTATGTCTCGGGTAACTTTGGCGGCGATGGCCTTGCCATTAATCAGTTTTGCGGTCATGGGGTTAGATGGCTCGTTAGGGCGGTTTTCGGGCAGGGATTCTCGCATGCAGGTGTGTTCAGGTACAACTGCGCCGGTCCCGGATCCATGCCCGGCTGACCGGGCCGGCCGTAAAGCGTGAAATTTGACCGCAAACAGGGCTTGCAAGTATGATCGCACGGCTCGGTTATGCGGGAACAACGGGGTATAGCGCAGCCTGGTAGCGCGCCTGCTTTGGGAGCAGGATGTCGGGGGTTCAAATCCCTCTACCCCGACCAATGATGCTGGACTGCTAGAATTGCGCCTGTAGCTCAGTTGGATAGAGCATCGGCCTTTTGAGCGCGCGCCAATGTGTATGGATTTGGTGTGCATTTAGGAGCCTTCATGGGGAAACGGAACCCATAAAGTGGATCGCACTGTATCGGGGAACCCTTAACAGGTCATGCTGATGGCAATCCCGAGGAAACCGCTTCAAGCGGGATCCGTAGAGACTATACGTGTGACACCTGAGATGGTGAAGAGATAGTCCAGACCACAAACCCGTACCGGGGCGTCGAAAGGCGTAGTTGGTATGCTAAGCCGAGGGTCGCAGGTTCGAATCCTGCCAGGCGCGCCAATATTCAGTGACAGGTAGCATGTAAGGATTTTGTTTAATGGTGGGCGTAGCTCAGTTGGTAGAGCCCTGGATTGTGATTCCAGTCGTCGTGGGTTCGAGTCCCATCGTCCACCCCATTTCCCGGCCCGCCTGACCGACCGGTGGCTGCCCTTGAAGGCCCCTGGCCGCTGTGGTCAAATACCGCCTCTTTGGGGCCGTTAGCTCAATTGGTAGAGCAGTGGACTCTTAATCCATTGGTTGTAGGTTCGATTCCTACACGGCCCACCAGCTCAAAGGCCTGCGCATGCGCAGGCCTTTTTATTGGTATTTCGAGGACACCGCAGGGGTAATATTCGGGTGTGCGAATGCCGTATAAATAGTTATAATTCCGGATTAAATTACAATAAGCCGGACAGGCAGGCGCGCTCCCGGGGTGACATGTATTCAGCGAAAGTGGCGGAATTGGTAGACGCGCTGGCTTTAGGTGCCAGTGGGGGAACCCGTGGGAGTTCGAGTCTCCCCTTTCGCACCAACTGGCAATACTGCAAAAACGCCCCGTATGGCACGCGTGGCAGGCATTAATATTAACTGGTCCAGGCCGGCATAATTATCTGATGAGGTGATGGAATGGATGTATCAGTAGAAAATACAGGTGGGTTGGAGCGGCGCATGAAGGTACAGGTGCCCGCCGAGCGTGTTGATCAGGAAGTCCAGTCGCGCTTGCAATCGATGAGCAAGACCATTCGTCTCGATGGATTTCGTCCGGGCAAGGTGCCGGTCAGTGTCATTGAAAAAAAATATGGCAACCAGATTCGCCTGGAAGTCGTCGATCAGGTAATAAACTCCACCTTGCAGGAAGCCCTGACCCAGGAAAATATTCGACCGGCCGGTGAACCCGATATTACCCCGGGAGATTCAAGACCCGGAGTACCTCTGGAATATACCGCAACCTTCGAGGTCTTTCCGGAATTCAGCGGCGGTATCAACTACAGCTTCAAGATCGAAAAGCCGGTAGTTGACATAGTCGGAGACGGATATCACATCCATGCTGGACAATCTGCGCCGGCAGCGGGCGACGTGGAACCCGGTCGACCGGCCGGCGGCCCTCGACGATCAGGTCACCATCGATTTCGAAGGCAGTATCAACGGCGCCCCGTTTGCCGGGAACAAGGCCGATAATGTACCGATAGTGCTCGGTTCCAACAGCATGATCCCGGGTTTTGAAGAACAACTGGTCGGTGTGTCGGCCGGGGAGGAGAAAACTCTGGATGTGACCTTTCCGGACAACTATGCCTCGGCTGAAGTGGCCGGTAAATCTGCACAGTTCGAGGTCAAGGTGCATAGTGTTGCAGAAATGGTGCTGCCGGAACTCGATGACGATCTCGCAAATGCCTTTGGTGTGCAGGACAAGGGTATTGCCGGCCTTCGGGAGGAAGTCACCAACAACATGCGCCGCGAACTGAAACAGCTGGTTGCATCCACTCTCAAGGATGAGGTCTTCGGCGGTCTGCTGGAAAAGAATCCGGTCGACGTGCCGCGTAAATTGATCGAGAGCGAGCTTGAACACCTGAAGGCACAGCAGAAAGACCAGGAAATGGTTGCTGCGGTACAGGAGGCCAGTGCCGAACGCCGTGTCAAGCTTGGCGTGCTGATATCGGAAATCATCAAACAAAACCAGATTCATGTTGATCCCGACCGCGTGCGCGATGCAGTGGAGACCGTTGCCGCATCCTATGAAAAGCCGGACGAGGTGGTGCAATGGTATTATGGCAACCAGGAGGCCCTGGCAGGCGTGCAGTCTGCCGTTCTTGAAGAGCAGGTTGTTGAATGGATTATGGAAAACACCGATGTAGAGATTCAGGAGAAGAAAACCGTTTTTGCCGACCTGGTCGAAAAAGCCAAGCAATCTAAAGGATCAATTTAAATGACCGATAGCGGATATATGAACAGCACACATGAGACCAAGGCATTGAATCTGGTCCCGATCGTTATCGAGCAAACGGCTCGTGGTGAACGCTCCTATGATATTTATTCCCGGTTACTGAAAGAACGGGTTGTATTTGTCGTCGGGCAGGTCGAGGATTACATGGCAAACGTCATCGTGGCCCAATTACTGTTTCTCGAATCAGAGAATCCTGACAAGGATATCCACCTGTATATCAATTCCCCGGGCGGATCGGTCACGGCTGGACTTGCCATCTACGACACCATGCAGTTCATCAAGCCCGATGTCAGCACCATGTGTATCGGTCAGGCGGCCAGTATGGGCGCACTGTTGCTTTGCGGTGGCGCACAGGGCAAGCGGGTTTGCCTGCCGCATTCACGCATGATGATTCACCAGCCGCTGGGTGGTTATCAGGGGCAGGCAACAGATATCGATATCCACGCCAGGGAGATATTGTTGATTCGCGAGAAACTCAACCGGATCCTGTCGCTCCATACCGGCCAGAAGCTCGAAAAGATTGCATCAGACACGGAACGGGACAATTTCATGGGCTCTGAGGATGCTAAAGCCTATGGTCTGGTTGATGAGATCCTTGATCGCCGCCAGGGCGCACCGGACAGCCTTAGCCAGGATAATGTTTGACAAAGGGCAGAGGCCACACCCGCATATAACCCCGCTGAACATTAACCTTTTCAATTTACCGGTTATATTTGGCGGGAGAATGTGTCAATAGAGTTGATTCATAACGATAAACAGTGTAAATCTGTCAGCTGTGACCTTTATTGAAAATACTGAGGGCTTGATATGAGCAATGAGCGAGACGGTAAGGGAGAAGACGGGAAACTGCTCTACTGTTCCTTTTGCGGCAAAAGTCAGCATGAAGTCCGCAAACTGATCGCCGGGCCCTCGGTTTTTGTCTGCGATGAATGTGTCGAACTCTGTAATGACATTATTCGCGAAGAAATGCAGGAGAAAACTTCCAACGGCAGCGAAAGTCTTCCCAAACCCCAGGAAATCAACGATGTCCTGAATGAATATGTGATCGGTCAGGATTCCGCAAAGAAAGTCCTCTCGGTAGCGGTTTACAATCATTACAAGCGTCTCGGCGTGTCCCACAAAAAAGACGATGTCGAACTGTCCAAGAGCAATATACTGCTGATCGGGCCAACCGGATCCGGCAAGACATTGCTGGCCGAGACCCTCGCGCGGATGCTGGATGTCCCGTTTACCATCGCCGATGCGACCACCCTGACCGAGGCCGGTTATGTGGGCGAAGACGTGGAAAACATAATTCAGAAACTGCTGCAGAAATGTGATTATGACGTGGAAAAAGCCCAGACGGGCATCGTCTACATCGACGAAATCGATAAAATTTCGAAAAAATCGGACAACCCCTCGATTACCCGCGATGTCTCGGGAGAGGGTGTGCAGCAGGCCTTGCTCAAATTGATAGAAGGCACCGTCGCCTCGGTGCCGCCACAAGGTGGTCGCAAACATCCCCAGCAGGAATTTCTGCAGGTTGATACCTCAAATATACTCTTCATCGTCGGCGGTGCCTTTGCAGGTCTCGAAAGGATTATTCGCGATCGTTCCGAGAATACGGGTATTGGGTTTGCCGCAGAAGTCAGGAGCAAGGACGATGATTCCCGCCTCGGGGAAATCCTCTATGATGTGGAGCCCGAGGACCTGATAAAGTATGGCCTGATCCCGGAGTTTGTCGGTCGACTCCCGGTCGTGGCGACCCTCGAAGAGCTCGATGAAGACGCGCTGGTACAGATTCTGACGGAGCCCAAGAATGCGCTGACCAAGCAGTACGCGAAACTGTTTGAAATGGAAGGTTGCGAGATCGAATTCAGGGATGATGCGCTGCGTTCCGTGGCGCGCAAGGCGATGGACTCGTAAAACCGGTGCCCGTGGCCTGCGTACCATCCTCGAGCAGGTCCTGCTCGATACCATGTACGATTTACCCTCGCTGGAAAACGTCAGAAAAGTGGTCATCGATGACGGCGTTATCATGGGCGAATCGAAACCGTATATGGTTTTTGACGCATCGGAACCGCTCGCCGCTTCTGATCAGAAATAATATGCAATATAATCAATAATGTAGTGCGCACACCTGGTAATAGACTTGCTGGCATGCTCCTTGCTTAATAGTTATTACCTGTCAATAAAATGGTTGAATAAGCTCAGCCAGACCCCATGTTCAAGACTTCACCGGGTTTCGTGAAGCAACAGTAAAACGACAGGCAGGGCACCGGGTATTACAAGGTATGATGGGTGTGCTGAACTGGCGCCGATTGCCCGGATCACATCTACAGGTTATTGAAACGGATGGACAAAAATATGACAGATCAAGTCTCAGGCGCGATACCGGTATTACCACTCAGGGATGTGGTTGTCTATCCTCACATGGTGATTCCGCTGTTCGTCGGCCGTGAAAAATCCATCAATGCACTCGATACTGCCATGCAGGAAGACAAGCAGATCCTGCTGGTCGCACAGACAAACGCCGAGATAGACGACCCGACTGTGGATGACATCCACGAAATCGGAACCCTTTCGACCATCCTGCAATTGCTGAAATTGCCTGACGGTACCGTCAAGGTCTTGGTGGAGGGGGTGGAGCGCGCACGCATCAGCAAGTTTGAAGATACCGAAGCATTTTTTACTGCTCACGTCGAACTGCTCGAGGTAACCGGTGAATCCGGCGTCGAGGAAAAAGAGCTCGAGGTTCTTACTCACTCATTACTCGCCATGTTCGACCAGTACGTCAAGCTGAACAAGAAAGTACCCCCTGAAATACTGACATCACTGTCCGGTATCGATGAAATCGGCAGGCTGACCGATACCATTGCGGCGCACATGTCGCTCAAGCTTGATGAAAAGCAAAAGATACTCGAGGTCGTGAATCCCAAGGAACGCATCGAAAAACTGATGGTATTGATCGAAGGCGAGATCGATATCATGCAGATAGAGAAACGTATTCGTGGCCGCGTAAAACAGCAAATGGAGAAAAGCCAGCGCGAGTACTACCTCAACGAACAAATGAAGGCCATCCAGAAAGAGCTGGGTGACATGGAAGATGTGCCCAGCGAGATCGAGGAGCTGGAAGCCAAGATCAACAAGGCGGGCATGAGCAAGGAGGCCAAGGCCAAGGCAACTTCCGAAATGAACAAGCTCAAGATGATGTCGCCGATGTCCGCCGAGGCGACAGTTGTCCGCAATTACGTTGACTGGCTGGTTAACGTACCCTGGAAAAAGAAATCCAAGATCCGTCATGATCTCGCTGGTGCCGAGGACGTGCTTGAGCAGGATCACTACGGACTCGATAAGGTCAAGGAACGTATCCTTGAATACCTGGCTGTTCAGCAGCGCGTCAAGAAACTCAAGGGGCCCATTTTGTGCCTTGTTGGACCACCGGGAGTAGGCAAGACTTCACTGGGTCGATCTATAGCGCGCGCCACGAATCGTAAATTTACCCGCATGTCCCTGGGTGGAGTGCGCGACGAGGCCGAGATTCGTGGTCACCGGCGTACCTATATCGGCTCGCTGCCGGGCAAGATCGTGCAGAACCTGTCAAAGGTAGGGGTTCGCAATCCCCTGTTTTTACTTGACGAGCTGGACAAGATGTCCACGGATTTCCGTGGTGATCCGTCATCGGCATTGCTGGAGGTACTGGACCCGGAGCAGAACACGGCATTCAATGACCACTACATGGAAGTTGATTTTGATTTGTCCGATGTCATGTTCGTGGCCACTGCCAACACCATGAACATACCCGCCCCATTGCTGGATCGCATGGAGGTTATTCGCATATCGGGCTATACGGAAGACGAGAAAATCAATATCGCGATGAATTACCTGCTGCAAAAGCAGATCAAGAATAACGGCCTCAAGGATGACGAGATCTCCATCAGCGAACGGGCTATTCGCGATATCGTGCGTTTCTATACCCGTGAGGCCGGAGTGCGCAATCTGGAGCGCGAAATTTCCAAGATATGCCGCAAGGTAGTCAAGGAACTGGTACTCAGGGAGAAAGGCAGAAAGATTTCGGTCACCCCCAGGAATATTGAAAAGTACCTGGGCGTAAAACGTTTTCGCTATGGACGTGCAGAGGAACATGACCAGGTTGGCCAGGTGACCGGCCTTGCATGGACCGAGGTTGGCGGCGAGCTGTTGACCATTGAATCCGCAGTGGTTCCCGGCAAGGGCAAGATGATACATACCGGGCAGCTTGGTGACGTCATGCAGGAATCGATTCATGCCGCGACCACGGTTGTGCGCAGTCGGGCAGCCCTGCTGGGTATCGATCCCGATTTCTATCAGAAATACGATATGCACGTGCATGTACCCGAGGGTGCCACTCCAAAAGACGGTCCCAGTGCGGGTGTCGGCATGTGCACGGCACTGGTGTCTGCACTGACCGGTATTCCGGTTTGTGCCGATGTCGCCATGACCGGTGAAATCACGTTGCGAGGTGAGGTATTGCCGATAGGTGGCCTGAAGGAAAAACTGCTCGCTGCACATCGTGGCGGGATTTCGATCGTCCTGATTCCGGAAGAAAATCGGAAAGATCTTGCGGAAATACCCAAGACTGTCAAGGACAAGCTGGATATCCGCCCGGTGAGATGGATCGACGAGGTGTTGCAGGTGGCCCTGTCGCACCAGCCGACGCCCCTCGCGGATCCGGAAAACAAGGACCCGGGCACCAAGACCAAGGAAAAAACCAAGGTCAGAGCCAAGGAAAAACCCTTGCGCGCTCACTAACTTCCCGCTGTTGTCAATAGAACCCGCCGGTGTAAATCAGCACCGGCGGGTTTTTTGCGCCGGACAACTATGTTCTAATAGCGGCGGATCAGTACTGTGTGCCGCGCAGGCCGGTGCTATTGGCAAGGTGTAGTTGGCAAACGATTTCATTACATATAATCATTCCCGAGGATATCTACAATGAATAAATCTGAATTGATTGATGCAGTAGCTGGTAGAGCCGACCTGTCAATAGAGGATGCAACCAAAGCTGTTTCTGCTGTTATTGACAGCATCACCGACACACTGCGCAGCGGTGACCAGGTCACTCTGGTCGGCTTTGGCACCTTCTCGGTGCGTGAGCGTGCCGCGAGAGCCGGTCGTAACCCGCAAACCGGTGAGACTATCCAGATCAAGGCTTCCAAATCAGCCGGTTTCAAGGCTGGAAAAGCCCTCAAGGATGCCGTAAACTAACGCGCCCTTGGGTGCTTAGCTCAGCTGGGAGAGCGTCGCCCTTACAAGGCGAATGTCGGGGGTTCGATCCCCTCAGCACCCACCAAGGATTAGGAGTGGTAGTTCAGTTGGTTAGAATACCGGCCTGTCACGCCGGGGGTCGCGGGTTCGAGTCCCGTCCACTCCGCCATGCTGGACACTGCAAGGGCACCTTTAACGGTGCCCTTTCTTTGTTTACACGGCGCAATCAGCGTAATTTATCCATCATTCGAGAGACGTGAATCATGTTACTGGCTATCCGTGAACGAATCATGGGGGTTGTTGGCTGGATATTGCTCGGCATCCTGACCATCGCCTTTGGATTTTTCGGTCTGTCGTCGTATTTGCAGACCTCTACCAAGAACTATGCAGCCATGGTCAATGAGGTCGAGATACCTGCCGGGCGCCTGCAGCAAACCTATCAGGAGCTAAGGAACCGCATGCGGTCGATGCTGGGCGATGCCTATGATCCAGCCCTGCTGGATGAGGACGCATTAAAGGCGAGTGCCCTGGAGCAATTGATTACCCAGGAGCTGCTGCGTCAGGCGGCTGACACGGCAGGGTTTGCCGCCAGTGACCAGCTGGTTGCCGCACAGATCAAGTCGGTTGACAGCTTCAGGGAAGACGGGGCTTTTTCCACTGAGCGCTATGAACGAGTTCTGGCCATGCAGAGGATCACCCCGGCCGAATATGAACGGAGTTTGAAAATCAACTCCATGGCGAACCAGTTGAGATCCGGCATTATCCAGACGGCAGCCGCAACACCTGCGGCCATCCAGCAGGCTTACCAGCTGCAAACTCAAAAACGCCGATTCCGCTACCTCGTGCTGCGGACGCAGGATTTTACCGGGCAAGTTGAGGCCAGTGATGCCGACATCAAGGCATACTATGATGCCCACACTGATGAATTCATGTCACCCGAGCGTGTGCGTCTTCAGTATGTTGAATTGAGTGCCACCCGGCTGGCTGCGGCCAGTGCCATTGACGAGGCGGAGTTGCAGGCACTGTACCAGCAGGAGTCAGCGCGTTATACCACTCCCGAACAACGTCGTGCACGCCATATACTGATCAGCGTATTGCCCGGTGCAGATGAAGCTGCAGTAACGGAAGCGCGCCAGCGGGCGGAGTCCGTATTGCAGCGGCTCGATGCGGGAGAAGATTTCGATGCGCTTGCCAGGGAGGTCTCCGACGATACAGTCAGTGCCGCCGCAGGTGGCGACCTGGGCTTCTTCGAACGGGACGGCGCCATGGTTCCCGAGTTCGAAGCAGCAGTATTCGCCCTGGGTGACGGGCAGCGCAGCGATCTGGTCAGGACATCTTTCGGATTCCACATTATCGAACTGATGGAGATTAAACCGGAAATCATCAAGCCGCTGGCTGACGTCCGTGATGAACTGATCGACCAGTTGCTCGCGCAGGAACGCGCAGACCTTTTTTACGACAAGTCTGAGATTCTCTCGACCCGGGCATTTGAGCAGCCGGACACCCTGCAAGGCGCTGCGGATGCGCTGGGCCTGGAGGTGCAGGAAAGTGACTGGATTACAGCGTCAGGAGGCGCGGGGATCGGCGCTCATGCAAACGTTGTCAGTATGGCCTTCAGTGAAGATGTACTGCTCGATGGTTACAACAGTGCGCCGATTGAAATTGACGATGATCATTTGATTGTCATCAGGGTAATCGAGCACCAGCAGTCCAGCCGGAAACCGCTCGAGGATGTAAAGGATGCAGTCAGGCAACAGGTGCTGGATACCAGGGCAAAGGCATGGGTCAGCGCGAAGGGTGGCGAGCTGCTGGGCCAGCTAAAATCAGGCACGCCGCTGGAAACTGTTGCGGAGGCCGAGGGACTGGAGCTGCAGCAAACAGAGCTGGTCGGGCGCACAGCAAAGCAGATCGACAGGGAGCTGATTCATGCAGCCTTCAGGCTGCAGGCTCCCCGGGCAGACACGACGGTTTACGGCAGCCACGTACTTGCAAACGGGGACTACGTCCTGATTGCACTGGATGAAGTCAGTACAGATGATTTCCAGGCATTGCCCGAGGCCACCCGCAAGCAGGCCCTGCGGGAATTGAACCAGGTAGAGGGGAACAGCGAATTCATGGCTGCCATGAAATCACTAAGGAACGCTGCCTCCGTTTCCATAGCTGAGTCATCGGACCAGCTTTAGCGGTTTGTCATCCAGAGGCCAGCGGGGTCAATTGAACTGAAACTGCACTGGCGAATTCTTGTTGCACTGGTCCTTGCTGTCATCGCAGGCAGCTTGACCGGTACTGATGCGGATATCTTCGGTATCCGCTTCTATGATATCTACGATTTTCTGGGCACGATTTTCATGAATGCCCTGACAATGCTCATTGTCCCCCTGATTCTCTCCTCAATTATCACCGGCATTGCCGGCATGGGCGACGGCGGTGCTATGGGACGCCTGGGTGGCAAGACGCTGCTGTATTACCTGGCGACGACCCTGCTCGCTACCGTCGTCGGACTGGCAATGGTGAATATATTCACACCGGGTATCGTCGACGGTGAACCGGCCAGGGAGATCATCCCGATATCCGGGCAAAGCATGGATGAAATCGCCGAGCGTGTGCAGGGACGCGGTGCAGGTGATGTGGTCGATATATTCATACGGATGGTTCCTGCGAACATTGTGGCTGCCGCGGCAGAGGGTAAAATGCTCGGGCTGATCTTTTTCAGTCTTTTGTTCGGTTATTTCATGACTCGTGTTGAAGGGGCAGCCGGCAAGGCCCTGAAGGATTTCTGGCAGGGCATTTTTGCTGTCATGATGAAGATCACCGACCTGGTGATGCAGTTTGCGCCGGTCGGTGTTTTCGCGCTGGTCGCCAAGGTCATAGCAACGACGGGCTTTGCCGCCTTTCAGCCGTTAATGGCCTTCTTCTTTACGGTACTCGGGGCACTGGCTTTCCATTTCCTGATTACGCTGCCGCTGTTATTGCGGCTGCTTGCAGGCGTCAATCCGTTACGCCATTACCAGGCGATGGCACCGGCATTGTTGACGGCATTTTCGACGGCGTCTTCATCGGCAACCCTGCCGTTGTCCATGGATTGTGTCGAGAAACGGGCCGGTGTATCCAATCGCACAACCAGTTTTGTCCTGCCGCTGGGTGCGACTGTCAATATGGACGGTACCGCACTGTATGAGTGTGTCGCCGCCATGTTTATCGCCCAGGCTTACGGACTGGACCTGGGGTTCGGGCAACAGTTTACGGTCGTCCTGGTGGCCCTGCTGACATCTATCGGGGTGGCCGGTATACCGGCTGCGAGCCTGGTCGCGATTACGATCATCCTGACGACCATCGGCCTCCCGATTGAAGCGGTTGGCCTGATTCTGGCCGTGGACCGGGTACTCGATATGTGCCGGACCAGTGTGAATATATTCAGCGACTCCTGCGGTGCTGTGATAATTGGCCACTCGGAGGGCGAGCAGGGGATACTGAAACTACCTGTCGAGCAGGCGGAGCGAATATAAGCCGGTGACAGCAGGGAATTGGCGGGTGTCCCCGGAGCCGGGGCCAGGTATTGCTACACGACAGATGCCATCCCGACAGTGTTGTAGCCGCCATCTACATAGGTAATCTCGCCGGTGATACCGGCAGCGAGGTCCGAACACAGAAAAGCGGCGGCATTACCGACGTCCTCGATGGTGACATTGCGGCGCAGCGGTGCAGTGCCGGCAAACGTTTCCAGCAGCTTGCGGAAGTTACTGATACCCGCGGCAGCCAGCGTCCTGATCGGTCCGGCAGAGATCGCATTGACACGAATACCTTCAGGCCCGAGGCTTTGCGCGAGATAACGCACGTTGGCTTCCAGGCTCGCCTTTGCCAGACCCATCACGTTGTAGTTGGGTATGGATTGCACTGCGCCGAGGTAGCTCAGGGTCAACAATGCGCCATTGCGTCCCTGCATCAGCGGGCGTCCTGCCTTCGCCAGTGCGGCAAAGCTGTAGGAACTGATTTCATGGGCGATATTGAAGCCTTCCCGGGTCACGCAATCAAGATAATCACCGGCCAGCTGATCGGCAGGCGCGAACGCCACCGAGTGCACAATAATGTCCAGGCCGTCCCAACGCTCTCCCAGACCGGCAAGTAATGCATCGATCTGTGCGTCACTGCTTACGTCGCACGGGAGGACGATGTCAGAACCGCATTCCGCGGCCATTTTGGTCACGCGTACGCCCATTTTTTCATTCGGGTAGCTGAATGCCAGCTCGGCACCCTCACGCTGCATGGCCTGGGCAATACCCCAGGCGATGGAACGATTGCTGGCGAGCCCGACGATGAGCGCGCGTTTTCCGGTCATGAATCCCATGTTAATACCCTGTTTCTCAGGTTTTCCTGGCAGATATCCCGCTTGTGCGGGATGCCATGCCAGGGCAGGCGGCAACGTGCCGCTAAGTTACCTGAAAACACCGTTGACGGAAAGTGCTGATCAGGGTCCAGGGCATGAAACCTGATGGAACGACCGATATAATGAGCGGCCATGTACCAGGGTAGCCATCGCTCATGCTTGTAATGACTGTGTCATCTCCGTATGTCACTGCCGGGGTGTCAGTGTGTTGCTGAGAGTGACTACCGGGTGAACCGGCGCTCCTGCCGGATTTTGTCACGCTCCGTGGCCATGCTGGCGCTGGCCGTCATGCTGTTTGCCTGCAGTAATGAGCCATGGAACCGGCCCTATCCCGCCAGTCAGGCGCACGAGAACATTCTGTATTCCTCATTTCAGGAACGTCCCAACCACCTCGATCCGGTACAATCCTACAGCTCGAATGAAGTGGCATTCACCGGCCAGATCTATGAGCCGCCACTGCAGTATCACTATTTACAGCGTCCCTACAGGCTGATCCCGCTGACCGTAACTCGAGTGCCACAGCCCTTCTATCTGGATGCCGACGGGCAGCGGCTTGCCGATACTGCGGCAGTCGAGCAGATTGCATACAGTGTTTATGAAATACAGATACAGCCCGGCATTCAGTACCAGCCGCACCCCGCATTCGCGCGCGACGATCAGGGCCGTCTGCGCTACCACGGACTGACGGCGGATGACCTTGAGGATATCTACACTATCGGTGATTTCAGGCAGACCGGAACACGTGAATTGATTGCCGCCGACTATGTCTACCAGATCAAGCGGCTTGCGCATCCGCGTCTGCATTCACCGATACTCGGCCTCATGAGCGAGTATATTGTCGGGCTTGATGAATACACGAAAACCCTGCAGACGGCCATGGCGACATTGTCCGGCGGCAGGTCGGCACCGGTGTATCTGGATTTGTCCCGCTATCCACTGGCCGGTGCCGAGGTCATCGATCGCTACCGCTACCGTATTACCATCCATGGAAAATACCCGCAGCTGCTGTACTGGCTGGCCATGCCGTTTTTCGCCCCGGTGCCGCCGGAGGCGGACATGTTCTATACCCAGCCGGGCATGCAGGAAAGGAATATCACCCTGGACTGGTACCCGGTCGGTACCGGCCCCTATATGCTGGTGGTAAACAATCCCAATCGCCAGATGGTACTGGCGAGGAATCCGAACTTTCATGGTGAGACCTACCCCGAATCGGGCGAACCCGGTGATCGTGCAGCAGGCCTGCTGCACGACGCAGGCAAGCCCCTGCCGTTTATTGACGAGGTAATTTACAGCCTGGAGAAGGAAGACATACCTTACTGGAACAAGTTTCTGCAAGGGTACTATGACAGCTCCGGCATTAATTCGGACAGTTTCGACCAGGCGATCAGCACCGGCGCATCCGGTGAAGTGTCGTTGACACCGGCGATGCAGGAACGCGGCATAGAACTGAAGACAGCCGTGGCGGCATCCATCTACTACACCGGTTTTAATATGCTGGACCCGGTTGTCGGCGGTTATACCGAGCAGGCACGCAAGCTGCGCCAGGCCATTTCGATAGCAATTGATTTCGAGGAGTATATTTCCATCTTTCTGAATGGCCGGGGCATCCCGGCGCAGGGCGCTATCCCGCCGGGTATCTTTGGTTTTGTCGAAGGCATTGCAGGGATAAATCCCGCTGTCTATGACGTCACCACCGACGGGGCAGGGCGTAAATCGCTGGATAGCGCGCGGCGCCTGCTCGCGGAAGCGGGTTATCCGGACGGGCGTGATGCCGCTACTGGCAAACCACTGGTGTTGTATTTTGACACCACGGCAACCGGTCCGGATGACAAGGCGCGTCTCGACTGGCTGCACAAACAGTTCGCCAAACTGGATATCCAGCTGGTCATACGCGGTACGGACTACAACCGGTTTCAGGACAAGATGCTGAAGGGGACCGCGCAGATATATCAGTGGGGCTGGAATGCCGATTATCCAGATCCGGAGAATTTTCTGTTCCTGCTCTACGGACCCCAGGGCAAGGTTGAAAATAACGGTGAAAATGCGTCGAATTACCGCAATCCGGATTTCGACCGGCTGTTCGTGCAAATGAAAAATATGGAAAACAGCACGGAGCGTCAGGAAATCATCGACGCAATGACGGAAATCGTGCGCCATGATGCCCCCTGGCTGTTCGGTTATCACCCCAAGCAGTTTGTCCTGCACCACGCCTGGTACCACAACTCGAAGCCCAACCTGATGGCCAACAATGCGCTCAAATACCGGCGGGTTGATCCTGCATTGCGGGCACAGCTGCAGGCAGACTGGAACAAACCTGTCCTCTGGCCCCTGGTCGCGCTGCTGGTGCTGATCCTGCTGGTGATTATGCCGGCCTTTATCAGCTATCGCCGCCGCCAGAAGCTGCCGGCATATCGCACGGAACACTGATGTTTGCCTATCTCGTCAGACGCATTGCCTATGCTATCCCGATCCTGATCGGTGTGAACCTGCTGACGTTCTACCTGTTTTTTGTGGTGAACTCGCCCGATGACATGGCGCGCCTGCACCTCGGCGTAAAACGGGTCACGCCCGAAGCGATAGAGAAGTGGAAGGCAGAACACGGTTATGAAAAACCGCTGCTGTATAACGCGGCTGCCAGCGGTGCGGACAAACTGACGCGAACCATCTTTTTCGAAAAATCTGTCAGGCTGTTTGCCTTTGATTTCGGATATTCGGACGACGGCCGCGATATCAGTCATGATATAAGCCAGCGCATGAAACCCAGCCTCGCGATTGCGATCCCGATATTGCTGATCGGTCTGCTGATCAATATAACTTTTGCCATGTTGATGGCATTCTTTCGCGGCACCTATGTGGATATCTCGGGTGTCATCCTGTGCGTGGTACTGATGTCCATTTCCGCCATGTTTTACATCATCGGCGGACAGTTCCTGCTTGGAAAAATGTTCCGCCTGGTGCCGATCTCCGGCTACGACACCGGGCTGGATGCTATCCGCTTCCTCATTCTTCCCGTGGTGATTGGCGCAATCAGTGGCATAGGCGGCGGATCGCGCATGTACCGCTCCTTCTTCCTGGAGGAGGCGGGCAAGGATTTCGTGCGCACTGCGCGCGCCAAGGGATTGCCGGAATTGCGCGTGCTGTTCCGGCATGTGCTCAAAAACGCCATGATTCCGATTGTCACTGGCGTGGTTGTCGTCTTGCCAACCCTGTTCATGGGCAGCCTTCTGCTGGAATCCTTTTTCTCGGTACCCGGCCTGGGCAGCTATACCATCGATGCCATCAACCGGCAGGACTTCGCCATCGTGCGCGCCATGGTTTTTCTCGGTTCGGTACTCTATATTGTCGGTCTGATCATGGTCGATGTGGCCTATACGTTGGTTGATCCCAGGGTGCGGCTGGCATGATCAAACCAGTGATCCTGTGGACCGACGCCCTGATTTTTATCCTGTTCGCCGTGGTCGTCGCGTTTATACTTTATGCGCGCGCTAAACCCCACCTGCGCGCACCCTGGCAATCCGTGTTCTCCAGCCGCAGGGCAGCGGCATCGGCAGTGGTCCTGCTGGCCTATGTGGTCATCGGTTTTCTGGATTCGCTGCATTTCCGTCTACCCCTGGAAAATAACGGCACTCATACCGAAGTACACTATGCCGTTGAGGTACTGAGTGCGCTGGATTATTTTGTCGAACCGCTGCGGATACAGGAAGAGAAGACCTATTCCGCGCCCTTTGCAACGCATCTGTATGCCAGGGAAACCATTCAGCATGCCGATGGCACCCAGACGCGTGATTATCCGCGCCTTGAATTCGGTGGCCGGCATCTGGATGAAAAGGGTGCTGGATTGAGGGATGATGTTATCCGGCGCAGTGTCACGGCCCTGGCCTGGACACTGCTGGCCGGCACCGTGCTGATGCTGTTGATCTGCTGGCGGCTGGCACGACGTAATTCACAGACCTGGTCTGTAGTTTTCACAGCAGTGATTGCACGGCGCACAGCTATTCCCTGGCTGGTCATCTGGGCTACCTGCACTATTCTGCTGCTGCTTTTTTTCTGCGCGATTAACCTGGCCGGTGACTATCATATTTTCGGAACCGACAAGGTCGGGCAGGATGTCTTCTACCAGTCCCTGAAAAGCATCCGCACGGGACTTGTCATCGGTACATTGACCACGCTGGTCATGCTGCCGTTCGCCGTCCTGATGGGCATCCTGGCCGGCTATGCGCGTGGCTGGATTGACGATGTCATCCAGTACGTCTACACGACGCTGAACTCGATACCGCATGTGCTCCTGATCGCCGCCGCCATCCTGATGCTGCAGGTGTATATCGCCAACCATCCGGATCAGTTTGAAACAACAGTAGAAAGAGCGGATATCCGCTTGTTGTTTCTTTGTATTATTCTGGGCATAACCAGCTGGACCGGATTGTGCCGGCTGCTGCGCGGCGAGGCGCTGAAGTTGCGCGAGTCGGAATACATCCAGGCAGCGGTGTCATTCGGGGTGTCGCATGCGAAGATCATTACCCGGCACATACTGCCCAATGTCATGCACATCGTCCTGATCACCGTGGTCCTCGATTTCAGCGGCCTGGTGCTGGCGGAAGCGGTGCTGTCCTATGTCGGCGTGGGTGTGGACCCGACCATGAACAGTTGGGGCAACATGATCAACCGCGCGCGCCTGGAGATGGCACGCGAACCCATGGTGTGGTGGTCATTGCTGTCGGCCTTCGTGTTCATGTTCATCCTCGTGCTGGCAGCAAACCTGTTTTCCGATGCGGTACGCGATGCATTCGATCCGCGGCTGCGCAATAACCAGACCACATAACAATGTCGCAACCGTTAATCAAAGTCGAGGATCTCAGGGTCCGGTTCGGTCAGGGCGAGCGCGCTGTGCGCGCTGTCGATGGGGTAAGTTTTCATATCGACAGGGGCGAGACATTCGCGCTGCTGGGCGAATCGGGTTGTGGTAAATCGATGACGGCCCTGTCGATGCTGCGCCTGTTACCGCAACCCTTCGGCCATATCAGTGCAGGGCATGTCTTCCTGGATGGCGAAGACCTGCTGGGCCTGCCCGAGGACCGCATGCGCCGCGTGCGCGGACGCCGTATCGCCATGATCTTCCAGGAACCGATGACTTCGCTGAATCCGGTGCTGACTGTCGGCGAGCAAATCGGCGAGTCAGTGCGCCAGCATCACCGGCTGCGCGGACGTGCGCGAGCGTGACCGTGTGCTCGAATTGCTCGATGCAGTCGGTATCCCGGATGTCAAGCGGCGGCAGCTTGAATATCCGCATCAATTGTCCGGCGGCATGAAGCAGCGTGTCATGATCGCCATTGCGCTGGCCGGCGAACCGGACCTGCTGATTGCCGATGAACCGACAACGGCGCTGGACGTGACCATACAGGCACAGGTACTGGAACTGCTGCAAAAATTGCAGCAGGACACGCACATGGCCATCATGCTGATTAGCCACGACCTGGGGATCGTGGCCGGCATGGCTGACCGGGTGGCCATTATGTACGCGGGGCAGCTGGTCGAGGAAGCCGGCCGTGACCGGTTCTTTGCGGCGGCCCGGCACCCGTACAGCCTGCGCCTGTTCGACGCGCTGCCGGATGTCAGCAAGCGCGATCATGCCCTGCAAACCATCCCGGGCTTCGTTCCCATGCTGGATCATGAATTCAGCGGGTGCCGGTTTGCCGAGCGCTGTGCGCGCGCCTGGGATTATTGCCACACGCACGTGCCCGCATGGAGTACGGTCAACGGCAGCCAGCATGTGCGTTGTCATCTGGCTGACGACCAGTGTCATTGCCCCTGAGCAGGTTGCAACGGAAGAGCCGCGCATACCGCATGCACCCGAGATGGCGAATGCGGATACGGCACTACTGGAGGTTGATGACCTCAGGGTCCACTTCCCGATACACGCAGGAATATTCAAGCGGGTTGCCGGCTATGTGTATGCCGTGGATGGTGTTTCCATGCACATACCGCAAGGGCGGACCCTGGCGCTGGTAGGGGAGTCGGGCTGTGGCAAGACCACGGCCGGCAAGGGCATCCTGCAGCTGCTGCGACCGACGGGCGGCAGTGTCCGCTTCGATGGAGTCGAACTGACGCAACTGAGTGGCAAGCAACTGCGCGCGCGCCGTTCCGACTTCCAGTTTATCTTTCAGGATCCCTATTCCTCCATGAATCCGCGCATGCGTGTGGGTGACATTGTGGAAGAGGGCATGATTGCCCAGGGTATCGGTGCATCCCGGCAGCAGCGCCGCAAGCGCGTGCAGGAACTGTTCGAACAGGTGGGTCTGTCGGCCGGGCATGTGCAGCGCTATCCGCATGAATTCTCGGGCGGACAGCGCCAGCGTATCTGCATTGCACGCGCACTGGCCGTTGATCCGCGCCTGATTATCTGTGACGAACCGACCAGCGCCCTCGATGTGTCCGTGCAGGCGCAGATCCTGAACCTGCTCAAACAGCTGCAGAACGAGCTCGGCCTGTCCTATCTTTTTATCACGCATAACCTGTCGGTGGTGGCCTATCTGGCTGACCGCATTGCCGTGATGTATCTCGGCCGTATCGTCGAGGAAGGGCCGGTTGCCGATGTGCTGGAGCGCCCCTTGCATCCCTATACCCGGGCCCTGCTCTCGGCAGTCCCGCAGCTGGAAACCGCTTCCCGCCGGGAAATTATCCGGCTCGAAGGTGACATGCCGTCCCCTTCAACCCCGCCATCGGGGTGTCATTTCCATCCGCGCTGTCCACAGGCAATGCCCGCCTGCGCGGAGAGTTACCCGAATCAAACCGGCAGCGGTCAGCACCGGGTGCGCTGCTTCCTGCACCAGTAGCCCGGCGCCGCGGTGGCAGGCCGATTGCGTGGAAAATCACGGCAAACAGCAGGGTCGGGCAAGTCATACCCGTCGTGATAGACTGCGCGCTTTCCTTTTTTCAACGAACCAGCGATCAACCAGACGAGGCATACCATGACCATTCAGTCCTTTCATCCCCCGGTCCGCACCCTGATGGGCCCCGGACCCTCCGACGTCAATCCGCGCATCCTGGAGGCCATGTCGCGCCCGACCATCGGTCATCTCGATCCGGTGTTCGTGGACATGATGGATGAAATGAAAGACCCTGCTGCGCTATGCCTTCCAGACCGAGAACGAGCTGACCATGCCGGTCTCCGCGCCGGGTTCGGCCGGTATGGAAACCTGTTTCGTCAATCTGGTCGAGCCCGGTGACAAGGTCATCGTCTGCCAGAACGGTGTGTTCGGCGGGCGCATGAAAGAGAATGTCGAGCGCTGCGGCGGTACGGCCGTCATGGTCGAGGACGACTGGGGCCGGGCGGTCGATCCCGCACAAGGTCGAAGATGCGCTCAAGGCCAATCCGGATGCGAAGATGCTGGCCTTCGTGCATGCCGAGACCTCGACCGGCGCCATCTCCGATGCCAAAACCCTGGCCGAGACTGGCGCAGCAGCATGACTGCCTGATCATTGTCGATACCGTGACCTCGCTGGCCGGTTCACCGCTCGATGGTCGATGAATGGGAGCTGGATGCCGTCTACTCCGGCACCCAGAAATGCCTGTCCTGCGTCCCCGGCCTGTCGCCGGTCACCTTCAGCCAGCGTGCGGTTGATGTGGTCACCAGTCGCAAGACACAAGGTGCAGAGCTGGTTTCTCGATCTCAACCTGGTGCTGGGTTACTGGGGCGGCGGCGGCAAGCGCTGCCTACCACCACACGGCACCGGTCAATACCCTGTACGGCCTGCACGAGGCCCTGGTCATCCTGCAGGAAGAGGGCATCGAGAATTCCTGGGCACGGCACCGAAGAATCACGAGGCCCTGCGTGCCGGCTTCGAGGCCATGGGGCTGAATTTTGTGGTGCCGGAAGAGCGAGCGCCTGCCGCAACTGAACGCCGTGTCCGTATCCCGGACGGTGTCGATGAGGCCGCCGTGCGCAGCGCGCCTGCTGGACGAATACAATCTGGAAATCGGTGCCGGCCTGGGCGCCATGGCCGGCAAGATCTGGCGCATCGGTCTGATGGGCTTTGCCAGCAACCAGACCAATGTGCTGTTCTGTCTCGGGGCGCTGGACGCGGTGCTGAGCGGTATGAAAGCGCCGATAACCTCGGGTGTTGCCGTGGATGCGGCACGCTCGGTTTTTGGTTAAGCTTTATACTAACCGATGGTTGTCAAACAAGCGGGGTGAAACTCATGAACTACAGGTATGCTGGATGGATGCTCGCTGTTGTCATGTTCTGCAGCGCACCGTTTGCACTGGCCCGGGAGCGCGGCCATGACATAGACTTCACGGCATTCGGAAACGATCCCGGCTGGCAACTCGCGCTCACCGGCGCCGGCCACAAGGTGGAGTTCAGCACCGATGCTGTTGCGCTGGTGTATCGCTATCCGTCACTGGGACCCGTGTTGCGCAGGGACGGTAAAACAAGAATATACATGGTGCCGAACAGCAAGCACACATTGAGTGTCCACATCACGCAGTCGCTCTGTCAGGACAGCATCACGGGGAAATCCTACGAGACCAGCGTAACGGTCATGCTTGACGGCGCCAGCTATCACGGCTGCGGCAGTCCATTCCTCTGAGCCCGGCGCGGCTCAGGCCGGGCGCCGGGGTGCAGGTGCGGTAGCGCCCGGCTGTCTGATTGTTACCTGTCAAACAGCGACAGGTATTCACCATAGCCGGCTTTTTCCATATCCTCTTTGGGGATAAAACGCAATGAAGCCGAGTTGATGCAGTAACGCAGCCCGGTTGGTGCAGGTCCATCTTCAAACACATGCCCGAGATGGGATTCCGCGATGAGACTGCGCAGTTCAGTGCGCTTCATGAAGAAACGCGTGTCGGTATGCTCCACGATTGCGTTTTTCTCGATTGGCCGGGTAAAACTTGGCCAGCCGGTCCCGGACCTGAATTTGTCAGTAGAGCTGAACAGCGGTTCTCCGGAAACGATATCGACGTAGATCCCTGCCTGCTTGTTATCCCAGTACTCATTCTTGAAGGGGCGTTCCGTCGCTTCCTGCTGGGTGACCTCGTACTGTAAGGGCGTCAATTGCTTGCGCAGCACTTCATCTGCCGGCTTGACATACTTCCCCTCGCGCTGCGAATGCACCGCGTCCGCCGTCGCCTGCCTGGCCACGTCGGGTGCATGCGCCTGCGCGGGTGCAGGTTCATCCGCGGTACCGGGTCGCAACAGGAGGACTGCAAGGATGCTGGCAGTCGCGATGAACGCAAGGCGGGTGATTTTGCTCATATTATTTTCACGCGTAATGACCGGGAGATGTTGTGTGTGACCGCCGCGCAAGCATCGAGTTCAGGATATTAGTCAGATATAGTTATAATAAATAATATAACCAATGACATATAACTAATATATAGAAACTGCATGAGATAGTGGCAATGCCCCGCTATTCAAATGCATAGGGCAGCGGCTGCTGGACAAACGCGGCTCCGTCAGCTGCGGCGAGGTGGACATCACCGGCATCCGCTGCGCTGATTTGCAGCACTGCCAGCGCTGCCATGCCACCGTCGGGATGGGGTTGTGCGTCGATAACGCGGCCAATGGGCTGTTCGTTATCGGTGCTACTGAACAGCGCAGCGCCGGGCAGCGGCACCGTATCGGTCGCGATCCGTCCGAGGTACATGCGCCGTTTCAGGGTGCCAAGGTATTGCATGCGTGCGACGATTTCCTGCCCCGGATAGCAACCCTTTTTAAAGCTGACGCCGTCGACGAGTTGCAGGTTGGCCATCTGCGGGACGAATAAATCCGCGGTACCGGCATAGATAGTGGGCATTCCAGCGAGTATCTCCAGCAGGCGCCACGCCGCTGTTCCTGCCGGTGCAGCGCGGACATTCAGCGCCTCCCAGAGATTCCTTGCCGCTGCCAGCGAGCTCGCATAGACCTCAAATCGCGGTTTTATACCGGGCACACGCAGCACGGTCAGGTCGCCGGCATGGAGTGTCTGGTTCTCCTGTTCCGGGACACGACCGGCTACCGCTGCAAGTTCAGCCGCCGCAGTTTCACCGGAGACGCCGATAGCGATGAAATTGTTACTGGCATCTTCAAGAGTGACCGCCGCGCGCAGCACGTACATGCGCAAGCGTTGCAGGACGCTATCAAGGGTGTCGGACGGCAGCCGCAGGTAATAATTGCCGCCGGTTCTGAAAATCCGGGACAGACCGATGATCCGTCCCTTGGGGTTACAGTAGGCACTGAGCTGATGACTGCTGTCATCGACCGCTGACAGGTCATTGCTCAATTGCGCCTGCAGGAAACTCGCGCTGTCCGCGCCATGCGCGGCGATCACCCCGAGGTGCGAGAGGTCGGAAAAAACCGTGCCGCTCAATGCGACCTCGCATTCACGGGCGGGATTTCCATAATGCAGGGTCTCGTTCGCGCTGAACTCGGCGCCGGCATCGATTAAAAAGGCCTTCCACTTTGACTTCATACTGTACTCCGAATAGTGCACCTTGCTCCGGACTGCAGGCAGCTGCCAGGCGGGCGTCTGCAGGTTCCGGCAACTCTCGAATGCGACTGGTATTTCATCAGGGCGAATGGTATAAAACGCCCTTGCTGAACTGCACAATTATATGAATACCCCATCGAAAAATCCCAAATTTCTCAATTTACTGCAGATTCGCATGCCGATCGGGGCCATGGCTTCGATTGCGCACCGCGCCACGGGTATTCTGCTGTTTCTGGTGCTCCCCGGTGCGATCTACCTGCTGGACCTGTCACTGCGCAGCCCGACTGATTATGCACAGGCGGTGAGCTGGCTGACATCCCCGCCGGTGCAATTGGTTACCGTTGTTTTCGTCTGGTCACTGGCACATCACTTCCTGGCCGGCATCCGTTTCCTGCTGATCGACTTCGAGCACGGCGTATCCCGTTCCGCGGCACGCGTCAGCGCCTGGCTGGTCAGCGCCGGCAGTGTGCTGGTGGCCCTGCTTTACCTGGCCAGCCTGCTGTGACCCGGTATGCATTCAGTCTGAAGGCCTGGCTGCTGCAGCGCATCAGTGCCGTGTACATGGCACTGTTCATCGTCTACCTGGTGGTGTATTTCATGCTGCGTGCACCGTCTTCCCACAGTGCCTGGCAGGGCTGGCTGTCGCATCCGGCAGTCAGCGTTGCCAGTGCGGGGTTCCTGCTGGCCCTGTTGCTGCATGTCTGGATCGGCATGCGTGATGTGGTGCTGGATTACGTGCAGCCGGTTGCGGTCCGGTTGCTGGTGCTGACGCTGATTGCCGTGGTGCTGATGGGTTGTGGTCTGTGGGGACTGCGGGTCCTGCTGCTGGCTGCGCTTGCCTCGATGCCATGAACCTGCCACGCCGCCAGTTTGATACCCTGATTATCGGTGCCGGCGGCGGCGGTCTGCGCGCGGCCCTGCAGTTGTCCCAGGCGGATATGCATGTCGCGGTGGTCTCCAAGGTCTTTCCGACCCGCTCCCACACCGTCGCCGCACAGGGCGGGGTGAATGCCGCCCTGGCGAATGTGCGTCCGGACAACTGGCACTGGCATATGTTCGATACCGTCAAGGGCAGTGATTACCTCGGCGACCAGGATGCCATTGAATACATGTGCCGCGCGGCGCCCAAGGCGGTCTACGAGCTGGAACACTTCGGGGTGCCGTTTTCACGCCAGGATGACGGCCGGATCTACCAGCGTCAGTTCGGCGGCCAGAGCATGAATTTCGGCGGTGAGCAGGCGGCCCGGACCTGTGCGGCCGCCGACCGGACCGGGCATGCCATTCTGCATTCCCTGTATCAGCAAAACATCCGCGCGCGCACTCATTTCTTCGATGAATACTTCGTCGTGGACCTGCTGCGCGATGCGGAAGGCTACATGCTCGGCGCGCTGGTGCTGAATATCGCCACCAGCGAACCGCTGGTGATCGAGGCCAAGACCACGCTGGTGGCCACGGGTGGCGCCTGCCAGATCTTCCGCACCAATACCAATGCCCTGATCAACACGGGCGATGGTATGGCCATGGCCCTGCGCGCCGGCATTCCGCTGCAGGATATGGAGTTCGTCCAGTTCCATCCGACCGGTATCGCCGGCAAGGGCATGCTGCTCAGTGAAGGCGCGCGCGGGGAGGGCGGTTACCTCGTCAACGGCGAGGGTGAGCGCTTCATGGAACGCTATGCGCCGAATGCGAAGGACCTGGCCAGCCGTGATGTGGTCAGCCGCGCCATTGCCATCGAGGTGCGCGAAGGCCGTGGCTGCGGACCCAACAAGGATCATGTCCTGTTGCAGCTGCATCACCTGGATGCCGACATGATACGCAAGCGCCTGCCGGCCATCAGGGACATGGTGCTGACGTTCGCGCATGTCGACCTGTGCGATGCGCCCGCGCCGGTCTACCCGACGGCGCATTACAGCATGGGCGGGATACCGACCAACCGTTTCGGCGAGGTCGTCGCGCCGGTGGCACACGGCCCGGAGGATGTCGTGCCCGGTCTGTATGCGGTCGGCGAATGCGCCTGTGTCTCGGTACACGGCGGCAACCGGCTCGGGGGCAATTCGCTGCTCGATATCATCGTCTTCGGACGGGCCGCCGGTAACCAGATTATCGAGTTCCTCAAGGAGAACCATTACCACCGGACCCTGGATGATGCGCAGCTCGAGCCGGCCCTGCAGCGGCTGGCGCGCTGGGAGCAGCGCGGTGACGGGGAATCGGTCAGTGGCCTGCGGGAGGCGCTGACGCGCACCATGGAAGAACACTGCGGCGTCTTCAGGACCGATGAAATACTGCGCGAAGGGCTGGAGAAGATTACCCGGCTGGAGCAGCGCATGGCCGACGTCCGTATCAGCGACCACAGCAAGGTATTCAATACGGCCCGCATCGAGGCCCTGGAGCTGGAAAACCTGATGGAGGTGGCACTGGCTACCATTGCCTCGGCGCTGGAGCGCCAGGAAAGCCGTGGCGCGCATTCGCGTATCGACTTTCCGGAGCGTGACGACGTCAACTGGCTGCGGCACAGCCTGTATCACAAGGCCACGCGCACGGTTGACTACAAACCGGTGCGCATGAAACCGCTGACCGTCGAATCCTTTCCGCCCAAGCCCCGTACCTATTAGCCGGGCGAGCGCAGCGAGAGCCATGAAATTTTCAATCTACCGCTATAACCCGGAAACCGGTGAAGCCCCCGGCATGCAGGATTTTGAGCTGGACGATGCGACCCTCGATCGCGAGATGATGTTGCTGGATGCGTTGTTGCTGCTGAAGGCGCAGGACGAGAGTCTGAGCTTCCGCCGCTCCTGCGGCGAGGGCGTGTGCGGTTCGGACGGCATGAACGTCAACGGCAGCAATCGGCTGGCCTGCATCACGCCGCTGTTCAGCCTCAAGACACCGATCAAGGTGCGTCCCATGCCGGGCCTGCCGGTGGTGCGCGACCTGATTGTGGACATGAGCCAGTTCTACAAACAGTATCGCGCAGGTTAAACCCTACCTGATCAACAACGATCCGGAGCCGGAGGTCGAACGCCTGCAGTCACCGCAGGAGCGCGAACGGCTGGACGGCCTGTACGAATGCATCCTGTGCGGCTGCTGCTCCACCTCCTGCCCCTCGTTCTGGTGGAATCCGGACAAGTTTCTCGGGCCGGCGGCCCTGCTGCAGTCCTGGCGCTTCCTGGCCGACAGCCGCGACCAGGCCACGAGTGAACGGCTCGATAATCTGGAGGGTCCGTTCAAGCTGTTTCGCTGCCATACCATCATGAACTGCGTGGAGGTCTGTCCCAAGGGGCTGAACCCGACGCGTGCCATCGGCCGCATCAAGGAGCTGATGGTCAAACGCTCCATCTAGGGCGGGCGACACGTCAAAGGCATGAATGCTGCCGCCGACCCGCTGCGCAACCGGCTTGCCTGGCAATGCCGCCGCGGTATGCGCGAGCTGGATGAACTGCTGAGGATGTTTCTGGAGCAGGGTTATAATGACCTGATGCCCGCTGAACGCAAGACCTTTGAAGGATTGCTGGAGAACCCGGACGCCGTGCTGCTGGAATGGCTGATGGGCCGCATGATACCCGCTGACATGGAAGTCGCGAAGCTTGTCGAAAAAATACGCCACACCGCTGCTGCTTGAGATTACGCCCGTCACGCCTGATGACCGTCTGGCTGGTGTTGACGCATGGTCTTGCCGTGCTGATGTTGCCTGTGACCGGTGCGCCGGTCCTGCTGCGTGTCATCGTGACGCTGGCCATTCTCTTCTGCCTGCGCCGCGCATACCGATTGCATGCCCGGCGCAGCCATCCCGCCGCCTGTCGCCGGCTGGTCTGGAAAGCCGGTGACGAGTGCCTGATAACCTGGCGATCAGGCCAACAACAGGTGGCAAAACTGCAGCCAGCGGGCGTTTGTCATGCCCTGGCTGGTTGTGCTGCAGCTGAAGATTTCTGGCGGAAAATCATGCTCCCTTGCCTTGCTGCCGGACATGCTGGATGCCGGAGGTATTGCGCCGCCTGCGTGTGCGCCTGATGATCGAATTGCAGCAAAGTCGCAGCACGCAAGCGACCTGAAGCGCAGTATCATGGCGCCATCATGAAGCTGCTCCTGCTGTTACTGTCATTGCTGTGGCTGACGTCCTGTGCGGATCAGGACGACAGTGTCATCCGTATGGGTCTGGCCAGTGCGCCGGCCAATCTCGATCCGCGCTTTGCCACGGATGCGACCTCGGCGCGCATCAACCGGCTGCTGTACCGGCGCCTGGTCGACTTCGATGAACAGGTCCGCCCGGTACCGGCACTGGCGGACTGGCAACAACTGGCGCCGGCACATTACCGTTTCCGGCTGAAGACCGGCGCGCGCATTATTTCACGACGGCGTTCCGCTAACGGCACAGGATGTCGCCGCGACCTACCGGTATATTCTCGACCCCGCGAATGCCTCGCCGCACCGGAGTGCCCTGCGCCTGATCAGGAAAATCGAGGTGCTGGATAACGACACGCTGGATTTTCATCTCAACCGGCCGGACCCGCTGTTCCCGGGCTATCTCGTGATCGGTATCCTGCCGGCTACCGGCATTGCGACCGGCCATCCGTTCCATGAACAACCGCTCGGCAGCGGACCCTTCCGGTTTATTGCCTGGCCTGCGCCGGGCCGGTTGCAGCTTGTGCGGGATGCAGACCGCCAGGTGTTCGAGTTCCTGCGGATCGGTGATCCCACCGTGCGGGTGCTCAAGCTGCTGCGCGGCGAGGTGGACCTGCTGCAAAACGACCTGCCGGCCGAGTTGCTGGATTACCTGCAGCAACAACCCGGCATTCAGGTCCACCGCGCCGCCGGGAGCAATTTCGCCTACATCGGATTCAACCTGGCGGACCCGGTAACCGGCCGGCTCGAGGTGCGCCGGGCCATTGCCCACGCGATCGACCGGCGAGGCCATCATTCGCTATGTGCTCGGTGCCGCCGCCGCGTCCGGCCGCGGCCCTGCTGCCGCCGGACCACTGGGCCGGCAACCCGGCACTCGCTGGCACCCGGCTTCGATCCGGAACGGGCCCGGGCATTGCTGGCCGCGGCCGGTTATGACGCGGCGCAGCCGCTGCAGGCTGCAGTACAAGACCTCGACGGACCCGGTGCGGATCCGCATTGCCACGGTCATCCAGCAGCAACTGGCAGACGTCGGCATCGACCTGCAGCTGTTGAGTTATGACTGGGGCACCTTCTACGGCGACATCAAGGCCGGGCGCTTCCAGATGTACAGCCTGGCCTGGGTCGGCATCAAGACGCCGGACATCTTTCGCTATGCCTTCTACAGCGACTCACTGCCACCCGAGGGCGCCAACCGCGGCCGCCTGGCCGATGCGCGCGTGGATCAATTGATCGAGGCGGCGGAACAGGCCGCGACACTGGACATTGCAAGGTGCAGAGTTACCGCCAGGTGCAGGCCCGCCTGCTGGAACTGCTGCCGTATGTACCGCTCTGGTACGAAGATCATGTCGTCGCCATGCGTGACACGATCAGCGGTTACCGGCTGGCACTCGATGGCAATTACGATGGGCTGCAGTATGTGCAGCGGGGGCATAAAGGAGAGGGGGATTACACGACACCTGCGTCTAACCCAATGCTGTAACTCATTCAACTTCAGCCGTATCCGCCGGTTTCCCGCTCAGTATCTTCTTGCCGGTAAACATTGCCGATATCAGGTTCCCGCCACCACGCAGTTCGGTGACCACCACCGCGATGATATGGATCACCGCGAAGACCAGCAGCGTATAGAAGCCGTAGTAGTGCGTGGTGATGAAGGGTTTGCGGAAGGCGCGCATCGCATCCCAGGCATCCTTGTCAACCATCTCCTTGGCATAGGGCACCAGCGTTGCCGGCTCGACACCCGGTGCGGCGACCCAGCCGGCGATCCAGGCGCCGATCGGCGGATAGAACAAGTCCGTACCCGCCAGCACCAGTCCGCTGATGGCCTGTGTCAGCAGCAGGAGCAGCAGGAGTGTGACTGCGAGACGGCCGAGGGGATTGTGCCCGAGGTACTGGCGCGGCTGCGCGCTGCGGAAATCAGCAATATAAGCGCGCACAGCGTTTAGATAGCCGCGCCCGCCGGGCAGGAGCGCGCGCCAGCGCGCATGTGGCCCGCCGAAAAAGGCCAGGGAAATCCGCCACAGCAGGTTCAGTGCGAACACATAGCCGATCCAGACATGCATCGGTCTTCAGCAGGATCTTGCCGTCGTTGGTCACGCCGAGCGCCTTGGCGTTGAGGATGGCCACGCCCACGGCAATCAGGCCCAGCATGCACACGACATTGATCCAGTGAAACCAGCGGACGCCGGCACTCCAGACCGGATAGGCTTTAAGGTCGTTCATGCGGTGACTCCAATCATTGGCGAGGCCGTGAGTATACAAAAACAGGATTGCAGCGCCATCGATTTTTAGACACCGGCCGATTAAGTAGATTGTGGCGCCATACATTCCGGATCATTGTGTTTCGGGCTGTTGACCCGCGTGCTCACCGGGTAGACCTCCATGGCATCGCCCGCCCAGGGCCGCAGCAGGGGACTGAGGCTGGCCGGTTCCTGCAGTTCGGGATCCAGCCACTGCGCGTAATCATCCGGTGCGATGATCACCGGCATGCGGTCATGCACCGGGCGGATGGTGTCATTGGCCTCCGTCACGATGATGGTGCAGGACTCGATCACCCCGTCATCGCCTTCCCAGTGCTCCCACAACCCGGCAAAGGCGAACACCCCCTCGGTCTTGCATGCGGATGTAGTAGGGCTGCTTGCCGTCTGGCCGTCTGCCGCCATTCATAAAAACCGTCCGCGGGTACCAGGCAGCGGCGCCGCCGAAAGGCCGTGCGATAGGCCGGTTTTTCCGCGACGGTCTCGGCGCGGGCATTGATCATGCGGTAGCTGGTCTTGGCGTCTTTCGCCCAGCCCGGCAGCAGCCCCCAGCGCAGCTGCACCAGTTCCCGGTGCTGTTCCGCAATACGCACGGCGGCAATCGTCTGCGACGGGGCGATGTTGTAACTCGCAACCGTCTCCGGCAGGTCCGCGATGCCGAAGTGTTCACCCAGCACGTCGTAGGGGGTGTGTAGCGTAAAGCGTCCGCACATGGTCAGCCCCTATGTTGCACGAAGGATTCGATTCTCAGGGGCATAGCTGGCAAAGCAGGTTGGGCGATCACCCGAAAAAGCATAGCCGTAGCTATGGTTTGAGGGGGATCGCCCAAGCTGCAAAGCCAGATTTGGTCTGAAATCGAATAGGCACAAACTGTGATTATCCGCCATGCGTTACTTACATGCGATTGAACTAATTATTACCACACATAACCTGATTGAACAGGCCGCCTTCGTGCAACATAGGGGCTATCCACTCATGATCCGTGGCCAGCGCGCGTGCACGGCCTCCGCCAGTTCCGGCTCCACCGTGACCACGTAGACCCGGCGCTCATGTTCGTGGCGCGCCACCAGCCCCTGGATCCACTGGCCCCTGGTCAGATCATACCAGTGGCTGCGGTCTTCGAGGTCTTTCTCCATGAAGCTCTTCACGGTCAATTTGACCGGCACCGGGAACCAGCGGTCCCAGCGGCCGCTGTAGATGGCGTCGAGCCGCGCCCAGCCACCCAGCGGCAGGCGCCCGGCCTGGTCGGGACGCCGGCCCCAGGCCAGCAGTTCACCGTCGCCGCTGCGCCGCCTGACCGGCAGCATGGCCTTCGGATTCGGGAAATAGACCCGCACATCCTGGTCGTTGACCGTGTAATAGACGCCGTTGCACATGGGTTAACGCAGGGCTGCTTGATTCAACAACCCGTCATTCTGCCCATTGCCATCGGGAGCGCGATATTGTTGGGCACGCTTCGCTTTGCCCAACCTACGCCACTGTATCATCGTAGGTTGGGCAAAGGAGCGTAGCGACGTATCCAACAAGTCCCGCTGACCGGATACCAGCCTGTCAGTGAGACCGGGAACCGGCCGAGTGGCTGGCCCGGGCTGTGCCCGTAAAAACAGCCATGAGGGATTAAATGGCAATCTCATGGTTCGGCATCATCTACCTGAAGATTGCTTCGTTACCGCGTTCCTCGTATCGGCCGCGCTGTCCTGAATCGTCTGGCGGTGGCCATGGGGTTTCCATGCCGGGGCGATGACATTGGGCATGCTGGAGCGGTTCAGCAGCCGCGCCGGGGCGAGGGCGAACTCGCCGTAGCGCCGGTTGACCGCGTCCATGACGGCGTTGACCTCGCCCTGCGCCTCGTTCATGGCGTCGAACAGTTCCAGTTGACTCCCGGTGTCCACCGGGTCCAGCGCGGTCACCTGCACCTGGTGCACCCCCTGGCCGGCCCAGATGTCGTCCAGGACCGTGCGGCACAGCGCCATGATCACGCGGCCGTCGTCTGTCGGCAGGGCGGTACGCAGCTTGCCGCCCACCCAGCCCTCGGCGGTGCGCAGCCCGATGAAGAAGGTCAGGGCCTGCAGCCGGTGGCGCCGCAGCCGGGTGCCGACCTTCTCGCTCATGTGCATCAGCCAGGTCAGCAGCAGCTCCCGGTCGCGGGTGTCCGGCGGCACCACCTTGCCGTGGCCGAGGGACTTCGGCGCCGGCACATCGCCCTGCAGCCGGTCCGGGTCCTGTCCCTGGCACATGTACCAGATGCGCCGCCCCGGGTTGCCGAAGCGCCGCGCCAGCACGCTGATGGGCAGGTGCTGCATCTCGCCACAGGTGCGCACGCCGTGTTCGGCCAGAAAGCCGCCGATGCCCTCCGCAATACCGCACAGGGCGGTCACCGGCACATCGCGCAGCCGCTGTTCCGCGTCCCAGGGCGGGATGACGGTCAGGCCGTCGGGCTTGTCCAGTTTGGCGGCGAACTTGGCCGTGGTCTTGTCGCCGCTGACCCCGACCGAGCACAGCACGCTCGAGGCCGCGAAGACCTTTTGCTTCACCAGCCGCGCGATGCGCAGCGGCGTGCCCAGCAGCCGCTGGCAATGCGTCACGTCCAGGAAGGCCTCGTCCACGGAAAACACCTCGATGTCCGGCGTAATGTCCTGCAGGGCCTCCATGATCGCCACCGAGGCGGCTGCATAGCGCTCCGGGTTGGCCGGGCACTGGATCAGCTCCGGGCACAGCCGGCGCGCCTGCTGCAGGCGCATGCCGGTCTTGATGCCGTAGGCGCGGGCCTCGTAGGAAGAGGTGATGATGCAGGTCCCCTGGCAGGCCGTTGGTGACCGCCAGCGGCCGCCCGCGCCACTCGGGCCGGTCACGCTGCTCGATGGAGGCGAAGAAGGCATTCATGTCCACCAGGATGATGGCGCGCGGCCAGACGACGGGGCAGCGGTCGACGGTTTCCGGATGGTTTGCGCGGGACGGGCTGACAATGAATGACATGTGTGGTTTTCCGGGTCAATGGCTAAAAACCGAACAGGCTGCAGGATAATTCGGATACTGTAATTATATACAGTATCCGGCAATCCCGCGTTCGATGCCACACCCTTGCGGAAGAAAATAATTAACTGTTTGTTATTAAAAAAAAATAATTTATTTCCGAAGGAGAGGGGGCGTATTCCCGCCTGAGTTCAGATCGCGGCAGTATCCGTTGGAGCGGCTATGCATCCGGCTTCGAATGGCCGCTGTAGGACATTTCCCAATAGACTGTGACGCCGATGTCGTGCACAGTGCCGTACAGAAAACAACAGACGGGGTGCTTTATCGACAGCACTATGAAGAATGGCAGCCACCCGCAATGCAAGACGGGAATGAACGTGGAACTGGAGCAGGCCTGCATGCGCCTGTTGCTGGTTGGATCCGGTGTTATCTATATCCTGATGCTAGCCGCGAGCGGACAAGCTGGAACAGGGTTTTTACCACCCGGTGCTTCTGCTGGGCTATTGCTATACAGCGTTTTCATTATGGATCATCTGGCGGACACACTCGCACCCGGCCGGCGTGTACTGGCGACATACGCTGTTCATGATCCTGGATGTCATGCTGGTTTGTGTATTGCTCTACGCGCTCGAGGAATACGGGGTGCCGTTCTTTGCCGTCTATTTGTGGTTAACGGTCGGCAACGGATTCAGGTACGGATACAGGAAACTCATGCTGTGCGCCGTGCTGTCGCTGTCCGGGTTTCTGGTGGTGATAGCAACAACAACCTTTTGGCGTGAAGAAGCCCTGTTCTCCATTACCGGCATCATACTGCTTTCCGTCATCCCGTTTTATGTTTCCTTTATGCTGAAGAGACTGCAACGGGAAAAGGAACGAGCGGAAATCGCAAACCGGGAAAAGACGCGCTTTCTTGCCAATATCAGTCACGAGATAAGAACACCGTTAAACGCCCTGGTCGGGTTCAGCGGGCTGCTGGCCAACCCGGAGGAGAGCAGCAGGCAAGCACGATACATCGAGGGCATACAGGATGCCGCGAGCAGTCTGCTGGCGCTGGTCGATGGCGTACTGGACTTTTCCCGGATTGAATCAGGTGTGGTTGCCCTGGAAACCGCTCCGGTTAACGTAAAGGAGATTACCGCTTCCATCTACAGGATGCTTTCCATGCAGGCGGAGAAGAACGGCAATTCCATTCGCATACAGGATAGATCCGGATGTTCCTCGAGTGATTATGTGTGATGCAAATCGCCTGCGTCAGGTGCTGATCAATCTGCTGGGCAATGCGATCAAGTTCACCCGCAACGGGCATATTCAGCTGACGATAACAAAGACTGCCGCACAACAGGCAAACTGCGTCATTCGATTTGACGTCCAGGATACCGGCGCAGGTATCGAGGAGGACTTCCAGCAGTATATATTCGATCGCTTCCGCCAGGCGGATGATTCGGCGCAGCGACGGCACGGGGGCGCCGGGCTGGGGACCGCGATTGCCAGGCACCTGGTCGAATTGATGGGCGGGAAAATCGGCCTGCAGAGCCGGATCGGGCATGGCAGCTGCTTCTGGTTCACGCTACCCTGTTCCCTGCCGCCGGAAGATTACCTGTTGTCTGGCAGTCCTGCCGCAGGTCCGGCAACAGGATCTCTGTTGACGCCTGATGGCAGGCGCATCAGTGTACTGGTTGCCGAAGACAGTGAAATGAACCGCCATGTCTATCGCGGCATGTTCGGGTTACTGGGTATCAAGGCGACGTATGCCGATTCGGGGCCGGTGGCGCTGGAAAAACTGAAGACTGAATCCCCGGATGTGATGATCCTGGATATTCAAATGCCGGGCATGTCCGGGCAGGAGGTCATCAGGAAATACCATGCGCGCACAGCTGTCTCCGCCAGGGTACCGATTATTATTGTGACCGGTGATGCAACGGCGGATATTCAGGATGAGTGCGAGCGGCTGGGCGTCAGTTCGTTTCTCACCAAACCGGTCGAGCTCGACAGATTAGGTGGTGTTATCGCCGATCTCGCCGGTGGGCGTGCCCTGGATCCGGTATCCTGCTAGCTGACGCCAGTGGAACCTGTGGCTGGGTGCTCGAGCAGCCGGTTAATAACCGAGCGTATGCGCCGGGGGCCCGCCGGTATATAATCCTGCCCTGTCCACCAATTCCCTGCTGTAAATGACTGTAAAAACACGCTTTGCACCCAGCCCGACGGGATATCTGCATGTCGGGGGTGCACGTACCGCCCTGTTTTCCTGGCTGCATGCCCGCAAGCACGGGGGTAAGTTCGTGCTGCGTATCGAAGATACCGACCTGCAGCGCTCCAGCGCGGAATCCATTAACGCCATCCTGGAAGGCATGACCTGGCTGGGACTGGATTATGACGAGGGGCCCTTCTACCAGACGCAGCGCTTTGACCGCTATAACGAGGTCATCAAGGAGTTGCTGGACAATGGCCTGGCCTATCGCTGTGACTGCACGAAAGAACGCCTCGATGCGCTGCGCGAGGCCCAGATGCAGCGCAAGGAAAAACCGCGCTACGATGGCACCTGCCGGAGCCGGGATATCGATACCGACCTGCCGCACGTGGTGCGGTTCCGCAACCCGCCCGATGGCAGCGTGGTCGTGGACGATCTGGTGCGCGGCAGGATCGCGTTCCGGAATGACGAGCTGGATGACCTGATCATCAGGCGCAGCGACGGCTCACCCACCTATAACCTGACCGTGGTGGTGGATGATCTGGACATGAACATCATCGGTTGTTATCCGCGGTGACGACCATCTCAACAATACACCGCGCCAGATCAATATCCTCAGGGCCCTCGGCAAAGAACCCCCCGGCTATGGTCATGTACCGATGATCCTCGGTGATGATGGCGCGCGCCTGTCCAAGCGCCATGGCGCGGTCAGCGTGATGGAATACAAAAAACAGGGCATCCTGCCGGAGGCCCTGATGAATTATCTGGTGCGCCTGGGATGGTCTCATGGTGATCAGGAGATCTTCGCGCTGGACGATCTCATCGAACTGTTTCGACATCGCCAGCGTGAACCGGGCCGCCTCGGCGTTTAATACCGAAAAACTGCTGTGGCTCAACCAGCACTATATAAAGAACGATGACCCGGCGCGCATCGCCCGCCTGCTGAGCCCGCACATGGGTGACCTGGGTATCGATCCGGCGCAGGAACCGCCCCTGGTGGACGTCGTGATCGCCCAGCAGGAACGTGCGCAGACGCTGGTGGAAATGGCGCAGATCAGCGCGTTCTTCTACCAGGACTTCGATGCCTACGACGAAACCGCGGCGAAAAAGCATCTGCGCCCGGTGGCGCAGACCGCGCTGGAGCAGGCGCGTACCGCACTCGCGGCACTGGAAGACTGGCAGCCGGATTCCATCCACCAGGCAGTGAATGCGGTCGCAGAAAGCCTGGACATGAAACTGGGCAAGGTTGCGCAACCGTTGCGGGTGGCCATCGCCGGCCGCGCGGCCACACCTGGCATCGACGTGACCCTGCACCTGGTCGGCCGTGCAGCCTGCCTGCGCCGTATCGACCGGGCCCTCGAATATATCAAGCAGCGTGCAGGCGAGAGTTAACAAATGAATGACACCGACACCACCGCACCCGGCAATTTTATCCGCCAGATCATCGAAGCGGATCTCGAGACGGGCAAGCACGGGGGCAAGGTCGCGACCCGTTTTCCACCGGAGCCCAATGGCTATCTGCATATCGGCCATGCCAAGTCCATTTGTCTGAACTTCGGGATTGCCCGGGACTATCAACGGCACCTGCAACCTGCGTTTCGACGATACCAATCCGCACAAGGAAAACATCGAGTACGTCGAGGCCATCACAGGATGACGTGCGCTGGCTGGGTTTCGACTGGGATGATCGCCTGTTTTATGCCTCGGATTATTTCGAACAGTTGTACGACTTCGCGGTGGAACTGATCCATAACGGCAAGGCCTATGTCTGTGACCTGACGGCGGAACAGACCCGCGAATACCGCGGCACACTGACCGAGCCGGGCAAGGCCAGCCCCTACCGTGACCGTAGCGTGGAGGAGAACCTCGACCTGTTCAGGCGCATGCGCGCCGGTGAGTTCGAGGACGGGGCACGGGTGCTGCGTGCCAGAATCGACATGGCCTCACCGAACATCAATCTGCGGGATCCGACCCTGTACCGCATTCGCCACGGTGTCATTCATCACCAGACCGGGGAGGCCTGGTGCATCTACCCGATGTATGACTACACCCACCCGATATCGGATGCCCTGGAGGGCATTACGCATTCCCTGTGCACCCTGGAGTTCGAGGACCACCGCCCGCTGTACGACTGGGTGCTGGACAACATCACTATCGCCTGCCATCCGCAGCAGATCGAGTTTTCCCGGCTTAACCTGGAATACACCGTACTCAGCAAGCGCAAGCTGATCGAACTGGTCAATGAAGGCCATGTGGAAGGCTGGGATGACCCGCGCATGCCGACGATTGCCGGGATCCGCCGCCGCGGTTTTACGCCGGCCTCGATCCGGGATTTCTGTGACACGTATCGGCATCAGCAAGTCGGAGAACACCGTCGAGATGGGCGTGCTGGAATACAGTGTCCGCGAGGATCTGAACGTGCATGCGCCGCGGCGTATGGCAGTCCTGCACCCCCTCAAGCTCGTCATCAGCAATTATCCGGCGGGGCAGGTGGAACAGCTGACGGTAGCGAATCATCCCCAGGATGCAACCATGGGAAACCGGACCGTGCCGTTCAGCGGTGACTGTCTATATCGACCGGGATGATTTCCGCGAAGAGGCACCGAAGAAGTTCAAACGCCTGGTCACGGGTGGCGAAGTACGCCTGCGCAATGCCTATGTGATCCGCTGTGACGAAGTCATCAGGGATGCGCAGGGTGAAATCATCGAATTACATTGCAGCTATGACCCGGCTACCCTCGGCGCCAATCCGGAGGGACGCAAGGTCAAGGGTGTGATCCACTGGGTCTCCGCGCAGCATGCCGTGGCGGCGGAAGTCCGTCTCTATGACCGGTTGTTCAGTCACCCCAGCCCCGATGCCGGCAAGGACGGGACCGACTACCGCGAGCACCTGAATCCCGATTCCCTGCTGACCCTGACACAGTGCATGGTCGAGCCGGCGCTGGCCGAAGCGGCCCCGGGCGAGCGCTTCCAGTTCGAGCGGGAAGGCTACTTTTGCCTGGATTCAGTGCTGTCCACGCCGGCACGACCGGTCTTCAACCGCACCGTGACCCTGCGTGACTCCTGGGCCAAGATCGAGCAGCAGCAAAAGTCCTGACGGGCAGCGTATTATTGCAGTATTCCAACACCTTGGGCTGGCGGAAAGATCCAGAAAGTCCGGGTGTCACCTTGACAGGGCAGGGCGTGTCACGTAAATTGCCCGACTCGTTTTCGGGGCCATAGCTCAGCTGGGAGAGCGCTTGCATGGCATGCAAGAGGTCGGCGGTTCGATCCCGCCTGGCTCCACCAAACGAATGCGGGCGGCAGCCCTCGTTTTGCATGATTAGTCCCCATCGTCTAGTCGGCCTAGGACACCGCCCTTTCACGGCGGTAACAGGGGTTCGAATCCCCTTGGGGACGCCATAAACAAAGTGACCCGCCTTGTGCGGGTCGATTTGTTTATCACTTTTCAGAAGGGGATGAGAACCCCGGGTTCGAGCCGAGCCACGCAGCGCGTGGCGAGACAGCAACGCCGCAGGCGTTGACCCCGCAGGGGTGAGGCGCGCAGCGACGAATAATCCCCTTGGGGACGCCATAAACAAAGTGACCCGCCTTGTGCGGGTCGATTTGTTTATCCCTGCCGCAGGTGTTGACCTCGCAGGGGTGAGGCGCAGCGGCGAATAATCCCCTTGGGTACGCCATATAAATAGAGCGGTTACAAAGCGCTCTCCCAGTTGTACGGAAATTATACGGAAAATTAAAAAATGTCGATCTTCGAAAAAACAAAGCACTGCACTAGTCGTATACCGTGCCGGTACAAACTGGCTACGATCATGTTCTCCGCCGCCATCGTGCTATATGCAATCTCTGTCCCCTTCATTGTCGGAATGAGGGGACAGTATACTTAATTCATTTCGGCTTAATTTTATGTTGAACCTGGTAAGATTTTTCGTTCCAGACAATTAAGTATACTGTCCCCGGATTTCAGGCGGCATAATCCTGCAGGCGGATAGGTTGCCTTTTCGCACCCCAGTTCCCGTGCCCGGATTCAAAGACACCTGCACAGGGTGTGCCGCAGCTCGTGCATTTTCCGTCCGCAGTGAGCTTCCAGTCAGTCAGCACATACCAGTCACGGCCGATCAGACGTTCACCGCAATGGTGACAATAGGTACTGTCGCCGGCCTCATTGTGGACATTGCCGGTAAAGGCATAGCGCACACCGTTTTGCATTGCGATCTCGCGGGCGCGGATCAGGGTTTCCTTGGGGGTTGCCGGGATATCCAGCATCTTCCAGTCCGGGTGAAAGGCCGAAAAATGCATGGGGACATCCGGACCCAGCTTTTCCACTACCCATTGTGTCATTTCGTCGATTTCCTGTTCCGAGTCGTTCTTGCCGGGTATCAGCAGGGTGGTCAGTTCCAGCCAGGTATCGGTTTCGTGTTTGATGTACTCCAGGGTTTCCAGTACCGGCGCCAGGTGCGAGCCGGTGATCTTGTGGTAGAAGTCTTCGGTGAACGCCTTGAGATCGACGTTGGCGGCATCCATGTAGCGGTAGAATTCCTTGCGCGGTTCCGGACAGACATAACCGGCGGTGACGGCGACCGACTTGATGCCTTTTTCATGGCAGGCGCGGGCGACATCGATCGCATATTCATGAAAGATCACCGGGTCGTTGTAGGTATAGGCGACACTGCGGCAGCCGAGCTGCTGCGCGGCACGCGCGATGACTTCCGGAGAGGCCTCATCCGCCAGGGTATGGATTTCCCGCGACTTGCTGATGTCCCAGTTCTGGCAGAATTTGCAGGCGAGGTTGCAGCCTGCCGTGCCAAATGACAATACCGGCGTGCCCGGCAGGAAATGATTCAGCGGTTTCTTCTCGATCGGGTCGATGCAATAGCCGCTGGAGCGGCCATAGGTCGTGAGTACGATTTCATCATCGAGGTTCTGGCGCACGAAACACAGGCCCCGCTGGTCTGCATGCAGCTTGCAGAAGCGCGGGCAGAGATCGCACTGGACCCGGCCATCTTCCAGCTTGTGCCAGTACCGGGTGCTAACGGTATATTTATCGCGCTTTGTCATGGCTTGCTACCGGTCGTTGTCGTTGCTCATGAACCATTGGTGGCATTATAGATTATTATTGCTCACCGATTCTGATCTGGGTCAATTATAAATGTCACAGATTGCAGGATTATGCATAATAGTATCCTGTCGCGGCACGGCTGGTTATCCCGACGGCAGCCCGCCCACAGGCAGAGGCTCCTGACTTTATTGCAACAGACCAGACTGAGGAACAAGTAAATATGGATGAGGAAACCAAGACCTTACTGCGTAATATCGCCCACCATCTCAAGTGGGTCATTGTGCTACTGGTCGCGATTCTTGCGTTACTGGTTGCTGAAACCCTGTAGTCTGCCCTAAAAATATGTGAGTTCAATAATCCTCGGGTAAAAGTCCATGTCTTCAGTCACGCGCATAGTACTTGACGTTCTCAAGCCCCGTCACCCCAATGCAATCGATTTTGCGTGTGTCATTGCTGACCGGAACAATGGCTGTCGTGTCACCATGACCGTAACGGAAGTGGACGAAAAAACCGAGTCCACGATGGTGGTCATCGAAAGCAAAACCATAGATTACAACGCGATTGTGGATGCCATAACGAGCCTGGGCGGCTCGGTACACAGCATCGATGAAGTGGAAGTCACCAGCCTGTCACCCCGTGGGGACAAAGGCGCCCTGAACGACCGTTAGCTGCATGTTCGATCAGCTGCGTTTTCTGTTTCGATTGACTCGTGCCCACGGTATCGCCCGCCGCTATTTTGTAACCAACGGATTCGATGGTGCACTGACGATGCTTGGTATCAACATGGGCTTTTATACCAGTGGCGGAGTGGCGGTACCTGTGGTTATCAGTGCCTGTCTCGGCGCAGCTGTCGCACTCGGGGTGAGCGGGTTTGCGAGCGCCTATGTGAGTGAGGTGGCCGAGAGGAAAAAGGAACTGAAGGAGCTGGAACAGGCCGTAGTGAGCGATCTCGGGGATACCGCACATGGCAGGGCAGCGCGCCTGGCGCCGGTGTTTATTGCCATCGTAAACGGTTTTTCTCCGTTTTTTATTGCGCTGTTAATTATGACGCCGCTATGGTTTTCGCAAGCAGGAATCGGGCTGCCGCTATCACCACTGAAGTCTTCCATCGTGATCGCTTTCGTTGTGCTGTTCCTGCTGGGTGTATTTCTCGGGACAGTGAGCGAGCGGTTCTGGCTGTGGAGCGGCCTGCGCATGCTGCTCATTGCGCTGTTGACGGCTGGCATGATCCTGATGCTGGGCAGCTAACCCGCATTTTACATCAGGCCGCATCCTCAGGTTGCATACAAGCGACCACGACGTACCTGCCATTTCTCCAGCTCCACAGCCACCAGGACAAGTGAGGACAGGCCCAGGCACACCAGCAGGTCGAGGAGGGGCAAGGGCTGCGTGTGAAAGATTGGGTTGAGGACCGGGATATAAATGACTGCGAGCTGCAGGAGCAGCGTCAACAACACAGCGCCGAGCATGGCCGGATTGCTGGCCAGGCCGATCACGAATATCGACTCCCGCTCACTGCGTACTGCCAGCGAGTGGAACAACTGCGAAACCGTTAATACCGTGAATACCATGGTCTGCCAGTATTCGAGACCCCGGCCATAGGCCCAGGCCTGGGCGCCGATAGAGAGCGCCCCGACGAACAGCCCCACCCACAGGATATGCTGCCACATCCCGTGGGCAAAAATACTCTCCTGTGGCGGGCGTGGCGGGCGGCGCATGATACCCGGTTCGGCAGGTTCGAGTGTAAAAGCCAGCCCGGGAAGGCCATCTGTGACGAGGTTGATCCAGAGGATGTGAATGGGCAGCAGGGGAATAGGCAGGCCAAAAAACGGCGCGAGGAACAATGTCCAGATCTCTCCCGAGTTGGAACTCATGGTGTCTTTTACGAACTTGCGAATGTTGTCGAAGATCCGGCGCCCTTCAGCAACTGCTGAAACGATGGTGGAAAAATTGTCGTCAAGCAATACCATATCGGCTGCTTCGCGCGCGACATCAGTGCCTTTGCGGCCCATGGCCACGCCTATCTCGGCGCGCCTTAACGCCGGCGCATCGTTGACACCGTCACCGGTCATGGCGACAAACTCACCGCGGGCCTGCAGCGCCTGGACAATCTTGATCTTTTGCTCGGGATTGACACGTGCATAGACTGGCACACTGGAGACCTGTGCCTGAAGTTGCTCCTGGGAGAGTGCGTCGAGTTCAAGCCCCGTCATTACCGGATCGCCGTCATGCGCAATACCCAGGCGCTGCGCGATCGCGCGCGCTGTGCCTGCATGATCACCGGTGATCATGACAGGCGTAATACCGGCGGAACGGCATAATGCAACTGATTCGGCTGCTTCCGGGCGGGGAGGGTCGATGAGACCAGTGAAGCCCAGGAAATCCATATCCTGTTCAACCATATCCGGTTCCGGCACCTCAGCGGTTTTATCCAGGGTACGGGTTGCATACGCGAGTACCCGATAACCATCAGCTGCCAGCTCATCCGCTTCAGCGAGCAGTGCCTGTATATCCAGCGGTGCCGTGCCGTCGGTGGTCAATTGTCGTTTGCACAAGGCAAGAATTTTTTCAGGTGCGCCCTTGATAAAGGCAATGACACCGTCTTCGCTGTGGTGCAGGGTTGTCATGCATTGTCGCTCTGCATCGAAGGGTAGTTCTGCAACCCGTGGCAGTTGCTGTTCGAGTTGCAACTTGTCAAAACCCGCAGCTTGTGCCGCCGCGTACAAGGCAATCTCGGTTGGATCACCGGCCATGACACCGTCAGACTGCTGCCGTGCATCATTGTTTAGCGCCAGGGCCTGGCCCAGCTGGCGTCCGGGCGGTATTGAGGTATCAACACCGGTTAAATCCGCTACCCGCTTGCCCGCGACCACGACGGCATCGAGCACCATCCGGTTCTCGGTAAGAGTACCGGTCTTGTCGGCACAGATGTAGGTAACCGAACCAAGCGTTTCGACGGCCGGGAGCCGACGGATAAGTGCATTACGCGCCGTCATCTTGTGTGCACCGAGCGCCAGCGACACCGTGACGACAGCTGGCAGCGCCTCCGGGACGGCCGCCACAGCCAGGGTCACCGCGGTGAGAAACATCAGCGCCAGGGGTTCACCGCGCAACAGTCCAAAGACAAATATCATGGCGCAAATAAGCAGAACCGCGACTCCCAGGCGCTGGCCGAAATGGCTCAGCCGCTGTTGCAAGGGCGTCCGCCGGATAGCATCCTTATCCAGCAGGGTGGCGATTCTCCCGATCTCCGTCGCCATACCGATAGCCACGACAACGCCGGTGCCCCGACCACCGGTCACCAGTGTCCCCTTATAGGCCATGTTGCGGCGGTCACCGATGGGCAATTCGTCACCGGATAGTGTATCCGTGATTTTTTCCACCGCATGCGACTCACCTGTCAGGGCCGATTCATCGATGTTGAGAGCGGCTGAATCCGTCAGGCGCAGATCCGCAGGGACTCTGCTGCCTGCCTCCAGTAGCGCAATATCGCCCGGTACGAGGTGAGTCGCCGGGATCCTGCGAATATCAGCATCACGCAATACCAGTGCATCCGGTGCAGACATTTTGCGCAGCGCTGCAACGGCCCGTTCGGCACGATACTCCTGTACGGCACCGATTACCGCGTTAAGCAGGACAATGACGACAATTGCCAGAGTGTCCTGCACTTCTCCGACTATGCCGGAGATTACCGCTGCAGCGACAAGTACGAATATCATAAAGTCGGCAAACTGGCCGGCAAAAATACGCCACAGAGCGCGCCGCGCCTTTTTCTCGATTTCATTTGGGCCGTAGCGCCTGGCACGTGCAGTTACGTCATCCTGAGCAAGCCCGTGTTGCAGGTCCACGCCGAGCTCACCGAGCAGCCTTTGCACGGACTGCTGGTGCCATGCACCTTCACGAATTTTATTACCGGGCATTACCAGGGGTACCGGTCATGAAATGCCGGAATAACAGGGCGGGGGTTTCACTGGCCGTCAGTATCGTTAACCAGTGGAACAAAGGCGACACCGAGAATATCCTTCACGTGTATGTCACCCTCGTCATTTTTTTCAACCAGCATGAGTTCCTGATGGCTGTAGGGCATGCCGACCGGTATCACCAGCCTGCCGGCCGGTTTGAGTTGCTCGATGAGTGCTTCAGGAATACGGGCCGCGGCTGCGGTAACAATTATTCCGTCATAAGGTGCATGTTCGGGCCATCCGCTGTAGCCACTGCCCGCGCGGCACTCGATGTTGCTGTAACCGAGCTTTTTCAGGCGCATTGCAGCCGCCTCGCTCAGTTCGAGGACAAGCTCCATGGTGTAGACCTGTTTACACAGTTGCGAAAGGATTGCCGTTTGATAACCGGAACCGGTACCAATCTCCAGTACGCTGTGATCCTGCTCGAGCTGTAAAAGGTCGGTCATTAACGCGACAATATACGGCTGGGAGATGGTTTGGCCGTGGCCGATTGGCAACGGGCCATCATCAAAGGCCATGGCGCGCAAGTCAGGCGGGACAAATTCGTCACGCGGCACCCGGGCCATGGCATCCATGACCCGCGGGTCGAGTTCGTTTTTGCCAATCAGGCTGCGCGTGTAGCGAACCTCGCTTTCGATTTCGTCAAGAAGACGCTGTACATTCTTTTTCATGGTCGGCTGATTTAAAAATACCCCGGACTGATGATACAGGTATTGAGTCAGATCAAGTCCAGTTGTGGCGTTTCATGCTCAAATCCCGATAGAGATGCATGAGATTCAGTCCAGTTCTCAAAATTGGGGTGTCAGCGGTATGCGCAATCAGTAGCATGCGTATTGTCGGATAAGTGAGGCGTATGGGCATTCGCTTGCGAACTTGTAACCTGGGAGCATTTTTACCAACTGGCGCGCGAACTTGCCTGGCACGTGCGCAAGGCTTCTTTTAATCCCGAGGTAATCGTCGCGATCGGGCGGGGCGGTTATATGCCTGCACGGATTATCTCGGACTATCTGGATATCCTCGACCTCGCCTGTATCAAGGTTGAGCACTACCATGGCGCCATAAGGAGCGAAGCGCGCAGGTGCGCCACCCGCTGGTGGCTGATATCGCCGGGAAACGTGTATTGCTGGTTGACGATGTCAGCGATTCCGGTGATACCTTTCAGGTTGCCATTGACCACCTGCGGAAGCGCGGCGAACCGGCAGAATTGAAGAGCGCGGTATTGCATCACAAGCGTATTTCCGGTTATGTGCCGGATTATTTCAGCGCGGAGGTTGTTGAGTGGCGCTGGATTATCTATCCGTGGGCAGCAATACGTAAACGTCGAAGCAGAGGG
>CAVYHX010000027.1:0-106638 GCA_963768415.1 uncultured Gammaproteobacteria bacterium
TATGTCCGTCTACTTCTTCGTTCATCATCTGCTGCCGCTCATCCAGCGGGTGCAGCAGGAGGTGCTGGGCTGGGCGCCGCCCCGGATGAACAACGAGCGGGCCGGCACCAAGTTCGCCGCCCGGCAGCTGGACGGCGTCTACCTGACGCAGTACTTCAGCGCCACCGAGTCGATGGACGTGACGGCGCGGAAGGTGCGTCTCGTGTGCTTGTTTATCGTTGCATCCAATGAATTGAATGGGAAATATAAGCTCTGTGTCTTCTTCTTCTTCTTCTCTCGGTCAAATCGCCGGTGCATTGCGTTCATTTGTCTCATGTCTACCTCGCCGTTCCTCCTCCGATTCGCCACACTGCAGGTCATCAAGGGCTGGAGGAACGACCAGGAAGAACGGCGGGACGAAAAGCTGAAGTTGCTGCGACGGCGCGGCAAGGGCCCGCCCCCCAAGGTCCCACAACAACCCGGACAATGTGCCACTCCAGTCGGTCAGATACTGGATGATATCCATCACGGTCTCCCGGGTTGTGCGTATTTCAGTGTCAGCGTATTGCCCTGCTGGTTGAAGTCCAGCTCCTTCAGGAAGCTCATTCCCAGCAGGATGGCATCAGTACCGACATTCGGGTTGATGCTGGCGCGCACCGGGCCCAGCCGCAATGGCCCCAGCTGGATTTCGTCAAGTGTGGTCTGGTAAGCCGCGATGGTGCCGTTCGCTGTCTGGTAATAAACCCTGCGGCCGCGTTTCAGACCCAGTTTGTCGGCCACCGTGGCGGGTATGGAGACATCGGTTGCGCCGGTGTCGAGCATGAATTCCACCGGGTGACCGTTGATCGCACCGGTTGCGACATAATGTCCGAAGCGGTTGCGTTCCAGCTGTACCATCGGGATGCTGTCCGTACTGACAGTGGAATTGAGCTGGCGGTTGGGATTGCGCTGCTGGTCCAGCCGGTCATTGAAGAACCAGGTCAACAGTACCAGCAACAATATCCAGGCAATGACAATCATGCCCTTGCCCAGCCGTTGCGGTGTCTGCTGTTGCCCGTTCCCCGTCATCGGTAATACTCCGGATGGTTACAGCCGCGAGAACGGCGCGGCCGCATGCGTCAGTTTCAATAGCAGCCGGACTGCTACGTTATAGAGATCCACCTTAATAAACAAGGCGCAGGCCCGCGAAGATATGGCGCTTCTCGGGTTCGTAGAAATTCCGGAAACTCGCGCGCCGCAGTGCGGGACGGGTATGGAAACTGCCGCCGCGCAGGGTGTAGTGGTTGTCATCAAACCACGGTTGCGAATACTCCGCGTAGGGGAATGCCTGAAAACCTGCATACGGGTAGAAACAGTTGCTGCACCATTCCCATGCACGGCCGGTTTGCTCCAGCAGTTGCAGCCGGCAGGCGACTTCCCACTGGTGTTCATGCGGCAGCCGTCCGCCCGCCCAGTTGGCATACGCTGTTGCTTCATGCAGGGAGATACCATGCAGGATATCGTCGCCGGCCAGCGCATAGGCGCCGCGCACACCGATGCCGTACCAGTGTCCGGCGTCATCCCGGCGCCAGTGCTCGCGGTGCATCGACATGCCCGCCTGTTCCAGCCAGTCCCGTCCGGTCGTGCTCCACAGTGCCGGCGTGGTGTATCCGCCGGCATCCATGAAGGCCAGGTACTCACTGTTGGTGACCGGGTGCCGTGCGATCCGGTACGGCCCCAGAGTGGCTTGCTGTGCCGGCAGTTCATTGTCACAGGCCACAGGGGGCTGGCCGCCGACCCGGTAATATCCGGCGGCCACGCTGACGCTGTCCGGCGCGGGCATGTTTGGCTGTAGCGGGCCGGTCACAACGAAATCCGGGCTTGCCCGTGCGATTTCACGCTGGGTGAGTGCCATGAGCATGCTCTCGAAATGCTGGCTGTAGTGCTGGATCAGGAAGTGGATGAGATAGTTGTCCTGCAGCAGGTCGTGGTCGAGCAGGGCGGGAGTGGCGTGCGCGAGGGTGTCGATATTTTCCGACTGCATTGCCTGGACCCACTGGAGCAATGCAGGCAGCGGGGGAATACGCTGCCCGCGTTCCGGTTTCGGTGTGCGTGGCGGTGTGTACAGGTCGGCCACCGGGGCCGTATAGCGGTCATCGCCCCGAATGACTTCCTGCAGCCAGTAGCATTCGGTGAATGTACAGTGTCCGAGATGCCATCCCAGAGCACTGAGGTCCGGGTGGAATTGCTGCCGGAAGCTGTCCACCTCCAGCGACTCGGCAAGGCCGGTCACCAGATCCTGCGCCAGGCGCAGTTCATCGAGTAATTCCGGGGCAATCACAATTCCAGCAATTCAGGTGGTTTTTCCGGATCCAGGATCAGCAGGTGATGTTCGGGGACCGGCTGCCAGAAGCTGTCATCCGTGAAGCGTTCCGATGCGATCAGCTGGCCACCCGGAAACATATCGTCATCGGTGGTGTAGTAGAGCGAGGGACATTCGTGATTCAACCCGTGCCGCGCGGCATACACACGCCCGCCTTCCGTAATGACCATGTTCAGCAGTGCCGGCGTGTCACCGCACAGGTCGCTTACCAGTTCGAACAAGTCACCGATTGCATCCGGTATCTCCGGGCCGCTTTCATCATTCAGATACTGGCGCAGGCAGGCAAACAGATACTCGGAATCGGTATTGCCCTTGATCAGTGCGGCGACCTCCGGTGACAGCATCTCGGTGATTCCGGGTCGCACCTCGTAATTGAATTCACCGATAAATCCATTGTGAACAAACAACAGTTCATCGTCATGGAAGGGTTGTGTGTTGAACTGGTGTACCGGGTTGCCGAGGGTGGCGCTGCGCACTTCTGCAATCCAGATTGACTGGCTCAGTGAGCGTGCCAGGGAGGGCAGGTTGCTGTCAGACCAGATCGGCATAATACTCGTGTAAGTCGACGGCACGCCATCCGGGCTGTACCAGCCGAAGCCGTAACCGTCGGCATTGAGTTTGGCGTATTTCAGCTCACGCGGCTCCCAGGACTGCCGGTAGAGGCTGTGCGGCGGGTCGAGCAGGAATTGCTGCAGCGGTATCGCAGGTCCCAGATAGGCGGCGAATCTGCACATAAGTCGGCCTCGAGGCGGGTATTTCGCCCGGCATCTGTCTGAATACAGTCAATAAACCCGGGATTTCACGCTGGCAGGTTTAAGTCAGCTGCCGGTGATGTTAGCCTAAACGGCCCGTATCTCCAACCGGAAGGCTCCTGAACTGTCGGCCAATGCCAGCGCAAAGTACTCAAGACGGAATGATTGTCACACCAGGCTCATCTGACCGGATTAGTTGCCTGGCGGTGCCGCCGTCCCGCAACATTCCGGACGTAATCCAGGATGCCAGTGACGGGTTGATCGAAACGCCACGCACCATGGCGCCCAAGTACTTTTATGACGCGCGTGGTTCGCAATTATTCGATGCGATCTGCAATACACCTGAATATTACCCTACCCGTGCCGAGGAAAGTCTGCTCAGGCGGTATGCACGCAGGATTATAGCGCTGGTTCAGCCGGATCATATTATCGAATTCGGCAGCGGCACCTCGCGCAAGACGCGCTACTTGCTGGATGCCTGCAAGGATGCCGGGTGCAACGTGACTTACTGGCCCTTCGATGTTTGCGAACCGGTCCTGCGGGACAGCGGGACCGCGCTGATCAATGAATATGCGGGATTGACAGTCAGGCCGCTGGTCGGTGATTACCACGGTGGTCTGGAGCAAATGCCGCAGCCGCAGGGCAGTTGTCTGTATCTGTTTCTCGGTGGCACCATCGGCAACTTCGAGCCGGAACCGGCACACCTGTTTCTTGCGGAGCTGAGCAGCCGGATGTGTTCCGGGGACGCCTTTCTGATGGGTGCTGACCGGGTAAAGCACCCCGATATTCTGCATGCGGCCTATAACGACGCGGCCGGAATCACTGCAGACTTCAACCTGAACCTGCTGCATGTTCTGAACCGGGAGCTGGATGCCGACTTCGATGTCGATGGCTTCCGGCACCAGGCAATCTATAACGTGCGCCGCGAAAGGATTGAAATGTATCTCGTGTCCGATTGCGAACAACAGGTCCGGCTGGGCGCGCTGGACTGCGAGATACAGCTGGATTCCGGCGAGGAGATACTGACCGAGATCAGCCGCAAGTTTACCCGGGACAGTTTGCTGGCCCTGCTGACCGACACCGGGTTTTCACTTCGGCAGCATTTCGAGGCCGTCGACCAGCTGTATTCACTGGTGCTGGCGCGGTCGGTCCAGTAGTTGCGAGAAAGCTTGCATGCAGGTCGGGCAAAGCGCAGCGTGCCCGGCACGGTGGCTGCTGCCCTGTTGGGCACGGTCGCTACGGGCATCCTGCCCTCTCGCGACACTCGTACATCCCTGTACAGCGTCGCTGCGCTCCTTTGCCCAACCTGCATATTCATGTTAACCGGGTTTCAGGTCAGCAGAAACTCCAGCAGCGCCTTTTGTGCGTGCAGACGGTTTTCCGCTTCATCCCAGACGACGCTCTGCGGCCCGTCAATCACATCGGCTGCTACCTCTTCGCCACGATGCGCCGGGAGACAATGCATGAAGAGCGCATCCGTTGCTGCCGCGGACATGATGTCGGCATTGACCTGGTAGTCGGCAAATGCCCGCTCGCGACTGGCCTGCTCCTCTTCCTGACCCATGCTGGCCCAGACATCGGTAACGACCAGGTCCGCACCCGCCGCCGCGGCGTGCGGATTCGTGACGAGATCAACATGTCCGGCACCATCCTTCAACAGCCCTGCATCCGGGGTATAACCCTCCGGCGCCGCGATGCGCAGCATGAAATCAAAGCGGCGTGCGGCGTTTATGTAGGAATGGCACATGTTATTGCCGTCCCCGATCCAGGCAACAGTCTTGCCGCGGATATTGCCGCGGTGCTCGAAATAGGTCTGCATGTCGGCGAGCAGCTGGCAGGGGTGATACATGTCCGTCAGTGCGTTGATGACGGGCACACTGGAATATTCGGCGAAGCGTTCGAGCTTTTCATGTTCGAACGTCCGGATCATGATGATATCCACCATGCGCGACAGCACGCTGGCGCTGTCTTCAATCGGTTCGCCGCGCCCGAGTTGCGTATCGCGGGGCGACAGGAAAAGTCGGATGACCGCCGAGTTGCGCCATGCCGGCCTCGAATGACATGCGGGTGCGGGTGGATGATTTTTCAAACACCATGGCCAGCACCCTGTTCTTGAGTGGCTCATGAATCTTCCCGGCTTTCTGTATGGCCTTTAATTCGATCGCACGCCGGATAAGATCGCGTAATTCATCGGGGGACAGGTCAAGCAGGGTAAGAAAATGCCGGATATTCATTGGTCATACCGTGAGGAAGTCGCGCACCAGGTCACTGACCAGGTCCACGATCATATTGGCCTGTTTATCGGTCAGCACCAGTGGCGGCAGCAGCCGTATCACACGCTCGGCGGTGACATTGATCAGCATGCCGCGTTCCAGCGCCTTGCTGACGAGCTCACCGCAGGGACGGTCAAGCTCGATGCCGATCATCAGTCCCAGGCCGCGAATGTCCCTGACACCTTCGATGCCGGCCAGTGCTGTTTGCAAGCCGGACAACAGGTGCTGCCCGACAACCCGTGCATTTTCGACCAGCTGCTCCTGTTCCAGGGTATCGAGCACGGCGAGTGCTGCGCTGCAGGCCAGTGGATTGCCGCCGAAAGTGGTGCCATGGCTGCCGGGTTGCAGTACGTCGGCGGCCGCGCCGCGCGCCAGGCAGGCGCCGATCGGCACGCCGTTGCCGAGCGCCTTTGCGATAGTGATTACATCCGGCAATGCAGGGCCGTGCTGATAGGCAAACCACGTACCGGTACGCCCCATGCCGGTCTGGATTTCATCCAGCATCAGCAGCCAGCCATTGGCATCGCAGATCTTGCGGATACCCTCCAGGTAATCCGCGGCAGGTATATTGATGCCACCTTCGCCCTGTACCGGTTCGACGAGGACGGCCACGGTGTCTTTATTGTTCGACGCCGCGGTGGTGATCGCATCAAGGTCATTGTAGGGAACGCGGATAAACCCCTGTACCAGTGGTTCGAAGCCCGCCTGCACACGCCGGTTTCCGGTGGCCGTGAGTGTCGCCAGGGTGCGGCCGTGAAAGCTGTTCTCCATGACGATGATTGCCGGTTTGTTTATGCCCTTGCCGTGACCGTAGCGCCGCGCGATCTTGATGGCCGCTTCGTTGGCTTCCGCGCCGGAGTTACAGAAAAACACCCGGTCCATTCCGGCCACTGCGCATAAGCGGTCCGCAAGCTGCTCCTGCAGGGGAATACTGTACAGGTTGGATGTATGCACGAGGCGGCCGGCCTGGCGGGTGATTGCCGCGGTCACTGCCGGGTGCGCATGACCCAGGCCGCAGACGGCGATACCGGCGAGCGCATCCAGATACTGCCGGTCCTCGGTATCCCACAACCAGACGCCCTTGCCCTTTTCGAATTGCACCGGGAGCCGGGAATAGGTCGACATCAGATGTTCTGCCATGCCTTTAGATATCCAGAAAAAGAAAAGGCAGTCCGATAACAGACTGCCAATATATGGGTGCTGATTTTAGCGTCTCTTGCCCATGAAGGGCAAACCCGGCCAGGGACCGGGTTTGCTTTTTCCTGCAGGGCTGATTCCGGTGGACTAGGGTGTGCGGATCCCCTTCGTCAGCGAGCGCAAAGCGGCCCGCCTAGAATGGCAGGCCATGTGCGTGTCCGGTCATGCACATCAGCATGGGGATCGACAGCAGGGTATTGGTGCGCGAGGCCATCAGGGCGATCTTTTTCGCGCCGGCGATCTGGTCGGCACTGGCTTCCACGATACCCAGGATCTTTTTCTGGTTCGGCCAGATGAGCACCCAGACATTGAAGAGCATGATGGTGCCCAGCCAGGCGCCGATACCGATAACCACGGCACCTTCCTGCAGGGTGAATGCATTGACGATGCCGATACCCATGGTTTCGAGTGCCGCGGCACCGGTCAGCCAGGTGGCAACGGCGGACCAGCGGAACCAGAGCAGGGCGCGGGGTGCAACATACTTGTTGATGGCAGCCGGTCCGGGACCGCCTTCATCACTCAGTGCGGCGCCCACTGCCGGTACCTGTACGAAGTTGAAGTAGTAGAGCAGGCCGATCCAGGTGATGCCGACCAGTACGTGGGCCCAGACTTCAATCGCCCACAAATTGATGCCTGATGTGCCAAGCCCGACGACGATCAGAATCGCAAGGATAAAACCGGAAATGATAGTGCCCGTGATGGAAGTGAGTGGGTTCATGGCGATGGCTCCTTGTTGGCCGCAGCATGGATGCTTTTATTAAGGCCGCTTGAAAAGGTGACTAAAATACTCGGGAAAGGGAGGATACGGGAGCCCATGCGATATTGCAATATACAGCTATGGCATTTTTTGCTAAAAAAGCATTGGCTTACACTACATAAACCAGGAATAACCGGTGCCGCCGGCAGGCCGGCAGGATGACCTCGATGGATGCAATTGAACTGGGTATCTTCAGCAGCCGGCTGACCGCCGTGTGTGACGAAATGGGTGCAGTGCTGCGGCGTGCCGCCTTTTCGACCAATATCAGGGACCGCCTGGATTTTTCCTGCGCGGTGTTCGATACCCGCGGTGAGCTGTGTGCCCAGGCGGCCCATATCCCGGTCCACCTGGGCAGCATGGCGTATGCAATGCGCGACCTGGTGGGCGGGCGGACCTGGCAGGCGGGCGATACGCTGATCGTCAATGACCCGTATCTGGGCGGTACGCATCTGCCGGACGTGACCCTGATCGCGCCGGTCTTCGTGAACGGTGCCGGTATCGGGTTCGTCGCAAACCGCGCGCACCATGCAGACATCGGCGCACACAGTCCGGGGTCCATGCCGGTGTCGCGCCAGCTCGAGGAAGAGGGACTGATCATTCCGCCCACGCTGCTGGTACGTGCGGGTGAGCCGGTTGACGAGGTGCTGCAAATGATAGTGGCCGCGACCAACAGTCCCCGGCAGATGCAGGGCGACCTGGCGGCGCAACTGAGTGCGAACCGTGCCGGTATCCAGCGCCTGTCCGGCCTGGCGGAAGTGCTGGGTGCGGAGCGTTACCAGGCCGGGTTGACGGCGCTCAATGACTATGGCGAGCGTCTGGCAAATGCCGCACTGGCAGAAATTCCTGCCGGTTGTTACCGCTTTCTCGACTACATGGATGATGACGGCATGGGTCGCCGGGACATCCCCATCGCGGTCGCTGTGCGGGTGGCGCCGGACGGTATCGAGGTTGATTTCACAGGGTACATCAGGGCAGGTGGAGGGAAATATCAACTGTCCGTTGTCGGTTGCAGCGGCGGGTGTCTTTTATGTATTCCGCTGTCTGCTGCCCGACTATACGCCGGCGTGTGCGGGCACTTTCCGCCGCATCCGGATTTCGGCACCTGCGGGGTGCCTGGTCAATGCACGGCGACCGGCTGCGGTGGCGGCCGGCAATGTCGAGACCAGCAGCCGGGTGGTGGATGCGGTCATGGGCGCGCTGGCGCAGGCACTGCCGGAGCGCATACCCGCCGCCAGTCAGGGCACGATGAACAACCTGGCCATGGGCGCGCGCACGGACCGGTACACCTGGGATTATTACGAAACGGTCGGCGGCGGCATGGGCGGCAGTTGCCGCCATGCCGGTTTGAGCGGCGTGCAATCCCACATGACCAACACGCTCAACACGCCCATCGAGGTGCTCGAAATGGAGTTTCCGTTGCGGGTATGGCGGTACCAGTTGCGTGCCGGTTCCGGTGGTGCGGGCGAGCAGTGCGGCGGCGACGGATTGATACGCGAATTCGAGTTTCTTGCGCCTGCTTCTGTTACCCTGCTGACGGAGCGCCGGACGCATCCCCCCTGGGGCCTGGGTGGCGGTGGCGCCGGCAAGACCGGTGAAAACCGGTGCGGGACGCGGCGCCTGCCCGGCAAGATCAGCCTGGAAATGGCGGCGGCAGAACGCCTGATGGTGTGCACACCCGGCGGTGGCGGGTGGGGCAGGGTCCAGGGCGGTCCGCGGACTTCGGGAACGAAGTAACAGACTTGTTTAGAGCGTATCAAAGGAATCAATACATGGCTGTCATTCGAACTGTAATCCTGTTGCTTGTCGTCACCGGCGGACTATCGGGATGCGGTTCACTGCTGGTGAGCGGCGCGCCGGCATGGGGTAACGACAGCGCGGATGACGCGCGCGATGCGGGACAGATCGCTGCCGATGACCGCATCACTACAGCGATCAACAGAAAGTATGTCGGTGACAATCTGATCAGTGCGCTGGACATCAAGGTTAGTACCTATCGCAGGGTCGTCACATTGAGCGGCAGCGTCAGGAGCGCTGCGGTCGCACAGCGTGCCGTCGCCCTGGCCCGGGATACCGGTAATGTCAGCAAGGTCAATTCCAGGCTCAGGATTCAGCCTTAAACCAGGGAAGCTCTGATGAATTCAAATATGCCGGTCATTGCGAGCGCGATGACGAGGCTGCAGCGCCTCCCCGAATTATCAAATCGTTAATCGACAATGTGTGGAATCTGTGGTGAATTGCGTTTCGATGGAAACGCGCCGGACAAACAGTCACTGGACCGGATGATCGCGCAGCTGGTGCGGCGCGGGCCGGATGCGGAGGGTCGTTACTTCTCCGGTCCGGTGGCAATGGGACACCGGCGGCTTGCGATTATCGATCTCTCCGCGCGTGGCAACCAGCCGATGGTTGACGCGCAGCCGGGGCTGGTGCTGGTATTCAATGGCACTATCTATAACTACCCGGAACTCAGGGAGCAGCTGCAGGCAAAGGGCTACCATTTTTTTTCCGGCAGCGACAGCGAGGTCATCCTCAAGGCCTATGCCGAATGGGGTGAGGATTGTCCGGCCCGGCTGCATGGTATGTTTGCCTTTGCGATCTGGGACATCAACAAGCAGCAGCTGTTTCTGGCGCGTGACCGTTTTGGCATCAAGCCGCTGTATTACAGCCTGACCCGACAGGGTCTGCGCTTTGCATCGACCAGCCAGGCGCTGCTTGCCGCCGGCCCGCTCGATACTGCTATCGACCCCGTGGCGTTGCACCACCATCTGACATTGCATGCCGTGGTGCCGGCCCCGCGCACGCTGCTGTGTGGTCTGCGCAAACTGCCGCCGGCCCACAGCATGACCTTCGATGTGAGCGGCCACCACCGGCTGCGCCGTTACTGGCAGCTAGATACGGCGCCCCCTGCGACCGGGATGAGCGAGTGGGAATGGATCGAGGCGGTGCATGTATCCCTGAGAGAGGCTGTCGAGCGGCGCCGGACCATTGCGGATGTGCCGGTAGGTATCCTGCTTTCCGGAGGGCTCGACTCCAGTCTGCTGGTTGCCCTGCTGGCGGAGGCCGGCGGTGGTGACCTGGTGACCTTTTCAGTCGGTTTCGAGGATGCGCCGGAAGAAAAAGGCCACGAATTCGAATTTTCCGACCTGGTTGCTGAGCGCTACTCGACCCGTCACCACCGGTTCATTATTCCCAATGATGAAGTGCTGGCGCGCCTGCCGGAAGCCGTGGACAACATGGCCGAACCGATGGTCGGGCAGGACGCAGTTGCCTTCTACCTCCTCGGTGAACGCGTGTCGCATGAGGTCAAGGTGGTGCAGAGCGGGCAGGGGGCGGATGAAGTCTTTGCCGGGTATTTCTGGTATCCGCAAATGCAGGCGGCCCCTGGAGAGGATATCGATCGGTTCCGGCCGCGCTATTTTGACCGTAGCCATGCGGAGTGGCAGGAGACGGTCGCGGCGCGCTATCACGGGCCCGATTACACTTCACCCCGGGTCACGCAGGGTCTGGCAAGGACCGGCGCATCGCGTTTCCTCAACCGCGTACTGGCCTTCGATGTCACGACCCTGATCGTCGATGACCCGGTCAAGCGCGTGGATAATATGACCATGGCCTGGGGGCTGGAGGCGCGCGTGCCGTTTCTCGATCATGAGCTGGTCGAGCTGGCGATCAAGATGCCGCCGGAGCTCAAGCTGAAGTCCGCGGGCAAGCATCCCCTGAAGGTCATCGCCCGCGGCCTGCTGCCCGATAGCGTCATCGACCGGCCCAAAGGCTATTTTCCGCTGCCCGCCCTGAAATATGTCCGTGGGCAGGTATTTGAATTCATGAGCGGTGTGCTGGAATCGCAGGCCTGCAGGGAGCGTGGCCTGTTCCAGCGTCCCTATATCAATAAATTGCTGAACAGTCCGGAACAGGCGCATACGCCGCTGCTGGGCAGCAAGCTCTGGCATCTCGCGTTGCTTGAATTCTGGTTACAGCGCAACGTCGATAAATCCATGTGAATAGTGGCTATTTGTTTTAACGGCAAATAGGTAGACTGGCGAGCGTATTATCCTGTTCGATAAATCTGTGAGGGTATGGCAATGGATGTAATGGAGCGAATCGATAAAGTGGTGAAAGACAACCCGGTCGTGATTTTCATGAAGGGGTCGCCACAAATTCCCCAGTGCGGGTATTCAAGCCGCACCGCGCAGGCGCTGTCAGCCTGCGGCATAGAATTTGCGCATGTGAATGTGCTTGCCGATCCCGAGATATTCGAAAATCTGCCGCGCTACGCGAACTGGCCGACCTTCCCGCAGGTGTATATCAACGGTGAACTGATCGGCGGCTGCGATATTACCCTGGAGCTCTACCAGAAGGGTGATCTGCAGAAAATGACCCAGGCGGCGGTCGCGGGTGTTGCCGGGTAGATTGCGCGGCGGCGTCCCCTGTTTTTCACCGGCCAGCCAGGCTGCAGTCAATGCACGGGGTCGGAGAGACCCGGCCGGTTAATTCGCTTCGAGCTTAATCAGCTCTTCCAGGATCTCCAGCACCAGCTTCTGGCCTTTTTCGGTCATTTTCTCGGTCAGCTTGTCGGCATCGCGCTCCCCTTCAACCAGCGGACGGATGCGACCGGCCAGTATGCCCATGTCGCCGCCGGCCGCCAGCATTTGCTTGGCCATGGTGGCGATAATCTGCAGGGCCTGGGCATTACCGTTCCGGGAGGCATGTACCAGCCCGGCAATACCCGGTGCGGCCATGCTGGAATCGAAGTCGGCCTGCAGGTCGGGCAGGGTGGTCGGGTCCTGCAGGCCGCGCAGGATGGATTCGGCGATGGTGCGGTCTTCATTGTCGAGGGCTGCCAGGATCGATCTCATCGCGCTTGCCGGACATGATCAGCGCGGATCGCGGCAACCAGGTCTTGCCAGTCATTCTTCTCGGCCTGCTCGAGCACCTGCTCAAGATCAGGCACCGACCCCGGATTGTTGCAGTGCATCACCACGCGGTGAATGAGTCCGGAATGCGATTGCAGTATTTGTTCGTTTAAATCGGGTGTTGCCATCTCTTTGCCTCTTATTTGATTGCACGCGCAGGCATGGAAGTCACTCCGCCGCTGTAGTCATGCCAGCTGTTGATAATAGTACAGAATAATTCCGCTGTCCGTTCGGTATCGTAGGCCGCCGAGTGTGCCTTATCACCGTCCCACGCCAGGCCGGCTGCCTGGACTGCGCGCGCCAGTACTGTTTGTCCGTAGGCAAGACCAGCCAGGGTGACGGTGTCAAAGGTGCTGAAGGGGTGGAAGGGGTTTCTTTTGATATCGGCGCGATTGACGGCTGCATTCAGGAAGGACAGGTCGAAGGCGGCATTATGTCCCACCAGGATGGCGCGGTTGCAGCCGCTTTCCCTGACCGCCTTGCGCACCGGTTTGAATATATGTTCCAGCGCCTCGCGTTCGGGTTTCGCCATGCGAAACGGGTGATAGGGGTCGATACCGTTGAATTCAAGCGATTCGCGATCGAGGTTGGCACCGGGGAACGGTTCAACGTGACAGGAGATCGTTTCGCTGCAGATCATGTATCCCTGTGCGTCGATGTGCAGCGCGACCGCGGCGATTTCCAGCAAGGCGTCGCGTTTGGGATTGAAGCCGGCGGTTTCGACATCGATGACAACCGGGAGAAAACCGCGAAAACGCTGCGCCATCGGTGATAATTCAGCAGTATCAGGCATGTTCAAAGCATACAGGATCGCCCCGGGCTTTGCGAAGCAACGCAGTGTGTATCGCTATACTTATTCGTCTGCGACTGTGATAGTTAAGCCTGGCCGCAACCGGCAGGAGGTGCCGCCATGATGCAATTTATTAGCCGCTGGATTGCCCGGTCAATCCTGACCGTGCAGGTGTTGTTCCTGTGCAGCGGAGCGGGTATGGCTGCCGGGGAGCATACCGACCGGAGTCAGGGACTGCTGTGGGAGATCAGCCGGCCGGGCCAGGCAGCCAGCCACCTGTTCGGCACCCTTCACCTGGAACATCCGGACGTGTTGCGGCTGCCGGGCCCGGTACAGCAGGCCTTTGCCGACGCACGTCAGGTGGTGCTGGAGGTGCTTCTCGATACAGACGCCATGATCTATGCCAGTAGCGCTATGCTGCTGACGGACGGCCGCCTGTTATCCGAGATCATCGGGCCGGTATTGTTCAGACAGGTGTCACGAGCGATCCAGACGCGCGGGATACCCGCACTGGTGCTGGATCGCATGCGGCCCTGGGCGGCGGCAGTCACCCTGTCCATGCCCGCGCAGGGGAGCGGCCAGGTGCTGGACATGGCGCTGTATCAACAGGCGCTGCAGGCCGGAAAGCCGGTCGCCGGGCTGGAGACCGTACGCGAACAGCTCGATGTCTTTGCCACCCTGTCAGAGTCCGACCAGGTTGCCCTGCTGGAAGAGGCGGTCGGGCAGTCAGCGGAAATCGATGCGATCCATGCACAGCTGCTGGCCGCCTGGCTGCGCCGCGACCTGGCCGCGCTGCAGGCCATCAACGAGGACATGCAGGCGGGTGTGGATCAGCGGCTGGCGGAGGATTTCCAGCGCCGCGTGCTCGATGACCGCAACCGGCGCATGGCGGAGCGCCTGCAGCCGTATCTGCAGCAGGGCCATGCGTTCATTGCGGTGGGTGCGCTGCATCTGCCGGGTGCGCAGGGGCTGTTGAACCGGCTGGCGCAGCGTGGTTATACGGTGAGGGTGATTTATTGAGCCGGTAAGCGCGGCCATGGGGGTGCAGTGCAGGATAGTGGAAATACACCTGCAGGAGCGCCGTCCTTCGGCGCGATGGGTTGGGACAACAATCGCGGCCAGGAGGCCGCTCCTACAGGATAGGGAAATACACCTGTAGGAGCGCCGCCCTTCGGCGCGATGGGTTGGGACAACAATCGCGGCCAGGAGGCCGCTCCTGCAGGATAGTGGAAATACACCTGCAGGAGCGCCGTCCTTCGGCGCGATGGGTTGGGACAACAATCGCGGCCAGGAGGCCGCTCCTACAGGATATGGAAATACACCTGTAGGAGCGCCGCCCTTCGGCGCGATGGGTTGGGACAACAATCGCGGCCAGGAGGCCGCTCCTACAGGATATGGAAATACACCTGCAGGAGCGCCGTCCTTCGGCACGATGGGTTGGGACAACAATCGCGGCCAGGAGGCCGCTCCTACAGGATATGGAAATACACCTGCAGGAGCGCCGCCCTTCGGCGCGATGGGTTGGGACAACAATCGCGGCCAGGAGGCCGCTCCTGCAGGATATGGAAATACACCTGCAGGAGCGCCGCCCTTCGGCGCGATGGGTTGGGACAACAATCGCGGCCAGGAGGCCGCTCCTGCAGGATATGGAAATACACCTGTAGGAGCGCCGCCCTTCGGCGCGATGGGTTGGGACAACAATCGCTCTCGGGAGGCCGTTTACACCCGGCGATTTATCGGGCGCTCCTACCGGGAGGAGCTATAAACACAGGTGATGATCGGGAGCGTAATCTACCAATGAAAACGGCGGCCGCAGCCGCCGTCAGGTGAATGCACGTTTGCTGCCCGCGTTATGCCCGCACCCGCCGGCGGCGGGTGAACCCCAGGCCGGCGAGACCCAGACCCAGCAGTGCCAGGCTGGCAGGTTCCGGGACCTGGACCCGTTCCTGGGAAAAGCGCTGGGTAAATGATTCGAGACTGACGGAAACCGCACCGTCTACACCAAGATCATCAGCCAGCAGCAGGATGGATGTTTCTATAGAAATCAATGTCAGCGGGGCGAAATTCGCGTCGTCGGAGAGATTAGCTGTCCCGTCAGAATCAAAAGTTACCTGTTTGTCGCCGATCAGGTCCATGCCATCGAAGATAAACTCGGTGATATCGATGACCCCGAATGTGCCCTCGTCAGTAGTGATGCTGGCTTCGCCGAACTGAAGCGAGTTGTCCTTGACACGTAAGGTGGGGTCCGTCACGGTCACATCGAAGCCGAAGTCGAGTTGGGTGGCATCGAAACCCTGGCCTCTGGTGGAATCCGCGGTCAGGGCGCCGTTGGCGGTGTACAGCAGCCCGGGACCGGGATTCAGGGGGTCGCCAGCCAGCCCCGTGACGTCGATTAGACTTAAGTCGATCGGAAAAAAGGAGAAGTCATCTACGCAAACCAGTTATCGAAGAGCTTGTCCTCGACCTGGATGCTGCCGCCAGCCGCCAGGTCCTGGAGGCTGATGGCCTGTGCCAGGCCAGGCACGGCCAGCAGAAGGGAGAGCAGGGTTGCAGCGAATTTATTCATGACAGTCACCTTTATGTTGTATTCGTTGTTTATTGTGTTCGTTAATTATGAATCATAATTTCGTAGTCACTTATAAGCAAGAAATGGGCCGATTATTATTATTTTTAATAAATACAGTGCGTTATAAATTATCACGGTCCATGGCCCGGCACCGGGACCGGCGGGTTGTAAGAAATAGTAACACTGGCGCCCCGGCAGCAATGCCCCGCGGCCTGCGCCGGTCACGCTGGCCGCCGCCGGGATCCATGGACCACGAATTCACCCGTTTTCAAGCAGATAACAGGCTATCCGGACTTCCCTTCCGTATAATGGCTGACGTTCTCGGCAGCGCGAGGCACGGCTTAAGTCAGGGTGAATGGGCGGGCTTGAGTGTAAAGATTACTGACACCCATGCCGCGATGGGGGCGGCTAGGGCACCAGGCGCCAGTGCAGCGTCTCCCCGGCAGCCAAGCGGCACTACGGTCGAAGCACCCAGCGGGTAGCTGTCGGGGACCTGCCAGCCGGTCTTTTCCAGGGTAATGGTGGCGGTGTTGCGCGCCAGGCCGTAGAAGTCCGGTCCGAAGTGGCTGGCGAAGCCTTCCAGCCGTTCCAGGGCGCCGGCCTGTTCAAAGGCCTCGGCATAGAGTTCCAGCGCGGCATGGGCGGTGTAGATACCCGCGCAGCCACAGGCGGCCTCCTTGCGTTCCCTGGCATGCGGGGCGCTGTCGGTGCCGAGAAAGAATTTCGGGTTGCCGCTGGTGGCGGCCTGCACGATGGCCTCGCGGTGGTGTTCGCGTTTCAGCACCGGCAGGCAGTAAGCATGGGGCTGCAGGCCGCCGGCAAACATGGCGTTGCGGTTCAGCCGCAGGTGATGCGCCGTGATGGTCGCGGCCACGGTGTCCGGTGCCGACAGGACGAAATCAATCCCTTCGCGGGTGGTGACATGCTCGAGCACGATCTGCAGCCGCGGGAAGCGCGCGGCAAGCGGCGCCAGCAGCGTGTCGATGAAGACGGCCTCGCGGTCAAAGACATCGACATCCCGGTCCGTGACTTCGGCATGCACCAGCAGGGGCAGGCCGTGTTCCTCCATGGCGGCGAGTGCCGCATGGGTGCGCGTGATATCGGTGACGCCGGCGTCTGCATGGGTGGTGGCCCCGGCGGGGTAGAGCTTGACGGCATGCACGTGCGCGCTCGCGCTGGCCCGGACGATCTCCGCGGGTGCCGTGGTGTCGGTCAGGTAGAGCGTCATCAGCGGCGTGAAGTCCGCATCCGCCGGGACCGCGGCCAGGATCCGCTCCCGGTAGGCCAGCGCCTGGTCGGTGGTGGTCACCGGGGGCTGCAGGTTCGGCATGATGATGGCACGCGCGAACTGGCGCGCGGTATGCGGCACGACCGTCTGCAGTGCGTCGCCGTCACGCACGTGCAGGTGCCAGTCATCGGGCCGGGTCAGCGTCAGGTGCATGCGTTGGCCAGTGCGGCCTGCTGCAGCAGCAGGTTCAGGGTGTAGCGCACGCCGAAGCCGGTGGTGTCGCTGGGGATATGCGCCAGTCCGCCCTTGCGGTTACTGGCGGCAAGATCGACGTGGATCCAGTCGACGCTCTCATCCACGAAGCGGTTCAGAAAGCGGGTCGCCAGGATATGGTCCGCTTCACCCTCGAGGGAGCACTGCTTGACGTCGGCGATGTCGGACTTGATCGACTCGTCGAAGTCCTTGTCAAACGGGAATGGCCAGACGCGCTCGCCGCTCTGCCGGCCCGCGGTAATCAGGGTTTCGCGCACGGCGTCGCGGTTGCTGAACACGCCGCTGTAGCGTGACGACAGTGAATAGATGCAGGCGCCGGTCAGGGTCGCATAGTCGATCAGGAGGTGGGGCTTCTCCCTGCACGCCAGTGACAGCGTGTCGGCCAGCACCATGCGGCCTTCCGCATCGGTGTGAATGATCTCGATGGTGGTGCCATTGGCGGCGGTGACCACGTCGTTGGGCTTGTAGGCCCGGGCGCCGATATGGTTTTGCGCCAGTGCCAGCCAGCAGTCGATGGGGTGATCCACCTGCAGGCGCGACAGTGCCAGCAGAGTCCCGAGCGCCACCGCGCTGCCCTGCATATCCTCGTGCATGCCGTTCATGTACTTGGCCGGTTTGATATTCACACCCCCGGTATCGAAACAGATGCCCTTGCCCACCAGCGCCAGGCGTTTCGTGCCACGGCGGCGGGTCTCGGGGCGATAGCGCAGGTGCACAATCCCCGCGTCCGCGACCGGACTGGCCTGGCTGACGGCAAGGAAGGCGCCGGCGTGTCTGCGCCGCAACGCCTTGGTGTCGAGGAATTCCATCTCCCAGCCTTGCGCCCGGGCGAGTTTGGCGATGAACTTGCGGTAACTGCCGGGCGTCAGCTCGTTGGCCGGCAGGATGCTGAGCCAGCGCGCCAGGTGACAGCCGCTGACCTCCGCGCGTAGCTGCGCCAGGTCGAGCTTCTCCGGCAGTCCGAACAGCTCGATGTCTTTCAGCGCCGCCGCTTTGGCGGGTTTCTGTTTGTAGGACGGCAGCGGGCAGACGGCGGACAACACGGCGGCCAGGGTGCATTCGACCAGGCGGGCCGCGCTGTCGCGCTTGATACCGGCCAGCTGGATCAGCAGCGTGGCCGGTTGCTGCACCAGCAGTTGGGTTGCCAGCTTGCGGCCGGTCGACAGGAGCTCAAAGGTCGAGGCGTGCGCTGCGATCGTCTGGATGATGACGCGGGTGCCGTTTTTGTTGGGCAGATCGGTGACCAGGTTGTCCAGCTCCTGGTCCTGGCGCTTGCGGCGCTGAAACCGCTGCTTGATGACGTCGCCGTATGCCAGTGCCGCCCAGTGCGACTTGAGGGGTTTTTCCGGCAGTAACAACAGGACTGCATCGCGAGTATCTATCCGTGCGCTGTCGGCGTCCTTTGTAAATTGATTTATCTTGATTTTTTCAATATGCCGATAGGGTATTTCCATGGATATTGCCTTGACCTGTTGGGGGGAAACACAGATCATATCGCGCTTGTTGGTGTGCGGGTACTGTATTTGCGACAGGCCGCTGCATCGGACCGGGGATTGCCGGTCGCTAACTGGATTAGAAATCATCATGACGGCAGTGAATAAAGTTGTCCTGGCCTATTCCGGCGGACTGGATACCTCGGTCATCCTCAAGTGGCTGCGGGAAGTCTACGATTGCGAGGTGGTGACCTTTACCGCCGATATCGGGCAGGGCGAGGAGATCGAGCCCGCCCGGGCCAAGGCCCAGGCGCTCGGGGTCAAGGAAATCTATATCGAGAGTCTCAAGGAAGAGTTCGCACGCGACTATGTCTTCCCGATGTTTCGCGCCAATACCGTATATGAAGGTGAATACCTGCTCGGTACCTCGATCGCCCGGCCGCTGATCGCGAAGCGCCTGGTCGAAATCGCACGGGAAACCGGGGCCGACGCGATTGCCCACGGCTCGACCGGCAAGGGCAATGACCAGGTGCGTTTCGAACTGGGTGCCTATGCCCTGAATCCGGAGATCAGGATCATTGCGCCGTGGCGCGAGTGGGATCTGACTTCGCGCCAGAAGCTGCTCGACTACGCCAGCCGGCACAACATTCCCGTCGAGCACAAGAAGAGCAGGCAATCGCCCTATTCAATGGATGCCAACTCGCTGCATATCTCCTACGAGGGCGGCATCCTGGAGGATCCGTGGGCGGAACCCGAGGAAGACATGTGGCTGTGGACGGTGGCACCGGAAAAGGCGCCGGATAAACCGGTGTATGTCGAAATCAGCTTTGAACGGGGCGATGCGGTTGCCATCGATGGCAAATCCACCAGCCCCGGACAGGTGATGGAAGTCCTCAACAAGCTGGGCGGCGCGCACGGCGTCGGGCGCACCGATATCGTCGAGAACCGCTATGTGGGGATGAAGTCACGCGGGTGTTACGAGACGCCGGCCGGCACGATATTGCTGAAGGCCCATCGCGCGATCGAATCCCTGACCCTGGACCGGGAAGCCGCGCACCTGAAAGACGAGCTCATGCCGCGTTACGCCAGTATGATCTATAACGGTTACTGGTGGAGCCCGGAACGCAGGCTGCTGCAGGAGTTGATCGATGCTTCGCAGGAGACGGTCAACGGGACGGTGCGCCTGAAGCTCTACAAGGGTAACGTCATGCTGGTCGGCCGCCAGTCCGCGACCGACAGTCTGTTTGATGACCGTATTGCCACGTTTGAAGACGATGCGGGCGCCTACGACCAGAAAGATGCAGAGGGCTTTATCAAGCTCAATGCCTTGCGCATGCGTATCGCTGCGCGCCTGAAGAAAACAGCAGGGCGCAGGAACTGATCTTGCAGTTCGTAGCTGACAGGGCGTAATTTTGATTGATTTATATGCACGCGGTATTGCGAGCACCTCACCCCGCTACGCGGTCACAAATCGATGATGAACTGTAGGGTCGAATTCATTCGACCGGTCGAGATTGGCCGAATAAATTCGACCCTACAAGCGTAAGCTGTTGCCCGGTGTGCGTCCAAAAATCAATATGTTAGGGTTAAGTTCTTCAAGAGGAACGCAGTGACGCAGCAAACCATGGCTTGCATAAATGACAGGAGAAGGATCGCATGAGACTGCTGCATACCATGCTGCGGGTCGGCAACCTGGAGCGTTCGATCGAATTCTATACCCGGGTACTGGGTATGCAGCTGTTGCGCCAGAAGGACTACCCGGAGGGTAAATTTACCCTGGCCTTTGTCGGTTACGGCGCGGAATCCGATCACACCGTCATCGAACTGACCTATAACTGGGATACGGACCACTATGACATCGGTGCCGGCTACGGGCATATCGCCATCGAAGTGGATGATGTGTACGCGGCGGTGGAAGAACTGCGCAACCGCGGCGGCAAGGTCATCCGCGAGGCCGGCCCGATGAATGCCGGGACCACCGTCATCGCCTTCATAGAAGATCCGGACGGTTACCCGATCGAGTTGATCGGCACGCGCCATTAGGATATCAGTGCCCTTGAATCCCTCTCCCGAAGGGAGAAGGGACGCTTCATTCGGGCTCACTTGTCGCCTGTTCATGGCGTAGGGCATGGCTGTATAATACCCGGGCTAATTAGTTAATTATTACTTAATAATCAATTATTATATTCATCGCCTGCATGCCGAACGTGCGCGCAGCGGGTGACCAGGAGCAGTAATGTCGAATGACGCAGCCAGCAGGCCGGTAGACATGGATCCCGTGGAAACGGATGAGTGGCTGGATGCATTGAGCAGTGTCTTTGACCGGGAAGGACCGGAGCGCGGGCACTTCCTCATCGAGCAGCTGCTGAATCATGCGCGCCGCTCGGGGGTCTACATCCCCTACAGCCCGAATACCGCCTATCTGAATACCATTCCGGCCGCACTGGAAAAACCCAGTCCGGGCAATGCCGAGATTGAATGGCGGCTGCGCTCGATTATCCGCTGGAATGCGATGGCCATGGTGGTGCGCGCCAACCGCGAAACCAGCGAGCTGGGCGGGCATGTCGCCAGCTTTGCTTCATCGGCCACCCTGTACGACGTCGGCTTCAACCACTTCTGGCATGCGCCCAGCGCGGAGCATGACGGTGACCTGATCTTCGTGCAGGGGCATTCGGCGCCGGGTATCTATGCGCGCGCCTACCTGGAAGGGCGTATCGATGAGGCGCAGCTGGACAAATTCCGCCAGGAAGTCGATGGCGGCGGGCTGTCTTCCTATCCGCATCCGTGGCTGATGCCCGATTTCTGGCAGTTTCCGACGGTCTCCATGGGCCTCGGTCCGATCATGGCCATCTACCAGGCACGGTTCATGAAATACCTGCATAACCGTGGCATCAAGAATACCGACGGCCGTCAGGTCTGGGCCTTTATCGGCGACGGTGAAACCGATGAACCCGAATCACTGGGCGCCGTGGCGCTGGCCGGCCGCGAAAAACTCGGCAATCTCAAGTTCGTCGTCAACTGCAACCTGCAGCGCCTGGACGGTCCGGTGCGCGGCAACGGTAAAATAATCCAGGAACTCGAAGGCGTATTCCGCGGCGCCGGCTGGAATGTCATCAAGCTGATCTGGGGCTCCTACTGGGACCCGCTGCTGGCGCGTGATCACAAGGGCCTGCTGCGCATGCGCATGGAGGAGTGTGTCGACGGCGAGTACCAGACATTCAAGGCGCGCGGCGGCGCCTACACACGCGAACACTTCTTCGGCAAGGATCCGGAGCTGAAGGCGATGGTCGCCAACATGTCGGACCAGGACATCTGGCGTCTCAACCGGGGCGGACACGATCCGCACAAGGTGTACGCGGCCTACGCGGCCGCCATGGAAGAGACCGACCGGCCCACGGTCATCCTGGCGAAGACCGTGAAGGGCTACGGCATGGGCGAGGCCGGTGAAGGCCAGAACATTACCCATCAGCAAAAGAAGATGAGCGAGGAGATGCTGATCTCCTTCCGTGACCGTTTCAATATTCCGGTCTCCGATGAAGACATCGCCGAGGCGCCGTACTACAAGCCGCCGGAAGACAGTCCGGAGCTGCAATACCTGCGTGAACGCCGTGCCGCACTCGGCGGTTTCATTCCCACGCGCCGCAAAAAGGCAACGCCGCACGATATTCCGGACCTGTCGATCTTCGCCGCCCAGATGAAGGACACTGGTGATCGCGAAATTTCCACGACCATGGCCTTTGTGCGCATCCTGACCGCGATTACGCGCGACAAGACCCTGGGAAAATACGTGGTACCCATTGTGCCGGACGAATCACGCACCTTCGGCATGGAGGGCATGTTCCGGCAGCTGGGCATCTATTCGTCGGTCGGCCAGCTATACGAACCGGAAGATGCGGATCACCTGATGTTCTACAAGGAAGACAAGCAGGGCCAGGTCCTGCAGGAAGGTATCAACGAAGCCGGTGCGATGTGTTCCTGGATCGCCGCCGGCACCTCGTACAGCAATCACAACGTCTCGATGATCCCGTTTTATATCTTCTATTCCATGTTCGGTTTCCAGCGTGTCGGTGATCTGGCGTGGGCGGCCGGCGACATGCAGACACGGGGTTTTCTGATGGGTGGCACCGCCGGGCGGACCACGCTGGCCGGTGAAGGCCTGCAGCACCAGGACGGCCACAGCCAGCTGTCAGCGGCGACCATTCCGAACTGTGTTTCCTATGACCCGGCATTTTCCTATGAGCTTGCCGTGATTATCCATGACGGTCTGCGGCGCATGATCAAGCTGCAGGAAAATATTTTTTACTACATCACCGTTATGAACGAGAACTATACTCACCCCGCAATGCCGCCGGGGGTTGAGGGCGATATTCTCAAGGGTATGTACCGGTTGCGCACCGTCGAGACGGAGAAATCCGCTGCCGTGCGGGTGCAATTGCTGGGTTCGGGCACCATCCTGCGCGAGGTCATCAGTGCCGCCCGGCTGCTGGCCGAGGATTTCGGTGTCGCCTCCGACATATGGAGTGTCACCAGCTTCAATGAATTGCGGCGCGGGGGTCTGGACGTGCAACGCGACAACCTGCTGCACCCGGAACAGGATCCCCGTGAAAGCCATGTAGAGCGCCGCCTGAAAGAACATGCCGGACCGGTGATCGCGGCGACGGATTATATGCGTACCTATGCCAACCAGATCCGTGAATTCATCCCCGCCGGTCGCAGCTATACGGTGCTGGGGACGGACGGTTATGGCCGCAGCGATACCCGCAGGCAACTGCGCAAGTTCTTCGAGGTTGATCGTTACTACATTGTACTGGCAGCACTCAAGACACTGGCGGATGAAGGCCAGCTGCCGCTGACGGTTGTTACCGATGCGATCAAGCGTTACAAGATCGACCCCGACAAGCCGAACCCGGTACAGGTCTAGCCCGCATGTCCCATCGGGCGGCGGTAGTGTCATGTATGTAATTGAGGTAAATAAGAGAGTGTGGATAAGAAATAAGACGCGTGTTTTATTACATTGCCTGTCCCGGCCCTGGCTGGTTCTCGTGCGCCAGCATCCGGGATCCCGGTGAGACATGCGGGCCAGGCCTTTACAGAGCGTCAGCGCATGAGCAGCACAAGGGAAATTCTCCTGCCGGACATCGGTGACTTCAAGGATATTGAAATTATCGAGGTGCTGGTTGCCGCCGGTGATATGGTCGCGGCCGAGGACCCGCTGCTGGTGCTGGAGAGTGACAAGGCCACCATGGAGGTGCCGGCACCGTCAGCGGGCACGATCCAGACGGTCAAGGTCGCAGTGGGCGACCGGATATCGAAAGGTGACCTGATCGCGACCATGGAAGCGGCGGATGGCGTGGCGCAGGAAGCTGCCCCGGCCGCGCCTGCAGAGCCGGTTGCGCCTGCAGCGGCGGCTCCACCGGCGCGCGCCCCGGCAGCCGCGCAACTGGCGAGTGATGAAGACAAGTCGCCGCCTCCGCCGAGCTATACCCGGCGCACACCCACTGCCCTGCCACCGCCGGTGCAGCTGGCCGGTACTGCGCCGCCGCATGCCAGTCCGTCCGTGCGGCGCTTTGCGCGCGAACTGGGCGCCGACCTGCGCGCCGTCAGGGGGTCGGGCGGCAAGGGACGCATCACCCGCGCGGACGTCAAGGCCTGGGTCAAGGGCGAGTTAAGCCAGCCCCGCGGCGCGGCCGGCGGACTCGCCGTCGCACCGCAGCCGGAAATCGACTTCTCCAAATTCGGCAGCGTCGATATCCAGGAATTGACGCGCATCCAGAAAATCTCCGGGCCGCATCTGCAGCGCGCCTGGGTCAGCATTCCGCATGTCACGCATCACGACGAGGTGGATGTCACCGAACTCGAGGCGTTCCGCCAGTCTCTCAAACCCGAGGCCGAGCGCCAGGGCGCGCGCATCACCGGCATGCTCTTCATCATGAAGGCGCTGGTCGCCTCCCTGAAAGAATTTCCCCGGCTCAATGCCTCGTTGACGACCGACGGGCAACGGCTGGTATTCAAGCAGTATTACCATATCGGTATTGCCGTAGACACACCCAGGGGCCTGCTGGTGCCGGTCATCCGTGATGTCGATAAAAAAGGTGTCTGGGAACTTGCAAAAGAGATGGGGGAGATCAGTGCCCGCGCGCGCGACGGCAAGCTCACTCCCGCCGAAATGCAGGGTGGCTGCATCAGCATTTCCAACCTCGGCGGTATCGGCGGCACGGCCTTTACGCCGATCATCAATGCACCGGAAGTCGCGATCCTCGGCCTGTCGCGATCACGCATGCAGCCGGTCTGGAACGGCAAGGAATTCGAGCCGCGCCTGATGATGCCGCTGGATCTAAGTTACGACCATCGCGTGATCGACGGAGCGGAAGCTGCGCGGTTCGTTGTCCACCTGCGCAAGATGGTGGATGACGTGCGCCGCATGGTGCTTTGAGGTCCAGCTGACCCATTAACTCCCTCTCCCTCCGGGAGAGGGCTGGGGAGAGGGGATGAATATAGAAGCTATTATCAGGTATCAAATCCCCTCATCCTGTCCTTCTCCCGGAGGGAGGAGGGACGCCTCTTTTGTATTGCCGGAACCGGCATCAATGTTCAGTGGCAAAACTGTTTGTATTAATAATTTCAGTCATGAAATTACAGATATGTTAATCAATGTTTATGGGATGGCAGTGGTTTTGAGGCAGGTGTCTGCATGAGTGTGGAAATACGGGTGCCGGATATCGGTGATTTCAGGGATGTCGAGGTCATCGAGGTGCCGGTTAAGGCCGGTGACACGGTGCAGGTCGAAGATCCGGTCATTACGCTGGAGAGCGACAAGGCGAGTATCGATGTGCCCACACCCACCGCCGGCACCATTAAGGAGCTCAGGGTCAGTGTCGGCGACCGCGTCTCCAAAGGTTCGCTGATCCTGATCCTGGAGGCGTCCGCGCCGGCTGAATCGGCAGAACCGGCAGATACGGCCGAACCGGCAGAACCGGCGGCGCCAAAGGTTGCGCAAAGTGTACCAGCGGCACCTGCCGCCGCACCGGTGACGGAAGGCGATCGCCAGGTGGATCTGCTGGTACTGGGCGCCGGGCCGGGCGGATATACCGCCGCGTTTCGTGCCGCAGACCTCGGCAAGCGGGTCCTGCTGGTCGAACGCTATCCGGCACTGGGCGGGGTCTGCCTGAATGTCGGCTGTATTCCATCGAAGGCCCTGCTGCATGCGGCCAAAGTGATCAGCGAGACCAGAGAGATGAGCCAGCACGGCATTGTCTTCGGCAAGCCGGAAGTGGATACCGGCAAACTGCGCAGCTGGAAAAACAGCGTGGTCAGCCAGCTTACCGGCGGGCTCGCGCAACTGGCCAAGAAACGCGGGGTGGAAGTGGTGCAGGGGACCGGCCGGTTTACCTCTCCGCACAACATGCAGGTCGAGACCGCCGACGGTGCAGTCAATATTGCTTTCAAGCAGGCGGTCATTGCGGCGGGCTCGCGCATTACGCGGATTCCGGGCATGCCGGATGCGGATCCGCGCCTGCTCGATTCCACCTCGGCGCTGGAACTCGATGACATACCCGGACGGCTGCTGGTTATCGGTGGCGGGATTATCGGGCTGGAGATGGCCACCGTTTATCACGAACTGGGTGCGCGCGTCACCGTGGTCGAATTGATGGATGGCCTGATACCGGGAGCCGACCGGGATATCGTGCGCCCGCTGCAAAAGCGGATCACCGGCCAGTATGAAAATATTTTTCTGAAAACCCGTGTGACTGCGGTGACGGCAACGGACACGGGACTGGAAGTCGCCTTTGAAGGCGGCAAGGCGCCGGCCACCGATGTCTTCGATCGGGTGCTGGTTGCGGTCGGACGGCAGCCGAATGGACATGAGATTGGTGCAGACCAGGCCGGGGTCAGTGTGGATGAGAAGGGATTTATCGCGGTCGACAGTCAACAGCGCACCAATGTGTCGCATATCTTCGCCATCGGTGACATCGTGGGTAACCCGATGCTGGCGCACAAGGCGGTGCATGAAGGCAAGGTTGCAGGGGAGGCCAGCGCCGGCTTGAAGACAGCGTTCGATACGAGCGTGATTCCCTCGGTCGCCTACACCGATCCCGAGGTTGCCTGGGTGGGTCTGACCGAGACCCAGGCAAAAGAACAGGGTATCGAATACGGGAAAGGGGTGTTCCCCTGGGCCGCCAGCGGCCGGTCACTGAGCCTGGGCCGCAGCGAAGGCATTACCAAGCTGCTGTTTGACACGGAATCCAGCCGTGTTCTGGGCGCCGGCATCGTCGGTACCAATGCCGGCGACCTGATCGCAGAGGTGGCGCTTGCCATCGAGATGGGCAGTGATGCCAGCGATATCGGGTTGACGATTCATCCGCATCCAACCCTTTCCGAGACCGTTGCGATGTCGGCAGAAGCCTTTGAAGGCACCATAACGGATTTATACATGCCGAAGCGGTAGGCTTGGTTTGTACCTTCAGGGTGTATGCGTGATCCTGCAAAGGCTGCTGCTGATTTCACTTTCAATTCCGTAACTACCCGGATGCCCGTGCCGTGAAACTGTTTTTCCGCGAATACGGAACAGGTGATAAACCGCTGTTGATCCTGCATGGTCTGTTCGGTTCCAGCCGCAACTGGCATTCCATCGCACAGCAGCTGTCTGAATATCACGTCTATGTGCCGGATGCCCGCAATCATGGCGCATCGCCGTGGGCCGGGGATATGAACTATGCGGTGATGGTCGAGGATGTGCTGACGTTCATCGATAAACACGCTCTCGGCCAGGTCATTGTGTGTGGCCACAGTATGGGTGGCAAGACTGCCATGCTGGCGGCATTGCAATATCCTGAACGGGTGCGCGCGCTGGTAGTGGTGGATATCGCCCCGGTAAAATACGCGCACGATTTCGACGCATTCATCACCGCCATGCAGGCAGTGGATCCCGCAACGATCACGCGCCGCAGTGAGGCCGATGCCGCCCTGGGCGAGATGATCGACGATCCGTATATCCGCAGCTTTCTGTTACAGAACCTGGTGGCGAGTGAGGGTCGTTACCAATGGCGCCTGAATCTGCAGGTGCTGGCGGACGCCATGCCGCTGATCGCGGACTTTCCCGGTGCCGACACAAGCTATACCGGCCCGGTCCTGTTTCTGGGCGGTAGCCGGTCGGGATATGTGACAGCCGGCGTTTCATGAAGACATCTACCGCTTGTTCCCGAATGCGGAAATTGAGACGATTGCCGCCGCGGGCCACTGGCTGCATGCAGAGCAGCCCGGGGTTTTCCTGGCGCGTATGCATGATTTCCTTGCTGGCGTTTGACCGCGCCGTGCGCAGACTGCCGGCAATGGACGGAGTCACGCTCACGGCATTCACCCAAATCGCAGGAGACACGATTAATGACCGACACGAAACAAAATGACTCTTTCGTCAGCAAGGAGGCCATCAAGGCCAGCCCGCTGGGCGAAGAACTCTCCGACGCGCAGTGCGCCCTGCTTGCCGGCGTGGCGACCGCGTGCGGAATAAAGGACGGCGCTTTCCTGATTGATGAAGGCGGAAAGGACGACGCCCTCTATGTGATTTCCGGCGGCAGGCTGGAAGCCGTCACGCGCGGCAGTGATGAGGGATATATCACCCTGCAACTGCTCATCGAGGGCGATATGGTCGGCGAACTGGGTTTCATTGACGGTGTCGAGCATTCCGCGGGTCTGCGTGCGCTGGGTAATTGCGAGCTCATTCGTCTCGATCGCACGGCATTCGAGAGCCTGCTGGAGAAAGATCCGGAACTGGTATACAAGGTGATGCGCACCATCATGCGCACCGTACACCGGATCCTGCGGCGCATGAATACCCAGTACGTCGAGTTAACCAATTACATCGCCAAGCAACACGGGCGCTACTAGCCGCTATTGCTCACAGCAGTAATTCAGGCATGGATTGCCGGTTATGCCTGGCGGGCTCCCGGCCCGGGCATGCGCGTCAGCCGGCCTTCGGGATTATCCAGGCTATCCCGGGGTTTTGTTCAGTCGAGTACCGGTCCCAGAATAAAGTCCACCGGCTCGAATCCATGGTCTTCCAGAGCGGATGCAATATCCTCCCAGTCATAGCCGGGGTTATCTTCCTCTGCTTGTGCGATCAGACCGGTTGCGAACCGGAAGGCCTCGTGTTGCTCGAGGTCATCGGGTATCCGGACGAGGCGGATGGCATGCGCTTCCTGCGCCGGTAGAATCATGAGTTTAGCGTGCATACACGGCTCCGGTTATTGATTGCTTGACGCTGCAAGCGCAGGTCTCACGGACTATGGCCGCAGGGCAGGCAGCGGCAGAAGTGGATCGGCGCTCGGTGGTAATATACTCTGTATGTGGATAATTTATCCGCTATGATCAGGATATTACCAGGCCGGGGTGAGTCATTATGACCCGCAGGTTTCGTACTGCACGGGTCTTTATCATGAAGATGGAGGAGGTGGGAAATGGTTACGGTGTTTACTAACAGGCTGATTGCCTGCATCTTGAGTATCAGTCTGCTGGGAGCGGGCCTGCCGACAACCGGCCTGGCCGGCGTCATCGGCACACAGGCGCAGATCCAGCTTGAGCAGGGGGCAGACTTGCGGGCACGGGTTGACGCAATCCTGTCGCGTGCACAGGTTCAGGATCAGTTGCTCGCGTACGGGGTCGAGCCCGCGGAGGTCCAGGGGCGGCTGGCGGCGCTGACCGCCGCGGAGTTGCGCATGCTGGAGGAACGGCTGGCGGAGTTACCCGCGGGCGGTGATGCACTGGCAGTCATCGGTGTCGTATTCCTGGTGTTGTTAATCCTCGAACTGGTCGGCGTGACTGATATATTCAAACGGATCTGACAGCTATGATCATTCGCCCCATCAGGCCGGCAGGCCTGGTGGTGGCCATGGTTTTATTGGCCGCCGGATGCGCGGGACCGCAGCCACTGAGGGAGGCATTCCGGGCCGACAGCCAATTACCCGCCGCAGTTGAATTGCAGGACACACCCTACTACCCGCAGGAAGACTATCAATGCGGACCGGCTGCACTGGCCACGGTGCTGGGTGCTGCAGGTATAGAAGTAACACCAGCCAGTCTCGCCGGGAAGGTGTTCCTGCCGGAAAGACAGGGCAGTCTGCAACTGGAACTGGTTGCCGCTGCCCGCCGCTACCAGCGCTTGCCCTATACGCTCGAACCGGGAGTGGATACGCTGCTGCCGGAGCTGGCCGCCGGCCGGCCGGTGCTGGTCCTGCAGAATCTCGGTCTGCGCAGCTTGCCGGTCTGGCACTATGCCGTTGTCATCGGGTTCGATACGCAGCGTAACGAAATCATCCTGCGTTCGGGGAGAACCGCGCGCCACGTCATGCGTGCAGAGAAGTTCATGCGCACCTGGGAGCGCGCGGATTTCTGGGCCATGGTGATCCTGCGCCCGGGTGAATTTCCCCAGCGGCCGGATGCAACGCGCTATGTGCATGCCATCGCGGCGCTCGAGTCCGCCGGACAGCTTGAAACTGCCGCGGTGTATTACCGCGCAGCCCTGGTGCGCTGGCCGGACAACACGCTGGCCATGTTCGGTCTGGGAAATGCCCGCTATGCACAGGGTGAGTTGACCGCCGCGGCAGCGTTATACCGGCGCCTGCTGGATATCCAGCCCGGTCATGTCGCTGCCCGCAACAACCTCGCCCAGCTGCTGGCAGACCGTGGCAGTTATGCAGCGGCCCTGCTGGAGATTGAAGCCGGTCTGGCGAATAGCGGCGAGTCGCATCCGCTGCGTCGGCAACTGCTCGAAACCCGGGACTCAATACGGGCAGCAGCGGGAGCCGGCACACAGATTGACTGATTATCCTGCCGGCAAATGTAAATGATTGTGAATTGTCTGCACCGTGAATTCGCCACGGGTGGCAGGTACCCGGCTGCGTATCTGGTAGTAACTACCCTTGATTATTCATTCAGTTAATAGCAATGCGTTGACAGCTGACGGTGCGGCGGCCGGCAGGGAATGTTTCGCGGGAAATACACGCACTAAAGATATGGTTATGTGCTGTTGTGAGGCGCTATGCGGGGTGCTACGATCTGTCACCACTAAAACAAGCGGTTGGATGCTTGTCGCAACCATAATACGGCACGAATACAGATATTAACGAATTAACAACGGTAACAAGGCGTAATCCCTGACCTGTGTTGCGCTAGGGAATTACCCGCGCTGGCGAAAAATCCGGCACATTCACATCATCAGCTAAACAATACAAATCCCGGGAGGATTCATCATATGGCAATTCGCAACAGGTTTTTAAGAGGTTCAACGCTCGCGGCAGGGATAATCCTTGCCGTTGCCGGTTCTGCTCCGGCACTGGCTGCAGACGAGGGCGGCATGGCGGGTGCCGGGATACTCCCGCCCAATGCCAAGCCGGGCGAGTGTTATGCCAAGGTGATGACGCCGGCACAGTACAAGACCGTGCAGGAAAAGGTCATCGTGCATGAAGCCGGGGAAAAGATCGATGTTATCCCTGCCAAGTACGACTGGGCCGAAGTCAGGGTTCCCACCAGCCAGGCAACCGAAAAACTGGTTGCCGTGCCTGCCACATATGAAACCGTGACAGAGAAAGTCGAAGTCGAACCGGCGCACACGGTATGGCGCACGGGACCGGGCAGCAAGGCCAGTATTGCCAGTCCGCAACTCACGCTGTCCGCGCTTGCGATGGGGCTGCCGAAAGTTGCCAAGCCGGGTCAGTGCTACAACGAATTCTATCAGCCTGCCCGCTACGAGACCAAGGAAGACAAAATCCTGAAACGTGCGGCTGCGGAAAAGATCACCACCAGCGAACCGGAATTTGAATGGGTTGAAGAAAAGGTGCTGGTCAAGGAAGCCGCGGAAAAGATCGTGGAAGTGCCGGCGCAGTATGAAGTCGTAACCGAAAAGGTCCTGGAATCTCCCGCCTATACCACCTGGAAAAAAGGCCGCGGTCCGAACCAGAAGATCGATAACGCTACCGGTGAAATCATGTGCCTGGTCGAGATTCCCGCCAAGTACAAGACCATCGAGAAGCAGGTCCTGAAGACACCGGCGACCATCAAGAAGATCGAGATTCCCGCCGAATACAAGATGGTGAAGGTGAAGAAGATCAAGAATACCGCCGGCGAGAAACGTGAACCGATCCAGGCCGAGTATCAGACGCTCCAGAAACGTGAAAAGGTCGCGGATGCCAAGATCGGATGGTATCTTGCAGGTACCTCCGGCGAAGGCAAGGCCACCGGCACGACCCTGTGTCTGTCTGAGGTTCCGGCCCGGCATGAAACCATCACCAAGCAGGTGCTGAAATCAGACGCCACGGTCAAAAAGGTCGAGGTGCCGGCGACGTTCAAGACCATGCGTATGCGCAAACTGGTATCTCCTGCAAAGGAAAACCGGATCAAGATCCCTGCGAAGTATGAAATAGTGCCCAAGCGCACCAAGATTGCAGATGCCAAACAGGAATGGCGCCCGGTCCTGTGTGAAACCAACACAACCAAGGACCTGGTACTGCAGATTCAGCGCTCACTGAAGACGGCCGGCTTCAATCCCGGCCAGATCGATGGCGTGCTGGGCAGGGACACCATGGCAGCGGTTGACGCCTATCAGCGTAAACACAGTCTGGCGCATGGTGGCCTGACGCTGCAGACCCTGGACAAGCTGGGCATCAGGGTCGGCGGTTAGTACTACCGGGCGCGGTCCGTATGACCGCGCCTGATTCAAAAGGGTCAGTGCAATTCCTCCGGGTAGACGGGGATGCGCACTGACCCTTTTTTATTGCCTGTACCTACCTGGCTTTGTAGGGCGCAATAGCGCAGCGTATTGCGCCGCACGGATAATCCCGGAACATACTCAGATACCTGCGTAGGGCGCAATAGCGCAGCGTATTGCGCCGCATGGAGTATCCCCCGACAAACCCGGCTATGCACAACACCCGATCGTAAACCGCTGTTTGCCGGGTATGATGATTGATGTCGTGCGGCGCAATACGCTGCGCTATTGCGCCCTACACGGACTATTTATCCATCAGTATTTACCCATACGTTTCCGCGTAGACCCAGTTAAGTGTATCAATAGTAATGCTCATATTTTCGGGTATAACCTGAAATGGTCGGCTGTCTGGGTCAGGTGAGCCCGGCAGCATAAGAGGCGGACTCAATTGGAAGTTAGGCAGTGTCTGTTAAACTGGGGGAAGTCCAAGGTGCCAAGGATGATATAAAACCGTTTTTATAGCTTGTCGAGTAATTTTCCATTATGCGACCCCGTTTATGCCTGTTTCCGGCATCGATTTAGCAGGACTTCTTATGAATTCTGTTCATTGGGTCGGGATACATTGCCGGGATCACCTCTGCGTAATTCCAACGCATTCACTTATAAGAAAGCGCGGGCGACTCCGGGATTCTATCAAAACTCTTCCTAAATACTCGCCGAGCACTCCCAGCATGATAAAAAGAATACCAAACAGGAAAGAAACCACCGCAACCCCGGATGCCCAGCCTGGAACCGCAGTGTCGGTAAATATTTTCGCATAGATTGCATAAAGCATTTCAGAAAATGCGAGCAGGCTTGTTAGCACTCCGATGATTATGCTGAGTCTGAGTGGTACCATGGAAAACGAGGTGATGCCCGTCCATGCCAGTTTCAGCATCTTTTTCAGGTTGTACTTTTCTTTCCCGCTAAAGCGCTCGCCACACGTAAAATCCAGCTTTGAACTCTGGTAGCCGACCCAGTGTACGATCCCCCGTAAAAATAATCCTTCTTCCTTGAATTTCAACAACTCATCCAGCACTTGCCGGTCCAGCAATCGGAAATCGGCCATACCACTTTCCATTTCTACACCACTGAGAAAGGAAAACAGCTTGTAATAAAGACGCGATGAAACTCTCTTCAAAACCGTCTGCTCTTTGTTATAGGTGCGAACCGTATGGACGATCTTGTCGCCAGCACGCCATCTTTCCAGCATTTGAGGCAGAAGCTCCGGGGGATGCTGGAGGTCTCCATCCATGGTAATGACCGCCTTCCCGGAGGCATGCTGCATTCCGGCAAATAACGCATATTGATGACCGAAATTGCGTGAAAAGCGGATACCTTTTATACGCGCATCGTTGTTGTGCAAAGTTTCAATTATCTTCCAGGTTGCGTCATCGCTGCCATCGTCACAGAATATTATCTCCCACTCCACGCCGAGCCGTTCCAGTACAGGAATTAATTCGGAGCACAATTTTTCAATGTTTCCGGCCTCGTTGTAAACCGGAACTACAATTGACAATTCTGAACCCATATCCATGATCTCGGTTTTCTAGCGTAATCTCTGCCGGGCCTGGCGGCCATAGTCTGTATCGGGATAATCGCGCGCAACGCGGGACAAGTAACTTTGTCCTTTTTCTAAGTTACCGAGTTTCTCATTGCAAAGTCCCAGATGATAGTACGCCTCGGGGATCAATTTATCCCCGGGGTAGCGACTGATTAGCTCTCCGTAGTGGATCAGGGTCATTGCGCAGTTTTCCTGCTTGTAATATACCAGTGCCAATGCCGCCAGCGCCTGGGGCGCGCCGGGGTAATCCGGAAATCGGGCGCTGATGTCCTGAAAAAGCGCTTTTGCCTCTTCCAGCCGATCGTGGTTGAAGTGATCGATTGCGGTACTCATGTAATGGTCAATGTTATACCCGCTCAAGGGCGCTTGCTCTTCCACCAGCGCCTTATGTTCCCCGAGCCTGTCACCAGCGTACTCGGCCCAACGGGTCCCGGGATGCTGTTCCCGCAGCTGCTGCATCTTGCGGGTCCCTGCGCTTTCCTGTCCGGTTCGATACAGACACAGGCCGATATGATATTCAACTTCGGGTATCCAGTTACTCCTGGGGTAGCGCCGGATCAGGTCTTCGAACGCCGCAATTGCCTCCTGGTCTCTCTTCTCCAGATAATATGTGATGCCGATGTAATAGGCGGAATTCTGCGCGAGGTCCGATGCACCCAGTGCGTTTTTGGCCGCACGGAATCCCTCCCTGGCCGCGTCGAAGCGCTTTTCATCCTTTAACTGGATCGCCTTGTTATAGATGCGATTGGGGTTGGAGTGGTAGGTGACATAGGAAACCCGGACAATCGCTGCCCCGGCGACCATCACGGTCACGATGAGTATTATCCACCGATTGCGGGTGCCTGGATTGAACCTGATCTGTGGCACCAGGGAGGGGCGCACATGCAGGCGTGCCGCAATCCATTGCCAGAGCGTGCCGCCTTGCCGCCAGCCCAGCGGGATATTTATCAACAGGATGACCAGGCCTGTCACAGTCAGGACACGGCCAATCCTGTCCCACAAACCAGGCCCGTAATACAGGCGCACATGACGTTGCCTGGGATAAATCAGCATCAGTGACGGAGACGTCAAATAGACACGATCTGCGCCTTCCACATGCCAGTTCGGGTGATAGGACATCTTCACCACCAGCGGCTTGCCGATGCAATCGGTGTCAATATTGATCTCCTGATTGCCGATGTGCTCCTGGACTGTGCAATTTCCGGTCTCGACCGGTATTCGGGGAAGATCAGCCAGATCCCTGGCCAGGACCTTGAACGGCGGAAATACACGGGTAACATCTTCCTCAACGAAAACCAGAGGGATCTGGAGCAGGGCTTCATCCGTGAACCATCGATGGGCATCCTCCTTCCAGGAAGACGTTGGATACAATACCGGCTCATAGGCCGGCACCTCTACGTAGCGGTTGCGGTTCGTGGTCAGTTCCCACAATTCATACTCACCGACGGTATCTGTTAATGCATACCCCTCCGCCAGGCGAATCGCCTTTTTGGCGGAATTGCTGCGGATAATCAGATCCCGGACATTGAATATTTCCAGCCGCGGCCTTGCGCGATCGTAATTCATGCTGCTGTAGGAATATTGCGGAAACGGCACCGATTTCTGCTGGGAGACCTCGGACTGGATATAAAACACGAACGGCGAGCTGATGGACGCCTGCATATACAGGCCTTCCAGGGTTGCCCGGCCGGAGAACAGGGGCAGAGACTCAAACGCACGGCTGGAACCGAAGCTGTTGTGAAGTTCGGAATGCTCGTACACCACCCGCGGGTCGCTGAAGTCACCTTTCAATTTCCGGTTGATCTGCGCAAATGTGGGCCATGCAGGCTTGGCTTCGAAACCCTCGTAGTTCCATTTTGCCCAGTCGGCAACCGGCCCGAGTTGACTTCCGGTCCAGACAATCGCTGCGGCTAGAACTGCCGGCAGCAATACCCAGTCGATCCTCCAGCGCCGCAAATAGTGCCCCAGCCAACCCAGCGAGATAGCGGCAAGCAACACACCGATCAGGTGTCCGTAGGGTACATAGCGTATGTCCACCACACCAAGTCTGGGTGCCGCAACAAAAAAGACCACGCACATTGCCAGGCCAAACCAGAGATAACCCAGCATCGGCAAGGCTTCCTTGCCGGTCTGCGTGTAATCACGAATACCCCAGATCAGCACCCCCAAACTGCCGATGGCGCCAGTCAGCAATACGGGAAGCAGCATTGGCGGGAACACTTCCTTTATGGAATTTATTGTCCAGACAAGGTCATAGGATGTTGTGTATTTCGTGAATACCAGTAAAGGAACCAGCCAAAACGCCAGCAGGCAGAAAGCCAGCGCATACACCTTTCCCAGATAAAACAGCCGTTCGAAGAATCCCCTGAGCGTAATCAGCAAATACAAAGACATGGCTTCGGAAAACAACAGCGTATAGCCGTGGCTAAACCCCACCAGAAAGACCAGTAGCGCATTCGTAACCACGCGGCGATGTCTGCGAATACCGTCGTACAGGCTGCCCAGCAGGATAAGGGAAAGGGCCATACTCAGACTGTAGGAAAATTCACCGGCGAAACTGCTGAGGACGTTACCTCCCCACATGGAATGTGAGGCGTTGAACAAAAACGGCAGTGTCAGTGCTGCTGCTATACCAGGCCCGGGGAACGGACAACGCATGAGACGCAACATCGCGTAGGCGCTGATCGGCAATAACAGCGTTCCCGCCACCGACCCCAGCTTGAAGGCCACCTGCAACGACATGATGCCGCTAAGCAGCGTCATAAAAAGAAAATCAAGGGGAAAATAAAACTGGAGAATCGGGAAGCCCGCGTAGTTGCCGGGTGTCCACCCGCTGACCTGCCCCGCGGGCAGCAAGACGTCCCGAAGATACTGCAGCGTATAGTAATGAGAGGCAGTATCTCCGCCAGTAGTCGTGGTTTGTGTTAACAGAAATTCCGGGTTTAATTTGGAGATGATAAATATCTCCACGACCAGAAGCGTGAAAAGATCCAGCAGAAAGCGGGGAGATCCCGGTTGTTGCCAGCTGTTCCCGGATCGATGTTCGCGCCTGTCGGGACAGCAATAAAAACCACGCAACAGCCCCGACTATCGCCAGCCATAGCCAGTGAGGACGGTGAAAGATATTCGCCGCTGTCAAATCCCTGCGGCCAGTTACTGTGATATTAGCTACGTAAGTGCCATCACCTGCATTTTTCGCCGGCGGTAAAAGAAAGCGGGCCCAGATCGCCATTCGCCTTTCGGGTTATAGATCCGGAATTTCGCAGTTTCCTGTTACTCCGCGGTGTAAATTCACCGTATGTACTGGATGGTTGAATGACCATCCCATCCGGCCCGTGCCCGGTGATCGTAACCGCGTCTACTGAGGGTTCAATCGGCCTGACAGTGATCGAGACTTCTGCCCAGTTCCTGTTATGTCCGCGAATGACCGACGCTACTTCCATCTCAAATGGCGGAGTCGTGGCAGACGCCTGTTGTTCCGGCGTTGCTGAAGAGGGGGCAGCCGTTTGCGCTGCGAAAACATGCGGGCACACCCACAACAGCAAAATAAAAAGCATTCCAGGCTGCTTTTTGTGAATCGGGTAATTCGCTGTCATGGTCAATAATCGAGTATCCAGGTAACGGAATACGGGTTTCGTCTAACAACCAGGGCTTGTGACTCTTGTCGATGCCTTCGTTTGCCGGTAACTCTGTTCCCGGACCGGTTAGTGACCGGTTTCTTTTACCGACCAGGCAACAACGATGCAAAAGATAAAACACCAGCCAGGGAAAAGGCTGCCGTCACAGCGGTAATTATGCCGACATTACTTGCGTCGTAACCGGATAATGATCAGAAATGCCAGGATGGCGACGGAGATTGCCGCCACAATCCAGGGCAGGTATTCATCCATGGTATTGGGTTCAGTAATACGTATGGTGCCTGATCCGGCAGTACTGTAGTGGCTCTTGCCGTCTTCATATTCCGCCACTAGCGCGATTGCATAGCCGCTATTTGCCAGCGCCGAGAAATTTTCCAGCGTGTACTCCAGCGATTTAGATTGTCCGGGCCCTATGGTTAAGCTGTCTCTGCTTTTTAGTGCCGCCAACTCATCAGGCAGATGCAGTGTCAGAGTCAAATCACGCTCAACCGAATCGTTATTACGGACCGTATATTTCATCGTTCCCTTGCCATTGGCAGGCATACTGGCATCTTCCGCTCGAATCAGGACCTTGCTCACGACCGGCTGCTGAAAATCATGGAAGCCGACGGCAAGCGCGGTAAACGGGTACGTGTTCGCGTCCTGATAATGGGTCTTGATGAGCACAGGGTAGTGCCCGGGCAAATGAAATGCGTCGTGAATGGAAAGATCCGATGATGTGGATTCATTTACACCCAGTTGGGGGACGGAACTGCTGGTGAGAGTTTGATTGCCGATCTGAACCTCGAATTGAATTCCATATGCCGGCTCGTCACCCTGGTTTGTGGTCGAAACGTTAAGCACTAGACCATTCGGTCCCTCGGCAACAGAAAAATCAGTTGCCATACTGATATAGGATGCCACCACGCTGGTCGATGCCAGCAATGCAAGCGCTGCTAACGCGTATATCGATGATCGCATCACTACTAATCCCCCGCTTTTGTCAGCGCAAAAGCATAGATAATCCCATTACAATTCACAAGCACTGTCCTGCGCCTGAAGGATAGACGGTGACGCCTGTTTTTTCCGGTTGAAATGGTTTGAATGGCGTTTACAGGCCTGTTGCATCGGGTGCATTCGGCTCCCGCAACAGCAGCATAAAGGCACCTGGCAACGTACAAGACCACAATGCCACCAGGTAGGCCACGGATAAGGCAAGCACCGAGGCTGCATCAACACCGAGCGGCAGCAACAGGCTCATCATGGCGCCCTCTCTTGCACCGAGTCCTCCCAGTGAGATTGGCAGGCTGGAGACCAGGGATACCAGCATCAGCACAACCACTAATTGTAATACCGGCAGATGCACGCCCAGTCCGGGCGCCAGCAGCACGAGTACCAGCACCCACGTCAACTGACTCAGAACGGACAATCCAAATGCCGTCAGCATAAGTCCAGGGGCACTGCGGTAGCGAGGGAAGCACGACAAGACCGCATGCAGGCGCGGCCAGCGGCTGCCAAAACCGGCATCCAGCTGCCTTGTCCAGCGGGGCAATATGGCGATGCCAGCCATCGGCAATAACGCCAGCATGCTCATTCCGAACACTCCGATTGCAAGTCGATTTTCAAATTCTGCCGGGGCGAACAGCAGCGCTAAAGCACCCATGCTGACCACAGCGGCCAAACCAAGCAGGCGGTCAACGAATGCAGAGCTAACCAGTGCACTGCCACCAAATCCGGAGGCATAAAGCCGCGCAGTACGGGCCAGGTCACCACCATAAACAGACGGGAGCAGGTTGTTATAGAACACACCCAGGTAATAACTTGGCCATACCTGTCGAAATGTAATGGTGCCGTGCAGGTGCCGGAACAACAACCACCAGCGCATGCCGCCCGCCAGAAATGACAGGAAATGCAGCGCAATTGCAATAATCAACAGGAGGGGATTGATGCCGGCAAGCGCGGTACGAACCTGCTCGAAATCAAAATAACGGGCCAGCCACCACAGACAAGCGGCTGTAACCGATGACTTCAGCAGGAAGATCGCCATGGTCTTGCGCGCGCCGCTCACACGGCATTCCACGAAATCTGCGGCAATGAGCGTTCTACCTTGTGTGCATCGACATTACAGCGGCGACCCGGACAGGAACTGTGCAGTGTATTCATCACCCAGGCCAGACTGGACATTAAAAACAAAGTAACTACATGTGTTTTAAATGTATATCACAATAGTGGCCAATTCTGCCACGAATCGGAAAAGCACGCAGGTTCAGCCAGTAGCCAGTAGGGCGCAATAGCGCAGCGTATTGCGCCGAACGAGATCAATTATCATAACCAGCCCATCACATCCAACAAACGGCAGATTACCATTGGTTTTTATGCATAAACTGGTGTTGTCCCGGGATTATCCATGCGGCGCAATACGCTGCGCTATTGCGCCCTACGGAGATAATTTTATTGGTGCGGATTCAGACTGGGCTGAAAAGGCAGGAAAAGGGGGTCAGTACCCTTTGCTGCCTCAAGCCGGATGTTGTTGCGGTACTAAACGGGAAAGGGTGCTGACCCCTGTCCCGACCTTATTGTTCAGCGGCGTCCGCCGCGCCCGCCACGGGCATTGCGCGGGTCTTCGAAATTCACGCGCAGGGAGCGGTCGCCGAACATTTTACCGTCGAGTCCGGCAATTGCCGCCCGCGCCTCATGGCCTTCCATTTCAACGAAACCGAAGCCCTTGCACTTGCCGGAGAAAACATCGGCAACGAGCCTGATGGAACGCACGGTGCCGAATTCAGAAAACAGCTCTTCCACTGATTCCTGGGTGGCATCCTGTGGCAGGTTGCCGATAAACATTTTTTTCACGTGCGTGTTCTCCCTGTATGAAGAGACAGTCTGGCCGGTTCTGTTAAAGAAGAACCCCGCATAGTCGCGGGGTTCTTTGTTGCGTATGCCCTGGGTCGTGCTAGTTTGGCATGACCTTGCTCGCCTGCAGGCCTTTCGGGCCCTGTTCAACTTCGAAGCTGACTGCCTGGCCTTCGGCCAGTGTCTTGAAGCCGCCGCCTTCGATTGCGGAGAAGTGTACAAACACATCTTCACTGCCATCAGCGGGGGCGATAAAGCCGAAGCCCTTGGATTCGTTAAACCACTTAACGGTACCTGTAGTCATGTAGATTACCTCTGTTAAAAATAAGAAATGTGTTCAATTACAAATCATGGAAGGTAATGTACAGGAGATACTCCAGGGAACTTCTGAAAATACCGAAACATGTGCAACTGAGTCTCACGCAGCCGGTTTCTGCGTTTACGGCCATTTGGACCGTAATGAACCAGACTGAGCGGGCAGCATACCGCAAAATCACGTTTGTTGCCCAGCTATATATGTAAGGGCATATAGCCATATTTCAAGGGGAATTGTCTGGCGGGCCGTGCTGAACGGGGCAAACGCCCCGGCCTCGCAATGCTGGGTGGTGGTTTCGGACCACCTTCCGCGCGTCTCTCAGGCTCCCCTGAATCGCGCCGCCCGCCAGCTGCTGACCGGGGCGTCGGAAGGGTGACTGGCAGTTGCCCGTCTGGCTTTGGCTAACCGTACCGGTTGCCCTCTTACCTTTCTCACCCTCCTGTAGTAATTATAGTTCTTTCTGCCAGTTTTGCCGACGAGCGGGGGGCGACCGGATGAGGTGGATGACTTCCTGACAGGCAACCGGGAGTGACACTCATACCTCTAAAGGTGCCAGCTTTCGGTTTGTGGCAGGAGGGTGACATTTTTATCCAGCCACGGTGCTGCGCACACCTCATAGCGCATGCGCTTGACGCAGGGTAAATACGGGCTAAAATTAGACGAAGCAATCCAAGATGTCAAAAGGGAGCGTAAATGTATCAAAAACGATACAGTTTTCAATTAAAAATAGTCAAACTAAACAATTAGATATATAGTTGATTTCGGTTAGCCTGTTTTTTTGCCGGTAATTTGACTTTTTACCGATTCAACCTGCAAAATAGCGCAAAACAAGTGTAGCTATATAAATAAACAGCAGCATCACGCCAGCCACAATAATTCGAGGAGACCGTCATGGCGCATATCAAGAAACTACTCTTACTGTTAACCCTCCTGTTTGGCTTCGGTCTGACCCTGAACGTCTCTGCGGGGACTGACTGTGGTGACGGGACAATCTGCGAAGGTCTCCCCACCTGTCCCGATGGATTCGCCCCTCTGCTGCGCCGAAGAATGCGATGACGGCGCCGCCAATTCGGATGTTGAACCAAATGCCTGTCGTACTTGATTGTACCTTGCCGGCTTGTGGCGATGGTGTCGTCGATGACGGTGAAGCATGTGACGATATGAATGTCACAGACGACGATGGCTGTGACAGTAATTGTCAGTTAGAAACGACCACGACGACCACGACGACCACGACGACCACGACGACCACGACGACCACGACCGAGCCGACGACGACCACGACGACGACCGAGCCGACGACGACCACGACGACGACCGAGCCGACGACGACCACGACGACGACCGAGCCGACGACGACCACGACGACGACCGAGCCGACGACGACCACGACGACGACTGAGCCGACGACGACCACGACGACGACCGAGCCGACGACGACAACGACGGCTGCCCCGGCAACGACTACGACAACGACAGCTGCCCCGGCGACGACTACGACAACGACGGCTGCCCCGGCGACGACTACGACGACGACGGCTGCTCCGGCGACGACCACGACGACGACCACACCAGCGACGACTACGACGACAACCCTGCCGCCGACCGCAGCCTCGGGTGATGCCGATGGCGATGGTGACGTCGATCGCCTCGATGTTCAGACCATCTCCGGAGCGGCGCGCTCCAACACCCCGGCATCCGGTCCGGATGACCCACGCGATGTGGACGGCAACGGCGTTATCAATTACAACGATGTCCGTGCAGCCATGCGTATGTGCACCTTGCCGCGCTGCGAAGTGCTGAACAATAATGATCCTACCTAGACCTGATGAGGGCGCCGCATTGCGGCGCCCTCAAGCGGTTTAATCGAACCCCGCCACGCGCGGGGTTTTTTTTGCCTACAGGGATGTAGGTACATCGCGGAGGCAGGGATGCGCGTGAGCGATGCGCCTACAGGATGTAGGTACCGCTGCTTCCGGCATCCAGCCTCCCGCGGCACTCGTACGGTTGCTCCCGGCATCCTGCCTACCGCGACACTTGCACATCCCTGTGCATCGTCCCTGTACGTCGTCGTGGAACGCATGGACGCGTGGGAGCGATGCGCCTACAGGATGCCGGAAGCGATGGTGTGCGAGCGATGCGCCTGCAGTTATGCAGGTAGATCGTGGATAGAGCCGAGCGGCTATCCAGCGTTATCCATGAGACAAATCAGTCCAGATAGGGTCCGATCTGCAGGTCCGGCGTTTGCCTGACAACCGTCTGCAGTTGTTCCAGAAAGTCACCTAGCCGGTTCTCCGCCTGCGCGCGCGCCTGCGGGGTTGGCGCTACGGTAGTCGCCAGGCGGATGACCACGGCGCCACCGGGTCTGCGCAAGGGCGACTGGTCCAGCGCCAGGAATGCCCGCAGGACCTCCATGGGCCTGCTTGCGATACCGCGATACCAGTGCCAGGTGAGGAGATCGTAATTGCCCATCTCCGACAGAACCGCAACAACGGGCTGATCGCCGGAACCTGGAACGATGCTGGTACGCGCCTCGACCAGTCCGATCTTCTTCTCAAAAGCATTTTTATCCGAAACGAGGCTTCGATAACGGCGCCGCCGGTCGTCATAACCGATAAATATCCATACCTGCCCGTCATCACTGGTGTACCTGCGGTAAAGATGGGAGGAGTAACGGACCGAGCCGAGGAACCGATGATTCACTTTCGGTGTCCCCGCCATTTTCCAGTGACCTATCTGCTCGGGCAGGTCGATTTCAAAGGCGGCGTATCGGGGCATGGCAGTCCAGCGGGGCAATCCGATCGATACCAGCAGCAGCGACGCAAACATCGCGACCAGTAGCAGTACCTGTGTGTGTTTTCGCCGTGGAGGTTTATCCTTGCCGGTCGTGGCGTCTATTACGCGCTCCGCGTGCGGGCTGTTTCTGAGCAGGCGCAGCAGGAGGTTATCCAGGGCATACAGCAGGAAGAAGCCGATCAGAAAGAAGATCACACCCTGCGCGGCATGGAGCGACAGAATCTCCGATTTGGGATTGATAATCAGGCTGAATGCCCGCAGCAGGTTGACAGAATAGGCGATCAGCGGGGCGGACAATACCAGTATCACTGCGTGCAGTCGGGGGAGCCGGAATAGATAGACGTAGGCCAGTGCGAAGATCGTCAGCCACTTGATGAATCCCAGTGCCGTGCACGATTCGGCTACCCACACACTGCTCCCGGCCATGCTGATTATGTCGCCCTTGGCCAGCGCGGGGATCCCGATGAGGTTGAGCAGCCAGGCGCTGTGTTCCGCGGTCCAGAGCTGCAGGGGGAAGATCATCAGGTTGATCAGCACACCCGGCAGCGGTGCCGCCAGCAGCAATATCAGCGCCGGTGGCAGGATGGCCCGGGTCAGGCGCCTGCCTGACAACAGGCGGGCGGTACCGAATCCAACCAGCAGAAAGGACAGGAAAACGACATCGGTAACACCGAGATAATGTCCCCATATATACAGGCAGACACCGGGTACCAGGAACAGGACAGCCGACCAGGGAGCTCCATCGCCACGGAAGGCGGCGGCAATGTCCTTGCGGCGAATATATAACAGCCCGATGACCAGCACATAAATCAGTTGCGGGGAAGAATCCGACGGGTTGAAGAACCAGCCGGTGACATTGGCGCGGATCTGCGGCGCCGAGTCCCAGAAAACCAGATCACGGTAGGCGAGACCGGCGAGCAGCAGCATCAGGCCCAGCAGCCAGATCTCGCCCTGCGTCTGTTTGTGGTCCGCGTGCTCGTTCATGTGCAGCTTCAGGAAAGAATGATGTGGTTAACGATGAACATATTACACGACCCGGTGATTGTTTTATGCTTCAAGTTACCGGGTTTGGCGGGTCGCCGGATTGGGCCAAGGGCGAACGTTGAGTGCAGATTGCTCCCGGTTACAGCCGGCTACCGGCAGAGTTTGCAGCGTTGCTGCATGAGTAGCCAGTGGCCGCTGCCGGATGCTGGACGGGAATTGTGCGAGCCGGGGTGCCATGACCCGGCTGGTGCGGGCGACACCGGGCCGATCGTTGCCGCTGCAAAACGGTTTTCGATATGTTCCGGAACAGGGATAGACGGGAGATCAGGCCGGCAAGGCTGTTATACCCTGCGTTGCCGGCGCAGCTCGGGACCTTCAGTAAGGCTCCTTGAGCAACACGCGTAGTTTTTCTATTTCGCGGCTTTTGAACTTGAACGTGAATGAACCGTATTTGTTACGCTGTGAAAATTCCATGTTGGTTGGTGAGGCGCTGACAAGGCGATATTCCTTTTCCTCGACATTCCTGCGTGTGACTTTCATTGTCGCGCCGACATAGTTCTTCGCGTCGCTTACCTTGATGGGTGTATACACGAGCCGATAGCGGTCAGTTTTCGGTTTGACCTTTCTGTACAGGCCGACATATTCGGTCTCTTCTTCAACAGCAGTTTCGGCATCATCCGCGCCGCCATCCTGACTCTCGAGCGGTTCTTCCGGCAACAGTTCCAGCGGCGGTTGCTGCTGATGATCGCGGTTATGGTCTGTGAAACTCAGGTTGGCCCTGATGAAACCCAGCACGTCCCGACCGCTTGCATGCTGCGACGCGCTATCCGGATCTGCCTGCTGCGCGGCACGCAGCATATCCCAGCCGCCCCACATGGTGAATATATAGACGCTCAGTGCAACTGCCGTGATAAAAGTGGTGATATAAGCCAGAAACGGGAACTTCTCCTCGCGCCAGTGACTGACGCCAAAGGCCGTGGCGCTGATAGGAGACAGCAGCATGACAGCGACCCCCCAGCCGGGATGCCACTTGAAGGCCCGCACTATCAGCCAGAACAGGGCAATAATGGATAACAGCAGAAAGGCGGGTGCCAGGTATATAAGGATATCCATGAATTCTTTACGATCCGGTCAGTTTCCAGGGAGCAACCCTGCGGCAGTGTTCAATAACCTTATCGGTCAGACAGATAGAGTTCTTTAGCGGCTGGGGGAGGCGTGCCGGAAGCCGGACGGGTGCGCCGCTCGGTGAGCGCGAAAATATAAAATACTATATAAAACAGTAGGATGGAGGTGTAATGTGGGTGACTTCAGTAATGCGGGGGGGGTGTTTCCTCGCCGGTAGACGCCATATTTGCTGCACCCAGGGTGCGCAACAGCTTCTCCAGCTGCTCGATTGCCCCGGATTGCTGCTGGATGATCTGCTCCTGGCGCAGGATGGTGGTTGTCAGCTCCTCGAGCGCGGCCTCCTGGTACATCAAGCGCGCTTCAAGTGATTCCACGCGTGCCTTCAGTGTGTTGTCTGTCATGATGCTGTCGGTGTCCCCGGTGGTACGTTTGCATAGTGTGTACTGCTTGAATCGCTACAGTGTGATGGATATGGCCGCGGATGCCTGCGTGGCCCGTTGCCGGGCGGCCTCGGTGGTTGCGGCGCGCGCCAGCACCACGCCCATGCGCCGTTGACCGCTGACTGCGGGTTTGCCAAAGAGGCGTAACTGGGTATCCGGTTGCGCCAGTGCCGCGTGCAGGTTTTCGAAACGCACCTGCGTCGATTCGCCCTCGACCAGGATGACGCTCGATGCCGCCGGGCCGTGGAAGCGGATATTCGGTACCGGTAATCCCAGGAGCGCACGGGCATGCAGCGCGAACTGGGACAGATCCTGTGAAATCATGGTCACCATACCCGTGTCATGGGGGCGGGGCGAGACCTCGCTGAAGATGACTTCATCACCCTTGATGAACAATTCCACGCCGAAAATGCCGCGCCCGCCCAGGGCGCCGGTAATCTTTTCGGCGATACTGCGCGCGCCCGCGCGAGCGCGGTCACTCATGGGTTGCGGCTGCCAGGACTGGCGGTAATCGCCATCGACCTGCAGATGGCCGATCGGTTCGCAGAAACTGGTGCCGCCGCTATGGCGCAGGGTCAATTGCGTAATCTCGTAATCAAACTCGACAAACGCCTCGACGATTACCTTGCCGGCCCCGCTGCGACCGCCGGACTGCGCATAATCCCAGGCCGGTCCGATGTCCGCGTGCTGTTTCAGTGTGCTCTGACCCTTGCCCGATGAACTCATGACCGGCTTGACCACGCAGGGCAGACCGATGTCAGCGATGGCCTGATCGAATTCCGCGCGGCTGGCGGCAAAGCGGTAATCTGATGTCCTGATGCCGAGTTCTTCCGCCGCCAGGCGGCGGATGCCTTCGCGATTCATGGTCAGGTGTACAGCAGTTGCCGTTGGGATAACGGTATAGCCTTCCGCTTCGAGTTCGACCAGGGTCCCGGTAGCGATAGCTTCGATCTCCGGAACGATGTAATCCGGTTTTTCCTGCTCAATCACGGCGCGCAGGGCCGCGCCGTCCAGCATGGAAATAACATGGCTGCGGTGCGCGACCTGCATGGCGGGGGCGTGATCATAGCGGTCCACCACAATGACCTCCACGCCCAGCCGTTGCAGTTCAATCACGACTTCCTTGCCGAGTTCGCCGCCGCCGCAAAACAGGACGCGGGTTGCGGTCGAAGAGAGCGGCGTGCCGATCGTGGTCATGGATATGCCGGATCAGGAAAGAAGTGCAGCAGCAGGAAAACTACAGGATGGATTGAATCGACAGCCGGCAGGCATTACTTGCTCAGTCATCCACGATAATGACCCGAATCATGTCGGTCCCGCCGGCGGTTTGCAGCCGGCCGGCGGTCACCACGATAATGTCACCCGTCTGTACGTACCCAAGCTCCCGGGCGCGCCTGACGGCAAAATCGGTCTTCGCATCATCCTGATGTTCATTGTCATAAAGAACCGGGATGACGCCCCAGTTCATGGACAGCTTGCGCGCTACCAGCGGTGAGGCGGTAATGGCGAGAATCGGGCATTCAGGCCGGTATTTCGATATCAGGCGCGACGTAAAACCGGTCTCGGTCAGGCAGAAAATGGCCGCCGCCTTGAGATGTGCCGCCATGGTGATGGCCGCCTGTCCGACCGCCTCGGTCACGACATTGGAGGGGTGGGGCAGGATTGTCTGCAGATAGCCATATTCCCGCAGCGAGGCCTCGGCGCGCAGGGCAACGTTGGCCATGGTAGTGACTGCCTGCAGGGGGTAGTCGCCGGCTGCGGTTTCGCCGGAAAGCATCACGGCTGAGGTGCCGTCGAGTATCGCATTGGCAACATCGCTGGCCTCAGCCCGGGTCGGTTTCGGGTTGTGTTCCATGGAGGCCAGCATCTGGGTGGCGGTAATCACCGGCTTGCCCTGGGTCACCGTGGTACGAATAATATTTTTCTGCGTACTGGGCACGTCGGCGAGCGGCAGTTCCACCCCAAGATCACCGCGTGCCACCATGATACCGTCTGCTGCATCGACAATCTCATCCAGATTTGCCACGCCGGCCTTGTTTTCGATCTTCGCGATAATGGGAATCTCGGTACCCTTCTCGACGAGGATTTCGCGCATCTTGTGGATATCATCCGCCGACTGGATGAATGAAGCGGCAATGTAATCAACATCGTTTTCTGTCGCGAAGGCAAGCTCATTGACGACGTCCTCGCGGTTTTCCGGGCTGACTGCGCTGAGTGCCAGCCGGGTTTCGGGCAGGTTGACGCTTTTTGTATCTCCCAGGCGCCCGCCGTGTATGACACAGCAGTGAATGGCTTCGCCGTCGACCTGCCGCACTTCAAGCTCGATGGCGCCGTCATCCAGCAGGATCGGTATACCCTGACTGACTTCTTCAGCGAGTTTTTTGTAGGTGACTGACACCCCCGCGCTGTCTCCGGCATACGGGCTCGTGTGCAGAGTGAAGACATCGCCCGGTGCCAGATCAACCGATCCGCCAGCCACTTTACCTGTGCGGATCTCGATGCCGCGGGTATCGATCATTATGGCGATGTTGGCGCCCATTTGTCTGGCAACAGCACGCAAGCGGTCCATGCGAATCTTGTGTTCATCATACGTTCCATGCGACAGGTTCAGGCGGGCGACATTCATGCCCGCCTTGATCATGGCACCCAGCATGTCAGGTGTATCGCAGGCCGGACCGACGGTCACGACAATTTTTGTTTTGCGCACCGTTGGCAGCTTTGTTTGTGTGGGTTTCATTATTCGTTTGCCGATTCCGGGTTGCGGGTGAAAAAACAGCGGCACTGCACAGTTCCATGCCTGATGAGGGGGAATTCTACTGGTACCGGCCCCCCGATGCACAGGTGTTCGCAGCGGGAGCACGACACGCGGCGGCCGGCAAGCTTATGTGTCCTGCATGAATAGCCCGCGGTCAACGCAACTATGACAAAAATTTACACTTCGGGAATGCGTCCGCGGTTTCGTTGAGGCGCAATTATCTGATTGATTATTATAGTTAATATTAATGCATTCGGAAGGTCGCAGGCGTTCTGCGCACGCTGCTTGCCAGATCGGCCGGTGCGGCAGGCGGCCTGCGTCCATGCCGGCTGGCTTTGTTTTACAATAACCGCAGCAGTGCGATTGAACGGGAGAAGTGCATGCGGTGGAAGACGGGACGCAGAAGTTCCAACATCGAGGACCGGCGTGGCTCGCGTGTCAGCCGCGGGTTATTCAAGGGCGGTATCGGCACGATTGTGCTGGCGCTGGCCGCCAGTTATTTTCTGGGAATCAACCCGCTGGTTTTTCTGCAGCTGTCGCAGGGCCTGACGCCGGCGGGTTCCGGGACTGACGCCCCGTACGAGCCCACCCCGGAAGAGCGGGAAATGGCTGATTTTGTCGCCGTTGTGCTGGCGGATACCGAGGACACCTGGGAGACCATTTTCCGGGAGGCGGGGCGTACGTACCAGAAACCGAACCTGGTGTTGTATACGGACCGGGTACAGTCCGCCTGCGGCGCGGGCAGTGCCGCGATGGGCCCGTTCTATTGCCCGGGCGATAACAGGGTCTATCTCGACCTGGCTTTCTTCGATGATCTCAAGCGCCGCCACGGTGCACCGGGCGACTTTGCCCAGGCCTACGTCATTGCGCACGAGATCGGCCACCATGTTCAGAACCTGCTGGGGATCAACGAGCAGGTGCGGTCCGCGCAGCGTGGACTGGGCAAGGGCGAGTCCAACGCATTGTCTGTCAAGCAGGAACTGCAGGCCGACTGTTTCGCCGGGCTCTGGGGCAATCATGCCGACCGCAGCCGCCAGGTGCTGGAACGGGGTGATATCAAGGAGGCGCTGGACGCCGCGACCGCTATCGGCGATGACCGGCTGCAGAAACAATCTACCGGTCACGTCGTGCCGGAATCCTTTACCCATGGTACATCCAGACAACGGGTCGAGTGGTTCAAGCGCGGTATCGACAGTGGTGACATCGACAGCTGCAATACCTTTGCAGCTGATATATGAGCTGGCGCAAAACGGCGTTCACTCCCAACCGGAGCAGAAGTAACCCATGAATACGGAAACGATAGCTGAGAAAGAAACGGTCCGGCATATCAGTGGCTTCAGGATTTTTCTGATTGTGCTGGCGACTGTCCTGGTAACCGTTGGCGTCACCCTCTGGATAGTGAAGTACTACCTGTTCCCGTCCGAGTTCAAGCCGGTCGAGTTGAGTGTGAAGGAAGAGCAGGTGCTGGAAGCAAAGCTGGATCGGCTGGATTCACTCAAGACAGCGTCACGCCCGCGCGGTGATGACGGGATCGATGCCGAAGCACTCGAGCCGGAAGCCTATAGCGAGGCAGGCGCCGAGCGCAAGATCACCCTGAGCGAGCGGGAACTCAATGCCCTGCTGGCGAAAAATACCGATCTTGCCAGGAAGCTCGCCATCGACCTGTCCGACGACCTGGTCAGCGCCAAGCTGCTGGTCCCTGTCGATCAGGACTTTCCGATTATGGCTGGCCAGATTCTCAAGGTCCGGGCCGGCGTGGAACTGGCCTATCGCGATGACAAACCCATTGTCATTCTCAAGGGTGTCAGTGTGATGGGAGTCCCGGTCCCGAATGCCTGGCTGGGTGGATTGAAGAATATCGACCTGGTCCAGGAATTCGGCTCTGATGAAGGTTTCTGGAAAGCGTTTGCGGATGGCGTGAGCAATATCCGCATTGTCGAGGGAAACCTGCAAATCGAGCTGAAGGAATAACCGGTTCGGCATGCTATTCACTCGCTTCGGGTACGGTCGGGTCAGGCGGAAAGCTTGCAGGTCTGTGGATGTTTCCGGGATACGCTACCGGTCTCTGACATGCCTGTTAGCGGCTGTGCTGATGCTGGCGAGTGTTCCGGCCACGGCCGGGACGGTGCGCAGTGCCGCTGCGGACACCGGGCTGGTCAAGTGGCACTTTACCGAGGATGACCTGGAAATCGAATTGATCCAGCGTCTTCCGGACCAGACCCGCGGGCTGTTTCTGGCACGGGGATTCAGTCGTCGAGGTCGCTGATGCCATTGCCACCAGCTGCGTATTCCAGACGATTATCCGCAACCGGGATGAATCCGGCAGTGGCGCGCCGCTGACCGTCGACCTGCGGCAGTGGCGCGTGCTGCATGCCGGCAAGGAGACCGGTATGATTGAAAGGAAAAATGGATCGATGCCCGACCCGAAGACGAGGTAAGCCCGGCAGCGGTGCTGGCATTTCGCTGGGCGACGTTTCCGACGCAGCAGGAATTCCTGCCGGGTGACTACAACTGGGGTATGACACTGTACGGACTGCCGCCTGCAGCCGTGTTCGATTTGCAGTTGGTGTGGCAGGCGGAGCAGCAGCAACGCTCCGCCTGGATACGCAAGATCGAGTGTCCACCGGATGTGGAACGTCTGGAGGACTCGCCGTGAAGCATTTTTCTCCTACCACTCGCACTGCTGCTATGCCTGCCGGGGGCAGTGCCAGCGGAGCAGATGCTGACGCGACTCCCGGGTCAGGTGCGTGCGCCTGATTTCGACCCTGACTGGACACCGACGGCAAGCAGCATCGCCTGTCTGATTACGCCGGCAAGCCGGTGATCATCAATTTCTGGGCGACCTGGTGCCCGCCGTGCCGGGAGGAGATTCCGTCCATGAATCGCGCCTGGCGACAAGCTGCGCGAAGAGGGGGTGGCCCTGCTGGCGATCAATGTGGGTGAAGACGAGGATACGATCTTTGTCTTTACCGCCGACTACCCGGCGGAATTTCCATTGCTCATGGATCAGTCCGGAGAGGTGATTGCGCAATGGCCGGTGAAGGGCTTGCCGACGACCTATGTCGTTGCCCCGGACGGCACGCTTGCCTACCGTGCCATTGGCGGCCGAGACTGGGATGACGACGCATTGCTGGATGCCGTGCGTGCGCTGCAGGTGGGGCGTTAGGGTGTGGTTTTGTTATTGACCATGCGGCGCAATACGCTGCGCTATTGCGCCCTACGGGTTGCAGGTTGGGTGTTGGGGTGTGGTTTGGTTATTGACCATGCGGCGCAATACGCTGCGCTATTGCGCCCTACGGGTTGCAGGCGGTGCGTAGGGTGTGGTTTGGTTATTGACCATGCGGCGCAATACGCTGCGCTATTGCGCCCTACGGGTTGCAGGTTGGGTGTTGGGGTGTGGTTTGGTTATTGACCATGTGGCGCAATACGCTGCGCTATTGCGCCCTACGGGTTGAAGGGAGGCACGGGGGTTGGGTTTCCTCGTCTCCGAGTCAGGGGAGTTGGCGTGCAATGCTGCCGGACAAGTGAACCAGACCCCCGCGCCGAATTCAGTATCCCCCGGCCGCAGCCGGTAATCCGCGATGCCGGTCACGCTTTGGTGACCTCAGGCCGGACTGCTGATCGATTGCCGCTGCAATGTGCTGAAAATCCCGAATCAATATCCGCTAGCCCGTCAATTACGCTCTGTGCCGGGCTTGTTCAAGCCGTAGTAGCGCACCAGCGGGGCGGTCGTGGTGGCCTGTGCAAACAGCGTGAACAGCACGACGCCGAAGGCAATGGACTGGATGGTCCACCAGGACGTCGAGGGTGGTAGGCAGTGCCAGCGCCAGTGCCAGGGTGACGGCACCACGCAAGCCGCCCCACAGCATCACGACCTGATAGGGGCGGCTGATCGGCTGCCATGGGCGTCACTTTGTTCAGCAGTGGTACCAAGCAGAAAGATACCTGCTGCGCGTGCGGCAAAGACACCGGCGATCCCGATCAGCATCGCCAGCCAGCGTTCCTCGAACATGGCCAGGGTGATGGTGACACCCATCAGCAGAAAAACCAGGGCATTGGCAACAAAGGCGATGAATTCCCAGAGCAACCGGATGAAGTCGGTGGCTGTATCCGGCCGTGCGCATGCGTGCGCCGGCCCAGGATGATGCCGGTGACCAGTACGGACATTACGCCGGAGACCTGCAGGACGGCTTCCGCAAGCATGAATGCCAGGTAGGCGCTGATGACCGTGGCCAGTGCCCGGGCAACCGGTGTCCTGTATCCAGGCCGACACGTCGGGCGAAAACCACGCCGACGACGGCGCCGGTGAGCAAGCCGCCAAAAAAGACGCCACAAAAGTGCAATATGGCATCCGGGACGGAGAGTGGTCCGTCGCTACCGGTTGCTAGGGCAAGAAAGATCCCGAAGATGACGATGGCAGTGGCGTCATTGAACAGGCTTTCACCTTCCATCAGGATGGCGCAGTCGTTCCGGGACACCCATGCGCTTGAGCAGGGCGACGACGGCAACCGGATCGGTTGCCGACAGCAGGGCACCGGTCAGTAATGCGGCAATCCAGGGAAAACCTGCGGGGTGTCCGATGCCCAGATACACCAGCGTGCCGGTAATGACGGTCGAGAGCAGCAGCACGGGAATGGCGAGGAACAGGATCGGTAACAGGTTGTCCAGCAACAGGCGTGCATTGATGTTGTAGGCCGATTCGAATACCAGTATCGGCAGGAAGACATAAAAGATCAGGTCATGAAAATTTCCGGCGCGGATGCCGGTATCCATACCGGCCATCACCACCAGCTCGGAGGCGATAAAACCGGCAAGCACCAGGGTGGCGGTAAAGGGCAGGTGGATCATCCGGGCCAGTGGCTGGATGACGATGGCGAGCAACAGCAGGCCGGTCAGGATCAGAATGGCATGCTGGGTGGCCACAGACTGCTTCAGGCCACGTTGGTCCGGCTCGTCTCAGCCGGGTCCGGCACGTCGGGGTGTAGCGCGTTCAAGGGCATGGACAGGCTGTTGTCGGTGACGATGCGCGCGTGAAACCGTTTGAATTCCCGCGGTTCCCTGACGCCGCAGGAGTGCGCGATAATGCCGACCTCATAGACGATATTTTTCGCGTAGTTGGCCACCCGGACGGCCTTGTTGCGCGGATCCAGGCCTTTTTGCAGGCGCTTGTTGTGCGTTGTGATCCCGGTCGGGCAGGTGTTCTTGTTGCACTGCAGCGCCTGTATGCAGCCCAGCGCAAACATGAAGCCACGGGCCGTCACGACAAAATCCGCGCCCATGCACAGGGCCCAGGCGACATCGGCGGGAGTGACCAGCTTGCCCGATGCAATGACGCGGATGCGCTGGCGCAGTCCGTACTCCTTCAACTTGTCTACCAGCAATGGCAGGCTTTCGCGCAATGGCAGGCCCACATCATCGATCAGCGGCATGGGTGCGGCACCGGTGCCGCCTTCGGCCCCGTCCACGGTAATGAAATCCGGCGCGCTCTCGATGCCGCGCTCGCCTGATTTCACTGAACAGGTTATCCAGCCAGCCGTAGGCGCCGATAACGGCCTTGAACCCCACCGGCTTGCCGGAGACATCACGGACGCGCTGGATCATGTCAAGCAGGTCACTGTTGGAATTGATGTCCGCGTGGCGGTTCGGGCTGATGGCATTCTCGCCGACAGGAATCCCGCGGATGTCGGCAATTTCAGGTGTCACCTTGCCGCCCGGCAGGATACCGCCCTTGCCGGGCTTGGCGCCCTGGCTGAGCTTGATTTCAAACATGCGCACCTGCTTATGTGCCGCCACCGCGCGGAGCTTTTCATCACTCAGTTTGCCTTGCAGGTCGCGGACACCGTTCTTGGCGGTACCGATCTGGAAGACAATGTCGCAACCGCCTTCCAGGTGATAGGACGAGAGGCCGCCTTCACCGGTATTCATCCAGCAACCGGCCATAGCGGCGCCATTCGACAGGGCCCTGATGGCCGGTTTCGAGATGGCGCCAAAGCTCATGCCGGAAATATTGACCAGCGAGCTGGTTGTATAGGGGTGTTTGCTATACGGCCCGATAGTGATTTCCCGGGGCGGGACCGCGTCCTCGCCCAGGGTCGGGAAGGGACAATTGACGAATATGACGGTCCCCGGAGGGCGCAGGTCACGGGTTGAACCGAAGGCGACCGTATTATCGATATTCTTGGCGGCACGATAGGCCCACGATCGTTGCGCCCGGTTAAAGGGCAGTTCCTCGCGGTCCATGGCAAAGAAATACTGACGGAAAAATTCGCCGATATGCTCGAAGAAATACCGGAAGCGGCCTACAACAGGATAGTTGCGGCGAATAGCGCTCTTCGTCTGGGTGATGTCGATGATGTAGAAAATGATGATGGCGACGACGCCCAGCCCCACCAGGAACACAAACAGGGCCGCCAGGATATCGAGTACCCGGAACACGTATGACGTGACTTCACCCGACAGGATCTCCATTCAGCCCCCTGGTGCCGATGATAAACAGCTGGTCAGTTAATAGCGGGAAAATATCCCTGTGTTTTCAGGACCACTATATGGTGCGTCACCTGGTAATGCGATACTGGATTATTGCCGTGTTTCTAGTAGACGTTCTTGCTGCGAAACACGCGATAAATCCAGTCATCGATACTGAAGTACTTGCCCGCACCGGTGAAGAACAGCGCCAGCAGCATAATGAAATAGGTTGCAGCGAATTCGATACCGTTGTTGAGAATAACCAGGCTGCCATTCTCGGTCAGCCAGGCGTAGTTGGCGTGTTCCTGCAGAACTTCCTTGGCAGCGTCGAGCCGTTCAGCCGCACCCTGGGTACGTTCCGTGGCGAAGAAGCCGCTGCCCTCGGCGATGGCCAGCCAGCCATTCTGCCAGTGCACGGTGACTGCGGCCACGACCATGGTGATCATCAGCGGAATCGTGACCCAGCGTACCGCGAGCCCTACCAGCAGCAACACAGCGCCAAAGTATTCAGTGTAGGCCGCCAGGTAGGCCATTATTTCGGGAAACGGGAGACCCAGCCCCCAGTCAGCGTTGCCGAACCAGTCAATGACATCCTGTTTGACGCTGAAGTTGAAGTGACAGGCCGTGCTGGTGTCTACCAGGCAGGCCGGATCGGCGTCCACCAGCTTTTTGCTGCCCGCCATCAGCAATATCGGGACCAGATACAGGCGTAGTGCCAGGGGCGCGAGAAAATCGAAGGCGCGGGTACGATCCAGCACACTTTGCATGCGATTCAGAAGATTGACCATGGCCAGTTTTTCCTCCCGGTTGTGGTTCCTGGTAACAGCGGCCCCGGTTACAGGGATGCTTTGATTATTGTGCCGAGTAAAATATTTTTATTGAGCAGATTGCGCATTATATCCAGTCCCCCCTGTATAACCACTGCAGGCTGTGGATGTGCCATTTCCCGGGCGATACGCTCCAGGATCTCCGCGCCCGTGGCGGCGCTGTCTGCATCCATGAGTTCCAGCAGGCGCTTGGTCACAGGGTTGATCTCCAGAAACCCGACCGTGTCTTCCCGGTCACGGTATACGACCAGACAGGTGGGATGCTCGCCGGGAGTCGCGGGCTGGAAACCGGGTCCGATTCTGTGCACAGGGAATTGATAGGTCAGGTGCCATGCCAGGGGCGACAGTACCGGGATTCCGGTCAGCAGATCGCCGGCCGGATCGATGTTGTCCAGTTGCGGCGTGTCCTCCGAGATCGACACTGCCAGCTCGACCCACTCGTAGTGGGCCAGTTCCCGCAGGAACGGCAGATCGCCGGTTTGCGGCTGCCGCTCGTTTTCCAGCCAGTTCAGAAATTCGCGCGGAATTTCCAGAAATAGCGGTGTATGGGCGTGGTGGTCACGGAAATATGCCCGCACCAGGGTATGCCAGGCGCCGGCATCGAGGATCTCGTGCAGTACCGGGAAGGTATCTGCCAGGAAGTTTTCAACGTTGTTGTAGAACAACTCCCGATAGATACCCATGCGCCGGTCTTCGATACCGGCAGGGGCGGGATTGTGTTCCGGGTCGCGGATATGAGCGGCGAATTCGTACTGCCTGCGGGTGAAATCAGTTGTGGATGCCATGTGCGATGCCGTCTTTACCGGTGGCCTCCCATTTTGCCTGCAGTGCCGCGATCTGTCTGACTTCAGACATGAGTTCGGGGAGCGGGGGGATGTTGAAGTCGCGCTCGAGCAGGGTCGGGACAGTCCCGAAACGGGCGTAGGCGGTTTCCAGTAGCGACCAGACCGGGTCGATGACCGGTGCACCGTGGGTATCCACTTTCAGATCGTCGGCTTCATCGTAGTGGCCGGCAATGTGGAAGTAGACAATACGTTCGGCGGGCAGGGCATGCAGGAATGTTTCCGCATCATAGTCGTGATTGATGCTGTTGACGTAGATGTTGTTGACATCGAGCAGCAGGTCGCAGTCGGCTTCGGTCAGCACGGCGTTGAGAAAATCGATTTCCTCCATTTCCTTGCCGGGGGCGGCGTAGTAGGACACGTTCTCCATGGCGATGCGCCGTTCCAGTATGTCCTGCACCCGGCGGATTCTGCCGGCGACATAGTGTACCGCTGCTTCCGTGAAAGGGATTGGCATCAGGTCATACAGATGGCCGTCATCACTGCAGTAACTCAGGTGTTCGGTATAGCAGCGAAAATCATGTTCGTCCAGCAGGCGCTTGACGCGGTACAGGAAGGTCTCATCCAGTGGTGCAGGACTGCCGATGGAGAGCGACAGACCGTGGGCAACAAAGGGATAACGTTCGGTGAAGTAGCGCAGATCCTTGCCCAGTTTGCCGCCGACACCGATCCAGTTCTCGGGCGCCACCTCGAAAAAATCGACCTCATCAGGAGGACTGCCCTGCAGCGGACCCATCAGGGTCCGCCGCAGTCCAAGTCCGGCTCCTGTGACAGGATAGGTGTTGCGGGTCACAGTAGTGTTGTCAGCGCTGGATTACTTGTTGCCGCCGCACTTGCCTTCACCGCACTTTCCTTCCTTCATGGACTTGGCTTTGTCGGCCGCCTTGTCGCCACCGCACTTGCCTTCACCGCATTTGCCTTCCTTCATACTCTTCATGCCGTTGTTTTGTTCATTGGCATCGAGCATGCCGTCGCCATTGGCATCCATCTTGCTGAACATGGATTCATGGCCCTGCATGAATTCTCCGCGTGTGACGTTCCCGTCACCATCGGCGTCCATGCTCTTCATTCCGCAATTGCCTTCCATGCCGGCTTTCTTGTCACCGCCGCACTTGCCTTCACCGCACTTGCCTTCCTTGTCCATCTTCTTGGCGCCGCCGCACTTGCCTTCGCCGCATTTGCCTTCAGCCTTCCCTGCGATCATGTAGCCGCTGGACAGCTCTGACATGGCAAACGGGTTCTCCGCTGCGTTGACGACACTGGTAGACGCCAGTGAAGTTACGAAGGCGGCGCCGGCTGCAATCGCCAGGGGTTTCAGAGTAGATTTGTGTGACATGATCGATGTCTCCGTTATGGTTTTTTGAATACGGGACGGATGTCCCGCTGGTATTTGGCCGTCTGCCACGGCCCGGCTTGTTGTCATTCACTCCGACATTGGAGTCAGCGAAAAGTTTCTGTTATGGCCACATAAGCGTTTGATCGGTCGTTCCTCTGCCGTCACGTGGTGAATTATCAAGCAAACGGGCGGCTGCCTGCTGTAATTATTAACCTTCTGTATTTAATCGATAATCTTGCCATCGAACGCACACAGGTCCGATATTATGCAGGACTGGCAGCGTGGCTTGCGGGCGATACAGGTATAGCGGCCATGCAGGATCAGCCAGTGATGCGCGTCGTGCTTGAATTCATCCGGCACCAGCCGCTGCAGGCGTTGCTCAACCTCGATGACATTTTTCCCGGGTGCTATCCCGGTGCGGTTGCATACCCGAAAGATATGGGTATCGACGGCAATGGTCGGATGACCGAATGCTGTATTGAGTACCACATTGGCGGTCTTGCGGCCGACACCCGGCAGCGCCTCCAGCGCGGCGCGCTCCTCCGGTACCTTGCCGCCGTGGCGTTCCACCAGCAAGGCGCAGGTCTTGATAATGTTTTTTGCCTTGGTGTTGAACAGGCCAATGGTCTTGATGTGTTCCTTGAGGCCGGCCTCGCCCAGCTTCAGCATGGCGCGCGGGGTCTTGACCTTTTTGAACAAGGCCTGCGTGGCCTTGTTGACGCCGACATCCGTCGACTGGGCCGAGAGTATAACGGCGACCAGCAACTGGAACGGGTTCCCGTAGTTGAGTTCCGTTGCCGGGTGCGGGTTGGCCGCACGCAGGCGCCTGAAGATCTCCTGACGCGTGGCGCGATTCACTGGCCGTTTGGCTTGATCAGGCGCTGGTCGGCTGCATGGCCGGCGCAATCCTGGCGGCGACCCTGCGTTCGCGCCGCGCATTGATCACGTTCACGCCGGCGATGAGCAGACCGAGTCCCAAAAAGGCGCCTGGTGGCAGGATGGCCAGCAGGAATCCCCGGTAGTCATCGATCAGGGTCAGCGTCAGCTGGCGGCCGGCCTCGCCGAACATCAGGTGCGCCTGTGCCAGCAGGGTGCCTTGACCGACGAGTTCACGCAGGCCACCCAGGACAACCAGCACCAGCATGAAGCCGGTACCCATGGCAAGACCGTCCACCAGGGCGCGATCTACGGTGTTTCTGGAGGCAAACGATTCCGCACGGCCAATGATGGCGCAATTGGTGACAATCAACGGAATGAAAATACCCAGTATCAGGTACAGGTCATGGAGCCATGCATTCATACCGAGCTCGATCACGGTGACGACCGAGGCAATGACCAGCACGAAGACGGGAATGCGCACTTCCGGCCGTACCAGTTTGCGGATCAGCGAGACGGTTACATTGGATGCGACCAGGGTCAGCAGGGTCGCCAGTCCCAGGCCGAGACCGTTGATGGCATTGCTGGTGACCGCCAGCAGCGGGCACAGGCCCAGCAACTGGACCAGTCCGGGATTATTGTTCCACAGGCCTTCCTTCAGGATATGCGCGTAGGTTGGATCTTCATGATGTTCGTATCCCGTGCGAAATCAGCTTCTATTCGGAGGGTGCCTGTTCAGCCACTGCAAACAGCGTTTCCTGGTGACGGCGGTAGTATAGCAGGGCCTGGCGGACCGCCCGCACCACGGCGCGCGGGGTGATCGTCGCACCGGTGAGCTGGTCGAAATACGCCCGCCGTCTTTTTTGACTTCCCATTTGTCGATGTGCAGGATCTTCCAGTGACCTGCCGTCGAAAATGTGGATCCAGTCCGAGCGTGTTTCATCGATGCCGTCCCCGAGTCCGGGGGTTTCACGATGGGTGACTACGCGCACCCCGGCGAGGGTGCCATCATGATTGATGCCCACGAGCAGTTTGATGGAACCGCTGTAGCCATCGGGCGCCAGCGGCGCGATTACCAGTGCCACGGGTTTGCCACCCAGGCGTGCGCGGTAGACGGTCACCGGATCCGGTGTGCCGAGCAGGCGTTTCATCACGGACCTGTACGGTATCCTCGATCAATGAATTGTCATGGCGTTCCGGGGGTATCAATTGATGCAGCTTGCGCAGCATCGTGGCGCGCTCGTTGGCGCTGATGCGCTCGCGGGTGCTGTCAAATGTCCAGGCCACCAGTGCCGTGCCGATGATCGCAAACAGCAGCAGGATGACCGCGGTGATGACGCTCTGGCGGTAATTCATTCAGGGCCCCTGGTGGCCGAATACACGCGGCCGGGTGTAGTGATCGATGGTCGGTGCCGCCAGGTTCATCAGGAGCACGGCGAAGGCGATGCCTTCCGGGTAGCCTCCCCAGGTGCGGATGATGTAGGTCAGCAGCCCGATACCCGCGCCGTAGATAATGCGCCCGCGCGGGGTGGTGCTGGCGGTCACCGGATCGGTGGCAATAAAAAACACGCCCAGCATGGCGCCGCCGCTGAGCAGGTGAAATACCGGTGAACGGGTAGACGTCCGGGTTGATCATGTAGAACAGCAGCGCACTGATGAACAGTCCCGCGAGCATCCCCGCCGGGATGTGCCACTGGATGACCTTCATCACCAGCAGCCATATGCCGCCGAGCAGAAATGCGAGATTGATCCATTCCCAGCCGCGCCCGGCGAGCACGCCGAACAGCTGCCCGGACTGGATCTCGGTCAGTGTCTCGTTCAGGCCGATGCGGGTCTTGATGCTGTCCAGGGGTGTTGCCATGGTGAATGCATCCAGCGACAGGCCATCCGGCGTGTTGCCGGTGAACACCAGGGACAGGGTTTCCAGCAGGTGCAGGGACTGGCCGGGCTGTGTCCACAGGGTCAGCTCCAGCGGGAACGAGATCAGCAGCACGACGTACCCGGCCATGGCGGGGTTGAACGGGTTGTAGCCAAGGCCGCCATACAACTGTTTGGCGACGACAATGGCAAACAGACTGCCGATTACCGCGATCCACCAGGGCGTCAGTGGTGGCAGGGTGAGTGCCAGCAGCACGCCGGTTACTGCGGCGCTGCCATCCAGCAGGGTCGTCCTGACCGGCCGCTTGCGTGCTGCCAGCATTGCGGCCTCTGCGAGGATGGCCGTAGCGGTTGCCAGCAGCAGATTGATCAGGATGCCCCAGCCAAAAATCCAGCTGGCACAGAGGATACCCGGCAGCAACGCGAGCAGCACATGTTGCATCATGACCGGGACGCTGTCGCGCACTGGCAGGTGCGGTGAACTGTAGGTCTGAATTCCATTAGTCAGTTGTGTCTTCCCGGGGTTTTTTCTGCTGGCGCCGCTGGTCCGCAGCCGCAATCTGCTGTTGTTGTTCCGCGGTCAGATGATCCACGTTTCTTGGCGTCAGGCTGGCCGCAGCCTTCTTTTTCCTGACGCGCTCCAGTGCCGCCTGGATGGCCGCCTGCTTCGGATTCGAGTCACTGTCACCCCCGGAAAGCGCCTGTTTTTTACGCGCCAGCCGCTCGCTGCGTTCCTGTTTGATGCGTTCCAGGCGTAACTTGCGCGCCTCATGGCGCTGGCGGGCGATATCGGCAGCGCGGGTTTGCGTTTCCTGCGCCCAGATTTCCATCTTGGCATGCCGGTAGTACTGTACCAGCGGAATATGACTCGGGCATACATAGGAGCAGCAGCCGCATTCGATGCAGTCAAACAGATCATAGTCCTGTGCCGCGTCATGATTGCCGCTGCGCGCGTACCAGTAAAGTTGCTGGGGCAGCAGGTCGGCAGGACACACGTCCGTGCACTTGCTGCAGCGGATACAGGGCTGCGCCGGCGGTGGTGGCGGCATTTCCTCACGGGTGACGGCAAGCACGCAGTTGGTGGTCTTGGTGACCGGGATAGTATCTGTGGTCACGGTAAAACCCATCATCGGACCGCCGATCAGCAGGCGTTCGACATCCTGTGTATAGCCGCCGCACAGTTCGACGAGCTCGTGCATGGGCGTGCCGATACGCGCGTCGACATTGCGCGGTTGTGCGATCCCGCTGCCGGTGACAGTGACAATGCGTGATATCAGGGGTTGCCGTTGATGTACAGCCTGGTAAACGGCAGCAGCCGTGCCGACGTTCTGGCAGATAATGCCGATACTCGCGGGTAACCTCTGACTCGGCACCTCGTGTCCGGTCAGCACCTTGATCAATTGCCGCTCACCGCCGGTTGGATAGATATCCGGCACCCTGATCACGTCGATGCCGGTGTCGTTGGCGGCCGCCAGCGTCTGCCGCAGCGCCTGTTCTGCCTTCGGCATATGGTCTTCGATGGCGATGACACAGTTCTGTGCCTGCAGGATATATTGCAGTATGCGGACACCTTCGATGACACTGTCCGCGCGCTCCTGCAGCAGGCGGTTGTCACAGGAGATGTAGGGTTCGCATTCGGCGCCGTTGATAACCAGCAGTTCAACCGGCGCGTGTATTCCGGAGTCCAGCTTGACCTGGGTCGGGAAACCGGCCCCGCCCAGACCGACGATACCTGCCTCGCGGATCAGTACCCGCAGCGCTCCCGGGTCGACCTGCCGATAGTCGATGGCCGCGGCAGCCGGCTCAAGCCAGGTGTCCCGGCCGTCGGTCTCGATAATGATGCAGGGTGCCTGCAGGCCGGAAGGGTGCGGGACCGGATGGTCCTCGATCGCACGCACCGTACCGGAGCTGGAAGCATGTACCGGCGCACTGACGGTTCCCACCGGCTGCGCGATCACCTGGCCCGTGCGCACTGCATCTCCCGGTTTCACCAGGCACTGTGCCGGCTCACCAATATGCTGTTGCAAGGGGAGTATCAGCCGGGGCGGAATGGGGGCGGTTGCAATGGCAGCGGCCGCCGTGATTTCGCGGTGGCCGGGCAGGACCAGGCCGCCATGAAATTCGTGCAGCCGGTTGGCCGCCACGATCAGTTCCGGAGCGTGGCCGGCGCGCTCAGGCATGCCGGGCCCTGCCGCTGGCGGTATCTTCCGGGTTTGGCCAGGTCCAGGTGCGGATGGTCTCGGCTACCGGAACGATATGGATGCATTCCACCGGGCAGGGCGGTATGCACAGGTCACAGCCGGTGCACTCGCTTTCGATGACAGTGTGCATCTGCTTGGCTGCGCCCAGGATGGCGTCCACGGGACATGCCTGGATGCACAGGGTGCAGCCGATGCACACCTGTTCATCGATCACGACGACGGTTTTCGCGGCATGCACGCCATGTTCCGGATTCAGCGGCTTCGGATCCTTGCCCAGCAGGTCTGCCAGCGCCTGAATGGTGCTTTCACCACCGGGCGGGCACTGGTTAATGTCCGCTTCACCGGCGGCGATGGCCTCGGCGTAGGGACGGCAGCCGGGGTAGGTGCACTGCCCGCATTGTGTCTGGGGCAGCAGCGCATCGATCTGGTCGACTACCGGGTCGCTTTCCACCCGGAAGCGGATCGCTGCATAGCCCAGCAACAGGCCGATCAGTGCGGCGAGGATTCCCAGTGCAAGTATTGCCATCAACATGGTTTATCGAATGCGCTGGATGTCCGGTGTGCCTGTGTATCAGCCCTTGACCAGACCGGAAAAGCCCATGAAGGCAAGGGACATGAGGCCGGCGGTGACCAGGGCGATGGCCGAGCCGCGAAACGGCAGCGGGACATCTGCCACGGCGATGCGTTCACGGATGGCGGAAAACAGTATCAGCACCATGGAGAAACCGGCGGCGGCGCCGAAACCGTAGACCGCCGACTCGATAAAATTCAGGTGTTGCTGAACGTTGAGCAGGGCGACACCGAGGACCGCGCAGTTGGTGGTAATCAGGGGCAAAAAGATACCCAGTACCTTGTAGAGCAGGGGGCTGGTTTTATGCACCACCATTTCCGTGAACTGCACGACGGCGGCGATGACCAGGATGAACGTCACGGTGCGCAGGTATTCCAGGCCCAGCGGCAGCAACAGGTATTCATTGGCGAGATAGCTGCAAATAGAAGACAGGGTGAGCACGAAGGTGGTCGCCAGTGCCATACCGGCGGCCGTGTCCACGTTGCGGGATACGCCCATGAAGGGGCACAGGCCCAGGAACTTGACCAGCACAAAGTTGTTGACCAGGACGGTACTGACCAGGATAAGTGCGAGTTCTGTCATGATGTCAGATGCACGATACAAATCACAAGAAACAAGAAACGAGCGCGACTTGTAACGAAGTCACCGGTCTGGATATTTGTGTCATTGTTACTTTACCCGATCATTGCAAAGAATCTAACTGTAGGAGCGGTCCCCTGGCCGCGATAGGTTGCCCAACCCATCGCGCCGAAGGGCGGCGCTCCTGTGGTGTTCTTATCAATCTTTGTAGGAGCGGCCCCCGGGCCGCGATTGTGCCCCGGCCAATCGCGCTGTGGGCAGCGTTTACACCCGGCGCTTAATCGGGTGCTCCTGCAGGTTAGTTTGAATTGCCTCATTTCACCCGCATGCCCGGCACCGCGCCGGCATCCGGTTGCAGAATATACAGCTCCGTCCCCCCGGGCCCTGCCGCCAGCACCATGCCCTCGGATACTCCGAAGCGCATCTTGCGCGGGGCCAGGTTGGCGACCATCACAGTCAGTTTGCCCTCCAGCGACTCGGGCGTATAGGCGGACTTGATACCGGCAAACACGTTGCGCGTCTCGCCGCCGATATCCAGTGTCAGCTGCAGCAGCTTGTCGGCACCCTCGACATGCGCCGCCTTGCTGATGCGGGCAATGCGCAGATCGAGTTTGGCGAAGTCATCGTAGTTGATGGTCGCCGCCAGCGGGTCATCCTGCAACGGGCCGGCGGGGGCCGCCGCTGTCGGGTTATTTTCAAGATTGTCCCTGGAGTCTTCCAGCATGGCGTCTATCTTCTCCTGTTCAACCCTTGTCATAAGGGGTTTGAATGCACTGATACCGTGACCGGTCAGCGGGCTGTGAATGGCATTCCACTGCAGCGCCTGAATATTCAGAAATGTTTCCACCGCGCCAGCCATGGCGGGCAGGACCGGCTGCAGGTAGGTAATCAGCACCCGGAACAGGTTGATGCCGACACTGCAGACGTCCTGCACGGCTTGTTCCTGTCCTTCCTGTTTGGCCAGGACCCAGGGCTTGTTGGCATCGATGTACTGGTTGGCCCTGTCGGCCAGTGCCATGATCTTGCGGATCGCCTGACCGAATTCACGGCTTTCATAATCCGCGCCAATGGCGTCGCCCGCGCTGACGAATTCGCGGTACAAGTCCGCCTCGGTGCAGGTCTGCGACAGCTGACCGCCAAAACGCTTGTTGATGAAGCCGGCGCAGCGGCTGGCAATATTCACCACCTTGCCGACCAGGTCGCTGTTGACCCGCGCAACAAAGTCATCGAGATTGAGATCGATGTCATCCACGCCGCTGCCCAGCTTGGCGGCAAAGTAATAGCGCAGGTATTCCGGATTGAGGTGGTCGAGGTAGGTGCGCGCCTTGATGAAGGTGCCGCGCGACTTGGACATCTTCTGTCCGTCGACAGTCAGGAACCCGTGCGCAAAGATTGCCGTGGGTGTGCGGAAGCCCGCGCCACTCAGCATGGCCGGCCAGAACAGGGCGTGGAAATTGATGATGTCCTTGCCGATAAAATGGTACAGCTCGGTTTTTGAATCACTGTTCCAGTAGTCGTCGAAGTCCAGGTCGCCGGTCCGGGCGCAGAGGTTCTTGAAGCTCGCCATATATCCGATCGGGGCATCCATCCAGACGTAAAAGTACTTGTCCGGATGGCCGGGGATTTCGAAACCGAAGTAGGGCGCATCGCGGGATATGCCCCATTCCTGCAGACCCGCCGCAAACCATTCCTCGACCTTGTTGGCGACCTCGGTTTGCAGGTGACCGGCCCGGGTCCAGCTCTGCAGCATGTCCTGGAAGTCGGTGAGTTTGAAAAACAGGTGTTCCGTCTCCCGTTCCACCGGTGTGCTGCCGGATATCGCCGAGACGGGATTGAGGAGTTCAGTGGAGGCGTAGGTTCGGCCGCAGACTTCACAGTTGTCGCCATACTGGTCCGCTGCGCCGCACTTCGGACACTCGCCCCGAATGAAGCGGTCCGGCAGAAACATGCCTTCCTCGAGATCATATGCCTGGGTGATGGTGCGGGACGAGATATGACCCGCTGCCAGGTTGCGTTCAAATACCAGCGCGGAGAGCACGCGATTTTCATTCGAATGGGTGGTGTAGTAGTTATCGAAACGCACATCGAAATCCGCAAAATCGGCCTGGTGTTCCAGCAATGACGCGGCGATCAGATCCTCGGGGGAGATGCCTTCCTGGCGCGCGCGCAGCATGATGGGTGTGCCGTGTGCATCGTCGGCACAAACATAATGACAGCGCTGCCCGCGCAGGCGCTGGTAACGCACCCAGATGTCCGTCTGGATATATTCCACCAGATGACCCAGATGGATCGGCCCGTTGGCATAGGGCAGGGCGCTGGTGACCAGTAGTGTGCGGTGTTCCTGGCTCATTGATCCGCTATCGGTATTAAAACCCTGAAACATGTATGAATATTCGAGCGTCAAGTATGCCATAGACCCGCCAATTGTGCGGGATCCTATGTGGGGGGCGGGCGACGCTGCCGGGAATCTCGTGTACAATGCGCGCTCAATTTTCACTGGCTGCTGCACTGGCCGGTGACCGGTTTCCCGAGGAGCAGATCGATGGCTGAAGTTACCCAATCCCAGGTCGAAGAAAAACTGGCGACCTATGTCGACCCCTATCTGGAAAAGGACCTGGTCTCGACGAAATGTGTGAAGGACATTGTGATTGACGGGGGTAATGTCTCGGTCAAGGTGACCCTGGGTTTTCCGGCCTCGGGCTACCACGCTGAACTGGCAACAAAGCTGCAGGAACTGCTCGAGTCCATTGACGGCATAAACAAGGCCAGCGTCAACGTGGAGAGCAAGGTCGCGGCCCATTCGGCCCAGAAGGGCGTCAAGCACATTGAAGGCATCAGGAACATTATTGCCATCGCCTCCGGCAAGGGCGGTGTGGGTAAATCGACCACTGCCGTCAATCTCGCCCTGGCCCTGTCAGCAGAGGGTGCGCGCGTCGGTATACTGGATGCCGATATTTACGGGCCGAGTCAGCCGCGCATGCTGGGTGTGCATGGCAAGCCGGAATCGAAAGACGGCAAGTCGCTCGAACCCATGACCAGTTACCACCTGCAGGCCATGTCCATCGGCTTCCTGGTCGATGAGGAAACCCCGATGATCTGGCGCGGGCCCATGGTGACCCAGGCCCTGCAGCAGTTGCTGAACGATACCAACTGGGTGGATCTCGATTATCTCGTGGTGGATCTGCCGCCGGGCACCGGCGATATCCAGCTGACCCTGGCGCAGCAGGTCCCGGTCAGCGGGGCGGTCATCGTCACCACGCCGCAGGACATCGCCCTGCTGGATGCCCGCAAGGGACTGAAGATGTTCGAGAAGGTCGAGGTGCCGGTGCTGGGCATCGTGGAGAATATGAGTATCCATATCTGCAGCGAGTGTGGTCATGAGGAACACATCTTCGGTGAAGGCGGCGGTCAGCGCATGGCCGAGGAATACGATGTCGATTTTCTCGGCGCCCTGCCGCTGGACAAGCGGATTCGCGAAGAGACGGATTCCGGCAAACCCACGGTTGTGGCCGAGCCCGACAGCCGGATCGCCCAGATCTACCGGGAAATCGCGCGCCGCACGGCCGCGAAACTGTCGTTGAAGACCAAGGATTATGCGGCAAAATTCCCGCAGATCGTGATCGCGAACGACTAGTCCGGACACCTGCTCCGGCATGTAGGTTGGGCAAAACGAAGCGTGCCCGACATTAACCTGCCTGTTGGGCGCGCTTCGCTTTGCCCAGCCTGCGAACGACAGGACCCCGGTTCAAGCATGTCGATCAAGTCAGATAAATGGATCCGCCGCATGGCTGAAGAATACGGCATGATCGAGCCGTTTGAAGCCGGCCAGGTGCGGGAGAACAGCAAGGGCCGGATCGTCTCCTACGGGACGTCGAGTTACGGTTATGACATCCGTTGTTCCGATGAATTCAAGATTTTCACCAATATCAACTCGGCCATCGTCGATCCAAAAAACTTCGATGACAACAGCTTTGTCGACGTGAAGTCGGATGTCTGCATCATTCCCCCCAATTCATTTGCGCTGGCGCGTACCGTTGAGTACTTCCGGATTCCGCGCAATGTTCTGACCATCTGCCTGGGCAAGTCGACCTATGCACGTTGCGGCATTATTGTGAATGTCACCCCGTTCGAGCCGGAATGGGAAGGACATGTCACCCTGGAATTTTCCAATACCACGCCGTTGCCGGCCAAGATCTACGCCAACGAGGGAGTGGCCCAGGTGCTGTTTCTGGAATCCGATGAAGTCTGTGAAATTTCCTACAAGGACCGCGGCGGGAAATACCAGGGGCAGCGCGGCGTCACACTGCCGAAAACCTGAGCCGCGTTTTTACCTGGCAGTAAAGAAACTCAGCTCGAGACCTACATAGGCGCTGTTGTCGACATCCGGCGTGAAGCGCACACCGGATTTGACCGTGGCCGTGCCGCTGCCGAAGGCGATATTACCCAGAAAAACGCCCACTGTGGTGGCGTGATAGTCACTGTCGCCCTGATGGATCAGCTCCATCCCCGGCATCAGGGTACCGGCATTCCGGTAACCCATGCGCACCCGTCCCCAGTAAGAACCGGGTCCGGCAATATATGCCAGGATACCTTCGGTACGCCATGCATCCAGATCAGCGGATCCTTCGGCCTGGAGTTTTGCGCCCCAGCGGCCGCCCTTGACGTCGCTGTCCACATTCGACGGCGACAGCCGGGTGTCACGGTAGGCCGGACCTGCGTAGACGGCGGCAGTGCCATGCCCCACAGGCCATTGATAACCGATGACGGCCTCCGCACCCGGGGCGTCAGCGTCAACTGTTTGATTGTCCGACTCGAAGGAATACTCCACCCAGTCCAGCCAGTAACGCTGGACCAGTCCATTGCCGAACCGTGCAGTGCCGATCGGTGCCATCATGCCGATGTGGGCATAGGAGGATTCCTCGCCGATTTCCACGCCTGTTAGCCAGAGCCGCTCTCCGGCAGGGGCCTGGGTGGTCCAGCTAAACGCTATAAGAAGGAACGCCGATATCCGTTGATGCCGCATGCTCCATTGCCTCCGATGTGCCCAGCTCACATAAATACAAAGGTGACAGGGGGCTCTCGATCAGTTGTATCCGGGTGATTGTATTCCGGTCCCATCGTGTTTGTCGTCCACTGATATCGCCCAGCATGACACTGCCGCCGATAGGTGGCGGAGAAAATACTACCAATCGTTCCGCATTGCCATCCATGTCATGCGCAAGAATGCCAACCATCTCCCCGGGTTCCACCGGGTCCCCGATCCGGCAGAGTATGGTCTGCCAGTCAGTCGTCGAAAGGATCTCTGGACGGGGTCCGCGCTGCAGCCGTGATGTCAGGCGTTGCAGGGGTGTACGCGCCTGTTCGTCCAGTGCAAACAGGCGCCACTGCAGGTCCGATCCATACAGGAACAGTTGCAATTTATGCGCCTCTGCCGAGTCGTCATCCCAGCCAAGGCTGCATCCCAGGGTTATCTTCTGCGCCTTGTCCGGATCCCGGTCGACGCGCCTGACATCGGCGACAAATTCCAGCGGGCCGTCTGGCAGAAATATAGTCCCCCGGACTTTACGGTCCGCGAATTCCGCGCCGATCCCGTTCAGCTCCAGTTGCAGTCCCTGGGAGGAGATATCGTGTACCAGTCCGTAGCGCGTGCCCGGAATGTCGCCATAGGCGATTTTTGCGGGCAACGGCAGGGGAAACCGGTACTCGGACCGGCGGCGGGGTTTGTCCAGGGTGAAGACCAGCACCGAAATCGCGATCCAGATTATCAGGGTCGCCCATATCAGGTTGGTAACGATCGCGAATGCCGGAAGGCCCCGATCCATGCTGAGTAAAAAAATACCGACGGGTAGCGCAATGAGATTGATGCCAGCCACGAAGTATTGAGGCGTGATATACAGGCTGTGCCACTGCTTGCCACTATTCTCCTTGTCCGTCACATGGAAGGTCTTTTGTCTCCAGAATATGCCCAGCGTGGCCCAGATGAAGGCCGCGAATCGTGCCATGTGATATTGCTCAATATATATAATGTGTGAATAGCCGCGCCAGATCTCCTCAAGCAGCCAGAAGGTCATGAGATAAAACGGGATAAAATGCACAAGGAACTGCCAGTCAAAATTATAAATTGGCATCACGCCTGTCAGCAGGACTATTGCCGGCGCGAGATAGAAAACAGCGCGTTGCCAGCCATCAAAATAGGTCATTACGGAGGCCAGATAACAGAGTCGCTGTGCGATCGTAAGGCCGCGTGTGAATACAATTGATTCGCGCCGCCACACATCCATTGCCCCGGATCCCCAGCGTACGCGTTGCCGCAGAAAGTCCTTGATGTTGTTCGGCGCTATTCCAAAGGCGAGTGATTCCGCGTGGTAGACAGACCGGTAACCCTGCTTGTGCAGGCGCAGCGAGGTGTGCAGGTCCTCGGTGACCGTACCGGTAGCGAAACCGCCGATTGTATCCAGCGAGGCGCGACGGATAATGGCGCAACTGCCGCAGAAGAAGGCGGCATTCCATACATCCTTGCCGCGCTGAATGACCCGGAAGAAGAGTGACTGTTCAGTCCACAGTCGCTGGCCCGGCTTGTTCCAGCGATGCTGGTACGAATCCAGATTATAGAAATCCTGGGGAGTCTGTACGAATGCGACATTCGGATCGCTGAAATAGCCCAGGGTATTGACGAGGAAGTCACGCTTGGGTGCGTGGTCGGCGTCGAACAGGGCAATAAATTCGCCATTGCTGGCTTGCAGGGCATTGTTCAGATTGCCAGCCTTGCCGAACGTATTGTCGCTGCGCGACTGATACTCGCAGCCGAGCTCCTCCGCCAGGGTCCGCATTTCCGGACGGTTACTGTCGTCCAGCAACCAGGTCTTGTGCGGGTAGTCCATATTGACGGCTGCAATCAGTGTCTTGCGCAGCAGGTCCACCGACTCGTTGTAGGTTGGGACGAATACATCGATTGAGCAACCGGCAGGTGCCGGTAGTGATTCCCGAACACTGAGCCGCCAAACCATAAACAGGTGCAGAATGGCGGTGAAGAAACCGTATACCTCGGCAACATAGAAAATCGCGGAGAACGTCAGTGCGTCGGGATTGAAGGTTCCGAGTCGCCAGTGGAGATACCAGAGTGCGACCATGACAAACAGCATGGCGACGATTTTCTGGCCCGCGGTGAGAGATTCGCTGCGGATAGATGTAGCAACTTCCATAATATTCTTCTTTATATTCTTTACAGCGCATGGCGAACCGGTGCGCTATGCCCGGGCCGCCAGCCAGCCGCGCATACTCGCTTGAAAGGTATAACACTACCAGTAATGTGTGTAACAAGTGTGAAACAGATCCCTGTTATATTGTGGAAGGCGCGGGCGGGTTGCTGGCTTGCAAACCCTGAAGAACCCGGCCTTGGACGCCGGCCATCCGGGCGTTGCTGCCGGGGCATGATGTGCCCCGGGTCAATTGATCCCGGGTACGGGCCGGTCACCGCGGCGCCGCGCGGGACGAGCCTTACCGGGGCGGCTTGCCAGTGCGGGTCGACTCTTTCATGTGCCGGCAGTCGGTACCGGCGATATTCGGCTTTCTTCGGGCTGCAGATTTGGTATCGTTCCCGTCCGGATAACCGTGGTGGCTATTCGGTGCGCTGGCCTGCTGCTGAGCCAGTCCAGGATAGTGCCGCTGTATGTCTTCCGGCCCACCAGGTAGAGGTGCACTTGAAAATAAAATTCGCAATATACCGGTATCGATGGGGACGGTTGTTACTGGCTGTTTTCTGCCTGCTGCCGGTTCCATATGCCGCAGCGCGGGACGTCAGTATTCCCGTGCAAATCGATTATCAATACCTGCAACAGGCACTGATAAAACAGATTTATACAGGGCCGGAACTAAGCAGGGAGGTCTGGAACGATGCTACCGGTTGCGGCAGTATTGTACTGTCGGATCCGCGCATCGACAGCCAGAACGGCTTGCTGCGTATTACCAATACAACCCTGATCAATATCAGCTTGCCGATGGGAACCGGGTGTGTGCCCGTCTTCAGGCAGACAGGCATTGTCGAAACCTATCATCAGCCACAAATTGAGAAAAATCGCGCCGTCTTGCGCTTCGATGTCGTTGATATGAAGGTGTACAACCAGGACAAGACCCCGCTGGTCCAGGGTCGCGCCCTCGAATTGCTGAAACAGTTTGCCGGTCCCCAGCTGGCGGCCATGCGTATAGATCTTGAGCCTGCGCTTGCCGAAATCAAACAGTTTCTGCCGGAAGTGATGCCGGAAGAGAATGCCGAATCGCTGCGCAAGGTGCTCGATTCACTGGCGTTCCAGAGCATTGCCGCAGAACAGGCGACCCTGGACGTAATGCTGGGGCTCACGGTGGACGATAAACCTCGAATAGAACACCCGGAGCCGCCACTGACGCCAGCGGAACTGGATCGCTGGGAACAGCACTGGCAGCAGTGGGATGCTTTTATTACCTATACGATCAAGCAACTTTCCGCTCACAGTAAGTCCGATGAAGTCAGGGAAACGCTGCTGGAATTGCTGATTGAAACGCGTTACGACATATTGACGCTGTTATCCGGCCCTGTTGATCAGGCCTCCGACCCGGTCAGGGACATGTTTGTCAATGTCTGGAGCCGGCTAGCCCCGGTGTTGAGGGAAGTGTCTCATGAACTCAAGGGTGATCTGTTCCTGCACTACACTACATTTATAGTTGCAGGCGATATCTTGCAGGTGCTGGATCATCTGGGCCCCGGTGTTGGTCTGGAAATTTCAGTGGATGGTATGCGCCGTATGGCGCGCATGCTCGCGCCTGACGACAGCCGTGATCCCCTCGAATATAACCTGGATATCGATCCATTATTGCGCAAGTTGTTTGATACTTCGCTTTCGCCGCCAGTCGATGATCCACTGCCGCCGGACAAGCTGTCCTGGCTGGTTAAATCGGCATATGCATCGACCGGTAATGCGTCATTACGCCGGAAGTTGAGCAACTGGGTGCCTGCGCGCGAGGAAATCGGCGAATACCTGCCGCTGGTCCATCAGTTGTTGACTCAAACCGCGGCTGAAACGCAGAAATCGAAAAAACTGGATTCATCCTATAAAAAACTTTTTCACGATATGTTGCTGGCGACCGCATGGCAGGAAAGCTGCTGGCGTCAGTTTATTAAATCGGGCGGTGACATTAAACCGATCATGTCCGTCTCGGGTTCTGTCGGGATCATGCAGGTCAACCGGAAAGTCTGGCGTGGATTTTATGATGTCAAGCAGCTGGAGAAGGATATTGCCTATAACGCGACTGCAGGCAGCGAGATCCTGCTGCATTATTTCAGGGATTACGCGCTGAAAAAAGAAGCCGGCAAGAAGGGTGGCGTTGATAATCTTGCGCGCGCCACTTACGGTGCATATAACGGCGGGCCGCGTCACCTGACACGGTACCGGGAATCCGGTACCAGGGCCGATCTGCGTAAAATTGATGAGTCGTTCTGGAGCAAGTACCAGAAGATTAAAAGCGGTGACATCCAGGCTGTTGCAGGTTGCTACGGGGAAACACGCGGCGCTGCCAGGCCGAACAATCGGCCTGCAGAAAAAAAGCAGGCCGCCGGCACTCCTGCGCCACCATCAAGGCCTTCCGGCAAGTCCGCCAGGTTATTGCAGTCAAACCCGCAACATTTCACCATCCAGTTGATGTCATCAAGAAACGAAACGCAACTCGTCAAATTCATGCAGGAGAACAAACTCGAGGGCAAGGCGGAATATTACATTTACCGGCATAACAACGAAACCTGGTACGGGTTGATATACGGCAGTTATATTACCCGCAAGGCTGCCGAGGATGAGGCGCGATCCCTGCAGAAGCGCCTGAAGCTCCCCAGCCTGTGGGTGCGCCAGATAGCGGATATAAAAAAACTTGTTAAATAAAGCTCTTCATCATGCAGGGCGCAATAGCGCAGCGTATTGCGCCGAATGCTATCAATCTTCATCTACTGGTGCCGGAACAGCAGCCTGTAGGGCGCAATAGCGCAGCGTATTGCGCCGAATGCTATCAATCCTCATCTGCTGGTGCCGGAACAGCGGCCTGTAGGGCGTAATAGCGCAGCGTATTGCGCCGAATGCTATCAATCCTCATCTGCTGGTGCCGGAACAGCAGCCTGTAGGGCGCAATAGCGCAGCGTATTGCGCCGAATGATAACTATCCTCATCCACGCATTCATCTCCATCCCTGCAGGCGAAGTTTCGCTGCACTCTTCCCCGCGAGCAAGCTACAAGCTGTCGATGTCCGATATTGCATTCACAATTCGTCACGGTTCTTGACGTCCCTGTGCACCCCGGACTGTCGTGGATCACATCTTGCGCCGGCGTACAGCCCGCGTAGGGCGCAATAGCGCAGCGTATTGCGCCGCATGCTATCCATCACACGATCATTTCCAGTCCCGCAGCTTGGGATGAATGAATCCCCATATGTTCTACAAGTGGCAGATTCCACCAGGTTACCGGGGCTCGCCGTGCATTACTTTTTACGCCGGTGTCCAGCGCCCATACCCAGAAGTCCCAGGGTCAGCAGCCCAAGCGTAGCGGGTTCCGGAACAGCGCTGAACTCGATCTTGCTGATGTAGAACTCGCAGTTGTTATAACTGCCGTTATCCCCGCATTGAGAGTCCGGGTGGAAACCCACATCGAACGAGTTACCTGCGCCCAGTGCAAGTTCCATATCAAGTAGCGAGTCTGCCATGTGGGCGCCATTGGTTAGCCCGGTCGGATTGACTATTCCGTCGACGCCAATTGACACGAGATCATTCAGCAGGCTTTTGTCGCCATCATGATTATTATTGAGCCATATTTTCTCGATAACTACCGCGGCAGCGAACACGAAGTGCAGCGATTCAGGTGTGCCATCATGGTGGCTTACATTATCGTCGCTACTCGGACTGCAGAGATTGGTCCTGCTGTTCGGGAAAGCCTGATCGGCGTGGGATGGATTATGCAGTGTACCGCACACGCCCAGTCCGGCATTTCCGGAATCCAGGTATGCATACGAGTTACTCCCGTTTGAACCCGTAATATTCAGGAAGGCATCGCCCGGGGTTGTGGTATGCGTCCCATCGGCCCTGAACATCAGGGTGTTCCAGGCGCTCTCGCCGAGACTGCCATTGGCCAGCGCCTTGACATCGATCATAATGGCTTGAGCCGAGCTCGATATTGCCAGCAGGCCTGCAGCAATCACCAGTTGTTTGGGTATATTCATTTTCAGACACTCATAGCCGGTACTCGTTAATCAAGCGGGTTACCCGTGTAGTGCGGGTACAAGTCACCTGCCCGACGTGTGTGCCGGACGTATTGCACCTGATTTATATGATAATTACGTGCGGCAGCTGCGTATATTGTCCTTTGGTACGAGCGTCATCCCCGGGCTTGCGGGGTCTGCGTCTGTGCATGGGGATATATTTCGGGTTTTACCGGATGGCGGGTTCAGCAGGAAGGGGCGAGCACAGCAATACTCGATCTGCGCGGCTGTATGACTTTCCCGGGACTAAATCCGGGCGAGGGGATTTCGGGCTAGTCAGATGCCGGGATGTCGAGGCCCGGCTGGCCCGCATCAGGGCTATTGCTTGACCCGCAAGGATTCGCTGAAGGTTTCCAGGTCGCTCTGGTATTCGGCGCCATCACGTTCCCGTTGCCAGATGCGTACCGGGAGGTAATTGAGCGCCGGTGCGCACCAGATATAGGTTTCCCGTTTCTTGTTGCTGCGGACCTTGGTGAGCTTGACGGTGTCGAACTCGCCTGCCGGAGTGGTGATGGTTTCCCTGTCGATGACGGTAAACCGGTATTCCTTGAGTTTGCCGCCATCCGCAATATTGAAGGTCATGTCGGTCTTGCCTTTGCCGAGTTCCAGCATCATGCCCAGCGTCGAGACCAGTTTGTCCAGCGTGGCCGGGGGAATCTCCATTTTCCAGTTGTCATCCCCGACATGGTTTTCGACTGTCATGGCGTTCCAGTCAAAGAAGAGTTCAGCCTGGCGCTCGCGACTGCCGCCGGTGCGCTGGTAATGGTAATGGTTCGGGCGCACACCGGTTGCATCCATTCGCCCGCGGCTGCTTTCATGCAGTTTGTCTTTCATAAACAAGGATACCCACCGGACAGGCGAGTTACTGGACTCGAACTGATAGCCGCCATCATCGCCGGTGGTCAGTGACATGCTGCTTGTACCGATACGCATGCTGCCGCGCTTGAGTTCGAATGTTGCCGTGAAATCCGGGCAGCTGTGCCGCCTGCAGGGCAGTACACAGCAAGGCAGTCAATAACAGCACGCAGGCGGTGAGGCCGTTACGGCGAGATACGGGATGTCAGCATGGCATGTCCCTGTCCGGGTACAGTATTTTCGGTGATTGCAGCGGTCGCTTGTCATGAACAATCTGACCGCTGTGTTCAAGAAAAATTCGCCCCTCGACAAACCAGCGGATGGCCAGCGGGTAAATGCGATGCTCCTGTTCCAGGACGCGCTGTGCCAGGCTGTCTGGCGTGTCGTCGTTGTAAACGGGTACACGCGCCTGCAGAAATACCGGACCACCATCGGTTTCCTCGGTGACAAAATGCACGCTCGCGCCGTGTTCGGTACGCCCGGCAGCCAGGGCGCGCCGGTGCGTATCGAGCCCGGGGAACTCGGGCAGCAGCGACGGGTGGATATTCAGCATGCGCCCGTAGTAGTGCTGCACGAAAGCCGGTGTCAGGATGCGCATGAATCCCGCCAGGACGACCAGTGCCGGTGTGTAGCTGTCGATACGCGCTTGCAGGGCCCGGTCGAAGGCCGTGCGGTCAGGGTAATCGGTGTGCGCCACTACCTGCGGTGGCAATGCCTGCGCGCGCGGCATGCTGCAGTCCTGCGGCACCGGCGCGGTTGCTGATGACCGCGCGGATGGTCACCGGCAGATCCCCCCGGGTCACGCTCTCGATAATGGCCTGCAGATTGCTGCCGCGGCCGGAAATCAGCACCACGATGGGCAGGGGAGGCTGCGCGGTGTCTGTCATTGCCGTTTGCTGCAAAGCACAGGGAACCTGAACGGCGACAAGCCGTTTTCAGCCGACCAGTACCACCTCGGGGTCGCCGTCACACTGCTCGATGCGGCCGATGATACGGGCATCCTCTCCCTGGCCGGTAAGGTGGTCGACGGCCCGTTGCGCATCAGCCCCGGCGACACAGACCACCATGCCAATGCCGCAATTGAAGGTGCGGTACATTTCCCGGCGCTCGACATTGCCGGTACGCTGCAGCCAGTCGAAGATCGGCGGTTGTTGCCAGGTCGTGGTATCGATCAGCGCGCGCGTGGCCTGCGGCAGCACTCGTGGAATATTTTCCGTGAGCCCGCCGCCGGTGATGTGCGCCAGCGCATGCACCTTGACCGCCTCGAACAACGACAGCAGCGGTTTGACATAGATGCGGGTTGGCGCCAGCAAGGACTCTGCCAGGGAGCCTCCATCCAGGGGGGTGCCGAGGTCACTGCCGCTGACTTCAATTATCTTGCGAATCAGGGAGTAACCGTTGGAATGCGGGCCGGAGGAGGCGAGGCCGATGATGACGTCACCGGCGGCCACGGCGCTGCCGTCGATGATGGCCGACTTCTCGACCAGGCCGACACTGAAGCCCGCCAGATCATAGTCGCCGGCCTGGTACATGCCGGGCATTTCGGCCGTTTCCCCGCCGATCAGTGCGGCACCGGCAAGTTCGCAACCGCGGGCAATGCCGTTAATGACATCGGTCGCGACATCCAGGTCGAGTTTACCGGTCGCATAGTAGTCAAGGAAGAAGAGCGGCTCAGCGCCTGCGACCACGATGTCATTGACACACATGGCGACCAGGTCAATGCCGATCGTAGCGTGTAAGCCTGCATCGATTGCGAGTTTGAGCTTGGTGCCGACGCCGTCTGTGCCGGAGACCAGCACCGGTTCGCGATAGCGCTGCAGGGGTAATTCAAACAATGCGCCAAAGCCGCCGAGTCCGGCCAGCACACCCGGGCGCCTGGTTCTGGCAACGGCGGGTTTGATTCGCTCTATCAGTGCATTTCCGGCATCGATATCCACCCCGGAATCACGGTAGCTCAATGATCGTGCCGCCACCGACTTTACCCCGTTGTTGTCCTGTGTGCTCACAAACGAGCTCCAAATGAAATCACCTGCACATGGTAGCGGTCGCTTGTGACCGGTGTAAACCCGGCCGCGCGTAATACACACCGGCAGTTCAGTGATGGCCAAATTTAATTGATACCCGTATGCTTACCCGGTCTGCGACCCGCCAGGTCTGATTAAACTATGGATAATCATAAACAAAGGGTGCTTTTACTGGTTGCCATCGCCTGGCTTGGCTGGGTGGTTCCGGCGGTTACCGCTGCGCCCGCTCCGCAGCACCTGTTCGAGGTGGAAATGACGGTGCCGGACCAGCTTGCGGTTTCCCGGGAAGCGGTCATCAGGCCTGCCCTGGAGGAGGTGCTGGTCAGGGCCGCCGGCACTAGCGCCATACTACAGACGGAACAGGCCCGGGCGTTGCTGGAAAATCCCGCACAGTCATCTGCAGCAGTACCGTTATTTTTCCGTACCGGACAGTCAGCCACCGGTGCTGAAACTGTGGTTGCGTTTCGATGCCGACCGCGTGCGTCGAGTCCTGCAGCCACAGGCGGATCTCGCGGCGGCGAACGAACGTCCGGATATCCTCGTCTGGCTGGCCGTGGACGCGGGCGACTCGCGCTATATCGTCTCGGCGGATGATGACCGGTGCGGTTCATCAGCAGCTGGTGCAGGCCGCGCAGCAGCGTGGCGTCCCGGTGCTGTTTCCCCTGATGGACCTGATGGACCAGGTCGCGCGTCCGGTTCGCGGATATCCGGGACGGGCTGTACGAGCAAGGTGCTGGATGCATCGTCGCGTTACCGCCCGCAGACGGTACTGATCGGCCGGCTCGATCGCGACAGCGCGGGTGGCTGGACGGCGCGCTGGCACCTGGAGTGGCCGGTCAGTCGGGCTCCTGGTCGTCCAGCGAGCTCCGGCTGGAGAATCTGATGCTGCTGGGAATGGGCGACACCGCAGACCGGTTTGACTCCGGATCCGCCCGCGACCATCCGGCGACACCGGTTGGCGACCACAACATTACGGTGCACGGGGTGAATAATCTGGCCGACTATGCGCAATCAGTGACTATTTCGACACGCTGCCTACCGTCGTCAGGGCGCGGCTGGGAAAGGTGGACGGAACCGAAGTCGAGTTCGTACTGGAGCTCAACGGTAACCTGCAGGACCTGAATCGTACCGTCAGTATCGGATCGGTGCTGGAACCATTGCCGGGCGGAATGCCGGGCCACTATCGTATACGCCGGTGAATCTCAGTCAGCTGCCAAATATCATTACGGTATTCCGCTTCCTGCTGGTACCCCCGGTGGTCATCCTGCTGCTGGAAGGACAGTTCGGAAGTGCATTGATCGTGTTTGCACTTGCCGGTTTCTCCGATGCGCTCGACGGATTTCTGGCCAAGCAGTTCAACTGGACCAGCCGGATCGGCGCCTTGCTGGATCCGCTGGCGGACAAGTTGCTGCTGGTGTCGACCTTTGTGACGCTCGCCTGGCTCGGGCTGATTGCGCCCTGGCTGGTCGCACTGGTAATACTGCGTGATCTGGTGATCGTTACCGGTGCCGTCGTATACCATATGTGTATCGAACATCTCGAGGCCGAACCCAGCCTGGTCAGCAAGCTGAATACATTCGCGCAGATATTACTGGTGCTGGTCGTGATGTTCTCCCGGGTATTCGAGAATATCCCCGGCTTCTGGATGGACGTACTCACCTACAGTGTGCTGATTACGGTTGTATGGAGCGGCATCGACTACGTCTGGACCTGGAGCCGCAGGGCCTGGAACAGGCGGGCGTGACGCGGCGCGTGCGCGCGCAACAGGTCCGGATATTTCGCTGGTAAAGGGATACTGTATCCCGCTACTTTTTTCAGAGAACATCATAAGCCCGGTGTGACCTGCCCCGGGGACCCGATGCAAGGCTGTTTGAATGACTCATCCCCAGTTGCCGCTCGCCCTGTCGCTTCGAAACAGCGCCCGTTTCGACAGTTATTTTCCCGGTGCAAACCGCGAGGTGGTGAGCGGGCTGGAGCTCGCGGCAGAGGGGCGCGGTGAATCCCTGATATATATCGCCGGCGCTGCCGGAACGGGCAAGACGCATCTGTTGCAGGCGGCGTGTCACCATGCCGCCCAGACTGATCATTCGATTACCTATCTGCCCATGCGGGAACTGCTCGACCTGTCACCGGAAATCCTCGAGGGACTTGAACACATGGACCTTGTGTGCCTGGACGATCTCGATGTAATCGCCGGCCGGCAGGACTGGGAGAGTGGTGTGTTCGATCTGTTTAACCGGGTGCGGGATGCCGGCAACACGCTGCTCGTTGCCGCAACCAGGCGCCCGCAGCAGGCCGGTTTTGCATTGCCGGATCTCCAGTCCCGACTTGGCTGGGGGGTGACTTACGTCCTCAAGCCGCTGGACGAGGACACGGTACGCGCCGCCCTGTCTTACTACGCACAACGCCGCGGGCTGGAGTTGCCGGAGGATAGCGTGCGTTTTCTGCTGCGCCGTTTCCCGCGTGACCTGGTGACCCTGTATGACCTGCTGGACCGGCTCGACCGGGCGGCGCTGGCGGCCCAGCGCCGCCTGACCATCCCGTTTATCAAGTCGGTGCTCGCTGCACCGCCGCCGGCCTGATGGTGCAAGCAGGTGTTTTGATGCAGCAGGGATCGGGGTTTGTATGCAGGTGCCCGGTTTGCCGGGCAGGCTTGACACGCGCGCCTGGCGGCTATTTTCCGCCGCCGAGACGTACATACATGATCGCACCGATGAACCACATCGATGCGAGCGTGACCTCCAGCAGGGCCAGGTGCAGCACGGCAGGCGAGCTATAGGACTCGCCGATTCCGTGCGTGAAATACAGCAGTGCCAGGAAGCAGCTCCACGAGAAGGTGTATGCGCGGCCATGCAGCAATCCGCGCAGGGGAAACAGCAGGGGCACCACAAGCACCAGTAATACCAGGGCAACCGGAAACTGCGTGGACGGCGCCAGCCAGCCATACCAGGCTGTCAGCAATGCGAGTGTACCGAGATAGCCGGTCAGGGTCAGGATGTATGCAAAACGGGGAGCGGACATATTACACGTGATGCCAGGTGCAGAAAGGAGCAGCGTTCCTGTCAATGACTGCCGGCAAGTGCGGCTGCCGTTTCGGCGATGCGGCGACCCAGTGCGTGGCACAGTTTCTTTTCCGCGTCGCTCAGGGGGCGTTTGCTGTCAGTGCCGGCAGTGTGGCTGGGGCCATAGGGGGTGCCGCCGCTTTCTGTGGTGAGGAGTTCGGTTTCAGTGTAGGGGAGACCGAGCACCAGCATGCCATGATGCAGCAGTGGCAGCATCATGGTGATCAGCGTCGTTTCCTGCCCGCCGTGCATGCTCGATGTGGAAGTGAATACCGCGGCAGGCTTTGCCGGACAGTGCACCGGAAAGCCACAGGCTGCTGGTCGAGTCGATGAAGTATTTCAACGGCGCGGCCATATTGCCGAAGCGTGTCGGGCTGCCCAGTACCAGGCCGGCGCATTCCCTGAGGTCATCGAGTGTTGCGTAGGGTGGACCGGCGGCCGGGATGTCGTCTGCCGTTGCCGCGCACACCGTTGATACCGGTGGCACCGTGCGGATACGCGCCTGGCACCCGCTGACGGTTTCGATTCCGTTTGCAACAAGTGCAGCCATTTTCGCGGTGGCGCCGTAGCGGCTGTAGTACAGGACGAGGATTTCATTCATCGGGTGATATTACCTGTTGGTTCGATGCGGCAGAAAACTATGTTGTTATTGTACCGGGGGCTCTGTTTAACCGGAGTATTCTTGTCATTGCGAGCGCAGCGCGGCAATCTCGTAACCGGAAATCTGCTATTTGGAGATTGCTTCGTCACTTTGTTCCTCTTGAAGAACTTAACCCTAACATATTGATTTTTGGACGCACACCGGGCAACAGATTACGCTTGTAGGGCCGAATTTATTCGGCCAATCTCGACCGGTCGAATGAATTCGACCCTACAGTTCCTCATCGAATTGTGACCGCGCAGCGGGGTGAGGTGCTCGCAATGACCGGTTAATCTGAGTTCCCCTGAAGGATTTTCAATACATTCTCCGGCGGCCGGCCCAGGGCAACCTGATCGCCGCATACCACGATGGGCCGCTGGATCAGGCGCGGGTATTTGATCATGGCGGCAATCAACTCTGCCCGGCCCAGTTGCGGGTTATCGAGACCTGCCGCAGTATATTCCTGTTCATGGGTACGCATCAGGTCACGCGGCTCCAGCCCCAGCAGATCGAGGATGGCGCCGAGTGTATTGGCATCGGGGGGCGTGCTCAGGTATTCGATTACCGCCGGTTGATGGCCTTCCGCTTGCAGCAACTCCAGGGTCGCCCGGGATTTGCTGCAGCGCGGGTTATGATAAATCGTGATGGTATCCGGCATGATGTGCTCGCGTATCAGTTTATACGGGCGGCGGGTTTTTCGGAATGACCGGTATCTTGCCGATGCGCATGCGCCATTCCCGCGGGCCGCTTTCGTGCACGGAATTACCTTCGGTATCCACGGCCACGGTTACCGGCATGTCTTCCACCTCGAATTCATAGACAGCCTCCATCCCCAGTTCCGGGAAGGCGACCACCCGTGCGGCACGTATGGCTTTGGATACCAGGTAGGCGGCGCCGCCGGTCGCAATCAGGTAGACCGCCTTGTGGCGGGCAATGGATGCGATCGCTGCGGGTCCGCGCTCGGCCTTGCCGATCATGCCCAGCAGGCCGGTCTGTTCGAGCAGCTGGTCGGTGAACTTGTCCATGCGTGTGGCGGTGGTCGGACCGGCCGGTCCGACGACCTCGTTACCGACCGGGTCGACCGGTCCGACGTAATAAATGAAGCGGCCGTTGAAATCCAGCCCGTCAGGCAGCGCTTCACCGCGGTTCAGCAGATCGACGATACGCTTGTGGGCGGCGTCGCGGCCCGTGAGCAGCTTGCCGCTGAGCAGCAGGGTCTCGCCGGGTTTCCAGTCACGCACTGCTCGCCGGTCAAGCCCGTCCAGCTGCACCCGGCGGGCGTTCGCGCCGCTGGTGCGCGTGATCTTCGGCCAGTCATCCAGCCGGGGTGGCGCCAGTTTGACGGGCCCGCTGCCGTCCAGTTCAAAATGGATATGCCGGGTGGCCGCGCAGTTCGGGATCAGGGCAACGGGCTTGGATGCGGCGTGGGTCGGGTAGTCCCGGATCTTGACGTCCAGCACCGTGGTCAGGCCACCGAGGCCCTGGGCACCGATCCCGAGCGCATTGACCTTGTCATACAGTTCCAGGCGCAATTCCTCCAGCCGGTTTTGCGGCCCGCGGGCCTGCAATTCATGGATGGTGATGGGCTCCAGGATCGCTTCCTTGGCCAGCAGCATGGCCTTCTCCGCGGTGCCGCCGATGCCGATGCCGAGTATGCCCGGCGGGCACCAGCCCGCCCCCATCCCGGGGACCTGCTCCAGTACCCAGGCGACGATATCGTCGCTGGGATTCAGGATGGCGAAGCGGGACTTGTTTTCCGAGCCGCCGCCCTTGGCGGCCACAATGACCTCGACCCGGTCACCCGGGACTATGTCCTTGTGGATGACGGCAGGGGTATTGTCGCCGGTATTGCGCCGCTCACCGGCCGGGTCGCTGACGATAGACCCGCGCAGGGGATTGCCCGTGTCGGTATAGGCACGGCGCACGGCCTCGTTGACCATGTCATCGATGCTGCAATCAGTCTCCCACTGCACCGCCATGCCGACCTTGAGAAAGACATTGACGATGCCGGTGTCCTGGCAGATTGGCCGGTGGCCTTCCGCGCACATACGGGAATTGATCAGGATCTGCTCCATCGCATCCCGTGCGGCCGGAGACTGCTCCTGTGCCCAGGCCTTGCTCAGCGCCTGAATGAAGTCCGGCGGGTGATAATAGGAGATGTACTGCAGGGCATCGCAGATACTGTCAATAAAATCTTTTTTTCTGATGATGGTCATTGGCGGCCTGTTTGCGGGAACCCGGCACGGGGATTACAGTCACAATTGTAGCCGTTCCGCTGTCCGGTGTGTAAGCCGGATCGGCGCGGTGCCGCGGCAAGATGGCTTTGCGTATAATGAGAGCAGCATTCCAACGGGAGAAGAAGATGCGCTTACTGGTGTTTGTGGTGGCCCTGTGTGTCCTGGCGCCGGCCCTGGGTGATGCGGTTGATTTCACCCTGAAGGACCTCGATGGCAAGTCGCACTCCCTGTCGGATTACCGTGGCAAGTGGGTGATTGTGAATTACTGGGCCACCTGGTGCCCGCCCTGCCTGGAGGAAATTCCGGATTTGATCGCCTTTCATGAACGGCACCGGGATACGGACGCCGTGGTGCTGGGTGTGGATTACGAGGAGGTCAACAGGGACTACCTGCGGGAGTTTACCGAGAGCCATTTCATGTCCTATCCCGTGTTGCTGATGGATCCGGTGCCGACCACGGAACTGGGACCGGTGCTCGGCTTGCCGACCACCTATATTATTTCGCCTGCCGGCGAACGCATTGCCCGCCACGAAGGACCGATCACCGGCGCGGCACTGGAGGCCTTTCTGGAACGCAAGAAAAAACAGCAGCAGGTGCAAAATCCGTGAGCCCCGCTGTTACGCCGTGACAAGCGTGCGTCGATTATCATGATCTGCCGCCGCTGTCTGGTTTCCGGTCGGGTGCAGGGTGTTTTTTTCCGTGCCTCGACCCGCACCACGGCACTGGCGCTCGGATTGAGCGGTCACGCACGCAACCTGGCGGACGGACGGGTTGAGGTAGTGGTCTGCGGACCGGATGACGCGGTTGCCCGGTTGCAGGACTGGCTGCATGAAGGCCCTTCCGGCGCGCGCGTTACTGCGGTCGACTGCAGTGCCTGTGCCGGGCCTGCATCCACCACTTTCCAGATCAGCTAACCGGCTGCGCGCGGGTTTCCGTGTGACGCCTGGCATGCTGTCCCGGGCGAAAGGTTTCAGTACGGTGTCTGCCGGCGGTTTCGAAGTATCGGTTCCGGGATAGTCGAGAGTGTAATGCAGCCCCCGGCTTTCCTTGCGCAGCTGCGCGGAACGAATGATCAGCGCCGCGACCTGGGCCAGGTTGCGCAGTTCCAGCAGGTCGTTGGAGATCGTGAAATTACTGTAGTACTCCTGGATTTCCTGCTGCAGCAGGTCCACGCGTCGCCAGGCCCGCTCCAGGCGCTTGTTGGTGCGCACAATGCCGACGTAGTTCCACATACAGCGGCGCAGTTCATCCCAGTTATGACTCACGACGACTTCCTCATCGGAGTCACGGACGCGGGATTCATCCCAGGGCGGCAAGGGTTGCGGCGGCGGGGTGGCAGCGATGGTTGCGGTGATGTGGCGGCTCGCCGCGGCGGCAAGCACCAGGCATTCCAGCAGTGAGTTGCTCGCCATCCGGTTGGCACCATGCAGGCCGGTACAGCTGACTTCCCCGATGGCATACAGTCCGGGCAGGTCAGTCATACCGTCAAGATCGGTGATTACACCGCCACAGGTGTAGTGCGCAGCCGGCACCACCGGTATCGGTTCCAGGGTCATGTCGAAGCCCAGTTCCAGGCAGCGCGCATAGACATTCGGGAAGTGTTCCTTGATGAATGGCGCCGGCTTGTGGCTGATATCCAGCAGTACATGTTCAACACCCAGCCGCTTGATCTCGTGGTCAATCGCGCGTGCGACAATATCGCGCGGCGCGAGATTGCCGCGTTCATCGAAGCGCTCCATGAAGGGTGTGCCGTCGGGCAGCAGTAAAATTCCGCCTTCCCCGCGCACCGCTTCCGTGACCAGGAACGACTTCGCTTCCGGGTGATACAGGCAGGTGGGGTGAAACTGGTTGAACTCCATGTTGGCGACCCGGCAGCCGGCGCGCCATGCCATGGCAATGCCATCGCCGGTCGAGGTGTCCGGGTTGCTGGTATACAGATAGACCTTGCTTGCGCCCCCGGTGGCCAGGACGACTTTACGGGCGGTAAATGCCGTGACGGTGTGCTGCGCGCGATTGAGGACGTAGGCGCCCAGGCAGCGGTTTTCTTCCTGCCCGAGTTTGGCGGCGGTGATCAGGTCGATGGCGATATGATCTTCGAGCAGGGTGATATTGGGGCGCGCACGCGCCGCATCCAGCAGGGTGGTCTCCATCGCGCGGCCGGTGGCGTCGGCGGCATGCAGGACGCGGCGCGCGGTGTGCCCGCCCTCGCGCGTCAGGTGGTAGGCCTGACCGTTGTTATCTGTCGTGTGGCGGGTAAAGGGGACCCCGAGGTCGATCAGCCAGCGGACGGCTTCCGGGGCCTGCTCGATGACGAACCGGACGGCTTCCGGCCGGTTCAGGCCGGCGCCGGCATCCAGGGTGTCGGCAATATGGGCATCGAATGAATCGGCGGGATCGGTGACGGCCGAGATGCCGCCCTGTGCATACAGGGTGCTCCCTTCCTGCAGCTGACCCTTGGCCAGGACCGCAACCCGCAGCGCCGGCGGCAGACGCAGGGCGAGGCTGAGGCCGGCGCCACCGCTGCCAATGATCAGGACGTCGAAGGAGTCTGTCGCTGCAGTCACTGAATCACCTGTAGTTTGAACAAGTAATGGTTGTCCCGGGCACGCTTCCGGTCAAGTGGCCCGGAAATCCCTGACCGGGCGCGGGCGAGACCCCGGTATTCATGCTAATGTCGCAGGTATCCAGACTGAAAGATACTGAATTTTATATGATAATGGCGAACTTTTTATCCCCGGCACGGTCTACCCCGCCGGGGAATCAATGTTCCGGGTTGACAGGGAGACGGCCCGGATGGGCGAACGCAGCATAGACCAGGCGCTGGTAGAGCGGGTTCAGCAGGGTGACAAGTCAGCATTCGATGTGCTGGTACTCAAGTACCAGAACCGGATTATCAAGCTGGTGTACCGCTATGTGCGTGATCCCGACGAAGCCATGGATGTGGCCCAGGAGGCCTTTATCAAGGCCTACAAGGCCATACCGCGCTTTCGGGGCGACAGCGCATTCTTCACCTGGATATATCGCATTGCGATCAATACCGCCAAGAATCATCTGGTCGCCAGTGGCCGGCGCCCGCCAACGGGTGATATTGATGCACAGGAAGCGGAACAATATGAGGGCGCAACAGGTCTGAGGGAATATGCAACACCGGAACGCTTGTTGATGAAGGATGAAATTCAGGAAACTATCGCCAGGGCGATTGACGAGTTGCCGGATGATTTGCGCACCGCAATTACCCTGCGTGAACTCGAGGGTTTGAGTTACGAGGAAATCGCGCAGACCATGGAATGTCCCATCGGGACGGTGCGCTCGCGGATATTCCGGGCGCGCGATGCCATAGATACAAAGTTAAAACCGTTATTGAATTAAACTATTTACGGATTATTGACATGAAGCAGAACCTGCATGAACAACTATCGGCGCTGGTGGATGATGAACTGCCATCGGCGGAACAGGAATTGTTGATTAAACAACTGGCCGGGGATACTGATCTGAGTCAGCGCCTGGCCCGTTACCAGCTGATCAGCGACGCGATGCAGAACCACCTGCCGCAGTGCGTGGACCCGGATTTCCGGATCCGGGTGCAGGGTGCGCTGCCGGATGCGGCCGGTAATCATGCGACTGCCGGGCTTGCTGCGTTTATCAAGCCGCTCGCGGGGCTCGCCATGGCTGCATCGGTGGCCGTCGTCGCGGTGCTCTCCGTGCAAGCCTTTCGCCAGGAGAGCGCGTCCGGTGTGCCGGCGGTTGCCAGTGCCCCGGCTGCCAGCGATTATATTCGCGCCAATGGCAGCACGGACCCGGCGCAGGTCCGGATCGTCCGCGCGGACAAGGCGCTGGACGTATATCTGGTAAATCACAATGAATTTGCCGGCAGCCGCGGTATGCTGCCCTACGCGCGCCTGGTTGGCGAGGGCATGAATACGGGTAACAAGGAATGATAATGTGAGGCTGCCGGCTTTAGTGCTACTGGCTGCGATCGCCCCGGTACTGGTCGCTGATGACCCGCGTCAGTGGCTGGATGACATGTCCAGTGCCCTGAATACACTGGATTATGACGGTACCTTTGTCTATCTCCACGATGACCGGCTGGAGGCGATGCGTATCATTCACCGGCTCGACAACGGGGGCGTACGTGAACGCCTGGTATCACTGACCGGCAGTGCGCGTGAAGTGGTCAGGGACGAGAAGGCCGTTACCTGTATCATGGCGGACAGCAAGTCAGTCATGGTTGGTCAGAGCCGGCCGCGGCAGCCGTTTCCGGTCGTCCCCAGTGATTTCGATACCCTGTCACGCACCTACAGCCTGGAAGATGCCGGCGAGGACCGTATGGCCGGGCACATGACCCGGATTATCTCCATTACCCCGCGCGACGGATTCCGCTATGGCTATCGTTACTGGATTGACCAGGAGACGCGGATGCTGCTCAAATCCGATGTAACGGATGTGAATGGCAGGGCGATCGAGCAGATGATGTTTACGCACCTTGAAATCGGCCACACGATACCGGAAGACGCCCTGAAACCATCACTCACGGGTGACGGCTATGCATGGTCCCGGCAGCACAATGGCAAGGCAAGTCCGGCAGCCGACCCGGGCACGCCGGGCTGGCGCGTAAATGAATTGCCGGCGGGTTTTCAGCTTACCAATTTTCAGCACAAGCGCATTCATCAGGATGCTGACATGGCCGAGCACATGGTCTTCAGTGACGGCCTGGCGACCGTATCGGTCTATGTGGAGAAAATGCGGCCGGATGGCGCGGGCTTTACCGGTCTGTCCAGCCAGGGTGCCATGAATGCCTTTGGCAATATTGTTGACGGATACCAGATAACAGTGGTCGGCGAGGTGCCGTCGGCGACTGTAGAGATGATGGCGCAATCCGTGGTCCGCGTACCCCCGGTGTCCGGCACGGCGGCTATGCGCAAATGATCGAGGAATCCGGACAGGTAGTCGGGCTGGAAAACGGTTTTGCCTGGGTCGAGGCCGAGCGCAGTTCCACTTGCGGTACCTGCGCTGTGCGGCAGGGTTGCGGCACGTCGGCTATCGCGAAGCTGCTGGGCCGGCGCAGGGTGCGGATCCGGGTACTGAACCATATCGATGCACGTATCGGTGATCGCGTTGTCATCGGCATCACCGAGTCGAGTCTGGTGCGCGGTTCACTTGCCGTGTACGCGGTACCCCTGGCTGCCCTGTTTTCGGGTGCGCTCGCAGGCAGCGCCCTGGGCGCAGCGCTGTTCGGCCAGGCAAGCGAGGTCGCGGGAATTGCCGGCGCACTGGCGGGTTTCGCGGCCGGGCTCGTATGGCTGAGATACTTCAGTCGCAAGACCGACCGGGATGCCGCCTACCAGCCGGTCGTATTGCGGCACCAGGTTATGTCCGGTGATATACAGCACATATAATTGAACGAGACAGACAACTGCGTTGTCTGGTATTTTTCTGGAAAGCACAATAGATTGTACGGAGATTGAAGTATGTTGAAATACCGCAGAATTGCAGGCTTTGCCCTGTTGCTGTTACCCCTTGTATTGATCCTGCAGCCGGCACAGGCCAGGAACCTTCCGGGATTCACCGAACTGATCAAGGAGACGCGTTCGGCTGTAGTGAATATCAGCACTACACAAAAGGTCAAGTCGGGTCTCGTGGAAATGCCGGAAGGCTTCGAGATGCCCGAGATGCCGGAAGGCAGTCCATTCGGGGAACTGTTCAAGTATTTCTTCGACCAGGAGGGTGACGAGCATTCATATCGCGATGCGAAGTCGCTTGGCTCCGGGTTTATTATCTCGAAGGACGGCTACATCATGACCAACAGTCATGTCGTTAAGGACGCCGATGAGATTATTGTGCGCATGAGCGACCGGCGTGAACAGAAGGCCGAGGTCATCGGGATCGACAAGCGCAGCGATATTGCCCTGATAAAGATCGATGCGCAGGATCTGCCGGTGGTAAAGATCGGCAAGACCAGCGACCTGGAAGTCGGCGAATGGGTGCTGGCGATCGGCTCGCCATTCGGTTTCGATCATTCGGCTACGGCGGGCATAGTCAGTGCCAAGGGCCGCAGCCTGCCGAGCGAGAATTACGTCCCGTTCATTCAGACGGATGTCGCAATCAATCCCGGCAATTCGGGTGGCCCGCTGTTCAACCAGTCGGGTGAAGTCGTCGGTGTGAATTCCCAGATCTACAGCCGTACGGGCGGCTATATGGGCCTGTCCTTTTCCATCCCCATAGAAGTGGCGATGGACGTTGCCGACCAGCTGAAGACCAAGGGCCGCGTCAGCCGTGGCTGGCTGGGAGTGCTGATTCAGGATGTGACGCGTAACCTGGCCGAGTCATTCGGCATGAAACATCCGCGTGGTGCGCTGGTTGCCAAGGTGTTGCCGGACAGCCCTGCACAAGCTGCCGGTATCAGGGTGGGTGATGTGATTCTGGCCTTCGATGGCAAGGAGGTTTCCAGCTCATCCAACCTGCCTCCGATCGTGGGCAGTTCGCAGGTTGGCGTCAACATTCCGGTTGATGTGATGCGCGACCGGCGCAAGCTCGTGGTGCAAGTCAAACTCGGCGAGTTGCCCGAGGATAATATCAAGGTCGGCGCCGCCGAACCGGAAGTTGAGAAGACCAACCGTATCGGTGTCACCGTAGTTGATCTGACGAATGAGCAACAGCAGGAGCTCGATGTCGAGTCGGGAGTGCTGGTGCAGCGCATTACCCAGGGTGTGGCGTCACGGGCCGGCATTCGCAGGGGCGATATCATTCTCAGTATCGACAACAAGCCGGTAAAGGATGCAAAGCATTTCCGCAAGACGGTTGATGCACTGCCGGCAGGCGAATCCGTTGCCCTGCTGGTGCAGCGTGATGGCAGCCCGACCTTCCTGGCACTCAGGGTGCCGGAGAGCGACTGAGATCGATATGCCGGCAGGTGGCAGCGGAACAGCATGGCTGCCAGGCTGAAAATCTATGTGCGCAGTGGCTGTCACCTGTGCACGGACATGGCGCAGGCGCTCGATCTTCTGCGTCCAGAGCTCGATTTTGATTACACGCAGCAAAACATCGATGCGGATCCGGATCTGGTGGAGCGCTATGGCAGCCGTATCCCCGTCCTCGCAGCCGGGGATGTGGAGATCTGCTATTATTTCCTCGAAGAACAGGCGTTGCGTGACTATCTGGACGGGTCAGTCTGACCCGGTGAGTGCGCCGATCCGGAGTGACTTGCGCCGCGGTTCCTGTATAATCAAAAACCTTGCTTCCTATCAGTAACTTGTGCCCCTTAACGTAACCCGCGACCCTGCGAACCATACCAGGGGCAAACTCACAGTGCTGCATGACAAACCGCCGCAACATTCGCAATTTTTCCATCATTGCACACATTGACCATGGCAAGTCCACGCTGGCGGACCGTTTTATCCAGACCTGTGGCGGCCTGAGTGAACGCGAAATGGAGGAGCAGGTGCTGGATTCCATGGATCTGGAGCGGGAGCGCGGTATTACCATCAAGGCGCAAAGCGTCGCATTGAATTACCGCGCCCTGTCGGGCGAGATCTATCAGCTCAATCTTATCGACACACCGGGGCATGTGGACTTCTCCTATGAGGTCTCGCGGTCACTGGCAGCCTGTGAAGGCGCGCTGCTGGTTGTCGATGCCGCCCAGGGAGTGGAGGCGCAGAGTGTCGCGAACTGTTATACCGCCATTGACCAGGGGCTGGAGGTGCTGCCGGTTCTCAACAAGATCGACCTGCCCGCGGCCGATCCGGAGCGGGTGATCAAGGAAATCGAGGAGATCATCGGGCTCGAGGCTGAAGATGCGGTGCGTGTCAGTGCCAAGACCGGTATTGGCGTCATCGAGCTGCTGGAAGAGCTGGTTAAGAAAATACCGCCACCGGCCGGTGATGCAGAAGCTCCGTTGAAGGCGCTGATCGTGGACTCCTGGTTCGATAATTATGTCGGCGTGGTTTCCCTGGTGCGGCTGGTGGATGGACGCCTGTCGAGGCGCGACAAGATCCGTGTCATGTCGACCGGGCGCAACTTCCAGGTGGAAAAACTCGGCATATTCACCCCCAAGCCGGTGGAGCGCGAGACGCTGGAGGCGGGTGAGGTCGGGTTTCTGATCGCGGGTATCAAGGACATTGAAGGCGCACCGGTGGGTGATACCCTGACCCATGTCAGCATGCCGGCTGCAGACTCGCGCTGCCCGGATTCAAGGCGATCCAGCCGAATGTGTTTGCCGGCCTGTACCCGGTCAGTTCCGATGACTATGAAGACCTGCGCGATGCCCTGCAGAAGTTGCGCCTGAATGATGCCGCGCTGCATTACGAACCCGAAACCTCACAGGCGCTGGGCTTTGGTTTCCGCTGCGGCTTTCTGGGTATGCTGCACATGGAGATTGTGCAGGAACGACTCGAGCGCGAGTATGACCTGGATCTCATTACCACCGCGCCCACCGTTATCTATGAAGTACTCACGACCAGGGGCGAAGTGCTGAAGATTGATAATCCCGCAAGTCTGCCGCCACCGAACCAGATGGAGGAAATCAGGGAGCCGATCATCGAGGCCAATATTCTGGTGCCGCAGGATTACCTGGGCAATGTGATCAACCTGTGTATCGAGAAGCGCGGGGTGCAGAAAAACCTGCAGTATCTGGGCAACCAGGTGTCCCTGACCTACGAGATTCCCATGAGCGAGATCGTGCTGGATTTTTTTGACCGGCTAAAATCCGTGAGTCGTGGCTATGCATCGTTTGATTACCACTTCCTGCGTTTTCAGTCCGCCGCGCTGGTGAAGCTCGATATCCTGATCAACGGTGAACGTGTTGACGCGCTGTCGGTCATCGTGCATCAACAGGTCTCACAGTCACGCGGCAGGGCGCTGGCTGCGAAAATGAAGGAGCTGATTCCGCGCCAGATGTACGAAGTCGCGATCCAGGCCGCGATCGGAACACAGATTATCGCCCGCACTACAGTCAAGGCGCTGCGCAAGAATGTGACCGCAAAATGCTACGGCGGCGACATAAGCCGCAAACGCAAGCTGCTGGAGAAGCAGAAGGCAGGCAAGCGGCGAATGAAGCGGTTCGGCAAGATAGAGATTCCCCAGTCGGCATTTCTGGCGGTTTTGCGGGTTGATAATGATTGACCGCCACAAGACGCATATAATGCCAGCCTGGCCCAGCCGGGCAGGTATCATAATCAAGCGAGGCACACATGAATTTTGATTTTCCGACAATCCTGGTCGCAGCCACCCTGTTGACGGGGCTGGCATGGGCTGCCGATGCGCTGGTGTGGGCGCCGCGCCGCCGCAGGGAGGCCGGCCGGCTGTTGCAGGCCGGTGCGGACGACACCTCCGCGCAGTATCTCGGAGCGCTGAAAGAACCGACCTGGATTGAGTATTGCAAATCCTTCTTCCCGGTCATACTCGCGGTATTGCTGCTGCGCTCCTTCCTGGTCGAGCCCTTCCGCATCCCTTCCGGATCCATGATGCCGACGCTGCTGGTCGGGGATTTCATTCTGGTGAACAAGTACAGTTACGGCATCCGTCTGCCGGTGATAGATATGAAGGTAATCGATATCGGTAAACCTGAACGGGGTGATGTTGTGGTGTTTCGCTACCCGAAGGATGAATCGGTCGATTACATCAAGCGCGTGGTTGGACTGCCCGGTGATCGTATTGCCTATCGCGACAAGATCGTATATATCAACGGAGAGCCTGCCGGCCAGATGCCGGCTGGCGTGTATATCGGCAAAGGCTCCGGCGTTTCGATGTCAGGCGCCAGCGAACGGCTTGAGCAGCTGGGTGATGCCAGGCACCAGATCCTGGTTATGCCGCGCACTCCGGGGCTGGATAGCGAATACATTGTCAGGGAGGACGAGTATTTCGTGATGGGCGACAACCGGGATAACAGTAACGACAGTCGTTACTGGGGTGCGGTGCCCGAGGCAAATCTGGTGGGCAGGGCATTCCGTGTCTGGATGAACTGGGATACGGCTAACGGGGGTGTCGACTGGCAGCGGATCGGCATGAAAATTCAATAGGGAAAAGGTGCGAGGAAATACTATGCAATCATTAAAACGGCAACAAGGTATGACGGCAATTGGCTGGTTGATCGTATTGGCCCTGATCGGTTTCTTTGTATTACTGACGCTGAGAATGCTCCCGTCCTATCTCGAATACTTCAAGGTATCTTCCTCGCTGGATTCGCTCGAGAAAGAAACACTCTCCACGCCCGAGGAGATCAGGAAGCTGCTCGGCCGCCGTTTTGAAATCAGTTATGTCGAAACGATCAAGCCCAAGGATGTGGTAATAAGAAGCGGTGGTGCAGCCTGGAATGTCACGGCCAAATATGATTCGCGGGTACATCTTTTTGCCAACATCGATGTCGTCATGGCCTTCGAAAAACAGGTCAGGGTTAACAGGCGTTGACACGATCTCCGGAACCGTTACTGAAAATTCTCGGCTATGAATTCAAGGACCTGTCCCTGCTGCAGCAGGCACTGACACATCGCAGCGCCGGCAGCAGGAACAACGAACGCCTGGAGTTTCTTGGAGATGCGATGCTGGGTTGCGTGATCGCCGGTGAACTGTATCGTCTTTATCCCCGCGCCCGGGAGGGCGAACTCAGCCGCTTGCGTGCCAGTCTGGTCCGGGGCGAGTCACTGAAAAAGATCGCGCGTGACCTGGATATCGGGCAATACCTGTACCTGGGACCCGGTGAGCGCAGAAGCGGGGGGCATGCCCGCAATTCGATTCTTTCCGATGCCGTCGAGGCGCTGTTTGGCGCAATCTATCTCGACGCCGGTTTCGATGCCTGCAAAAAATGCATTCTTGCACTGTTCTCCGGGCGACTCGATGACCTGCCCGAGGGCGGGTCGCTGAAGGATCCCAAGACGCGCCTGCAGGAATATCTCCAGTCACGCCGTCTGCCGCTGCCGGAATATACCGTCACGGATGTCAATGGCGAGGCGCATAACCAGTCCTTCACTGTGCAGTGTCTGGTGGATGAAGCAGCAAATGTCGGTCCGACGCAGGGCCAGGGCAAGAGCCGCCGCAAGGCTGAACAAACGGCGGCCGAACTGATGTTGCAGCAGCTCGATGGCGGGTAGTGCCGTGAAGGCCGGCCACCATTGCGGCTATATCGCGCTCGTCGGGCGTCCGAATGTCGGGAAATCCACGCTACTGAACCGTATTCTGGGTCAGAAAATCAGCATCACGTCGCGCCGGCCACAAACGACGCGCCACCGGATTCTCGGCATAAAGACCGGTGCGTCTGTACAGGCGATCTATGTGGATACGCCCGGTATCCATGGCTATAGCGGGCGCGCCATGAACAGGCACATGAATCGCGCTGCCAGCAGTGCACTGCAGGATGTCGATGTCGTCGTGTTCATGGTTGAAGGATTGCGCTGGATGCCCGACGACGACCTGGTCCTGACTAAACTGCACCAGCTGAAGGTGCCGGTGATCCTGGCGGTCAACAAGGTGGACCAGCTGACCAGCAAGGAAAAACTATTGCCCGTACTGCAGGCGCTCGCGGAAAAGTATCCGTTTGAACAGATCATCCCTGTCTCCGCTACCCGTGGGGACAATATCGATGCGCTGGAGTCCTGCATTGAGTCATTATTGCCGGAAGCCCCGCCATTTTTTCCCGAAGACCAGGTCACCGATCGATCCGCACGTTTTCTGGTGGCGGAACTGGTGCGGGAGAAACTGTTCCGCAATCTCGGCAAGGAGTTGCCATACGGCCTGTCGGTTGAAATCGAGCAGTATCATGACGAACCCCGCATTACCAGCATTCATGCGCTGATCTGGGTGGAGCGCCAGAGTCAGAAGAACATAGTGATCGGCAAACAGGGGCGTGTACTCAAGGAAGTCGGGACCCAGGCCCGCAGGGACATCGAGGCAATGCTGGGCAACAAGGTCAACCTGAAGCTGTGGGTCAAGGTGAAAGAAGGGTGGGCGGATAACGAGCAGGCGCTGCGCAGTCTGGGATATACTGAGGACTGATTTCAACCGCTGAACCCGTGTAACCGAATGACGACCCGATCCCGCATTAATCTCGAACCTGCCTGGATACTGCACCACTATCCCTACCGGGATTCCAGCCTGTTGCTGGAGGTGTTTACCCGCGCGCACGGCCGTATCGGACTGGTTGCGCGCGGCGCGCGCTCCGCTAAAACGCGCTGGCACAGCCAGTTGCAAATGCTGCGGCCCCTGCTGCTGTCGTGGAGCATGCGTGGTGAGCTGGGTACGCTGACCGGTGTGGACACGCGCGGCATGGCCAGGCATTTTTCCGGGAAGCAGGTGCTCAGCGCCTGTTATCTGAATGAATTGCTGATGCGCCTCCTGACGCGGCATGATCCCCATCCGGATCTGTTTGCCGCTTATGAGCAAGCGCTGTATGCGCTCGACACCGCCGAGGAACCTGCCTTGCGCCTGTTTGAAAAGCGGCTGCTGCAGGAACTGGGGTACGGGTTGCTGCTGGATCGCGAGGCGGAATCCGGATTGCCCGTCGTGCCTGGTGCCGTTTACGAATACCGGCTTGAGTCAGGCCCGGTCAGTTGCCTGCAGCAGGAGGCCGGCGGATTGTATCTTTGCGGATCGAGTTTGCTGGCGTTGCACCAGGACAATCTGACCGAGCCGGTCGCCTGCCGGGAAGCAAAGCATCTTATGCGTGCCGCACTGGCCCTGTATCTTGGCGGGCGCCCGCTTAAGACCCGTGAGGTGTTGCGGCAACTTGCCTCGCTGTCCCGCGCGCATGCCGGCATGCAGGCACGCGCGCACTGAACGCCGGACGGAATGGATTCCAGGGCTATGGAAGCTGAACTGCTGCTTGGGTTGAATATCGACCACGTCGCCACACTGCGCGAGGCGCGCGGCACCCGCTATCCGGACCCGGTGCAGGCTGCGCTGGCGGCGTGAGCAGGCGGGTGCGGACAGCATCACGCTGCACTTGCGTGAAGATCGCCGGCATATCCAGGAGCGGGATGTCACCCTGCTCAGGGAAATCCTGCAAACGCGCATGAACCTGGAAATGGCGGTCACCGACGAGATGCTGGCATTCGCCGTGCGTATCCGTCCCGAGGATTGCTGCCTGGTGCCGGAACGGCGCGAGGAACTGACCACCGAGGGCGGACTGGATGTTGCCGGGCAGCTGCCCCGCATGCGGGAAGCCTGTGCGCGTCTCACGGAAGCCGGCGTCCGCGTGTCGCTGTTTATCGATGCCGATGCGGACCAGGTGGCCGCCGCCACCGAGTGCGGTGCCCCCTGTATCGAGATTCATACCGGGCACTTTGCCGATGCGGCGGACAAGCTGCAGCAGACCGACGAACTGGCACGGATTGTGGAGGCGGTCAGACTGGGTGTGGATAACGGCCTGACGGTGCATGCCGGGCACGGCCTGAATTATCACAATGTACAGAGGATTGCCGCACTGCCGGATATTCGTGAGCTGAATATCGGTCACGCCATCATTGCGCGTGCGGTGTTCACCGGACTGGCGCCGGCGGTTGCGGAAATGAAGCGCTTGATGCTTGCGGCGCGTGCGGGATGATTTTCGGTATCGGCACGGACATCGTGCAGGTTGCGCGTATTCAGGCGAGTCCTGGACCAGTACGGCGAGCGCTTTGTGCGCCGCATCCTGGCGGATGCCGAGGTGGAGGATTACCGGGACACCATCCATCCCGCACGTTTTCTGGCGCGACGTTTCGCCGCCAAGGAGGCGCTGGCCAAGGCCTACGGTACCGGCTTTACCGACGGTCTGACCTTCACGGATATCGTGGTAAGTCATGATCCGGCCGGCAAGCCGGTCCTGCAGTTACAGGGCAGGGCGGCGGAACTGCGCCAGAAGATGGGCATAGGCGAGGATTTCGTCAGTATCTCGGATGAGAAGGAGTATGCCGTTGCCTTTGTCACGCTGTTGAAAGCAGTCGTCTAGCTGCAATTCACCAGAATAAGCGCCCGCTCCCGCATCAGCACCGTAGCACCGTAGGGCGCAATAGCGCAGCGTATTGCGCCGCATGCCAGCTCCCGCTCCCGCATCAGCACCATAGCACCGTAGGGCGCAATAGCGCAGCGTATTGCGCCGCATGCCAGCGCCAGCCCATGCCCGATTACCAACACACCCATCACCCGGGCGGAATATTCTTGTTTACCATATATCCACTCGAACGCACCGGAAATGATTTATTGGATCTTCCCCTGATTGAGTGGGTAACACATCAATATTAGACGCGACGCATCTCTTCTGATGGCAAGGCTGTTGGCCGAATGAATTCGGCCCTACTCAATCAAACCTGTAGGGCGCAATAGCGCAGCGTATTGCGCCGAATGACTGCCTGCGCAGAATACACCGCAGGGTTATTACAATGTCGAGTGCATGCTCAGGTCTGTAATTACCTGGGGTGGCCAGGTCGGTCTTTGCGGAACTTGCTGTGAGGCGCGTAGTATCAAAACCATGCCCCTGCTGAATGGTATCGGGATCAGCACGATGAGTCAGCTGGCAAAATGGACGGTCAAGTCGGAAAAGCTCCCGGTCTTCCAGCCAGGTGAAAAAACACTCTCCAGCAGACAATTGTAAACATGTGCAATTTATAAGAAGGGTGTTTCCATGAGAGAAGAAAACCTGTCTTTGCGTGCCAAATACAATATTACGGCCATGTTTTATGACATATTGGATTATCCATGGGAGCGGATTTACAGAGAATGGCGGCCATGGTTATTGGGTGATTTGCGTGGCAAGGTACTGGAAGCAGGAGTAGGAACAGGAAGAAACTTCCAGCACTATCATGAGAGTGTTGAATTAACAGGCATCGATCTAAGTGACATCATGCTGAGAAAAGCCGCTAAGAAGGTAAACAGGGCTAAATGCAGAATAGAACTTCTACATGATGATGCCAGCATTATGAAGCTGGTCGATTCGAATCAATATGACTGGATAATCTCCACCTTCCTTTGTTGTGTCATGCCGGATGAATTCCAGCCTATGGCATTGGAGCAGTTTAGCCGCGTTCTGAAACCGGGCGGAAAATTCAGATTGCTTGAAATGATCTATTCAAAAAACAGAAAAATAAGGAAGCGCCAGGAATTATTCACCCCTTTCGTTGAAAAAGTCTATGGCGCCAGATTTGACAGAAAAACAGTTCAATACATCGAAGAATCGGCTGATCTTGATATCATCGGTAAACGTTTTTTGAAAGATGATGTTTATCTGCTTATTGAGGGTGTCAAAAAAGGACGCTGCCGCGCTGCTTGTTGATTGCAGTAATGCCACTGTCGGAGTGGCAGGACTCTATAAAGTCTAATCAACAGCAGTGGCTTTCATCCCTTTCTTTGCACCGTTTTTGCTGGTTCTGTATGCCGTGTCTTCGCCGAACCCGGTCTTACAGACTGAATCTATGTGAGATTTCCCGAAAAGACGGGGCACGACCCATTCCACTCCTGCATTCGCTGGTTATATAAGCGATGACTTAACCAGAAAGAACGACCTGAAGCGGGCATACTGCTAGTTATAATAGCCAAGAAAAATTATCTATTTAGCAAACTTTCAATTGATTATTAACGTGGTCTATGCCCGACTGTTACGATTGTTCTAAGGTGACTGAATAACCATCCGTATTTTCCATTCTGCTACGCAAGCTGTTGATGAAAGCAGGTGGGATTTTTCACAAGTTCATAATGAGAGTGCATGATTCACAAATACATGCCTGTGTAAATCCTGATTCTCCCGTGTATTTATCTGGAAGTGAGTAATGGTCTAAATATACGGCCTTTGATTATGGAAAAACCGGATATAAATATAGCGTTCCTGGATCAGGTTGATGTAACATGCTCTGCCCCGCGGCGAGGTGCGAATAGATTATTACCAGTGACCGACTGCCAAAGTACCAAACTGCGTGCATTCTCTGTGTGTAATGACTGACGAAGTGCTCCGGCCGGTCCTGGGTAGATCAATCGTACTGTTTTTACATCAATCTGCCTAAGTCTGAAAACCGGCAGGGAATGTTGCCGAAACAAACGCAATGTATGGAGGATATATGGATGCTCTGGTGACGCTCGCTATTATAGCGGTCATCGTTGTGTTGGTATTCGATTACACCAACGGATTTCATGACGCCTCCAACATCATCGCTACTGTTATTGCATCCCGGGCAATGACGCCTGTACAGGCCGTCATCATTGTTGCTACTTTTGAATTTCTGGGGCCGTTACTCGGCGGCACCGCGGTAGCCAACACCATAGGCAAGTTTGTCGATGTCGGCTCACTGCAATCACTGGACGCCGTGGCAATTATTCTGTGCGGCATCATCGGGGCCATTACCTGGAATATGGGGACATGGTGGTTCGGCATCCCGTCCTCATCGTCCCATGCCCTGGTGGGTGGTCTGGTTGGTGCCGTGGTGGTGTCAGCTGGTGTTGACCATGTGGCGTGGGGCTTTAGTGAGCTTGCCCAGGGCCATTTCACCGGGGTGACCAAGGTGCTCATTGCTCTGGTACTCTCACCGATTATCGGTTTCTGGGCCGGGTTCATGATCCACAGGCTAATGAAATTTCTGTTGCGGGCTGCAACACCTGTCGCGAACAAGTATTTGCGCCGTGTCCAGTTTTTCACGTCAGCCGGTCTCGCCTTCTCGCACGGTGCCAACGATGCCCAGAAAAGCATGGGGATCATCACGATGGTGCTGATGCTGGGCGGCTTCATCACGGAGTTCGAGGTACCTTTCTGGGTCATTCTTGCATGTGCCACCGCAATTACACTGGGCATTATGTCGGGTGGCTGGCGCATTGTCCGTACCGTTGGATTTGGCATTTACAAGGTGCGGCCGCTACATGCATTTGATGCGCAATTAACATCTGCATCAGTGATCTTCGCCGCCTCGATGATCGGCGCACCGGTGTCAACTACCCACGTGGTAAGCTCATCCATTATGGGAATTGGTGCATCGGAACGTCCCAGGGCGGTTCGTTGGGGAAAGGCCCGCGAGATTTTCAAGACATGGATAATCACAATACCCGGTTCTGCTACAGTGGCAATTGTCTGCTATTACCTGGTGCATCTGATAACGGGTGTAGCATAGGCCGTGGTTATACGTATCAATAATCTTGCTGCAAGGCGGCTCCTTTTGCATGGAGAAGACAAGAATGAGCGGTAATAAAGACTCGCTATTGACCCGGTTGGTAGACAGGGTGTTCCCTCGCATGCCGGATTTCTATACTCTGCTCAATGACCAGTGTGACAACGCCATCGAGGCGATGGAGGTATTCGTCCAGTACATGGAAAGTGGCGACGACGCCTTGGCCAGCAAGGTGCGGGCACTTGAAAAGCATGGTGATAAACTCAAGGAACGGAATACCGACATACTCAACAAGTCGTTTTCCACTCCCATGGATCGCGAGGATATCTATCGCGCGATTACCAGCATTGACCACATCGTCAATTATGCCAAGACCACAACCCGGGAAATTGATGTACTGAAAATCACGCCTGACAAGTATATGCTGGAACTCGCCCTGTTACTGAAAGAAGGCACCTACTCACTGCGCCAGGGATACCGCAAACTGAATGAACACCCAGGCCGGGCAGACGAGGACGCCAATGCAGCGCGCAAGGCGGAGCGTAGTTCTGAAAAGGTCTATCGCAGGGCGCTGGGAGAATTATTCAACGAGGAACGCTACCTCGAGGAACTGAAGAACCATAAAGAGGATACCACGGTGACGGCCGTGACTCTGGTCATCGAGATCTTCAAGCATCGTGAAATCTACCGCCACCTGTCCAATGCCGCCGATCGTCTGGCACGTGCCGGCGAAGTGCTGCATGACATCGTCGTCAAGATTTCATAACCAAACCGGCTGTGGCAGTGACACGGGCGCAGCCTCGTCCAGAAGCGGAGAGCGCCGCAAAAGGTTACTTGACGAACGACAACCGGGTTGATGGCTGCCGACAGCCATCTGAATCTAACTGTCAGAATTTAGAAGCAAACTTGCCGTTCGCTGGTCATTTGTGCAGGTCAGGATCGGAACTTACAATTGTACCGAAGGGCGGCGCTCCTTCAGTTTGAATATGACCGTTTTTGACCGCACCAGGAAGTTCGGGCCGAATTCAAAGGGTAACACCGATCCCATCACCGCGGGATCATCGTATCAGTACAAAGGAGATAACAATGAAACTTTTATACGATGTCATCGAAGATGCTTATGACGATACCACGCAGATCAGGACCATGACCGAGCAGGCGCAGATGCCGTCCGGTGACTGGCTGATCAGAACCACATTGTATACACCGCACAATATCAGCATGGATGTCACCCGCATTCGAGGGAAAAAAAGCAGGAAATCCCTGTACAAGGCGTTGCGCTAGGGATTGCTGTCCGGTCATTAGGCCCGGTGGCGAATTATCAAAGCAGGGTCGAAATGTATCCTGGTAAATCAGAATCAAAACACTATTCAATTTGATTGCTGTTTTTATTCGTGTTTGTGCGGCTGTATTAATGACTGTATTCATAATGCCTATAAATAGGGTCTATGAAAACATGTTATTATTTACTGAAGTTTCTGCAGCAGCCGGAACTACACCGATTCCCAACGGAGCCTCCATGACCAAGCCCCCGTATAGACTGTTAATGTCGATCGCAATCTTTTGTACTGCATTCATGCTGCAGACGGCACACGCTGAACAAGCACCATCGAATCAACTCGCTATCCAGTTACCGGATGTTGATCGCGAAGCACTTGCCGAACAGGTTAGGATGCTGCGCAGTCAGCTGATTCAGCGCAAGCAAGCGCTTGTACAGATCGTCACGGACAGGATACTGGATAGCAGTGATGCCATCATAACTGCAATCATGCCGGGCGGACTGCTCTATGCCGGTTACAAAAAGGCCCGTTATGAGCAGGCGAAGAACGAGCTGGCCCGCGTCAGCGCCGATATCGATGAATACTCCGGCGACCTTCTGGCCATGCAGTTCAGCTCAGCACCAGTGGTCGTAGCGCAGCTGCCCTGAAGTCGGCGCCCCTGTCTGACCATGAGAAACCATCCGTTCCCCGGGTGGCAGGATGTGCCCGTTCAGACAATTACGGACGTGCTATATCGGTCAGCCGTACCCGGCAATATATTCATGATACAGCTGCACATATTATCTTTGGCTTGCATGAACTTGTTACGTGCGGAGATAGTTTTGTCAGGGTGTCAGGATGACACAATGACTGGTATCGGCCGGTCGTCCCCCATTGCCTGTCGACTGGCAAAGGGGTCACAAGGCGCGGCGAACGGCGAGTATCGGGGCTAATATGGTTATTGCTCCAGGGATGCTCTGATTAATTATTATCCCGTCATCCCGGCGCAGGCCGGAATGACGACACATCAGACCTTCCATAGATGTTCGCATCTCCGATGTCTCGGGAACTGGCATAGACCCGATCCGCCATGACCTGGGCACAGCAGCTGAAGCGCAGGTTCAATATCGATATCGACACCGGGATGATAAACTGACGGTTGGCCAATATTTCCGAAGAGGGCGCCCCAAAATGAGCATTCGAGCAATGCCACTCGCTGTGTTACTGCTAATCACTGCAGGTCAGGTAGCCTGCGAAAAAGTAGAGCAAGAGCAAGAGCAGCTGCAGATTCAGAAGGTGACCTACGCGGATGATGTGGACCCCATCATTCAGAACAATTGTGCTGGATGCCATGTGGCCGGACAGCAAGGCGCGGAGGAAAGTGGCCTTCTGCTTGATTCCTATGTATCACTAATGAAAGGTTCCCGATTCGGACCGGTTGTTGATCCGGGCTCTGCCATTACCAGTTCGCTGTATATCCTGGTTTCCGGTAATACCACGCTGACAGTCACTATGCCGCACGGTAAGGATCCACTCAGTGCTGAAGACATCGAGACCATTCGAGTCTGGATCGAAGATGGTGCAGTGGATAACTGATCCGTGCATTTTTTTATAGTTCTATACATATTTGCTATTTCGTGTCGCCTTGATCGGGCGTGATCTTGCGGATCAAAACTTCACACCGGGATAATTATATGTATGATGCCAACATTCTGGGTCTTGTTGCTGGCAGCCTTACTACCCTGGCATTCATACCCCAGGTACTTAAAATCTGGAAGTCCAAGCATGCCAGAGACATATCATCAGGTATGTTCTCGATTTTCAGCCTTGGTGTGCTGCTGTGGCTGATATACGGCATTCAGATTGAATCCTTGCCGGTAATCATCGCTAATGCCCTGACCCTGGGGTTATCGCTGGTGATTCTGGCCTTCAAGATTAAATACAAGTAGCGATATCAAAAGAGGGGACAGTATACATAATTAATTTCGGCTTAAGTTGTAAGTCGAACCTGGTAAGTATTTCGATCCAGTCAATTAAGTATACTGTCCCCGGATTTGTTAATTTTGTCCGCTGTCAGCCAGGGTCTTGTCGATGGCGTTAATAGCGCGCGTGTAACAGGCATCGATCGACTGCGTGTTTCCTGTCTTCAGCGCCTGCTGCAGATCACTCAGTCCTTGTAACAGTTCGGGTGCGTCACAATACACCACGGCGCCGCGTAATTTGTGGGTGCAGGTCCCCAGCCCTTCGATATCTCCGCTGCGGTAATGGCCGGACAGTTCAGTGCGGTATGCCGGTAACTCCAGCAACAGGTGCGCGAACAGTTCGCTGGACAGGGTTTGCGCCAGGCCTTTGAATCGATCCGCCGCTTCCGGTGTCCGCACGGGCGGATCGCGCGGTACCGGTGGATCCAGCAGCGCCCGAAGATGGCGCCTGAGGGTGCGGTAGACCCGTCCGCCCACAATCACACCGGCACCGTCAGGGGCATGGTATTTGCCCGCAGGGATAGCGTCGATTTGCTATGGAAATCACGGCAGCATGTACTCCGAACCGGTGTATGGTCGACTGCAACGCCTCGATACCATGGTAAAGCAGGCATTGCACCGTCAGCATTAACAGCTTGTCAAGCAGGGCTGGCAGATGTTGTCTCATATTTCCCGTTCTTGGGTATACTGTTTGCCCTGACTGACGCTGCAGCCCGGTTATATTAAATGAATTTCCCAACTATCGAATCGACAATCGGCAATACGCCGCTGGTGCGCCTGCAGCGCTTGCCGGGCAAGACCAGCAACACCATCCTGGTCAAGCTGGAAGGCAACAACCCGGCCGGCTCGGTCAAGGACCGGCCGGCGCTGTCAGCATGATCCGGCGTGCCGAGGCGCGCGGCGAGATCAAGCCCGGCGACTACCCTGATCGAGGCCACCAGCGGCAACACCGGCATCGCGCTGGCCATGGCGGCGGCGATCCGGGGTTACCGCATGGTGCTGATCATGCCGGAGCACCTGAGCGTGGAGCGGCGCGCGGCCATGAAGGCCTTCGGCGCCGAAATCATCCTGGTCAGCAAGGCGGCGGCATGGAAGGCGCGCGCGATCTGGCCGAGGAGATGGAGGCGCGACGGCAAGGGCACAGGTGCTCGACCAGTTCGCCAACCCGGACAATCCGCGCGCCCACTACGAGGGCACCGGCCCCGAGATCTGGCGCGACACGCAGGGCAGGATCACCCATTTCGTCAGCGCCATGGGCACCACCGGCACCATCATGGGCGACTCGCGCTATCTGCAAGGAAGAACCCGGCAATCCGGATCGTCGGCGTGCAGCCGGCGGAGGGCGCCACCATTCCCGGCATCCGCAGCTGGCCGCAGGCCTACCTGCCGAAGATCTTCGACGCGGCACGGGTCGATCAGACTATCGAGGTCGACCAGGCGGACGCCGACGGACGACCCGGCGCTGGCGGCACAGGAGGGCATCTTCGCCGGCATCTCCTCCGGCGGCGCGGTGGCGGCGGCCTTGACGCTGTCGCGGCAGGTCGAGAACGCCGTCATCGTGACCATCATCTGCGACCGCGGCGACCGTTATCTGTCGACCGGCGTGTTTCCTGACTGAATGGCCTGTCCCCGTCACCGGGATTGCAGTACGCCACTGCTAGCAGTATTGCTGCTGGCAGCGTCGATACTGCCGGTGCATGCCTTCGACGCAGCCGACCTGACTCTGGGTAATCTGGAAGGTGAAGGATGGTCGGCCCGCGATCTCGCTGTACAGTTCGAATGGCTGGATGCCTCCCATGTCCGGGTGCAGCTGCAAGGCGGCAGCTGCGTCTCTGCCCGAGCCCTTGGGCAAGATCACCGCTGTGAGTGTGGAATGTGCTCGGGCCACGCTGGCGCCAACACAGTTGCGCTGCCCCGCCGGGTTGCTCAAGCTGCGCTCACCGGGCTATGGACCCCAGGCGATTCCTATTACCTTTACGTACC
>CAVYHX010000028.1:0-5982 GCA_963768415.1 uncultured Gammaproteobacteria bacterium
CTGCCATGATTCAGTATGGAATGCGGCTGATCGAGGACACAACAAAGCTGTCAATGCATATGCGCAGTATCAGCGACCTGATGCAGGAGGCGAATTACTGGGCCGGTGAGGCCGGGTGCGAGACAGTTACTGCAGCACATGCCCGGCAGGCATGGGATGCGCGCATCATGCGTAACAGCCGCTCACGCGATCACGCGCATGAATCAATCCGGCGTGGCACCACGATGATCGATACCGGCGGAACCGAGATTGGCCAGATAAACGGTTTGACCGTTATCGAACTGGGTGACTTCAGATATGGCATGCCCGCGCGCATTACGGCGACGACACGCATGGGTGAAGGCGAGATGATCGATATCGAGCACGAAACCGAGCTTGGCGGACCGATCCATTCAAAGGGGGTGTTTATCCTGTCGAGCTTTCTGGGTGCAAGATATTCACGTAATGTACCCCTTTCCCTGACGGCAAGTCTGACCTTTGAGCAGTCCTATTCCGGTGTGGAAGGTGACAGCGCCTCACTTGCCGAGCTCTGTGCAATTCTGTCATCGCTGGCCGGCGTTCCGCTCAGCCAGTCACTGGGAGTCACCGGCTCGGTGAATCAGCTCGGCAAGGTGCAGGCAATAGGCGGAGTCAATGAAAAAATCGAGGGCTTTTTCGATATCTGCAAACAGGCCGGACTGGATGGCCATCAGGGCGTTATTATTCCAGCTGTGAACACCGAACATCTGATGTTGCGCGATGATGTGGTCAAGGCGGCGCGCAAAGACAGGTTCTTCATCTATCCGGTGAATACGGTCGATGATGCTATTGAACTGCTGACGGGTCTGCCTGCGGGTGCAATCGATACGAATGGCCTGTTTGCCGCAGGGACATTTAACAATCTGGTGCAAAGCAGCATGATGAACATGGCCACCATCCGCCATGCCTTCGGCGAAATGGCGAAGGAGCAGGTCGAGGTCAGCGGCAATAAGAATTCCGGCAAGAAAAAATAGCGCAGGCACATCAAGCGGATCACTTAATCAATAAGGTTGTTGGCCGAATACCCGATAAAGCGCCGGGCACAAGTGAATTCGGCCCTACTCAATCAGACCTGCAGGGTCGAATTCATTCGACCAGCGATGTTGCAGCGTCATTCAATCAGACCTGCAGGGTCGAATTCATTCGGCCAGCGATGTTGCAGCGTCATTCAATCTGCCCTGTAGGGTCGAATTCATTCGGCCAGCGATGTTTCAGCATCATTCAATCTGCCCTGTAGGGCCGAATTCATTCGGCCAGCGGTGTTGCAGCGTCATTCAATCAAACCTGCAGGGTCGAATTCATTCGACCAGCGATGTTGCAGCGTCATTCAATCAAACCTGTAGGGTCGAATTCATTCGACCAGCGGTGTTTCAGCATCATTCAATCAGAATGTCACATCATCGCTAGCGGGTTGCTGCCAGCAGTTTACGCAATGCCGCAAGTGGCCTCGTGTTGAGTACATCCTGCTTTTCCAGCCATCCACGCCTGGCCTGACCGATACCGAAACGGAGGTTTTCGAAATCCAGAATATTGTGCGCATCGGAATTTATGCTGACCAGCACACCCTCCTCGCGTGCCAGTTGACAATGAGTATCCAGCAGGTCAAGACGGTCCGGGTGGGCATTCAATTCCAGATAACAGCCCCGTTCCCGTGCATGTCGTATGATGCGTGTCATGTCGACATCATAGGGTGCGCGCCGTTCGATCAGGCGCCCGGTCGGGTGTGCCAGCAGGGTAAAGCAGGGATTGTCCATTGCATGCAAAATACGCCGGGTTTGTCCTGCACGGGAAAGATCAAAACGGCTGTGCACGGCACCGATGACGATATCCAGCCTTGCCAGCACATTGTCCGGCAGATCCAGTCCCCCGTCTTCGAGGATGTCGACTTCAATACCCTTCAACAGCGTGATACCGTTTCCCTTGTCGTTGAATTCGTCTATCGATTCGAGCTGCGCCAGTAACCGCTTGCTGTCCAGACCGTGTGCGACCGTCAGCCGTTTGGAATGATCGGTAATCGCCAGGTACTCCAGTCCGCGGGATTTTGCGGCAAGCGCCATCTTATGAATGGACTCGTGACCATCACTGGCGCGGGTATGCGTATGCAGGTCACCGCGCAGATCTTCCAGCCTGACAAGCACGGGCAGCAGACCGGATCGCGCTGCCTCGATTTCACCGCGATTCTCGCGCAGTTCCGGCGGGATCCAGGGCAAGTCGATCGCCTTGAAAACTTCCGCTTCGGTGCTGCCGGCAATACGCTTGCCCTTGCGGAAGATTCCGTATTCATTGATTTTCAGCCCGCGTTTTCGGGCGACCCCGCGAACGGCGATGTTATGGGCGCGGCTGCCGGTAAAATAGTAGAGCGCGGCCCCGTAGCTTTTCTGCGGAACAACGCGTAAATCGACTTGCAGGCCGCTGCGTAAAATAACGCTTGCCCGGGTCGTGCCATGGTTCAGCACCGTTTCGACTTCGTCATAAGCGATGAAATGGTCAGTAACAGTCTGTCCCGCGGGGGCCGTGACCAGAATATCCAGGTCACCGACTGTCTCCCTGGCGCGGCGGTAACTGCCGGCAACCTGTACCTGCTTTGCACCCTTGGCGCGTTTGAGATATTCGACCAGTGGTTCTGCATAACGCGCGGCGACGACCAGCTTGAACCGCCTGCTGCTGTCGGTATGTGCCTGTACGGCTTCCAGGATGCGGGCTTCGGTTTTCGCCCCGAACCCGGGTAGTTGCCGGATCAAGCCGTCACGGGCGGCGCGTTCCAGTTGTTCGCAGGTATGGATGTCCAGTTCGTGGTACAGGGCGTGGACGCGCCTGGGGCCGAGCCCGGGAATTTTCAACAGCCCGGTGAGGTCTGCGGGCAACTGCTTGCGCAGCTTGTCGAGCGTTCGGCAGTGACCCGTGGCAAGCAGCTCGTGTATTTTTTCGGCCAGATTTTTGCCGATTCCGGACAGGCGGGTGAGGTCCTGCCCCTGTTCGGCCAGCAGGCCGATTTCTTTTGTCAGGTCGCGCAGAGTCGCGGCCCCGTTCCGGTAGGCCCTGATACGGAAGGGATTATCGCCCTCGATCTCCAGCAGGTCGGCGATTTCGTCAAAGACTGCGGCGATATCCTCGTTATGTGTCTGCATGATCGCCGTACTCAACCCTTGATGCAGATGACGGGCGCGAGCTTTGCGACTCGTGTTGCCAGGCCTGCCTGTTCTGCCGCCTCGACGACCGCATTGACATCCTTATAGGCGCCGGGCGCCTCTTCGGCAATGCCGCGCAGTGACTGGCTGCGTATCAGGATGCCACGGGCAGCCAGTTCATCGATGACCTTGCGGCCATGCCATTGGCGGCTTGCCTTGCGGCGGCTCAACGCGCGTCCCGCACCATGACAGGCCGAGGCAAAGGCATGCTCCTCACTCTCCCGGGTGCCGGCGAGAATGTATGAGGCGGTACCCATGGAACCGCCGATCAATACCGGCTGCCCTGTCATCCTGAATGCCTCCGGGAGATCGGGATGCCCCGGTCCCAGCGCGCGGGTCGCACCCTTGCGGTGAATAAACAGTGGTACGGTTATTCCATCAACAGCATGCGCTTCCTGCTTGCAGGTATTGTGCGAGACATCGTAAAACACATCCAGCTCTGCATTCGGAAATACGGGCTCGAAGGCCCGGCGTGTCAGGTGCGTTAGAATCTGGCGGTTGGCCAGTGCGCAGTTGATACCGGCGCGCATCGCACCGAGATAGGATTCACCCAGCGGAGACCGGACCGGTACACAGGCAAGCTCCCGGTCAGGCAGCGCGATACCGTATTCATGCGCCGCAATCGCCATGCTTCTGAGGTACTCGGTGCCGATCTGGTGCCCGAGTCCGCGTGATCCACAATGTATGCTGACCACAATAGCGCCTTTGCTTAGCCCAAAGGCATCCGCTGCACTAGGATCGAAAATTTCGATGACTTCCTGAACTTCCAGGTAATGGTTCCCGGAGCCCAGGGTTCCCATTTCATCGCGCTGGCGCCGCCTGGCCTGCTCTGAGACCTGTTCCGGCAGTGCGCCGGCCATGCAGCCATGCTCCTCGACATGCTCCAGGTCTGCACTGCTGCCGTAACCCTGTCTGACCGCCCAGCGGGCACCGCCCGCCAGCATGGCATCCATTTCCCGGGGGTTCAGGCGGATTGTCCCGGTGCTGCCCAAACCGGCAGGAATCGCGGCGAACAATGCATCGGCCAGGCGTTCCTTGCGCGTCTCGATATCATTACGCGCAAGGCCCGTGGTCAGGGTGCGTACCCCGCAGGAAATGTCGAACCCGACACCGCCCGCCGACACGACGCCGCCCTGCTCCGGGTCAAATGCGGCAACCCCGCCAATGGGAAAACCATAGCCCCAGTGTGCGTCCGGCATGGCATACGAGGCTTTTACAATACCGGGCAGGCTGGCCACATTAGTGATCTGTTCATGGACCTTGGAATCCATTGCCTGCAGCAGGGCTGCATCAGCATACAGGATGCCGGGCACGCGCATGGCACCCACGGGTTCAATATGCCATTCGGTCTCCGACACCTGCGTAAACCTGTCCAGTTCCATTATGGCAATACCCCTATCAAGGTCTGTTTACACATCCACGACACACTGCGCCACCCAGCGACCACTGCTATCCTGCGTGACCATCAACTCGGTGAGGGTGGCACCCTTGACCTCCACTGCCGGCTGATGACGGCTGCTGTCTATGGACTCGCCCCAGGCGGTCCCGGTGAGTTTGCGCCCGTCAGTCTGCACAGCAAACTGCGCAAACAACATATGCCGTACCGCCATTTCATAGATGAGTGTATTCAGCCAGTCCACCAGCAGGATTTCCGGGTCCGGGGCTGCACACTCAACCGCAACCGCCTGTCTTGCAACAACTGCCCGGGGATCAACGATAACAGCAGTGAGGGCGCAGGCTGCCTGCTCGAATGCCTCGGCAAGTGTGCGGCCGGTACCGCGGATTCCGATATCGGCAGCATGCGTGAAATGCTCCCATGCCGGCTGCTGTCGCATGCTGTTTGCCGTTAGCCCGGCCTGACAGCACGTTCCGGCCGGTCCTTGCCGCCGATAGTTAAGGACCGCCCCGCCCGATCGCGACTATCACCTCGGGGTGAACTGAAGCCTTGCGCGGAAACCGCGCGGAAAGTCCCTGCGCCAGTTGATAGAAGCGCTCCCGGGTAACAAGTTCGAAGCGGATGCCCATAAGTCTCATTCTCCGGCGACAGACAAGCAACAAACCATGCATAGCGCGAATACTCCCGATTCAGCGATCAGGATTTAATGTCTATTCAACGGCCGATTGGAGCACGAAGTTCCAAGGCTTGACTTGATCTGACTCAATACCTGCAACATCTGCCCGGAGTATTTTGGGCGCAGCAGACCATGAAAAAGAAACTAGAACGTCTTCTGGACAAGATTGACAGTGAGGTTCGCTATACGCGCAGCCTGACAGGCAGGAGTGAACTCGACCCCAGGGTTATGGACGCCATGGCCAGCGTGCCGCGTGAAAAGTTTGTGCCGGCTGATTTGCGGTTTATGGCTTTTGACAATGGCCCGTTGCCGATCGGTCACGGGCAAACCATTTCCCAGCCCTGTATAGTCGCCTTGATGACTGATCTGCTGCAGATCGAGCAGGACCATCGCGTGCTCGAGATCGGCACCGGCTCCGGTTATCAAACGGCAATCCTTTCGCAACTGTGTAACAGGGTATACACGGTGGAAGTCATCCAGGAATTGAGCGAGGCGGCTGCGACACTGCTGCAAGAGCTCGGTTACAGCAACGTCGAGTGCCGCACGGCCAGCGGTTACTACGGCTGGCCCGAACATGCTCCATACGACGGGATTATCGTCACCGCTGCTGCCGCCAGTATTCCAGCTGCCTTCATCGAGCAACTCAAGCCGGGTGGGCGGCTGGTGATACCAGCAATACGTACTCGGTCCAGCAACAGCAAAAA
>CAVYHX010000029.1:0-11801 GCA_963768415.1 uncultured Gammaproteobacteria bacterium
GGTGGCCGACACCCTGAAGCAGGTTGACGGCGCAGGGCGGATTACCGCGACTGTCGAGCGTACCGGTATCTGGCGTGCGTTGACGCCGCAGATGTTTCGTAGCGGGCAGTTGCGCGCCGCACTGCAACAGGTGCTCGCGAATAACCGGGTTGTAACCGACGAGGCAGCGGCCATGGAACTGGCCGGTTACCACCCGCGCATGGTCGAGGGGCAGGGTGACAATATCAAGATCACACTGCCGGCGGACCTGGCGCTGGCGAATTTTTATTTACACCTCCGGAGTCAATCATGAGGATCGGGCAGGGGATTGATGCACATGCCTTCGTTGAAGGCGGCACGCTGGTCCTGGGCGGTGTGGCCATTCCGTACGCACGCAGCCTCGCGGCCCACTCGGACGGTGATGTCGTGCTGCATGCCTTGTGTGATGCCCTGCTCGGTGCGGCCGGGCGTGGTGATATTGGCGCCCATTTCCCGCCGGATGATCCGGCCTACGAGAATATCGACAGCCGCATACTGTTGCGTCATGTGGTTGAACAGGTACTGGCGCAAGGCTGCCGTATTGCCAACGCTGACCTCACGGTGGTTGCGCAGGCGCCCAGGCTGGCACCCTACGTCGAGACCATGCGCGCGCATATCAGCGCTGACCTTCAGGTCCCGCTGGACCGGGTCAACGTAAAAGCGACCACCACGGAACACCTGGGCTTTACCGGTCGTTCCGAAGGTATTGCCGCCTTTGCGGTGGTCCTGCTCGATAATTAGCGGTTACGGCCTGGTGTCCGGTTGCGTGAATGCTTGATCAGGCCATCCATGCCCTGGCGTATGCCTGGGGAGGGCCGGTCACCAGCGGTTGCCTGCGCCGCTTTCCCGAAGATTTCCAGGTCAGTGAAATTCCCCTGCTTGCACCGGATGGCCAGGGTGAACATGTCTGGTTACGGATCCGCAAGCGGCAGCAAAATACCGCCTGGGTCGCGGACCGGCTGGCGAAACTCGCCGGTATTTCCGGCAGGCAGGTCAGTTATGCCGGGCTGAAGGACCGGCAGGCCGTCACCGAGCAGTGGTTTTCCGTACACCTGCCGGGTCAACCCATGCCTGACTGGACAGCTCTGAATGACCCGGCTGTCGAGGTGATCAGCGTCGCGCGGCACTCCCGCAAACTGCGCCGCGGTGCCCTGCAGGGGAATGAATTTAGAATTCATGTTCGGGAGGTGCAGGGTGACCGCCAGGCACTGGAGCAACAGCTCGCGATGGTCAGCAAGCAGGGGGTGCCGAACTATTTTGGTCTGCAGCGCTTCGGCAGCGGTGGCAGTAATCTGCAGACCGCGGCTGCCCTGTTCAGGTCTCCACAAACACGCCTGTCACGCCAGCGGCGCAGTCTGGCATTGTCTGCCGCACGTTCGTTGCTGTTCAACCAGGTGCTGTCGCGCCGGGTCGCTGACGGCACCTGGAATCGCGCCATAGATGGCGATGCCCTGCAGTTGCAGGGCAGCCACAGTTATTTTGTGGCCGCTGCTGTCGATGCCGGGTTAATGCAACGCATCGCTGCACAGGATGTGCATCCGACCGGACCGCTGCCGGGGAGCGGAGAAAATCCGGTGCTGGGAGAATGCCGGCAACTGGAAGACGCGGTCCTGGACGGGTACCGGGAGTGGCAGGACGGACTCGCCGCCCTGAGAGTGAAACAGGACCGCCGCGCCTTGCGCCTGGTTGTCGGGAATCTTCAATGGGACTGGCCTGCGGCGGACGAACTGGTGCTCACGTTTACCCTGCCGGCAGGCGGGTATGCGACCAGTGTGTTGCGCGAGCTGATAACAAGTAACCCGGATGAAGCGGAGCGGTAGCCTGGTTGCATCTGATAATAATATCGCGGCCAGCACCCAAAATACGGTCATAAAGAGGCCGCGATGGTCGCAAACGCCAATCGCGCCGGAGGACGGCGCTCCTACAGGGATATGTTCAAGCCCGGCTCACCGCCGCGAGCGTAACAACACGTACAATGCACCGCTGCCGCCATCCTCGATGCGCGCCGAGTTGAAGGCCAGGACATCGTGATGCTGGCGCAGCCACGAATTAACCCGGTTTTTAAGTACCGGCGCTGCATTGCCCGAGCCGTAGCCCTTGCCATGAATGATGCGCACCGAGCGGATCTGCTGCTCGCAGCAGACGTCGATAAATACGAGCAAGGCCGCACGCGCTGCCGCTGCTGTCATACCGTGCAGGTCCAGCTCGGCACCCGTGGCCAGCTGGCCGCGCTTGAGACGTTGCAGCACGCGTTTCTGGATGCCGGGCCGTGCGTGCGCCAGGGTTTCACTGCCGGAGACTTCGCCAAAGTCGCGCGCATCGGAAAAGCGGTCAGCGGGGACGGAATCCATCATATCCTGGTGCTTGCGTGGCCATGGGGCGGGTCTGTTTTTGACGGGACTGGTCTTGTCATGACGGGTTTTCTTGACTGGCCCGATACTGCGCCGGAACAGGTCGATTTCTTCGGGAGAGGGTTTTTTTGGACCGGTCATGGCGCGGGTGGGCAGGTGTGTGCACAGAACGGTCACCGTACCCGCACACCGCCGGGGTTGCAATATGCCTGCGCGCCCTGGTCAGGCATAATACACCGGTTATGAATATTCTTATCAGCAATGACGACGGCTACCAGTCGATCGGTATCAGGCTGCTGGCCGAGGCCCTGTCCCGTATGGCGACCGTTACCGTGGTTGCACCGGACCGCGATCGCAGTGGTGCCAGCAATTCCCTGACCCTGGATAGCCCGATCCGTGCCACGCGCGCCGACAACGGTTTTATGAGTGTTAACGGGACCCCGACAGATTGTGTGCATCTGGCCATCACGGGGCTGCTCGAGCAGGAGCCGGACATGGTGGTGGCCGGTATCAATGCCGGCGCCAATATGGGAGATGATGTGCTCTATTCAGGTACGGTTGCTGCGGCCATGGAGGGGCGCTTCCTGGGCTATCCGGCGCTGGCGGTGTCGCTGGCCGGGGATGGGGCGAGTCATTACGAAACGGCTGCGCAAATCACGGTGGAACTGGTCCAGCGCGTCATGTACGGCGCGTTACCCGCGGATACGATTCTCAATGTCAACGTGCCGGATCTGCCCCGCGACCAGCTGGCCGGTATCCAGGCCACCCGGCTTGGTCATCGGCATAAATCGGAACCTGTTATCGAAACACGGGACCCGCGTGGACGGCCGATCTACTGGGTCGGGCCGGCCGGTTCCGAGCAGGACGCCGGTCCCGGCACGGATTTTCATGCAGTGCGCACCGGCCATGTGTCGGTTACCCCGCTTGATGTCGATTTGACGCGCTACGACGCGCTGAACGACTTGTCCAGCTGGCTGGCAGAATAACCGGACCGATATTTCTTGAATACTCAAACACGTGGTATCGGAATGACCTCGCAACGGACCCGCGACCGGCTGGTTGCGCGTCTGCGTGAAGAGGGAATCAATGATACGGCAGTCCTTGAAGTGATCCGTAACACGCCCCGGCACCTGTTTGTAGACGAGGCGCTTGCCAGTCGCGCCTATGAAGATACCGCGTTGCCGATCGGTTATAACCAGACCATATCGCAACCTTATGTGGTTGCGGTGATGACGCACCTGATCAGGCAGGGTAATCCGCAGAAGGTGCTGGAAATCGGCACCGGGTCGGGTTACCAGGCCGCAGTGCTGGCCCAGCTGGTGCCCAAGGTCTACACGGTAGAACGGATCGAACCACTGGCCGCCCAGGCGCGGCAGCGCTTTCGCCAGCTTGGCTTGCGTAACATTCGTGCCAGTTATTCCGATGGCACTGCCGGACTGCCGGACTTCGCCCCCTATGACGCTATTATCACCACGGCGGCCTCCGAGGATATTCCCGAGGCCCTGCTGGTGCAGCTGGCGCCGGAAGGCGGGCGTTTGCTGATACCGGTCGGGGGACGGGACCTGCAGACCCTGATACTCGTGACCCGTGAGGGTGACCGCTTTGAGCGCGAAGAGCTTGATCCGGTTGTGTTCGTGCCCTTGCTGAGCGGGCAGGAATGATGCCGCTGTTTGCTTCCCTGTATGACCGTTGTATGAACCTGGCACGGCACCGCCATGCGTCCTGGTACCTGTCTGGCCTGAGTTTCGCGGAGTCCTCGTTTTTTCCCGTACCGCCGGATGTCATGCTGGCACCGATGAGTATGGCCAGACCGCAGCGTGCCATGCGCTTTGCCACCCTGACGACACTGTCTTCCGTGCTTGGCGGGCTGTTCGGTTACCTGCTCGGGTATTTCGCCTTCGACCTGATTGAGCCTTTGCTGCACAAGGCCGGTTATTACCCGAAATACCTGCATGTCCGCGCCTGGTTCGATACCTGGGGTTTCTGGGCGATACTGATTGCCGGTTTCTCACCCATCCCCTATAAAGTGTTTACCATTGCGGCAGGGACACTCTCCATGAATCTGCCATTGTTTGTTGCCGGGTCGATGATCGGGCGCGGCGGCCGGTTTTTCCTGGTGGCCGGGCTGATGGCCTGGGGCGGGCCGCGCATGGAAACACGCTTGCGCGATTACGTTGAATGGATCGGCTGGTTGACGGTGATTGCGGGTGTCGCGGCATTTGTTTATTTTTACAGGTAATGGTGTTACCGATACGATTTATCACGACTTGCCTGTTGCTGGTTCTGCTGACGGGTTGCAGTTCACGGCCGATCAATGCGCCGGTTGGTTCGCGCGGCGCGCACATGACGAACAAGTCGCCAGTCAGGCAAGTCACACCGGCAAGACATCCGGACTATTATCAGGTGCGTCGGGGTGACACCCTGTATTCCATTGCCTGGCAGTATGGTCTGAGTTACCAGCAACTCGCATCGATCAACGCCATCCGGCCACCCTTCACTATCTACGCCGGCCAACGCCTGCGCATCCGTACTACAGCGCCGCGGCCGCGCGTCTCCGCCGCGCCATCACCGCCACCGCTTGCGACACCGACACAGGTACCGGCACCATCCCCGGTAGCGCCACCCGCGCCGGCGGCGCCGGTTAGTCCCCGGCAGAGTGCCAGTGCGGCCGCTCCGGCGCCCGAGTTCGACGGCAACTGGCAATGGCCGGCCCGGGGCGCACTGCTGCGCGGTTTTAACCCGAATGCCCCCGGCAAGAAGGGCATCGATATCGCCGGCAACCCCGGGCAGCCGGTCAAGGCGGCCGCCAATGGCAGGGTGGTGTATACCGGGAGTGGACTTGTCGGTTACGGCAGGCTTATTATCGTGAAACACGACGACAGCCTGCTGAGCGCCTATGGGCACAACAGCAAGCTGCTCGTGGCGGAGGGTGACCACGTTACAATGGGGCAGGTCATCGCGAAGATGGGTCGCAGCGGCACGCACCGTACCGAACTTTATTTCGAGGTGCGCAAGGACGGCAAGCCGGTCGACCCGTTGCGTTACCTGCCTGCAATCTGAACCCGCGTGCATGCCTTCCGGAGACGGGTTTCCAGATAACCGTGCCCGATAACAATAGCAACGGCAAGGAGTCCGGTGGTCAAGCGCAAGGACACCACAGGCAAAGCAGGCAAAAAAAACAGCCTGTCAGATGACCGGGCCGAGACGCCGGGCAAGGGCCGTGTTGAATCCGGAAATACCCCGAAGCAGCGACCAGCCACCCGTGCAGGGACCGATAATCACGATCCCACCCGGCTCTACCTCAGCGAGATTGGTGCATCCCCCCTGTTGACGGCTGAGGAGGAGGTCATGTACTCGCGCCAGGCGCAGCAGGGCGACGAAAGCGGCCGCCAGCGCATGATCGAGAGTAATCTGCGCCTGGTCGTGAAGATTGCGCGCCGTTATATGAACCGCGGGCTGGCATTTCTGGATCTGATCGAAGAGGGCAATCTCGGTCTGATACGGGCAGTCGAGAAATTTGATCCCGAACGCGGTTTTCGTTTTTCCACCTATGCCACCTGGTGGATCCGTCAGACCATCGAACGTGCCATCATGAACCAGACGCGCACCATTCGCCTGCCCATTCACGTAGTGAAGGAAATCAATGTATACCTGCGTGCCGCACGCGGCCTGGCACAGCAACTCGATCATGAACCGAGTGCGGAAGAGATAGCTGCCTTGCTGAACAAGCCCATCGATGATGTGGAGCGCATGCTGGGTTTGAACGAGCGTACCGCCTCGACCGATACCACGGTGATGAACAACCCTGGCAAGACCCTGCTCGATACCATCCCGGATGAACACAGCCTGGACCCGACAGATGCCCTGCAGGAAGAGGAGATCCACACCAATCTCGAAGAATGCCTGTCACAATTGACCGACAAACAGCGGGCAGTGGTGGAACGCCGCTTCGGTCTGCACGGGCACAGTGTGTCCACGCTGGAAGAAGTCGGTCAGGAAATCGGCGTCACCCGCGAACGTGTCCGCCAGATCCAGATGGACGCCCTGAAGAAACTCAAGAAGATCCTCGAGCATGAAGGTTTTTCCATCGATGCGCTGTTGAAGTAGCGGCGGGACCGGGTCGAATGATGGGCCCATCGGTAAAGTAGATGAACCTGTAGGAGCGGTCTCCTGACCGCGATGGTTTCTCAACCATCGCGCCGAAGGACGGCGCTCCCACAGTGTTTTAATACCGCCTGTAGGAGCGGTCTCCTGACCGCGATGGGTTTCCCTAACCATCGCGCCGACAGGCGGCGCTCCCACAGGGGTTTCTAATACCCGCCTGTAGGAGCGGTCTCCTGACCGCGATGGGTTTCCCTAACCATCGCGCCGCAGGCCGGCGCTCCCACAGTGTTCTTATTAACCGCCTGTAGGAGCGGTCTCCTGACCGCGATGGGTTTCCCTAACCATCGCGCCGCAGGCCGGCGCTCCCACAGGGGTTCTTATTAACCGCCTGTAGGAGCGGTCTCCTGACCGCGATGGGTTTCCGTAACCATCGCGCCGGAGGACGGCGCTCCCACAGTAGGTTCTTATTACCCGCCTGTAGGAGCGGTCTCCTGACCGCGATCGGTTTCCGTAACCATCGCGCCGCAGGACGGCGCTCCCACAGTGAATGATTCGTGAATATTCTTAAATCATCATCAGCGCCGCCACCACGCGGCGTTCTTCCGCCAGCAGGATATTGAACGTCCGGCAGGCCGCATCGGTGGCCATGATTTCCAGACCGATGCCCTCGGCCTGCAGCCCGAGTCTGATTTCCGGTGGCGGAAACTGCAGTGTGGCGCCGGTGCCCAGCAATACGATCTCGGGGTGCAGTGCGTGAAGTTGCTGCAGGTGTGCGGCCGTCAGTTCGGCCATGCTCTGCGGAGGCCAGTCCTCCATGACCGCGTCGGCTGTAATCACCACGCTGCGGGTGATGATCCTGTCCCCCAGGGTGATTTTGCCGCGGCCGTAATCGCGAATACTGTTGACGGCAAAAGTGTCCTGGGCAAAGCGCATACCAGCCACCATAATTGCCGCGCAACGGCATGACAAGCGGTTGCCGTTCCCGGTGTGCCGGCGCCCCTTGTTTCCCTGCGCGCTTTTGAGTACCGTTAGCGGCTGGCAAGACTTACTGTAATATCTTTACAAACAAGAAATTAACTGGTTACCGGCTTGATTGAGGAATTCACCCGTATACAACGGCTGCCGCCGTATGTTTTCAACATAGTCAATGAGTTGAAGGCAGCGGCACGGGCACGCGGTGAAGATATCATCGACTTCGGCATGGGTAATCCGGACCAGCCGACACCCCAGCATATCGTCGACAAGCTGATCGAGGCCGCCCAGCGACCGGATACGCATCGCTACTCCATGTCGCGCGGCATCCCGCGGCTGCGCAAGGCAATCTGCGACTGGTATGCCCGCCGCTTTGATGTGCACCTGGATCCGGAGCGCCACGCCATTGTGACCATCGGCTCCAAGGAGGGGCTGGCACACCTGGCTCTGGCCACTGCCGGTCCCGGTGACGCCGTGCTGGTGCCGAACCCGGCCTATCCGATTCATCCCTACGGCTTCGCGATCGCCGGTGCGGACATCCGGCACGTGCCGCTGCGACCCGATATCGATTTCTTTGCCGAGCTGGAAAAGGCGATCAAGGATTCCTGGCCGCGGCCCAAGATGCTGGTCCTGAATTTCCCCGGCAACCCGACCACCCAGTGCGTCGAACTGGATTTTTACGAGAAGGTGATCTCGATCGCACGCGAACACGAGATCTGGGTGATCCAGGATCTCGCCTATGCGGACATCGTCTTCGATGGCTACACGGCGCCCTCCATTCTGCAGGTCGAGGGCGCCATGGATGTCGCGGTCGAATTCTTCTCCCTTTCCAAGAGCTACAACATGCCCGGCTGGCGGGTGGGCTTCATGTGCGGCAACGAGAAACTGGTGGCTGCGCTGACGCGCATCAAGTCCTATCTCGACTACGGCATGTTCACGCCGATTCAGGTAGCGGCCATCGCCGCACTGGAAGGCCCGCAGGATTGCGTCGGTGAGATCGTGGCCATCTACAAGGAACGCCGCGATGTCCTGTGCGAGGGCCTGAATTGCCATCGGCTGGCCGGTGGAGAAACCCAAGGCCACCATGTTCGTCTGGGCGCAGATTCCCGAACCCTATCGGGCGATGGGCTCGCTCGAATTTTCCAAAAAACTGCTGAGCGAGGCCAAGGTGGCCGTGTCACCCGGTATCGGGTTTGGTGAGTACGGCGATGATTATGTCCGCTTCGGCCTGATCGAGAATCCACACCGCACCCGGCAGGCAATACGCTGCATTCGCGACATGTTTCGCCAGGACCGCGGTCAGGTCCAGGCCACAGGAGGATAATTCAGTTGAAACCAGTCAGTGTAGGCCTGCTGGGCCTGGGCACGGTGGGCGGTGGCACATTCAATGTGCTGAACCGCAACGCCGAAGAAATCACCCGCCGCGCCGGACGCGGCATTCGTATCAGTCATGTGGCAGCACGCGAGTATGATCCGGCCCGGCTGCCGGGAATAGATGCGCTGCAGGTAAGTGATGACGCATTTACCGTGGTGGATGATCCGGCGGTTGATATCGTCATCGAATTGATCGGTGGCTACGAACCGGCGCGCGAACTCGTCCTGCGGGCGATTGCCAATGGCAAGCACGTGGTCACCGCCAACAAGGCCCTGATTGCGAAACATGGCAACGAGATCTTTGCCGCGGCCCAGGCGCAGGGTGTGATGGTCGCCTTCGAGGCGGCGGTCGCCGGGGGTATCCCGATCATCAAGGCCATCCGGGAAGGTCTGGCGGCCAATCAGATCGAATGGCTGACCGGCATTATAAACGGCACCGGTAATTTCATTCTCACCGAGATGCGTGACAAGGGCCGTGATTTCGCCGAGGTCCTCAAGGAAGCGCAGGTACTGGGTTATGCCGAGGCCGACCCAACCTTCGATATCGAGGGTATCGATGCGGCCCACAAGCTGACCATACTGGCCGCGATTGCATTCGGCATTCCGCTGCAGTTCGACAAGGTCTATACGGAAGGTATCGGCCACATCACCCGTGCCGATGTGGAGTATGCCGAAGAATTCGGCTACCGCATCAAGCATCTTGGTTTTACCCGCCGGACCGAAAAGGGAATAGAGCTGCGTGTGCATCCCACGCTGATTCCGGAACGGCGTTTGATCGCCAATGTCGACGGCGTCATGAATGCCGTGCTGGTGAAGGCGGACGCCGTTGGCCCGACACTCTACTACGGCGCCGGCGCCGGTGCCGAACCGACGGCCTCCGCCGTGGTGGCCGATGTCGTGGATGTCGTGCGGGTGCTCACGGCGGACCCTGAAAACCGGGTGCCGCACCTGGCCTTTCAGCCAAATGCCCTGTCCGCCGTGCCGATCCTGTCCATGGACGCAGTCGAGACCGCGTACTACCTGCGCCTGTGCGCCACCGACAAGCCCGGCGTGCTCGCCGATGTGACCCGTATCCTGGGTGATCGCGGGATCAGTATCGAGGCGATCTTGCAGAAGGAAGCAGCAGCGGATGTCGCCGAGGTGCCGATCATCATGCTGACCCATACCGTGCAGGAGCGGCAGATGAATGCGGCCATTACCCAGATCGAGGCGCTCGATACGATCCACGGTACCGTTACACGTATCCGGCTGGAGCACCTGGATTGTGACTGATTGCGGGAAAGCTGGTCGGGGGAACTCTGAATAAGCAAGATGTGCCTGTCATTGCGAGGAGCGGAGCGACGCAGCGATCTCCTGACCCCTGCTTCAGAATTATGAGATTCCCGCGCTGGCCGCTCCCGGCATCCGTGCCTTACGCGGCACTTGTACATCCGTGTACATCGCGCTCGCAATGACAAATAAATCCAGATTAATCAGAATAACCTTGTATTAAATCATCGCTGACTTGGCGTTTTCAATTATTCTCTTGTGATCACTACTGCGCCACGGGCGTTTATACAAGAGACCGTTATACAAATGCACATACACATAAAGCAGCAAGGACTAACAGCATGTCTACCGTAACCCGTTATACCGGATTGATCGATCGTTACCGTGACCGCCTGCCGGTGACCGATAGCACGCGCATCATCAGCATCTGCGAAGGTAATACACCGCTGGTCAGACTGGAAAATATTCCCCGCGAGACGGGCAGGGAGGTCGAGTTATATGTCAAGTATGAGGGCCTGAACCCGACCGGTTCCTTCAAGGACCGGGGGATGACCATGGCAGTCACCCGGGCTGTGGAAGAGGGCAGCCGGGCCATCATCTGCGCCTCGACCGGCAATACCTCCGCGGCAGCTGCAGCCTACGCGGCGCGCGCGGACATTACCGCATTCGTGTTGATCCCGGAAGGCAAGATTGCGCTGGGCAAGCTGGCCCAGGCCATGATTCATGGCGCCGTGGTGATCCAGATCCGCGGTAATTTCGATGAAGGCATGCGGCTGGTCAAGGAGGTCGCCAGCGAGGCACCGGTCACCATCGTGAACTCGATCAATCCGTACCGGCTGCAGGGGCAGAAGACCGCTGCCTTCGAAATCGTCGATGCCCTGGGCCGGGCGCCCGATTATCACTGCCTGCCGGTCGGCAATGCGGGGAATATTACCGCGCACTGGATCGGTTATTGCGAATACGCGCCGCATACAGCTGACGCGGTTACCGCGGCCTGCGCCTTCTGCGATGGTGCGTGCCGCTTCGCCGGCAAGGCGGTCACCGACAAGCGCCCGGTCATGGTGGGCTACCAGGCATCCGGTGCGGCGCCGTTCTTGCGGGGCAAGATGGTGGATCATCCGGAGACGGTGGCCACGGCTATCCGCATCGGTCATCCGCAGTCCTGGGACCAGGCCTGGAAGGTCAAGGAAGAATCCGGTGGCTGGTTCGATGAATGCACTGACGAGGAAATTCTGGCGGCACAGAAATTGTTGACGGAAAGGGAGGGGATATTTTGCGAGCCGGCATCCGCTACGTCGGTGGCAGGGGCCTTGCGCGATATCCGTTCCGGCAAGATACCGGAAGGCAGTCTGGTGGTGTGCACCCTGACCGGGCATGGACTCAAGGATCCGGATACCGCCATCAAGCAGTGCCCGGGCGACATGCTGACAGTGGACGCCGAACTGGGTGCCGTAACAGATGCAATCCTGAAAAATATGACGTGATCCACGCCTGCGCCCGGAGCAAACCTGGTAGTCATGTTGCCCTCGTGATTCCCGGTCTGTGTGCACCGGACCGGAAAGACCTGCCGGAGGGCTTTCCGGGGAAACGCCCGCAGGCGCTGGATCGGCTGCTGTCGCGCAGCCGGGTCAGCGCCTGCTGCAGCGGACAGCTTTGCTGCTACCCTGGGTGGATTTTTCGGCATCGATGCGGCGTTACCGGTTGCGCCGCTGA
>CAVYHX010000030.1:0-42465 GCA_963768415.1 uncultured Gammaproteobacteria bacterium
AGCTAATATAATCATGATGCACCCGATAGAACTGCTCTTTTTCATATTTGAGCAGCTGGAGATATTCAGCGTTGTTGTCCGGGATACCTGTGAGGTTCTCGAGCTTTTGGAGTACCTGCTGCGTGATATTGTGCGTGTAGCAGTCGTCCAAACACCACACCGTTTTACTCGTTCGTCCTGAATTCTTCACCTTTTCATGTGTTCCATCGGGTTTCATCTCTCCAGCTACCATCGATTGCTCGTAGCCTAAATCGTTGCCCCACTGAATCAGGGCATCGCATTCTTCGTCGGTCAAAAAGTTCTCGAGCGTGACTACCCAAGGAGCATCGTCGAATATTCCAAGTTTTTGTCCTGGCCGAGCATGTATCGTCGGCTGAAACTGCTGATAGTAAGGATCCTCCACGATACGTGTAAATACTTTGTTGATATCTCCCGGTCCAAACACGCCCGGCTCGTCCTTATCGTGAGTACACCGGTGAGAATAGTCCAGCTGCAGACAATTCTGACAAGCGGGAGCACACTCCATCTAAGACAGAAGCAAAAGTCAGTGATAATCTGGAGGTATGAAGAGAATATATATGGTTTCGGCACGCACCAGCATGTACTTTGTGTTGGCCTCGCATTCGCCAATGGCTGCCCAGTAGCTGCATAGTTCGTGCTTGTTTTGACAGCGGTATCGAATGTTTTCATATTGCTTTTCCAGAAAGACACGTTCATGCATGTACTTATCCACCTGTGCAATCAACGCCTTGGTTGCTTCATCGCGCTCCACCTGGGGCTCACCGTAGTCGGTCGTCTTGATGTAGCCATCGATCGTAGAATTTTCGGTGCACGAGCCATTGGCGTCGCAGATTTGTTCCACCATGGCAGACTGAGCCAAAGAGGCAAGAAGAAACAGGAAAACAAAGTCGCAGGGGGTCAACATGGTGTCCAGAAGTAACAGTGGATGTACCAAACGAGCGGATGCGACGAACCGGTAGGTTGAATAAGCGAGAGTGTCTTACACGCATTCCTGAAAGGGAATGAAGGGGCAGTAGTCTACGGGCCTAAATGTTTGTCTCAACGGTCGACGGGAAGACTGATACTACGGTAATATGAGATGCCGACCACTGCCACTGCGTCCAGTAAGTCGTAGACTGTCTCTTTCCATAATACAGTATTGGTTTCAACGCTCCAGTCATGGGGACGTCTGCAAATTGAATCGGACCGTTCGTAGCCACTCGAGAAAGTAGCGAAAGATCATGATCCACATTCTGTGCGCTACTAGGATTGCTGGTTCGCCTCCATTGGACTGTACCACTGCTTCAATGCATCATCATGTCAATGTGAGGAAACTGACACGCTCGTCAAGCTTTCCAACGTAATGCATCCGATACACAGCCTGCCTTAGATGTTCTGAAATACCGTGCAGTCACAATGCACCTGAATTCGTGACCCGCCCCGCTCGCAGGACGGGGGCATAAGTATAAGTGACCCTCTTGCTGCCCCCACTCGCAACAGCATCATAGCAAGCAGCTTAGCCAGGATCGATAACCACATAGGTACATCAGTTCAACAATCTAATGTTGTCAGTATGTAGTCAAAGTGTGAGACGAAGCATCCACTAAAGTTCGAATCACGGAGCAAGCACTTTTCCTTGCGAGTCCAGTAATGATGAAAACAGCGGTCAATCGAGGTAGACTTGCGACATGTTGTTTATCATGTGTTCTACTGCCACGTCCGCGGTACCATGCAATGATTACGCTACTGTCTAAGCACAACTTGCCTTATACGGAGTCTTGAAGTCGCGGTAATGAATCCACGAATTGGCTCCGTACTTGACTCCGGCCTCCACCGGCAAGGCTTGATGCTGGGTCCGGTGATCCTTTTCCACAGGGTTGCTGTCGAGGACACTGGGCCATATCAAGACACGGCCACGCTTGGGATTTACCGTCAGATCCATATCCGGGAAGTTGGTTCCGCCACCGGCTTCGACGTCGTTGAGATACAAAAAGACGGTCAGCATACGCGGTCCTTGCTTTCGTTCGTTGTGAAAGTGAATGTAATCATGATGAATAGTGTAGAACTGCTCTTCCTCGTATCGGAGCAGCTGGAGATATTCACCGTTGTTGTCCGGGATACCTGTGAGGTTCTCGAGCTTTCGGAGTACCTGCTGCGTGGTATTGTCCGTGTAGCAGTCGTCCAAGCACCACGCCGTGACACTCGTTCGTCCTGAACTCTTCTTCTTTTCGAACGTTCCATCGGGAAGCACCTTTCCAACATCTGTCGACTGCTCGTAGCCTACATCCTTGCCCCACTGAATCAGGGCATCGCATTCTTCATCGGTCAAAAAGTTCTCCAGCGTGACCACCCACGGAGCATCGTCGAATTTTCCAATTTTTTGTCCTGGCCGAGCATGTATCGTCGGCTCAAACTGCTGATAGTAAGGATCCTCCACGATACGTGTAAACATTTTGTTGATATCTCCTGGGGCAAACACGCCCGGCTCGTCCGGATCATAAGGGCATCGTTTGAAAAAGTCCAACTCGTCGCAACTCTGACAGGCGGGAGCACAGTTTACCTGGAATAACAGTCAAAATTTGTTAGCCAAAGAACCTGCAACGATTTGAAAACTCGGTGGCTTAACGTACCTTCATGTACTTTGGATTGGCTTCACATTCGCCAATGGCTGCCCAGAAGCTGCACTGCTTGTGTTGGTTTTGGCATGTATTCTTGACACGTTCAAATTCCTTTTCCTGAGAAACACGTTCGTGCATGTACTTGTCGGCTTTGGCAATCCATTCCATGGTCTTGGCGTCGGCTGCGGCTTGGGCTTCGCCATAGTCGGTTGCGATATAGCCATCCTCCGGAGGCTTGGCCGTACAAATGCCATCGGCGGTACACGTCTCCCCGCGCCCTGCACCCAGGCGTCGCAGACCCACACGTTGGGCACCATCGGCGTGAGGCCGACGAACGATCGGTTGAAAAGAGCGGTATCCGTGCCTCCCACACAAAGCCGGGCGATTCGGGCCGCAGCGAGATTTTGTCGTGCCCCTGGGTACGGGCCAGAAAACGGGCTGGTTTTATGATCAGCGCAGCAACCGGCTGGCGCTGCACAAGTATGTGCGCGGCAAGCGGGTGCTGGATGCGTTCAGCTATATCGGTGCCTGGGGGATACAGGCGGCCGCGGCCGGGGCTGGGGATGTCTGTTGTGTCGAGTCCTCGGCCAGTGCCCTGGCAGCGCTGCAGGTCAATGTGGCACGTCAACGGACAGGAGGAATGCGTCAGGCTTGCCGGCGGCGATGCCTTTGAGGTGATCAGCGATATGCACGCCGGCGGGCAAAAATTCGATGTTGTCATTGTTGACCCGCCGGCCTTCATCAAGCGACGCAAGGATATCCGTAAGGGTGAGCAGGGCTACTTCCGTCTGAACCGTCTTGCCCTGCAGGTATTGGCCCCGGGCGGCATCCTGATATCATGCTCCTGCTCCATGCACCTGGCCGAAAACCGGTTGCAGGGCATCCTCCTGCAGGCGGCCCGCCAGCAGGGCCGGCAGCTGCAGATACTCGAACGCGGCTTTCAGGCCATGGATCATCCGGTGCATCCCGCGATACCGGAAACGGCGTATCTGAAAGCGCTGTTCTGCCGGGTTCCGCCGGCATAAATTCAGGAGCCGGAGTGCCCGCAGGGAGAGCGGAAGATCGTATTGTCTGGCAACACGCAGTTCTATTATTAAAGGAAATTTATGCTGACCTATCCGAATATCAACCCGGTAGCCCTGGCCGTCGGTCCCTTCGAAGTGCACTGGTACGGCCTCATGTACCTGATCGGTTTTATCGGCGGCTGGTGGCTGGGACGGATACGCGCCCGCCGGCCCGGCACCGAATGGCGCGCCGTGGAGATGGGCGATTTGCTGTTTTATATTGCACTCGGCGTGGTGCTGGGCGGACGTGTCGGTTACACGCTGTTTTACAACCTGCCCGGGTTTATCGCGGATCCGCTGATTATTTTTCGTATCTGGCAGGGTGGCATGTCGTTTCACGGCGGGTTGCTGGGTGTGCTGTTCGCGATGTGGTTCTACGGCCGGCATACCAGCCGCACCTTTTTTACCGTGACGGACTGCATCGCGCCGTTTGTCACCATCGGGCTGGGCGCCGGACGGATCGGAAATTTCATCAATGGCGAACTGTGGGGCCGGCCGACGGACCTGCCATGGGGCATGGTGTTCCCGTTTGTGGATAATCTGCCGCGCCACCCGTCCATGCTCTACGAGGCGCTCCTGGAGGGGCCGGTGTTGTTCCTCGTGCTGTGGATATATTCCAGCAAACCGCGTCCGACCATGGCCGTTTCGGGGCTGTTCCTGCTGGCCTACGGGCTGTTCCGGTTCGCCGTCGAGTTCGTGCGCCTGCCCGATGCGCATATCGGTTATCTTGCCTTTGACTGGTTGACAATGGGACACTTGCTGACCTTGCCCATGATTATCTGCGGCGCCGCCTTCATGATCTATGCCTACCGGCGCACCGACGGCAAGATGAGCTGGTGAGCGGCTCGCCGGAATCTGTGCCCTCATTGTCACAGCGGAAATCCGGCTCGCAGATCATACATATCACGTGGCTTGTATCCTTGATTAGAACGCAGCTATGAAACAATACCTGGATCTGATGCGGCATGTGCGTGACCACGGAACCCGCAAGGAGGACCGCACCGGAACCGGTACGCTGAGTGTGTTCGGGTACCAGATGCGCTTCGACCTGGCCGCGGGGTTTCCGCTGGTTACCACCAAGAAACTGCACCTGCGTTCCATCCTGCATGAACTGCTGTGGTTTCTCAAGGGCGATACCAACATCCGCTACCTGCATGACAACAAGGTGAGCATCTGGGACGAATGGGCGGATGAAAACGGCGATCTGGGCCCGGTCTACGGGGCCCAGTGGCGCTCCTGGCCAGCTGCCGACGGCAGCTCTATCGACCAGATCAGCCAGGTGGTTGACCAGATCAGGAAAAATCCCGATTCCCGCCGACTCATCGTCAGTGCCTGGAATGTCGGTGAGATCGAGAACATGGCGTTGCCGCCCTGTCATGCCTTTTTCCAGTTCTACGTGGCCGACGGCCGGTTGTCCTGCCAGCTGTACCAGCGCAGTGCCGATATCTTTCTGGGTGTGCCGTTCAATATCGCCTCGTATGCGCTGCTCACACAGATGATGGCGCAGGTTACCGGGCTGCAGGCCGGTGATTTTGTTCATACCTTCGGCGATGCGCATCTCTATCTGAACCACCTGGAACAGGCCGACCTGCAGCTGTCGCGCACACCGCGGCCGTTGCCGGTGATGCAGATCAATCCGGATGTCGATGACCTGTTTGCGTTTGTCTTCGATGATTTTGAATTGCAGAACTACGCTCCACATCCCCATATCAAGGCCCCGGTTGCGGTATAGCGCGCCATGAAAATTTCCATCATCGTGGCGATGGCCCGCAATCGCACCATTGGCAGGGACAACAGTCTGCCGTGGCGGTTGCCCGCGGATCTGAAACATTTCAGGCAGACGACCATGGGCAAGCCGATACTGATGGGCCGCAAGACCTGGGAATCGATTGGCCGGCCGTTACCGGGGCGCATCAATATCGTGATGACCCGTGATCCGGACTACACCGCCCCCGGCTGTATCGTGGTGCACACCATCGAAGCCGCACTGCAGGCCGCCGCGCAGCATGATGAAATCATGGTCATCGGGGGTGCCGAACTCTACAAACAGGTGTTGCCGCGCGCCGTTACGATTTACATGACCCTGATTCATGACGAGATCCCTGGTGATACCTTCTTTCCGGAACTCGAAGGCGATGAATGGCTGGAGGTGGGACGTGCCGATTACGATCCGGATGAAGACAACCCGCATGAGTACAGCTTCATCGTTCTGGAGCGCGTGCGGGGCCGGGAGTAGTCAGCTGCCGGCGTGCGGTAATCCGGATTTCACTGCATTAACCCGTACTACGGTCGGCAATTAATATGTAGGTTGGGCAAAGCTTCCGTGTCCTGCTCACGCTCCTCGCCTGCGTCCATGCAGGCGAAGCGCAACGTGCCCAACAGGGCAGACCTTATTGTTGGGCACGCTGCGCTTTGCCCAACCTACGTATTATTGATGCAGCAATGAGTCATGTAACCATCCCCTTTGTTGGCTAGCGGCCCGGCCTCCGTGCCCCCCGGCATGGCAGCGCATGGCGTGTCGGACCACTGTCAATACGCAACGCCGTCAGGTGTCCGCCCCACAGGCAGGCCGTATCAATCGGAAAAATCCCCGGATCATTGCGTGGTCCGAGGGTCGACCAGTGTCCGAAGATGATGTTCAGGTCCCGACTGGCGCGGGCGGGTATTTCAAACCAGGGATAATAGCCATTCCGCTGGGTGCCCGGCGGTCCCTTGCTCTTGAAATCAAGCTTGCCGGCCGGATTGCAATAACGTATCCGCGTCAGGCAATTCACGATGAATCGCAAGCGGTCCCAGCCCGTCAGGTCCGCGGACCAGCAATTGGGTTTTTTGCCTGGCATGTGCCGAATAAACTTCGGCAGTCGTGCACCGCGCAGGACGGATTCCACTTCCTGTGCGCACTGTTGTGCCAGTGGCAGGTCCCACTGCGGCGGCAGACCGGCATGGACCATGGTATATCCCAGGGTCGCGTCGTGATGCAGCAGTGGCTGCCGGCGCAGCCAGTCGATCAGGACCTCGCGGTCCGGGGCCTGGAGGATGGCGTCAAGGGTGTGGTCGCCGCGATCCAGCGGTTTTCCATGTGCGGCTGCCAGCAGGTGCAGATCGTGATTACCGAGTACAGTCGTCGCAGCCGGCCCGAGATCACGGACAAAACGGAGTATTTCCAGTGACTTTGGTCCCCGGTTGACCAGGTCGCCGGCAAACCAGAGCCGGTCCCGGTCCGGGTTGAACTCAATGAGGTCCAGCAGGGCGCGTAATTCGTCAAAGCAGCCCTGCACGTCACCAATGGCGAAAACAGCCACTGCGTCTACAACGAATCAGTGCAGGGTGCGCGGGATCGCAAGGGTAAAGGCGGGTATTTCTGCATCGAATTCATCACCGTTATCGGCCATCATCTGGTATGAGCCGCTCATGCTGCCCACTGGTGTGGCGATCATAGCACCACTCGTGTACTGGAAGCCCTCGCCCGGGTTGAGGTGCGGTTGTTCGCCAACGACACCATCGCCCTTCACCTCCTGGATGTTGCCGTTGGCGTCGGTAATCAACCAGTGACGCGACAGCAACTGGGCAGGAACACCGCCTTCATTGCGAATGGTAATGGTATAGGAAAACACATAACGGTCGTTATCGGGCTCGGATTGACCCTCGATATAATGCGTTTCCACTTCTACGGTAATGTTGTGATCTGTTTGGGTTGTCATGGCCTGTTTTGCTTAAAAATCCTGCTGCACATTGTACGCGTTTCGGCTTGTGGTGACAAAATACTGACTGCTTGCCGGGGTACCCGCTCCACCCTGCGGCATTACCGTGACAGTCTGGCTGCGGAGTCCGACACCCGCCTGGGCAGGGAAGGCCCTGGCAGGTATCTGTTGCCGGGGTGATAGCGCTTTCTTCAGCTGCCCGTGTTCCGCGCCGCACTTGGCCAAAATATCATAACTAACTGATAATAAGTATAAATAATAAATTTATCCCTGGTGCCCCGCACCCTGTGGCGCTGGATTGACTGTCAGGTTCAGAGGCAATTCCAGTATTGTGACCTGTGCCGCGGAAACGGGTTCAGATTTGTCGCAATATGTCGTTAAGCTCATTGAACGGTCTGCCTGCAGCGTGCTGCAAATCAGATTCAGTTCCGCAGAAAGAGACTGACATGAAGAAAGGCAAACAGACACTACGCAAACCCGATCCTCTCCTGCTCCTGACCGTGCTGGTTGCACTGGGTGTCCTCTTCACGACCGGGGTGGGGGCAGGGGAACGCTTTAGCCTGACCAGTCTGGACTTCGCCGACATGCTGGATGGCGATGTCACCATGGCCCGGATAGGCGCGAGCGGGGCCGGTTTACACCTGTCCGTCGAGTCCGAGCCCGGCATGGAGCACGTGCACCCCGTCAGCCAGATATCCGGACGGGAACAGAATAAAACGGCGAGTGTATTTTTATCAGTACGGATGCCCTGGTAACCGCGTCATTCAACCCGCTGCGGTTTTAATCAGACCGGACAGGCGCAGCTGGAAGTACCTGACGCGTCGAGCGTCGATTTTTCTACCACTTCATTGATAACGCACTGCCATGCCGCACAAGCCTGGCGGACCTGAGCCGTGCTTGAACAGGACCCGATGACCTGGCCATTCGCGGCCCATGATCCTCGCGGTCTTGTCAGGCCACCCTCGATAACCACCCTCATCGTTGTTCTACTGTGCCCGGGCGAGTCTGCTCAAGTCCTGTCCTGACCGGGTGTTGTTACCCAAGTGCCCGGGAAATTTGAAGTTTATTGACAGCTGGCGCGCCTGCGAGGGTTCTGGCCGTAGCGCATGGATGCCATGGTAAAGATCCCTTAGCGGCCCGTAGCGTATACAGATGCACTGTGTTCAGACACAATCGGGATGTGGATGCCTGTGCATCTCTCGCTTTCAGGTTGTTATGCCGGTAGAGATAGAACGAAAATTTCTGGTGAAGGGGGAGCGCTGGCGCACCCTGGGTACAGGGCGGCGTTACCGGCAGGGTTACCTGTGTACGGTGCCGGCACGCACTGTCCGGGTGCGGCTCGCCGGAGATGAGGGTTTTATCACCATCAAGGGGGAATCCAGCGGTGCGCAGCGTGCCGAATACGAGTACATGATTCCTGCGGATGACGCCGAGGCAATGCTGACTGACCTCTGTGAACGGCCATTGATTGACAAGACGCGCTACCGGATCGAGTACCAGGGGCTGGTATGGGAAGTCGACGAATTCGACGGAGAAAACCGGGGGCTGGTTATTGCAGAGGTAGAACTTGATACTGCAGACCAGCGCGTCGATTTACCCGACTGGGTAGGTGCCGAGGTGACCGACGATCCGCGTTATTACAATGCAAGCCTGGTGGCTCATCCATTCTCGAAATGGGCACCGTGATGACCGGATTTGTAGTTCAGGTAATCCGACGCTGTATTGCCCGCACTGTATCGATGCGGCTAGCCGATGAAGCGCTCGTAACCGATAAGTCCCCAGCAGATCGCCACGGTCCAGAGGCTGACAAAAACCGCCGCCGAGCCGAGGTCTTTTGCCCGCCCCGATAGTGCGTGTTTATCTGCACCGATCCTGTCTATCGTGGCCTCGACAGCGGAGTTCAGCAATTCCGTGATCAGTACCAGCATGCAGCTTGCGATCAGGATGGCCCGCTCGGCAGCGTTAGTGCCCAGCCAGAATGCCGCCGGAAATAAAAAAATACAAAGAAACAACTCCTGCCGGAATGCGGCCTCGTTATTCCAGGCTGTCCGCAGTCCGGCGAGCGAGTAAAGCATTGCATTCCTGATACGGGCAATGCCGCCGGCCTGATTGTGGTTTGCCATGGGGTCTCCTTGTATTGCAACGGCGAGTGTACACGCGGTGCAATGTGCGGGTCACGTGTTTGCTGTCAACCGGCAGGCCTGACCTGGCGCTGTGCGACCCGGTTGGCAAGTGCGGCAAACTCTCCAACAGCAAGCACTTCGGCGCGTGCAGCCGGATCGATACCTGCTGCTGCGATTTCGCCGGCATCGAGTACATCGCGCAGTGCATTACGCAAGGTCTTGCGCCGTTGTGCGAAGGCCCGGCGCACCAAGTCCGCGAACACGGTCTCGTCAACCACTGTTACCGGTGGCTGTGCAAACGGCTCCAGTCTTACAAATGCCGACTCGACACGTGGCGGCGGATTAAAGGCGCCGGGCCCAATGGTGAACAGCGGCGTGACCCGGCAACGGTATTGCAGCATGACCGACAGGCGCCCGTAGACGCCACTGCCCGGTGCTGCGGCCATGCGTGCAACAACCTCTTTCTGCAGCATGAAATGCATGTCCACGATACATCGATGCTGTACCAGCAGGTGAAACAGCAGTGGCGTGGAAATGTTGTAGGGCAGGTTGCCGACAATCCGCAAGTGCCGGCTGCCGGCAAGCCGGCAGAAATCGAATGTCAGGGCATCGGCGTTATGTACCGTGAGGGTGCCTGATTCCCTGCAGCGCTCGACGAGTGGCGCGACCAGGTCCCGGTCGAGCTCGATGACTTCGAGTCTGCCGGCAGCTTCCAGCAGCGGCAGGGTGATGGCGCCCTTGCCGGGGCCAATCTCGACCAGATGATCATTCGGGCGCGGCTGCAAAACGGTAATTATTTTCCCGATAATTGCCGGGTCGTGCAGGAAATTCTGGCCGAACCTTTTCCGTGGACGGTGACTCAAGGGGTTATCCTGGTATTAGTCATTATTAACAGTCGGTTATAAAACGTCAAAATGGATTTAACCACGCAAACCACCCAGTTAGAACCATAGTGGGTGCGATTACAACTCGCATCGATATTCGCATCGGTCAGAAATGATTCGAGTTCAATGTTATCACTTGTAAGCGGGCGCTTAGGTTGACAGGTAGTGTCAGGAAATCATGTTGAGTAGCCCGTCATATTTCACCCCGAATAGTGCAGTACAGGATGGCGTCTGATAGCCTCGGTTAAACACCTTATCGCAAGGACGCGATTATGTTGCAGTTACCCACTGGCAGGGAAGCCAGCCGCGGTGAGCGTGCGCCTCGATACGAGCGCCATCGCCCGGAGCGCACCCTTCTTTACCAACTCATCAAAGAATACTACCCGGTATTCGAGACGCAGTGGGCAGCCGAGGGCAGGGTGCTGCCGGACTACGTGCGCCAGGAATTTGATGAGTACTTAAAATGTGGCCGTCTTGAGCATGGTCTTCTGCGAGTGCAATGTGACACCTGCCATGTGGCTGGTTTTTCGCTATATGCCGGTGTGGCAGCCGCTGCGCAGCAACGCGATAAGTTGGAACGTCTGTGCCGCTACATTGCCCTATATGGATGTAGGGTGCTTAGACGCTTAGGGACATTTGTGTCTGCTCCAGACCGGCCGTGTCTGCGGAGGTACAGCCAGGGCCATTGCCTGCATTGAAGATCCAGTGGTCATTAAGAAGATACTGATGCACCTGGAGGAGAAAGCACTTACGCGAGCCGCGCGCCTGTTGCCGGACAGTCGAGCACCACCGCAGTCCAGCCTGTTCGGCTGATGCAATAGCGTATTCCTGCTTAGTGTATGTTGCTGCCACAGCAACAGGGTATCGATTGGCCTGGAGACAGGAATTGGCTGGGGAAAGGGCAAAAGAGGGGGTGGCCTGCAGGCCAATGTGGCAGATGCTGGTAAAATTTAAGGGTGATCAGAGTCGAAAAGTAGTGCGCAGTGATTGCTCGATAAGCTGAGTTTCAGGAAAAATGGTGTTAATCCATCCTATCCTCACTCAAGGATAACGTTGTCTGGTTGATATGCTGCACCCTCCAGCAGAAATTTCAGGAGAGACTGATCTGTTCCGAATCCGGTGCCCCCAGGTTGAGCGCCTCGATGGAACTGCCACTGTTCCTCAGGTTTGTTTGCAGGTATGAGGCCCTGGTCTGTTTGTCAGTTATGCCGTATCCCCAGGTGTTCGAATCGCCCAGGAGCATTACACGCTTCACTTTACCTGGCTTTTCTGTACTGTATTGCGGTCCCCTCTGGCCCCTGGAATTATGCGTGACCATGTTTACCTGCAGATCAGGTATACCGTTCATGCCATAGATGGAGTGATACTCATTATAAATCTCATGGCCGACAAACCGTCCTGTTTTATCGGTCACCAATCTTGTCTGTTCAGGGTTATTTTTGTTTGCCACTGCAAAAACGGATTCCAGACAGAAAATATGATTATCAGGAGAGATCCAATAAGAAGCACCACATTTGTCAGAACATTTCTTAAGGTTGAACGATGGGAATCCTTGCTCTTCATCGGGGCCTCGTGATGCTATTTAATCTATTCTAGATACTCTTCCCATTCCATGAGCAGAAGCGTTTTCTTCCTGGTATTGTATTCCTTTCAGGAGACAAGCGAGTCGCCCCTGGTGCTTCTGCTGTTGCGGGATAATGGTGCCACATAATCCATGATTAATAATTAATTTTTATTATATAATTTGCTGTAATAGGAAAAAGCTCAAGCAGCCAGAGTGATTACACCGAAATGGCTTGACTATTATTTCGCCATACACAGATATTCGTATTATTTTGGAGCTACTCCATTCAAGTCGTGGCTATTCATCAACAAGGAAAATATCACATATGTGATTGGCCTGTGTTTGTGCACAGTCTTTAATGTGCCTGGTATGTACTTGCCCCCAACTAAACATTTTCTCTATCTCTTCTACATCAAATGTTTCACTTGCCAGGAATATTACTCCCCGGCCTTTCAACGCCCGTGCGCTATCCATAAGTTGTGCGCGCGGCACCACTCGCACATCCTTAAAAGCCTTGCTAATGCCCTTATCTAGTTCCAACGCGCAACGATAATGCTGCCCGCGAAACTGATCAACATTGTATGTGATAAGTACAGTCTTGTTCGACTCTTTGCTGTCTTGGAAATATGAACGCGCAGTGTCTACAAAATGTGAAGGACCTGCCAGTGGCCAATAATTATCTATTAATACAGCACCTCGTAACCCTATTACGATCAGCGCAAGTGCTGTGGCAATAGTTAACGGGATTGAATATTTTCTCTTTATGTTGGTTCGACAGGATAATGCTGCTACGACATTCAACAGGAGTACAGAACCAAAAACCCGCCTAACTCCTGGGTATGGCCATGCAAACCCTGAAAGAAGTACACTGGTTAACATGGCAAGTACCAATATAGCAATCCACTTAATACGATCTGAGACTTCCTTTCTATATAACGATATACATAAATGAATTATTCCCGCACTAACAAAGCCTAAAATCGCTGGCTCTACATAAGGCACATTATAGTTGAAAGTATTCCATGACGTGCTTTTCCAAAACATATCATTTAAAACCACCTTAACACTATCCCACCAGTGATCCATCTTCAAGAACCCACCTGCCCACTGTAGTACATTGTCATTTGGAGTTTGAGCTGTCTGTCTAATCAGGAATACTGCGAATACACTTATTACCAAGCAACAGACGGCCCACAGAATCCGTCTCGATTTCCATCTTTCCCGAAAAAATATCATATGCAGCCCTATCAACGGGGCGCACGTTAATATCGCTCCCGGATAGAACAGGACCGAGAACGCTGCAACAAACATGACCAATGAAAGAGATGCATTAGTTGGCTTGATCATCAGCAAAGCAATGACGATTGCGGTCGGCACTACAGCCCAAATTGTCGCTGCGGCAAATAAAGAGTGGAAAATAAAAGGATAACTAAAAGTAGTTAACAAGAAGAATAGAGCACTCGCAACGGAGCTAAAGTGTCTGTATATCGCCGTAGCCAATGCTGCTATTGATATACTAAAAGCGGAATAAGAGACTGCGCTGGCTGTTGTTACATCAAAGCCCAGTGCGTTATATGTAACGAGGAAGAGCGAATACAATAGATAATTTGTACCGCCCCCATGTATTGCTTCACCATGCAATAATTGATTCGGCATCACGCAGCTATCAAATGCATCATCTCCCATATACCACGAGCTATACAGCATGTGGGATAGGTAATAATGTAGTATACATCCAACAAGAAGGTAGGCGCAGAAGTAGAATATCGATTTCGATTTCGATATTGCAGACCTTTCAGCGGGCCAAGATCCTTCAGAAGACGAGAAAGATACAAGCAACACTAAGAAAGAGATGCTCCAACCAATCAATGTATAAATTGGGTATCTTGAGGCAGTAATTAGTATTTCATTCAACATGTATATACGACCATAACTATAGGGGAACGCTGATCAATTAATGTTACCAGCTACATTCAAGTGATTTTGTAATAATACAAATCACTACTATCCGATAAAACGCTGTGCACCATTTCTAGTGTAATGTTTTCTATATAAAAATGACCATTTTATGAGTGTTGCCGACTTCAGCATGAAAAGCCATTCTGGCCATGCTGTGAGCTATGCTGTGTTCGGATTCAAGCCTGTATACAGGCCAGCTCGTTTTTTCCCAAGTGACCGATCACCTGCCAATGCATACGTTTCGGCGTTGCGTGCAACGCTACGGGCAAGGCGCTGGGTATTGTCTACCGCACCATTGCTACGTACCTAACCCGGAAGCCAGTTATACAAAAACGATCGCTCACACAGGTGCCGTCACCCTGATCCAGCGTTTTGGCGGTGCGCTCAACCTCAATGTCCACTTCCATATGCTGTTCCTCGATGGCGTCTACGTGGACAGTGCAGGGTCATCCACAAGGTTTCGCTGGGTTAAAGCCCCGACCAACAGCGAACTCAATCAACTCAGCCACACCATTGCCCATCGCCTGGCCCGGTATCTGGAACGCCAGGGTTTGTTGGAACGGGATGCCGAGCACAGCTATCTGGCATTAGATCGATTCAGATGAAGATCCAATGGATCAACTGCGGGGGCATTCCATTACGTATCGCATCGCGGTGGGTCCTCAGCAAGGACGCAAGGTATTCACGCTGCAAACACTGCCTGGGATTGAAGAACCCTTCAGTGGCAGTGCGGGTCAGGCGGCTGGTTTTTCACTGCATGCCGGTGTAGCGGCCAAGGCCAATCAGCGCGACAAACTGGAACGCCTGTGTCGTTACATTACCCGACCGGCCGTATCCGAAAAGCGGTTGTCACTGACGAATCAGGGCAAGGTTCGGTATGAGCTGAAAACGCCGTATCGGGATGGCACCACCCACGTGATCTTCGAGCCTGTGGATTTCATTGCCAAACTGGCCGCCCTGGTGCCGAAGCCCAGAGTCAATCTGACTCGTTTTCACGGTGTATTCGCCCCGAACAGCAAGCACCGTGCGCTGGTGACACCGGCGAAGCGGGGCAAGGGTAGCAAGCCCAAAGTAGCGGATGGCCAGGAGGAGCAAACGCCAGTTCAGCGTCATGCGGCCATGACCTGGGCTCAGCGGCTGAAGCGGGTTTTCACAAAGTAGGCGCTAGCGATATCGACGTTGAGACGTGCCGTGTCTGTGGAGGAACAGCCAGGGTCATTGCCTGCATTGAAGATCCGGTGATCATTAAGAAGATCCTGATGCACCTGGAGGAGCAAGAAAGACAAAGAATTGAGACCGAAGAAAGATTGGAGCGAGAAAGGCTGGAAAAAATCAGACAGGAACGTATCCAGCGGTTGTTAGGTGAGGCATCTGCGCATAGGCAAACTTGTGATATCCATATGTATATTGATCAAGTGCTTGCTTATGTAGAAAACTCGTCATTACCGCAATCTCAGAAAGAGCTATTGTCATGGGCTGAGTGGGCGAGGGCACAAGCAGATGATCTTGATCCAATCGTTTCGGGAGGTTTTCAGATTGATGGATTTCGTGAACAGAATGATTGTGATTCTGAAACATCAGTAGTTCCGGAATGATAAACACATCCAATAAAAATGACCGGGATGTCAGTCGGGTAGAGCCAGCGCTGGTATATAGCAACTGTGCCCAAAAGTGGCAGCAGTCGGGATATCCCAGCAAGTAACTTATTGAGTAACGTGGGGAATCAGAGCCGGGGAGCGGTCTTGGCCGAACCTTTTCCGTGGACGGTGACTCAAGGGGTTATCCTGGTATTAGTCATTATTAACAGTCAGTTATAAAGCATTGAAATGGATTTACCCACGCAAACCACCCAGTTAGATCCATAGTGGGTGCGATGATAACTCGCATCGATATTCGCATCGGTAGAAGATTGACGGGAAATCAATAGAGCGACAAATGATATCACTTGTGCGTAATAGCTTGATCTGGGTTGGAAGGGTAATTCAGTTGGGCATGATAGGAGCAATGTTTCTACTGAAATCACACGCGCCGCCGGGCTCATGGCACTGACCGTGACCGGGTAGATACAGGTAGTCGATGATCAAATACGGATGCTGGTTCTTGAGTAGGGCAGGTAGGGGTATACATTGAATCGCCCCCGATCTACTAGACACCTGCCGTCCACATCCAGCAATCACATATGCACCTGTTTTGAAGTGCTGGCGTCTTACCCGGACAATCCCAACTGCATTAAAAAGCCAGCTTAATGAGACAGCCTCCTGCTGAAAATTGCTTTCTGTCATGTTATGCGATGCAGGCAGAATCGATACGGCAATCGTCCTTGTTCGTATAGTCGACCTTGTTGTCACCGTCGCTGTCTATGCAGCCACCTGTACCGTCCTGGCTATCTGAATGCATGATCATTATCACACGACACGAAGTGCGCGTACGTCTCAACGGAAGGGGACTTCATGACAAAACCAGCCGAGCCTGCCAGTAGTGTCAGGTGTTGGTGGACGCCGAGCCGTGAACTGGTTGGGTATCGCTCCGCTGGATGTCAACGCGGTCTGGAGCAACGATGGCCATGGCGCCGGTCATCGCCACAGAGCAGAAGGGGGCTGTCTGCCCCCTCCTGCCATCTCAGATATATGTGTTACTGCTATTTCGATAGACACACAGCGTTTTTGTTATTCCACTTACAGGTATCTGTCGGCTCGTTGTTGCATTCCTGCCGTGTTCCATACACTGAACAGTCGGGTGTCTGGCAAACGGGATCACTGCCACAGTCAGCCGTATCCGCGCAGTCTGTCACGCCGTCACAGTCGTTATCGATGCCATCGCCGCACAGCCCGATCTCGTTCGGTGCCGTGATTGTGCAGACAGCCGCGTCAACGCACATGCCGTTGTTCTTGCCGCCCAGCCATTCACAATCAGGTGTATTTCTGCAGGTGTTCCTGTCCATGATGGTGGAGCAGGATCCGCCCGTATCCTGGCAGTCCGGGTCGTCGGCATCGATCAAGCCGTCACAGTCATTGTCGATGGTGTCGCCGCAGGTTGCGTCGCCGAAGGGCCCTTCCGTAACCGGGGTGCAGCCACCACCGCATGCGTAGAGGACCTGCTTGCCCGGGGGCAGGGTTGGCGCCGGGATACCGCCAAAGTCTGCAGCTGCCCATCCCATGGCCCCGTTGTCCTCATGCTGCAGGATGTGACAGTGCATGATGGTCCGGCCGTCGTAGGAGGTCGTGGTCGTGGGATCGGTGTCAAAACGTATATCACAGCTCCCCGAGATCGTGTCGTAGTACTCACCATCCTCGAAATCGCCGCCGCTGCAGACGCCTTGCACCTGCTGATGATAGACGTGGAGGTGGAAGGGATGGTTGTTCGCCCCGATCGCCCACTCCTGTATGCCTGGCAACAGATCGAAGATGGGGACGTTTTCATCATAGGACTGATTGTAGAGACTGCGCGCGCCCACGCTGATGGAGTCCGTATAATCCACAGACTCTCCGCGGAGATCGCGCAGGTAACTCGGCCGCATCGCCTGCCACATACCGCCGGTGGCGCCATTTGCATAGGGTCCGACGGTTTGATCACTGGGCAGGTTGGGGTCGGCAAAAATATTGGCGACGACCGTGTTACCGACGGTGATGGTCGAGTCGGCACTGCAGCGCACCGCCAGGTCCGCACGGGAGGCACCGGTGAGGCTAATGGTGTTGTTCACGAGGGGCATCGGCGCCGTTGTTCTCCAGACACCATCGCGGGCCATGAGCACGGCCTCACACTCGGGACCGATTTCCACGTCCTTCATCTTGGCATCCGGGTCGGCAAGCAGCACGCGCCAGTGCTGCCATTCATTGACCGGCGTGCAGAGATTTCCCTGAACATTGCCGTTGACGGTCCAGCCTGATGAGAAGGTACCCGAGATCAGCGTATCACCGCCATTCCCGGCAACCACACCCGGCTCAATGAACCCGACTGCAAGCAGACGCTCGTTCATCGCCGCCACACCCTGCGGGATGCCATCCCCGGAGTCGTCAACAATGAGCATTCCCAGGGCGCCGCCCGCCACCTGCAGCCAGGTCGAGCCGTGGTGATGAGGGTGATACCAGTTGGTGCCGCCCATGTGATCAGGACCCAATTCATAGACATAATCGCCACAGAAACCACCCTGGATCAGGCGCGTCACATCATCGCCGGGTGTCTCACCGGAAACATGCAGGCCATGGGTATGAATATTAGAGATATTCGGGTCTTTCAGGGTGTTGTGTTCCGGACTCGGTTCCTCAAAAGGAAGGGAGTTCTTGAAGGTCAATACATAGGTCTGTCCCGGCGACATGTACATGGTCGGTCCGGGAATGCTGAACTGCCCCCCTTCCTGGCGGAAGGCCCGGGTGGTCAGGGTCTCACCGCCGATCACAAAGGAGGCTTCCCCGATTTCGAGGGTGCCCTCGTTGCCGCTCCACTGGAATACAGGCGGGTCCTCGATGACGTTGGTACCGGGGCATTGGCTTGCCTGCGCGATACCCCCCGTTAGAAACATTGAAATTAACAGGATCTTCGTTAAAGCCTTCATACCTCTCCTCCATGTAATGACCGGCGGCGCATACCCCTGCTTTGGGTCTGTTCGGTTTCCTGGTTGTCACGGTGATTGGCGCCAAACGGCGCGAAACATAGCCCAAGTTATCAATTCACAAGCAAACAGTATGCCGCCAAGCGCACCATTACAGGTGACTGATTACAAGAAACATTATTTCATGTTGCGAGATGCGTACCCATCTTGACTGACGGAAATGTCACGTCAAAACTGGCAGAACCTGACAATCGCGTCAGATGTTGATTAACGGATCCTTGAGGTTGCTCAAGTATGTATTTGAAGTAATGTGCCAATGGTAGCAACGTAGCCCAAAGCGGCCGATGAAGCTGGACTCCGGGGCTCGTCACATGCCCAATAGTGCTGTCAATTCCACAGCGCCAATGAACAGTGAGCATGGTTCTAAATTTGTGGTTCGCGCTGGCATGTCGATAAGATTGTGAACGGCAAGTCCTGGTCCAATAGTCTCCTGACAGGAATTCCGCAATATATGTGCCATGACGTTTTGTTAATGACAGTCTGCAGCAGGACGCAGGGTGCAAGACTGCATTGTCGTTGCAATCCGAATCAGGCCGGTGCTGCGATGGATATGTGATCCCGCTGATCAGCGCGCAGGATGAGACTGGCTAGCTCGCAGTGCACCGGCCTGCCATATCGATTGCATACTGCAGTGCCGTTTGCAGGCTGCCGCTGTCCGCGCGGCCGGTACCCGGCCAGTTCCAGTGCAGTACCGTGATCGACGGAGGTGCGGATGATCGGCAGGCCAAGCGTGATATTGACGGCCCGGCCGAAGCTGCTGTGCTTGAGGACCGGCAGCCCCTGGTCATGGTACATGGCCAGGATAGCGTCCGCGCGTGCGATGTTGTCCGTGGTGAAGGCGGTGTCCGCCGGCACCGGGCCGGTTATATTCAGTCCCGCAGCGCGCAGCTCCTGCAGTGCCGGGATGATGATATCGATTTCCTCCGTGCCCAGGTGGCCGTCCTCGCCGGCATGTGGATTGAGGCCGCACACGAGAATACGGGGTTCTTCGATGCCGAAGCGCAGTTGCAGGCCATGGTGCAGTACGCGTACAACATGCTGCAGCCGCTCTGCAGTAATCAGTTCGCTGACGCCGGACAGGGGGACATGCGTGGTGACCAGGGCCACCCGCAGATCGCCGCTTGCCAGCAGCATGACAACATCCGCTGTGCCGGTAGCCCGGGCAAGATATTCGGTGTGGCCGCTGAACGGGATGCCGGCCGCGTTGATGATCGCCTTGTGCACCGGGCCGGTAACCAGTGCGGCGAAATCCCCTTGCAGGCAGCCGCCGATGGCCAGATCGAGGCTATCGAGCACGTAGCGAGCGTTGGCGGGATCCAGTCTTCCACAGCGTGCCGGAGCATGCAGTGAAACCGGCAGGATACAGAGTTCGCCTGCTGCAGTTGCTGCGGATTGCGCTGTCGGGTCGAATATGCGCAATCTGCAGTCAAGCCCGAGCAGTTCAGCGCGTTCCTGCAGCAGGTCGGGATCGCAGATGGCCACCAGTTCGACGGCTTGTGCACGTTGTGCCAGTGACAGGCACAAATCCGGTCCTATACCGGCCGGTTCGCCGGGCGTCAGGGCAATACGAAGGATTGGGGCGGTCAATGCAGTCTTGCGGTGAGCTATTATTGGGTATTTCTAGGCGGTGTCCAGTCGGTATTCGACATAGGCTTCATCACGCAGGCGCCGCAGCCAGAGGAACAGTTCCTCGTCGTATTTGCGTGACTTGATCAGCTGCCTGGCCCTGGAGCGTTCGAATTCTTCCGTACTGTCATGCGTGCGACGCTCCTGCACCTGGATGATATGCCAGCCAAACTGACTTTTCAGTGGCGCACTGATGACGCCCGGTTCAAGTTTTTCCAGAGCTTTTTCGAACTCGGGCACGGTATCACCCGGGCTGATCCAGCCCAGGTCGCCACCCTTGGCCGCGGACATGGTGTCTTGTGAATGTGACCGCGCCAGGGTTTCGAAATCCTCGCCGCCACGGATGCGGGTCACCAGCTGTTCCATACGCAACCTGACATCCTCATCCGTGTTGATGGTGTCGGGCTTGATGAGGATATGGCGGGCCCTGGTTTGATTGACCACGTGACGTTCACCGCCGCGTTTTTCGAGCAGGGTTATGATGTGAAAGCCGCCGGCGCTCCTGATCAGCCCGGATACAGCGCCGACCTGCATGTCCTTGACTGTATCGAGAAACAGGCTGGGGACCTGTCCAAGGCTGCGCCACCCGATATCGCCGCCCTCGAGCGCGGTTTGCGCATCTGATTCCGCAATTGCGATCTGGGTAAAATCGGCGCCTCCCTGCAGCCGTGCCTCAATATCCTCTGCGCGCTGTTCGGCGGCCTGGATCTGTTCCGGGCTGGCGGCCTCGGGAATGGCGATCAGGATATGTGCAAGGTGAAACTGAACCCCGCTTTCACCGCTGGCCTTCAGGGTAGCCAGCAGATTATCCGCTTCCAGGTCGCTGACCTGGACACGATTGCCGATCATCTGCGCGCGCACCTGGTTGATCAGCATCTGCTGGCGCACTTCTTCACGAAATCCACCGTAGTCGTAGCCGTCCCGTTCCAGCACTGCGCGGAACTCCGTCAGGCTCAGGTTATTCTCGCGAGCCATCTCCTGCAGCTTGCTGTTCAGCGTCGCATCATCAACAGTGATGCCGCCACGACTGGCGATCTCGAGCTGCAACTGTTTCAGTACCAGCCGCTCCAGCACCTGTTTGACCAGTACCGACTGTTCCGGCAATTCCGTACCCTTCGCGCGCAGCTGTGCAACGATTGCCGCGATCTCGTCATTGAGTTCGCTTGCCAGGATGACGTCGTCATTGACAATGGCCACGACCCGGTTGAGTTCCCGGGAGGCGGTATTTGTTGCCGGCGTTGCCAGGTCCGCGCCATGGGTGCCGGCGATGGCAAACAGGAGTGGCAGTACGGACAGGGTGGTGATGAACTTCATGCAAAAAATGACTCTTTGAAAGACAAAATGATCAGCTAGTCGGACGATTAGTAGCCAAGGATACCACGTTCCAACAGTTTATCTATCTTGGAGCCAAGCTGTCCCATGCCTTTCAATTCAAGCTGCAGGAAAACGGCGTTCTGGTGGCCACCCATATCACTGTTGATATACCTGCGTCCGACCAGCTGGGCACTCCAGCAACAGCTTTCATAGCCGAGACCGGCGAGTCCCTCGATAAGTTCGTTGCCGTCGAGTGAATAATACCAGCGCCCCACCATATGCCAGGACCGGCTGATCGGCCAGAGAAGCGAAAAATCGGCCTGTTCCAGGATATCGAGCTGGTAGCGATACCCCGCGTTAACCAGTTGCCGCGGACCGACCCGGTACTGGAGTTGATAGTGTTGCTTTACGGCCTTGGCCGCATGCGGATCCCATTGCAGCCCGGCATTGGCACTCCAGCGCTTCCATGGCGCGAGTGTCAGCTCGCTTATCAGGGCGGAACTGTTATCGGTTTCAGGCGCGGCTCCGGGAAGGGTGACTTCGCGGTCCCGGAAATAGAACAGCTCACCCACGCTGGCGCTGAACAGCTGTCTGCCTGTTGCAGGATCCAGGATGCGTGTGGTCAGTGCTGCGGCCAGCTGGTTGGCATCGCCCATACGGTCCGGGCCGCTGAAACGGTTTTCCCGGAACAGTGTCCAGAAATTGAAATCAAAATCACCGGTATCGAATACCGGAATTTCACTTTGATCCTTGTTCGGGACATAGAGATAGAACAGGCGCGGTTCCAGTGTTTGCACCAGATCAGACCTGCCCCAGTGTGACGTGCGCTCGAAAAACATACCGGCATCCACGCTGCCTGCCGGTACAGTGCGGTCCGGGTTATCGGCAGTGTCCGGGGCGACATTTACGAGGCTGTAGCGTGTATGCCGCAAACTCACCGCAGGTGTGATGTACCAGGCGGCCGTCGTGATTGGCAGGCTGACACGCGGGTGGATATAGAGTCGCGTGCCCTCGGTGATACTACTGTCACTATGGGAAAAATAGTTCAGTTCGGTATCAACATTGAATTGCATGCCGAGTATGCTGTTTTCCGGCGCAACGCTGAAGGTGATCTGGGGAAGTTGCTTGTAGGGCCGTTGCGCACTGGTGATGGTGGGATCCAGGTTCTGGAAGTCCTGCACCCGGAACCGGGCATTCCACCAGTCGCCATACCAGGTGGCGGCGGCGGTGCGTTCCAGCTGGGTCTGGCTGCTGTTGACCAGGTCACTGCCGAAGTCCTCGAAATAGCGCATGTCCGAGGCATTGCTTGCCTTGATATAAGTCTGCAGACGCGGGACGGGGTTGCCGGTGTGATGCAGTGATGTCAGGCTGCGGTCCTTTCCCCCGAATCTATCGTCGGATGGCAGGTACTGGGCTGTGATTTCACCCTTGCTGCGCCGGTTCAGGTAACGAAATTCGGCACCCAGCATGAGGCCGCGGCTGCTCATCAGTCGCGGAACAAGCGTTGCATCACGGTCAGGAGCGATATTCCAGTAATAGGGGATGCTGATATCGGTTCCGGTGTATCACTCTGTCCAATTTTCGGAATTAACAGTCCAGATTTACGGCGTTCATCTATCGGGAAGCTGAAGTAGGGTGTGTACAGCAACGGCACGCCCTTGAATTTCAGTTTTGCGTCGCGCGCAGTCCCTCTCCCGTCCTCCCGATCCAGATTCACCTCCCTGGCCAACAGTATCCAGTTTTCATTTCCCTCCGGGCAGGTGGTATAGGATGCTTTTTCAAGGTGCAGGTTCTCGATGCCATCGAGCGACAGCTGCGCCGCCTTGCCGCGTGCGTGCTGGTTCGGCAAGGTAAATTCCACTTGATGCAAAATGCCCTGTTGTGCTTCGATTTGCAACTCGGCGGTTGCGGCATTGATGATGAAACCCGTACCTGACAATTGGATGCCGCCACTGGCCTCAACGTCACCGGTCGAGCGTTCATAGACGATAGAGTCAGCCCGTAATTCCTGTTGTTCGTACCTGATGATGGCGTTACCTTGCAGGTGATAGGTGTTGCCATCGGGTGATTCGGCACCGTCTGCAACGAGTTCTATGTTCTCGCCAGTTTCGTCCTGCCCGGTCAATGCAGGCAATACCTGACCGGTCAGCGGGCGGACACTGAGACCAGCGACCCGTGTCGAGTTCTCCGCTGCCGCCCGGTGGTGAATCCGCCGGCTGTGGCGGGATAGTCGCAGACGAAGACACGTCGGCTGTCCCTGACAGCGGTTCCGGTCCTGTGCGGACTGCGGTGTCTGTTGCAGTACTGGCCGGCGTGGAACTTGCGGCGGGTGGCGATGCTGCCTGGCCTGTTTCCAGCGCAAGCATGACGTGGTTGCCGATACAGTCCCAATGGCCATCAGGTGTGGTGGTGCAGTCCCAGTGCCTGGACGCGAATCGCAGCCGGTTGCAGTGGCAGCTGCAGGGCGAACAGGATCATCGGCAACATCGGGCGTGACATGACGCTATTCCATCCGGGGTGTGCGGGTATTGTCCATTTTATGCAGGTCTGTAAGTCGTACCCAGTGAACTGCATGGCTGGCAGGCGCGAGGTAAAATCGCATAGAATGACTTTATATTCAAATGTTTCGTGAAGTTCATGCCGGCCCTGAAGAAATCCACAAAAACCTATCTGCTGCTGGCGCTGGCCGGGTTCGTTGTCCTGCTGCTGGTAACGCGGCCGCAGCAGGGGCCTGAACTAAGGGAACTGGCGACAGCACGTGTATTGGCAACGGTCGTCGGTCTGCATGACCTGGTGCCGGCTGAAATCGTGAGCGGGCGGCTGGAACCTGCGCGCAAGGCGTTGTTGCACTTCGAGCTCTCCGGCCAGGTGCATGAGCGCCGGGTGGAACCCGGTCAGGTCGTTGTGGCAGGGGAGTCGTTGCTGTCACTGGCAGATGGGGATTACCGTGATGCGCTCGCCGAGGCCGAGGCGCAGCTCCAGCAGGTGACGCTCGATATCGATCGTGACCGTATATTATTGCAACTCGCCCGGCAGAATTATGCACTGCGGAAAAATGATCTGGAGCGCCTGGAACAGCTGGGCGCTGATTCACTGGTTTCCAGGTCGCGACTCGATGAGACCAGGATCCAGCTGATCCAGCTGGAAGCGGAAGTTGCGCAGCTCAGGGCCAGTGTCGGCTCGGCGCAGTCGCGGCTGGCATTGCGGGAGGCCGCTCGTAACCGGGCCGCGCGCAATCTGGAACGCACGCAGTTGCTGGCGCCCTTTGCGGGTATCGTCAACAGTGTTGCCGTACAGGCCGGTGATTATGTCGTGCCGACCCAGGCTGTGGTCACGTTGATCGATGTGTCCGCACTGGACATTTACGTGGAAGTGCGTGGTGATGTGGCACAGTCATTGCAGCAGGGGCAGGCGGTGGCAGTCGGGCTGGATGGCCTGGCGCTGGCTGGTGAACTGGTGGCCCTGCAGATTGATCCGGATCCGGTGACATTTACCCACGCACTGCGTATCCGGGTGGCCGGCGATTCAGCCCGGCCAGGCCAGCTGGCGCAGGTGAACTTGCCGCTGCAGGCATTATCGAAAGTTACCGCGGTCCCTTCTACAGCGATACTCCATGACGACGGCAGGACGTTTGTATTTCGCCTTGCCGGCAGTGGCACACTGGAAAAGACAGAGGTGCTGCTCGGCAAACGTGTCGATCAGCTCCAGGTCGTCCGGCAGGGTATCAATGCCAGCGACCGTGTTGTTGTGCGGGGTGTGGCGGCGCTCAGTCATGGGCAGAAGGTCGATGCCGGTCCCGTAACCGCAGCGGTATCCGCTAACCAGCCCGTCGCTGCCGGCAGACAATGACATAGCATGGGCCTGATCCGGTTTTCCATCAGTAATCCTCTCATCACCAATCTCATGCTCGGGATTGTGGTGATCCTGGGTGTCCTCTCGTGGCGCGCCTTGCCGCAGGAGATGTTTCCGACCTTCCAGCTGGATGCAGTCAGTATCCGCGTTACCTTCGAGGGCGCATCGCCGGAAGAGGTGGAGCGGCAGATCACGATACCCGTCGAAGAGGAATTCGATGGCATGCCCGAGATCGATGTCATGACCTCGACCAGTATGGAAGGCATGGCATCAATCAACATCGAGCTGAAACCCGGTACCGATGTGGACCAGTACATGCGTGATGCCCAGACCGCGCTGGACCAGATCACCGATCTGCCGGATGAGGCGGAAGAGCCGGAGCTGGTCAGGCTGAAGGCGCGCTTTCCCGTCATCAGCATGACATTGTACGGCGACGTAGCGCGCGGTTATCTGTACGACCAGGCCGACTTGATCAAGCAACGCATGGCCCAGATTCCGGGCGTGGCCAGTGTCGGTATTGCCGGCAACCGTGACTGGGAAATATGGATTGAAGTGGATCCGTTCAATCTGGCAGCGCATGGCGTGTCGCTTGGTCAGGTTTTAAAGGCCGTGCGCGGCAATCTGCGCGATTTGCCGGGCGGCACGCTGAAGGCGCGCGAAGGCGATATCCTGTTGCGCGGCAAGGGTGTCGCTCCGGACCCCGCCAGGATTGCGCAAATCGTGGTACTAAGCAATGACAGGGGTGGTCAGCTGCAGCTCGGAGAAATAGCCGAGATCAAATTGCGCCTCGAGGAGGCGGTAACCCAGGGGCGTTTCAACGGGCGTCCCTCGGTAAACCTGACCGTAACCAAGACCGCGGATGCATCGACAATCGATGTTGCCGATGCGGTGCGCGAATTTTCCGCAGGCCTGCGCGCAGAACTTCCACCCACCATCAGGGTTGGCCTGTTCAATGACCTGTCGGTGTATGTCAGGACACGTCTGAATACCGTGAAATCGTCCGGGCTGGTCGGGCTGTGCCTGGTGCTGTTATCGCTGTATGTGTTCCTTAATTTCCGTGTTGCCCTGATAACGGCCATGGGTATCCCGGTGTCTTTCCTGGTGGCTGTCACCACGATTTATTATCTTGGATATACCATCAATATGGTGTCGCTGTTTGCCTTCCTGATCGCGCTCGGCCTCATCGTCGATGACGCTATTATCGTCACTGAAAACGTGTACCGGCACATGGAAATGGGCAAGCCTGCACACGAAGCGGCACGAGTAGGTACCCGTGAGGTTATGTGGCCGGTGCTTGCCAGCACAGCAACAACAGTGGCCGCGTTCATGCCCATGTTCGCCATCGAGGGCATCATGGGTGCCTTTATCGCCGTAATACCCGTGGTAGTGAGCGCCGCGTTGATGGGGTCTCTGTGGGAGGCATTCGGTGTGTTGCCGTCGCATGCAGCTGAGTTGCTGCAGACAGACAGCAACCAGTCACGCAGCCGGCGGATCGACTGGAGAGCGTTGCTGGATCGTTACCAGGCATTGTTGCGCTGGGCACTGAGCAATAGATATTTCGTTGCATTGTTCAGCATCGGTGTGCTGCTGGCCGCACTCGCATATGCCGCGACCCGCTTGCCCTTTCAGTTGTTCGATGATGTAGATATCGGACAGTTCTTTATCAATGCCGAGGCGCCCAATACCTACAGCCTGGAAGACACCGCGGAACTGGCGACCCGGATGGAGTCCATCATACTGGAGTCGCTGGATGAAACCGAAATCGATACCCTGCTGACGAACGTGGGCGTCTCGTTCATTGACTTCAACCGGTTTCAGATCGGCAGCCACTACATCCAGCTGGTCATTGATTTGCAGAAGGCGCGGCCCACCGGGTTCCTGGAACGGTTTGTCTCGCCGCTGGTCAGCCTGCAATTCAGGTGGGAGGGCAGCCGCACCCGTGCCACCGAGGACATCATCAATGAACTGCGCAGCAAGCTCCAGGCAGTGACCGGCATCAGCCGGATGTCGATACAACGTCCGCAGGGCGGGCCTGCAGGGGCAGACATCGAGGTTGGTGTAACCGGTCCGGATGTTACCGTGTTGCGTGCACAGGCCGAGCGGATAGTCGAGTATCTGCAACGGCTTCCCGGCGTGCAGGATGTGCGGCAAAATCTCGAAACCGGAAAGCTTGAATACCAGTATTCACTGAATGACCGTGGACGGGAACTCGGGTTGAACCAGAGCGACCTTGCCGATGCCATACGTACCGGTTTTCTGGGAGTTGAAGCGGTGCATGTGACGCTGGGTGACAAGCGGGTGCCGGTACGGGTGATCTATCCGGATGTAATCCGGCAATCCAGTGACCTGGAGCGCCTGCCGATAGTGCTGGACGACGGGCGCCTGGTTTATCTCGGCGATGTGGCTGCAATTACCACTGGACGCGGTATGAATACCATCAGCCGCCGTGATACCCGGCGGCTGGGCATAGTCACAGCGGAAGTCGATGACGAGGTGACCACTGCGCTGGAAATCACCGACCAGGTAAAGACCGGGTTCAGTAGTCTGGAACGGGAGCTGCCCGGATACAATCTGATCTTTCTGGGCGAAAAAAAGGATGCAGCTGAATCCTTTCAGGGCATGCGCGACGCACTGCTCATCGCCGGTGCCATTATTTTCTTCATCCTTGCCGCCCTGTTCCGTTCATTGCTTGATCCGCTGGTCGTCATGTTCGCCATTCCCTTCGGAAGCATCGGTGTGATCTTCGGGCATATGCTGTTTGGCTATAACCTGCAGTTCCTGTCCGCAGTCGGTTTTCTCGCCCTCACCGGTATCGTGGTCAACGACTCGCTGATCCTGGTTAGTTTTGCCAAGCGTATGCGCAGCGAGGGGCTGGATCGTATCGAGGCAATGCTGGAGGCGGGACGGGTGCGGGTACGTCCCATTCTGCTGACCAGCATCACTACATTCCTGGGAATATCGCCGCTGATATTTTTCGCTACCGGGCAGACCGCATTTCTGTCGCCAATGGCAATCAGTCTCGGTTTCGGGCTGCTGTTCGCAACCGTAATTATACTGGTATCGATCCCCTGCTTCTATCTGATCGCTGACGATCTGCGCGAACTAACCGGCGCTAAAATGCGTGTATGGTTTCCCGGCGACACTAAAGATCGTGCCTAGCGGCAACAACCGGCAGCTGCCCTGCCGCCGGGTTTGGTAAAACCGCCGGGCGGAGCGGGTATAATGACGCCTACCCTGGCTTTGCTGTCACCAATGGAATCATGCCGTGCCCGAGAGACTGGAAGTCCTGAAACACTGGCTGGAACACGAACTGGATCTTGCTGATTTCACCCTCAAGCCGGCCTCATCCGATGCGAGTTTCCGGCGTTATTACCGCATCAGCCATGAAGGCGCCAGTTATATCGTCATGGACGCGCCACCTGACAAGGAGGATTCCGGCCCATTCATTACTGTTGCCAGACTGTTTCTGGACGTTGGCCTCAATGTGCCCGAGGTCATGGACGAGGACCTCGAGCTGGGTTTTTTGCTGCTTACCGACCTGGGTAATCGACTCTATCTTGATGCCCTGAATGACGACACTGCAGACCGTCTCTATGGCGATGCACTCGGGGCGCTGGTAACGATCCAGGCTTCAGTGAGCGCTTACGGGGTATTGCCGGACTATGATTACCGTCTGCTGATGAGCGAGATGGGACTGTTTCGTGAGTGGCTGGTCGGTCAGCACCTCGGCATTTCACCGGGCAGCGCACAGTCAAGGCTCATTGACCAGGCATTTACCGTGCTTGCGGAAAACGCGCTCGCGCAGCCGCAGGTGTGTGTGCACCGGGACTACCATTCCCGGAATCTCATGGTGACCGCGCAGAACAGTCCCGGGATCATCGATTTCCAGGATGCCGTTATCGGTCCTGTCACCTACGACCTGGTTTCACTGCTGCGTGATTGCTATATCGAATGGCCGCAGGCGCGGGTAGAGGACTGGGCCCTGGGTTATCACGAGCTGGCCATGCAATCGGGGATCCTGCGCGCGGAGGAATGTGATGCAGCAGCATTCCTGCGCTGGTTCGACCTGATGGGTATGCAGCGTCACCTCAAGGCAGCCGGAATTTTTGCCCGTCTCAATCACCGCGACGGTAAACCGGGCTACCTTGGTGATATTCCCCGTACCCTGGGCTATGTGACGCAAGTGGCCGGACGTTATCCTGATCTGGCGGCATTCGGAAAGTTTGTCGAGCGCGAAATCAAGGCACGTTTATAGGCAGGACCGGCCGCCGGAAAGTGTTCAACTGCAAAAGAGAAAGCCGATGAAAAAGATGCCATTCCCCTGGCTGGCGCTGGGCCTGGGTCTCGTGATTGCGCTTGGCCTGCAGCAGACCGGCGCGCTGTCTGCCCGGGACGAGTATGCCCTGCCATTGTTGACGCTGCTGATTGTGTGCGAGTTCGGTTTTTTTGTGACCGCGATCGGCGCGGTCATCGGTATCCGGACACTGGTCCGCCAGGGAATTGATCCGGCCGGATTTTCCGTTGCCCTGGGCTGCGCTGTGCTGGCAGTGGTTTTTCTGTATCTGGGCTTCCGGCTGTGGCCGGGTGGATTTCCGGCTTGACCGGTTTTCCGCGGTGGCAGTGACATGCGATCCAATGCAATACCCGCTGCCGGTGTTGTACTCATTCCGGCGCTGCCCGTATGCCATTCGGGCGCGCATGACACTCAAGTACGCCGCTACGCCTGTCGAACTGCGCGAGGTTGTGCTGCGCGAGATGCCGGACGCGCTGCTTGACTGTTCGCCGAAGGCGACGGTACCGGTCCTGGTATTGCCGGACGGGCGGGTGCTGGAGGAGAGCCGGGATATCATGCACTGGGCGCTGCGCATGCATGATCCGGATGGCTGGTTGCCCGGGGACGCCGTGCAGCTGGACCGGGTGAATGAATTGATTGACGAGAATGATCAATCCTTCAAGCTTCATCTGGATCGCTACAAGTATCCAGAGCGCTACCCGGCGCATGCAGCCGCCTGCTATCGAACGCAAGGGGAGGTATTTTTGCAGCGCCTGAATGCACGGCTTGATGAGACCGCCTGGCTGGCGGGTGCGCGCATGACCGTTGCGGATGTTGCAATATTCCCTTTCGTCCGCCAATTTGCCCAGGTCGACCGGGACTGGTTCGATCAGACTCCCTACCAGGGGTTGCAGACGCTGGCTACAGGGCTTTCTGGAGGCCGACCTGTTTACCGGAGTCATGCAAAAATACCCGCGCTGGCAGGCGGGTGACGCGGTGACGCATTTTCCGTAGTGTGCGCCCTGCGGTCCTGTCCCGGTGCTTGCAGCATGCGGATGCGCGGCAGCGATGAGCACAGTCCGGCACTGGCACCGGGAGAGGGTGGGCCGCGCAGATCTGGTAGTATGTGCAATAGCTCCCGATAGTCCCGGCAAACAATGCTGTTGAAAATGGAACCAGTCATGGATGGCATGAACATGCAGGCATACGCTATGCGCCGGAATCTTATCAAGCCGGAAGAAAATTCATGCGGGCCATGATCCTGGCCGCGGGGCGCGGTGAGCGCATGCGCCCGCTGACCGATGACACGCCCAAGGCATTACTGCGTATTGGCGGTCAAACCCTGATCGAGCGGCATGTGCATGCCCTGTCGCGGGCGGGTATCAGCAAGCTGGTAATCAATATCGCCCACCTGGGTGAACAACTGGTTACCGCGCTCGGGGACGGGGCGGCCTACGGGGTCGAGATCAGCTATTCGCGGGAACCGGAATCCGCGCTGGAAACCGGCGGCGGTATTTTCAATGCATTGCCGCTGCTCGGGGACGGGCCGTTTATCGTGGTGAATGCCGACATCTGGACGGACTTTCCCTTTGACTCCCTGCCGTCGCATCCTGACGGACTGGCGCATCTGGTGCTGGTGGATAATCCGCCGCATCATCCCGGGGGTGATTTCGCCCTGACCGGAGACCGGGTTGCGCAACGCGGGCCGGTCATGCTGACCTTCAGCGGCATCGGGGTATACCACCCTGAATTGTTCGCTGGCATGCAAACCCGGGGTCTTTCCGCTGGCACCCCTGTTGCGCCAGGCCATGGCTGCTGAACGGGTGAGTGGCGCAATCTACCGCGGCAGCTGGTTTGACATTGGCACCCCGGAGCGACTTGATGAAGTCAACCGGGTGGTGATTAACATGCAGTGATAATCCAGAGAAGCTCTGATTAATTATTGCCCGTCATTCCTGCACTCCGCTGCGCTCCGGCCGGAATGACAACACATCAGCGCTTTCCTGGTCTGAATACCTGCACACAACGACATTGATCAGCTATGGGACAGGAAATAGAAGCAGCACAGTTTACCGAGCAGGATTTTGCGGAGTATGCGGATTTACTGCGCAGGGAGACTGCGCTGCTGGGTGAGTGGTTCAGGAATGATGCATTTTCCCCGCGCGACCGAATGGGTGGATTCGAGCTGGAGGCCTGGCTGATCGATGCCGATGCGCATCCTGCACCGGTGAACGAAGCCTTTCTGGCGCGTCTGAACAATCCCATGGTGGTGCCGGAACTGGCGCGCTTCAATGTCGAACTCAATGATCATCCGCAACACCTGTGGGGTTCGGCGCTGAGCCGCTTTGAGGCCAGTCTGAACGCCACCTGGCAACAATGCAGGCAGGTTGCGGCGCAGATGCAGGTGCGACTGATGATGATCGGTATCCTGCCGACGGTGGCGGCGGCGGAACTGGCGCACGGTCAATATGTCCGATCTGAAGCGTTATCGCGCCCTCAACGAACAGGTGCTGCGCCTGCGCGAAGGACGGCCGCTGGAACTGGATATCCATGGCCGCGAACACCTGAGAGCCGTGCACAAAAGCGTCATGCTGGAAGCGGCCACCACCTCTTTCCAGCTGCATCTGAAAATCCATCCGCGCCTCGCGGTACGCGCCTATAATGCAGCCACTATCCTGTCCGCTCCCATGGTCGCGGTCACGGCCAATTCGCCCTATCTGTTCGGTTTCGATCTGTGGGATGAAACCCGGATACCGCTATTCGAGCAGTCGGTGTCCGTGGGTGGCCTGGCCGGGGCCAGCCAGGGCCCCATGCGGCGCGTAACGTTCGGTTCCGGCTATGTGCGCGAATCCATCTTCGAATGGTTCATTGAAAATGAGCAGCATTACCCGGTCCTGTTGCCCGTGTGTTTTCATGAAGGTATCGAGCAGATGGCGCACCTGCGCCTGCACAATGGCACCATCTGGCGCTGGAACCGCCCCCTGATCGGCTTCGACTACGACGGTATGCCGCATTTGCGCATCGAGCACCGCGTGGTACCCGGCGGCCCGACCGTGGTGGATGTCATTGCCAATGCGGCACTGTTTTTCGGGCTGATGCAGGCGCTGATTCTGGCCGAGACGCCACCCGAGGCGGTGCTTGGATTTGCCACCGCGCGGGACAATTTCTATGCCGCCGCCCGGCACGGACTGGATGCCCACGTGACCTGGCTGGACGGAATCAAGGTACCGGTGCGGCAGTTGCTCGAACGGGAGCTGGTGCCACTGGCGCGGCGCGGCCTGGAAATGATGGATATGGATGCCGCCGATGTGGATAAATATCTCGGTATCATTGCCGCGCGGGTCCGCAGCGGCCAGACCGGATCAGTCTGGCAGCGGGCATTCGTCGCCCGCCACGGCGCTGACATGGGACTGCTGACCGAGACCTACTGTCATCATCAGGACCGTGGTGAGCCCGTGCATGGCTGGCATCTGGATCCTGCATGATCATTGCATTTCATGTTATTTAGATGCAGTTGTGCAATTATAGACCAAAATAAATCAATTATTTAGATGAAGGTTTACCTATGCTAAAGGAGTTTGAGGCGTTGCCAGAGGGTCTTCTGGATGCCTCCGTCGAGCAATTGCACGACCTGCTGGGTGGTCCGAGCCTGATTCATCTGCCGGGCAGGACCGCGGCGCCGCTGTTTGTCAGTGTCCTCACGCACGGCAATGAAGGCACCGGTTTCTACGCCGTGCAGGCATTGCTGCGTGCTTACCGGCAGCGCGAATTGCCGCGGGCGCTGTCGATCTTTATCGGTAATGTGCGCGCCGCCGAGCAGGGGCAGCGCTATCTGGACGGGCAACCGGACTACAATCGCGTCTGGCCGGGGACGGAACACGCAGACGGTCCCGAAGTGCGCATGATGCAGCAGGTGGTTGACACCATGCAGACGCGGCAGGCGTTCGCCAGCGTGGACATCCACAACAACACCGGCATCAATCCGCACTACGCCTGCATCAATCGTGTCGATAACCGGTTTCTGCACCTCGCCGTATTGTTCAGCCGCACCGTGGTGTACTTCATCCGGCCGCTCGGCGTGCAATCCATGGCCATGTCGTATATCTGCCCGGCGGTGACCATCGAGTGCGGCAAGCCGCATCAGGAGTACGGTGTCGATCATGCGCGTGACTATATCGATGCCTGCCTGCACCTCAGCGAGCTGCCGCAGCAGCCGGTGCCGCTCCATGATTTGGACCTGTTTCATACCGTGGCGATTGTGAAAATTCCTGCCAATGTCAGCTTTGGTTTTGCGGATACGACGGCCGATCTGCGCCTGCTGGATGCACTGGATCACCTGAATTTCAGGGAATTGCCCGCAGGTACGCAACTCGGCTGGCTGCGGAATCACAGCGTCCTGCCGCTGGAAGTGTGCGATGACAACGGGCAGGATGTGCGCGACAAGTACTTTTCCCTCGACGCTGACGCAGTTGTCACCCGTTGTGCATTCATGCCGTCCATGTTCACTCTGGATGAAAAGATCATCCGTCAGGATTGCCTCGGTTACCTCATGGAGCGCCTGCTTCCGGACGCCGCAACGCACGGGTGACGCACATGCCGCACCTGCTGCTGGCCATCTCGGGACACGGCTATGGTCATCTGGCGCAATGCGCACCCGTTGTTAACGCCCTGCAGGAAAAGATCCCGCGCCTGCGGCTGACCGTCGCCAGCAGCCTGCCGCGGACCGTCCTGGAAGACCATCTCGCACCAGCCAGCGCGCACCTGGCGGTGGACCTCGACCCGGTGTTGCGTATGACCAGTGCCTGGGAAGTGGACGTGCCCGCATCCCGGCAGGTATTCGCCCGGTTTCACCGTGACTGGGATGCCGGCATCAGGAAAGACATCGAGCTGCTGCAAGGTGTCAGCCCGGACCTGGTGCTGGGCAATATTCCCTACAGGATTTTTTGCGCTGCGGCAGCACTTGAAATTCCCGCCATTGCATTGTGTTCCCTGAACTGGGCGGCGATCCATGCCGCCTACAGTGAAAACTGCGCAGCGAGCAGGGCGATACAGCGGCAGATATGGTCCGGATATCAGCGGGCACAGCTGTTTCTTGCACCGCAACCGGCCTTGCCCATGCCGGAGCTGAAAAACCTGCGCGCGCTTGGCCCGATTGCGCGCACGGGTGTCCGGCGGCGTGGCGCAGTGTGTGCCCGGCTGTCAGTCCCGGCGACGAGTCGACTCGTGCTGGTGGCACTGGGTGGTATTCCCAGTGAACTGCCCCTGGATTCCTGGCCATGTATCGAGGATGTCGTGTGGTTGTTTTCCGGGCAGCTCACTGCGGCACGTGCAGACTGGATCGACATTCGATCGCTCCCCTTTCCGTTTATCGACGTACTGGCCTCGGTCGATACGGTATTGACCAAGCCGGGTTATGGCACCTACGCCGAGGCGGTATGCAACGGTGTACCCGTGCTGACACTGGCGCGCCCGGACTGGCCGGAGACCTCCGGTTTGAACGACTGGGCGCGGCAGCATGGCTGCCTGGAAGAAATCAGCCCCGAGCAGTTCCGGACAGGGCGCTTCGGCGCGGCGCTGGCTGCACTGTGGCGGCAATCAATACCACCGCCCCCGGAACCGTCCGGGATCCGGCAGGCCGTGACTGCCATCGGCGGCTGTTTGCCGGCCTGAAAATGACCAAGCGGTTGTTTATAAAAACATAATATTCTAATTAAGCGTGCGCAGGCGTTAAGGCTCTGCGCTGGTATGCCGATAGCAGGTCGATACCCCGAATGACAGTCATGCGGGCAATTCGTGTTAACGGTGCGCAAGGGAATGTTAGAACGTTTATTTCGCAACCAGCCGATCAAGGCCAAGCTGACGATCCTGATGATGCTGATCAGTACCATTGTACTGGTGCTCGCGTCAGCTGCGTTTATTGTCAGTGACCTGGTCAGAAGCCGCACCGCGATGGTGGAAGACCTCACGGTGCTGGCCAATGTGATCGGGCACAACAGTGCGGCAGCACTGGTGTTTGATGACATGGAAGCGGCAACGGAGACCTTGTCTGCCCTGGGTGAAGAGCCTCACATTGTTGCCGCCGCCATAATTGATCGACGTGCGCAGGTTTTTGCCCGCTTCCGCCGTGCTAATTCCTCTGCGGAAATGTCCACAACATCAGATATTGATGCAGATCCCGGTTTTAACGTGCATGCCGGTGCGGGGCATGCAGCTATTACACATTTCTGGAATGACGGTCTGGAATTGTTTGCGCCGATTGTCTTCGAGAAAGATCGCCTCGGTACGCTCTATATCAAATCAGACCTCGATCAGATACATGAGCAGATTGCCACGGGTATGCTGGTTGCCGCGCTGGTCCTGGTTATGGCCGCTGTCATTGCACTCCTGCTGGCCTCAAAGCTGCAGCGCATAGTATCCGCCCCCATTCTGTCACTGGCGCGCACCATGGCCCGGGTCAGAACCAGAAAGGATTACAGCATACGGGCTGAATATGTCAGCCACGACGAACTTGGCATGCTGACGGAAGGGTTCAATGACATGCTGAACCAGATCAGACTCCGCGACAAGGAGCTGGGAACCGCCAAGGAAATCGCCGAAGAGGCCAGTCTGGCCAAATCCCAGTTTCTCGCGAATATGAGCCATGAAATCCGGACGCCGATGAATGGCGTCCTGGGCATGACCGAACTGCTGCTCGGGACCGAATTGACCGAGCAGCAAACCATGTTTGCCGACACAGTACGCCGCTCGGGCAAGGCACTGCTTTCAGTGATTAACGACATTCTTGATTTTTCCAAGGTCGAGGCCGGCAAGCTGGAACTGGAGGAAATTGATTTCGATTTGCGGGAAACAGTGGAGGAGGTCGTGGGGCTGCTGGCCGAAAACGCGCACCGCAAGAAACTCGAGTTACTGTATGAGATTCCGCCTGCCATGCAGAGTGCCGTATGCGGCGATCCGAACCGCTTCCGCCAGATTCTGACCAACCTGATCGGTAATGCATTGAAATTTACGGAACATGGTGAAGTATTCGTGCGCCTGCATGCAATCCAGGAAAGCGAGAGTGATATCGATTTGTGTGTCGAGGTCCGTGATACCGGTATCGGTTTGACACGCGCCGCCTGTTCCAGGGTGTTCGAGTCATTCACGCAGGCCGACGGCTCTACTACGCGCCACTACGGAGGCACCGGACTCGGATTGTCCATCTCGAAGCAGCTGGCCGAATTAATGGGCGGTGAAATGGGCGTAGAGAGTGAGCATGGCAAGGGTTCTACATTCTGGTTCAGCGTGAAGCTGCACAAGCAGCCGGAAAACACAGAGAAGCTCCCCATGCTCGAGAGTCTGAATGGCCTGCATGTGCTTATCGTCGATGACAATGAAACCAATTGTACGATTCTCAAGCACCAGACCCGGGCGTGGGGCATGCGCAACAGTGTTGCGATGGGCGGCAAACAGGCGCTTTCAATGATGCAGTCGGCGGTGGACAAGGGCGATCCCTATGATCTGGCCATCCTTGACATGCATATGCCGGGTATGAACGGCTTGACCCTGGCCAGGGCGATCAAGGGCGACAGGAAGCTTGCAGATATACATCTCATCATGCTGACCTCAGTCGGAGACAGTGGCGATGCGGTTAAGGCAAAGGGTGTTGGTATCCGGACTTATCTGCACAAACCTGTCAGGCAGGCGGATCTTTACAACAGTCTGTTAAGGGCTGTCGATGTCGTGCCTGAACGGGAAGAAATGAATCCGGGAAATACCTGCGAACTTGATTTCAGCAACATCAGGGTCCTGCTGGCGGAGGACAGTCCGGTCAACCAGATGGTCGCCCTCTCGATGCTGAAACGCATCGGTTGTCAGGCCGATGCGGTTGTGAATGGCCGCGAGGCGGTCGCTGCCGTGCAGGAAAATGACTATGACATCGTCCTGATGGATTGCCAGATGCCGACGATGGATGGCTTCGAAGCCACGAGCGAAATACGCAGGATTGAAGCGGCCGGTCCGGGACGCCATATTCCGGTTGTGGCAGTGACAGCCAATGCCATGGAGAGTGACCGGAAGAAGTGTTTTGATGCGGGCATGGACGATTATATCAGCAAGCCATTCACCCAGGGCCAGCTCGAGACGGTACTTGAAGAATGGTGTGAGAGCAGTATATCGATCGTCAATCCGGAAACATCCGGCAGTGAACCGCTGATGGCATCCGATGCATCCTGCGCTGAGCAGACAGCGCCAGGCAGATCCGGGTGTTGCCGACGACACGAATGCTGCGCGTGCAGCTATCAACAGGGATGACCTGGAGGCTATCCGCGAGTTGCAGGATGAAGGTGAGCCGGACCTGGTATCGCAGGTCATTATGCTTTACCTCGATGATACTCCAGCCTTGCTGAATTCCCTGCGGGAGGCGGTGAGCAATATGGATGCCGATAATGTGCGCATGATTGCCCATCGTCTCAAGTCGGGCAGCGCGTATCTTGGTGCCGCAGCATTGGCCGACCTGTTCCGGCAACTCGAGGATCTGGGCCAAAACAATGAACTTGGAGAAGCTGAAGTATTTCTCAACAGGATTGATACTGAATTCAGGGCTGTCTCTGCTGCATTGCTGGATGAGACCGTCAGGAGTGCGGCGTAATGGGTGACATGGTGAAGACCGCAGATAGCGCAGGTGCAGAGACACCCCTGGTACTGGTGGTCGATGATGATCCGATGATCCGGATGCTGGTCACGCGGTCACTGCACAAAAAAGGCTTCGCAGTGACCGAGGCCGCGGACGGTAATGCTGCCCTGGCGGTCCTGGATAACTGTCAGCCGGACGTGATACTGATGGATGTCCTGATGCCTGGAATGGACGGTTTTCAGGCCTGTGAGGAATTACGCAAGACATCGCAAGGTGAGCATGTGCCCGTCATGATGATGACCGGCCTGAATGATATCGAATCGATCGATCATGCCTTTAAGGTGGGTGCGACGGATTTCATCACCAAGCCCCTGAATTTCACTATTCTGGGTTACCGGATTCAGTACATGCTGCGCACCATGGAGATGTTCAGGAGCCTGCGGAAAAGCCGGGCAGAGGTTCGCCATCTCGCTTACTACGACAGTCTTACGAATCTTCCCAACCGGCGCATGTTTCATGACCGGCTGGAGCAGGCTGTCGAACTGGGCCGGCGTCACGAGCAGCTGACGGGTGTACTGTTTATCGATGTCGATCATTTCAAGCGTATCAATGATTCATATGGTCATACACTCGGAGACAAGTTACTTGTTACCGTGGCATCGCAGCTGGTCAACTGCCTGCGCATCAGTGATTCTGTCGGTCATCAGGGTCACGAAGAGCGGCGTGAAGTTTCTGTGGCGCGGCTGGGGGGCGATGAGTTTACCGTCCTGTTGACCAACCTTGAGCGTGCGGAAGATGCTGCACGCGTTGCCAGACGGGTCATAGACGCCATTGCTGTTCCCTTTATGCTCGGCAGCGAGGAAATCGTGGTGACGGCAAGTATCGGGATTGCTGTTTCTCCCTATGACGGAGACGACGTGGAGGAGCTGTTGAAGAATGCCGATACCGCGATGTTTCATGCCAAGGAACAAGGCAGGAATAATTACCAGTTCTACACCACATCCCTGGGCAGGTTGACATCCAGGCGCCTGTCAATGGAAAGCGCATTGCGGCGCGCGCTGGTACAGGACGAGTTCAAGGTTTATTACCAGCCGAAGATCGACCTCAGGACGTGCCGGGCCAGCGGCCTCGAGGCCCTGATCCGCTGGGACAGCCCGGACATGGGCATGGTCTCACCGGCGGATTTTATCCCCCTGGCCGAGGAGACGGACTTGATCGTCCCGATCGGGGAATGGGTGCTGAGATACGGTATGTAGCCAGATGCGGGCCTGGCGGGATGCGGGTATGGAACCCCTGCGGGTTGCAGTCAATCTGTCCGCGCGCCAGTTTCGTCAGGAAGATCTGAAGGCGAAGATAACCGCCTTCCTGCAGCATTCCGGCATCGAATCCGAGTGGCTGGAACTGGAGCTGACCGAAACGGCTGTCATGCAGGATATTCAGGCCAGCAGCGTGCTCCTCAATGATTTGAGAAAGATGGGTGTAAAAATCAGTATGGATGATTTCGGAACCGGCTATTCGTCACTCAGCATGCTGAAAAGACTGCCACTGGACACTCTCAAGATCGACCAGTCGTTCGTGCGTGAAGTGACCGAGGAGCAGGATAACGCCGCCATTGTGAATGCTGTGATCACCCTGGGGCAGAGCCTGCGCTTCCGTGTCGTGGCCGAGGGTGTCGAGACGCAGGAGCAGCTCGAGTTGTTGCAAGGGCTGGGTTGTGACGAGGTGCAGGGGTATTTGTTTTCCAGACCGTTACCTGCCGCCGGAATCGAGGCCTGGCTGCGTGCACAGCCGGTGCTGCAGGATGAAAACCAGGAAATATCGTTTACCGCCTTGCTGGCACGTTATATGTCTTGACCGGCTATCCCGTCAGCCGGTTTCGATTGTACTCCTGGCCTGCTCGTCGGCATGGTAGGAGGAGCGCACCATGGGGCCACTGGCCACGTGGCTGAATCCCAGGCGGTAACCCAATTCCCCCAGTCGCTCGAACTCGGACGGATCCAGATAGCGCGTAATCGGCAGGTGATGGACGCTGGGCTGCAGATACTGGCCCAGGGTCAGCATATTGCACTCGTGGGCACGCAGATCGCGCATGACCTGTTCAACCTCAGCCAGGTCTTCCCCCACGCCGAGCATGAGTCCTGACTTTGTCGGCACATCGGGATGCGCCGCCTTGAAGCGTTTCAGTAATGACAGCGACCAGGCATAGTCCGAACCGGGACGTACTTTTTTATACAGGCTGGGCACGGTTTCCAGGTTGTGATTGAACACGTCCGGTGGCGCTTGCTCGAGGATTTCCAGGGCCCGGTCCATGCGGCCGCGAAAATCCGGCACCAGTACCTCGATCCGGGTGTCCGGGTTGCCGGCCCGAATTGCGTTAATGCACGCGGCAAAATGGCCGGCCCCGCCATCACGCAGGTCATCGCGGTCTACCGAGGTCACTACCACATAGCGCAGGCCCATGGCCCTGATGGTGCGCGCCAGGTTTTCGGGTTCGTCGGTATCCAGTGGATCAGGGCGGCCATGCGCCACATCGCAGAACGGACAACGGCGCGTACAGATATCCCCCATGATCATGAACGTGGCCGTGCCGCCTGCGAAGCATTCACCCAGGTTCGGACAGGAAGCCTCCTCGCACACGGTATGCAAACGGTTTTCACGCAGCACCTCCTTGAGCCGGGTGACGGCCGGGTGTGCCGGTGATTTTGCGCGAATCCACGGTGGCTTGCGTAGCGGCCGGGTGGTGGTTTCGATCTTGACCGGTATGCGCGCGGTTTTTGCGGCGCCGCGCTGTTTCCTTTCAGTGTCTTTCATCAGGTTGCCTCAAGCAGCAGTCGCTGCAGATGATCCTGATACTGGACGGCGATTTCCTCGAGTGAGCTCGCAATTCCAAGATCGGATAATTGTGTCACTTCAAGATCACGGAAGCCGCAGGGGTTGATCATGGAGAACGGTGTCAGGTCCATATTCACATTGAGACTCAGGCCGTGAAAACAACAACCCCTCCTGATGCGCAACCCGAGTGCCGCCACCTTGCGCTTATCCACATACACGCCCGGTGCCTTGTCCCGGCGCAGCCCGTGGATGTGATAATCCGCCAGCAGGTCGATGACCGCCTGTTCCAGGATACTGACCAGTGATTGTACACCCAGATGGCGGCGTTTGATGTCCAGCAGGACATATGCGAGCAGCTGTCCCGGGCCATGGTAGGTGACCTGTCCGCCGCGATCTACGCGGATTACCGGTATAGCTTGCGTATCCAGCAGATGTTCGGTCTTGCCGTTACGCCCCAGGGTGAATACCGGCGGGTGTTCCTGTAGCCAGAGTTCATCGGTGGTGGCGGGCGTGCGCCTGTCAGTGAATGCCTGCATGTCGCGCCAGGTGGATGCGTAATCCACGAGCCCGCGCCTGCGTACTGTCAATGTCCTGGATTCAGGATGCGGTGTCGTCTCGGGCAGTGCAGGCATGGCCGGAACTCACAATGCCATGATGACATCTGCATGGTCGACCAGGTCCTGGTAGATGGCGTCCAGTTGCGCGCGGCTGGTTGCCGGCACAACCACCGTGACCGAAATGTAGTTACCCTGCTTGCTGTCACGCGTGTAGATGGCACCTTCACTCAGGTCCGGAGTATGCCGGCGCACGATTTCCACCACGGTGATATCCAGGTCACAGTCCGATTTACCCATGGCCTTGACGGGGAAATCGCAGGGAAACTTCAGTGGGCTGTCATCTTCTTCAGACATGGGTGTGATGCCGGTCATACCGGACTTGCACGGGATACTTGCCGTTGCGGATTGACACTGGCGGGGCAGGAATGCATCAGATCCATTCGATGTGACCGTGGCCGGATGCGCACGGGATGCAAATTGCAACAGCTTCGATGTCGGCCAGACCGATGGGTCTGGTGCGTTGTATACCGTGGTCAATCATGCGGTCAATATACAAGAATCCGCAGTCTGGTGCATATATGGGGTGTCCGCCGGCACGCAGTAACCCTACTATTTACCTGCAAAATCAGCACCCGAGTGGTGTGAAAGCCGGCCGGCAGTGGTCAGCGGGTATTGCGGATGGGTTTGTTGAGCCGACGTGGCGGCGGGGCCGGTTCCCAGGTGTGCACGCGATCATGCGGATTGCGGTGGTGTGGCCGCCGTTGGTGACCGGGGTAATAAGGGTAGGCGGGCAGGGGGTAATAATGGATGTTGCCGGTATTGTCGTTGTCTGCTGCCTGTTTTGCCGCCTGTGCTTCGGTGGCAGCACGAATGGCGTC
>CAVYHX010000031.1:0-196958 GCA_963768415.1 uncultured Gammaproteobacteria bacterium
GTCGAGCTGGCCCTAACCAATAGACAGACAATCGACCACCACAATCGAAGGGGCGGCCCGGCAGGGCCGCCCCTCTTCTTGACTAGAGTGAAGCAGAGCACGCTGGACCCGTAGAGGGAGATTCGATGACTACCCCGTCGCCTCTGGACCAGGAGTGGAGTGTGCCGGAGCGGCGCAGCAGGGCCGCCCTCTTCATGACTAGAGTGTTGTCCGGCAGGTTGGACCCGTGGAGGGAGATTCGATGACTACCCCGATGCTTCCGGATCAGGAATCGGACGTACCGGAGAAGAGATCGGAGTTCGAACCGTCCCAGGAGTCCCAGGACAACAGTTTTGCCGTCTGGGTGTTGCGGATCCTCACGGCGCTCGTCGTACCGGCTGGTAGCTCATGGTGTTCTTCTTCTCGTTCCAGTTCCTGAAGGACGAGGATGTCAACAAGGTCCTCCAGGTCATCGTTGCCGTCGTTGTCGGCGTCGCTGGGGTGTGGGCTCTCTATTGGGGCATGGATCAGTTGGTCAACCTGCTTCCTGAGCGGCCGGCTCATGGTGTTCGCCCGTTCGTGTTCGTCGGCCCGGCGCTCGTCTTTCTCAGCTTCTATCTCGTGTACCCGGCGATCAACACGACGATCCTGGCCTTCCGGGATCGCGACGGCGAAGGTTTCGTCGGGTTCGACAACTTCGTGACGCTCTTCACCGAGAGCCAATACCTGGTCGGGATCCGCAATAGCATCGTCTGGGTCTTGGTGGTGCCGGCCGTGGCCGTTGTCTTCGGTCTCGGGTTCGCCACGCTCGCCGACAAGATGGGCAAGCGCGCTCGAGTCGATCTCGAAGTCGCTCATCTTCCTGCCGATGGCGATCTCGTTCGTCGGAGCCAGCGTGGTGTGGCTCTTCGTGTACGGTTTCCGGCCGGCAGGCTTCGGGAACCAGATCGGTCTGCTCAACGGCATCATGGTCGGGGCTGGGCCAAGATCCGGTCAACTGGCTCCAGCAGCAGCCCTGGAACAACTTCATGCTCATGGTGATCTTGGTCTGGCTGCAGGTCGGGTTCTCCATGGTGATCCTCTCCTCGGCCATCAAAGGGGTGCCCGACGTCCTGCTCGAGGCGGCTCGCATCGATGGCGCCAACGAGTGGCAGGTGTTTCGGAAGGTGACGTTCCCGACGATCTCTTCGACTGTTGTGGTGGTGTGGACCACGGTGCTGATCACCACCTGGAAAGTGTTCGACATCGTATGGGTGATGACCGGGGGCCGCGACGGCACGCAGGTTGTTGCTCAACAGATGGTCCAGGAGTTCTTCACCAATCTGAACGATGGCTTGGGGGCGGCGTTGGCAGTGGTCCTGTTCATCGCCGTCATTCCGATCCTCGTCATCAACGTCCGACGGTTCCAGGCTCAGGAGGCGCAGCGATGACCACGACGACAGAGACTCCAACCGTCACGGCTTCGCCCAAGCGGGAGGGCGGGCGTTTCTCCAAGTGGCCGGTGTACCTCTCGGTCTGGGTCATCGTGACGCTCTGGATCATTCCGGCCCTGGGGCTGTTCATCAACTCGCTCCGGGACCCCGGTGACGTTCGGGAATCGGGGTGGTGGACCATCTTCGGTTCGATCTTGGATCCGGCGACCTGGACGCTGGAGAACTACCGGGTTGTGCTCCAAGAGGGGTTCGGCAACGCCTTCGCCAACACGCTGGCGGTGACGATTCCGGCGGTCGTGATCCCGGTCACGATTGCCGCCTTCGCCGCCTACGCGTTTTCATGGATGACGTTTCCGGGGCGCAATCTGCTCTTCGTGATCGTCGTCGGCCTGATGGTGGTACCGCTGCAGATGGCGCTGATCCCGATCCTTCGGATCTACACCGCCTTCGACGTGACCGGGACATTCCCGGCCGTGTGGCTGGCCCACGCCGGGTTCGGTCTTCCGCTGGCGATCTACCTCTTACGCAACTACATGGGTTCGTTGCCGGCGTCCATCATCGAGTCGGCCAAGATCGACGGTGCCAGCCACTGGGCCATCTTCGTCCGGTTGATCATTCCGCTCTCGGTGCCGGTCTTGGCTTCGTTTGCCATCTTCCAGTTCCTCTGGGTGTGGAACGACTACCTGGTGGCGCTGGTGTTCCTCGGAATCGATCCCAGCGTCCGGGTTCTCACCGTAGAGCTGGCCGATCTCGCCGGTCGTGGTGAAGGTGCCTTCAGCCTGCTTCCTGCGGCCGCCTTCGTGACGATGATCCTGCCCCTGGTGGTGTTCTTCTCGCTGCAGCGGTTCTTCGTCCGTGGCCTCACCGCCGGTTCCGTGAAGGGGTAGGCCCTCGGCGAACACTGCACCGATGGCGCAAGAACAGGAGCGGCGGCGCAACTGGCTGGCGATCGCGTTGGGCACGATCGCGATGATGTTCAGCTACTTCCCCTACGCCGCGGCGTTTGCGACGCCGGAAGGCGAACCGACGCAAATCGATGCGGGGCTGTTGGGGATCGGCGTGGTCATGGCACCGTTTGTGTTCATGACCGTGGGGTTTGTGTCCCGCAATGCACAGACTCCAAAACGAGTATTGCAGTCCATGGGGCTGCTCCTCGTTCTCGGACTCGCCCTCGGACTGCTCTCGCCGGTGGTGGGGGCGGCTGCCGGGTTTGGCGTCGGCGGCTCCCTCTGCCTCAACCAGTCAGATCTCGAGGGGGTGATGAAGTGGCGGCTGTTGGCAACGGGCTTCATGGCCGTGTACGTTCTCTTCTTGCTCGTCGTTATCACACCGGCGGGCGTCTTCGCCGGGGGGCTGCTCCCGCTCCTCATGATCGGCTTCGCCGACGAATACACCGCTTGGCGCGCGGCACGGCCGGTATAAGTCTCGGAGCAACAGCGAATGCTCACGAGCATGACGCGGTCGAAAAGAAACGAGTATCGCTATTGCCACCCGTGTATGCTCACGAGCCATGACGCGGTCGACAAAGACGAGTATCGCTATTGCCGCAGGCGTGGTCGTTGCCGTCCTTGCGATCGCCGTCGGGCTCTTGGTTGCCCAACGCAGAAGCGGCCCAAGCGGCGATCTTTCCGAAGCAGCCAAATCTGGTGACGCCGACCTCGTCCGAGCGCACCTGGAAGCGGGCGCCGATCCCGACGAGCCTCAGGTCCTTGGACTCACTCCTTTGATGCGCGCTGCGGTGCGCAATGATGTTGCGATCGTGACCCTCCTGCTTGGCGCCGGGGCAGGCCTGAATGCGGTCGCCCCCGAAGGTCTCACTGCTGCTCACGTGGCCGCTGAGGCCGACGCGGCGGACAGCCTCGAGGCTCTCGTCGCAGCCGGAGCCGATCTGGGAGCCCTCTCGAGCAACGGCATGAATGCCCTTCATCACGCTGCGGATCTCGGGAGTGTCGGCGCCATCGAATTCATCGTGGAAGACAAGGGGTGGACCTCGATGTCCGGTCGGAGGCAATCACCCAAGGCCACGGGCACCCTAGGGACAGGGGCTCGAGCGCACTCGGGATAGCTGCGCGCGCCGGCCAGCTCGAAGCCGTCGAGACACTTCTTTCCCTGGGAGCGAGCGTTGATGCCCTATCCGCGACCGGCCACTCGCCTCTGCTTCTTGCCATCTTCTCCGGTCAGTCACCGGAAGTCGTAGCTGCCCTCCTCGAAGCTGGTGCGGACCCCGGGATCGAAGCTTCGTGCGCAGGTGGTGGTTGCTCAGCCGAAGCCGGCAATGCGTTGCATTGGGCCCGCCTTCTGAATGAACCTGAGATGGTGCTGCTGTTGGAGGGGGCGCTCCAGCGCTAGTGCCCCACGAACTTTGAGGCGCCGGCGTGGGGGCGGCTGCATCCAAACGATGAAGTGGCCTCCGGCTGCTGCGACTTCTGGCGACACCCAGCCGATCACGAGCCGCCGGCGGCGGCCGGTGGCGATAGATCGACGTGACGTCGCAAGCCGGGGAGCAGCGAAGGTATCGGCCTTGATCGACCGGTGCTGAATAAGCCGGCCCGCATTCGTACTCACATGCTGGTCGCCGCCGGGTCTGCCCTCTTCTTTCGCAGCCTCAATCTCGATTCTCGGCGACGCAGCCCTGGTCGACGGGCGAGGTGATGCCGTTCGCATCCCCGCCGCGATCGTCACCGGGGTCGGTTTCCTCGGGACGGGAGCAATCCTCCGCTCGGGGGAGCGAGTTTCCGGGTTGCCGACGACAATCGGGATCTGGGTGGCGGCCGCAGTAGGGGTGCTGATCGGCGCCCGCTTCTGGGCGATTGGGATTGCACCGACGCTGATTCTTCTCCCCATCGTCAACATCACCGGGTTCGTATCGAGCCGCATCGGGATCCTCGGCGGGGCCACAACTCACCTCCATGAGTCACCCGGTCGAGACCGCTACGCGTACCGCGGGCCGGAGACGCCAAGTAGGACGTCACGAACCCTGGGTACGCGGCATGCTCTCGCCCTCGCTCTCGAACTGAATGCGGGCGGCTTCGGAGATGAGCGGTGCGAGGAAGTCCCGGAGGACCGCCACGTGCGCAGGGTCGTCGCGGTACGCGACGTAGTCGTCGGCGTTGTCGAGTACGGCGACCACGGCGAAGTCCCACGCTCCCTCCGTGATTCCGGCATCCGGCCCGAACCGGAACTTCCGGAGCACATCAATCTGATCGGGCAACACCGAGAGCGCCACCATGGCCGCTTCGACCTGCTCGTTGGTGGTCTCGGGCTTGAAGCGGAACAGAGCAACATGGCGGAGCATCGCGACGACTCCCGGGTCTCGGTGGCTTGTGAACGGCTGCGTCGAATCTACCGCTCTCGCTCTCCGTTGGCGCCGTGATGGGACGAGAGATGCGGTCCGCAGCTCGCCACCTCATGCGACACCAATCGCCGCGAAGAGGTCAGAGCACCTTGGCCATTCGGTGTACCTGGCCCTCGGGGAGGATGGCGGACCGCGGAGATGTGGCCTCCACCACGAATCCGAGCCGCTCGTAGAGCTTCTGTGCACCGTGATTGTCGACCGCCACGTCGAGGGCGATCCGTGTGCATCCGCCGCTACGCCCTCGTTCTTCGGCGTGGAGGATCAGGGCAGAACCGACGCCGTCCCCGCGGCGATCCTGGTCAACGGCAACGGCCTGGAGGTAGGAGTCGCCATCGGGAACCCTGTCGAGGAATCGGAAGAGCCCTGCCGCAACCGCGGTGACGGCCCCCATCCGAGGTGCACGCCAGCCGGCGGCCCGGATCAGTGGGCCGTCGGACGATCGCTGATGCTGTTGAGAGGAGTACGAGGAGACCATGCCGATGATCGTGGTGCCCCTCTCAGCGAAGGTGACGTACTGATAGGAGAGGTCGTGGTCCGGTTCCAAATAGGCCTTCGCGAGAACCCGATCGGCGGCCTTCCCGAGCATGAAGCGGAACACGCCGTCTGCTGCCGTGTCGACATATCGAGCAAACAGGAGACCTTCCTCGAACTCGGGTTGCGCCGGGCGGAGAGTGACGTGACTGTCTTCCATGCGGGAATCGTATCGGACGAAACCCACACGAACCACGGACTCGCCGAACGTGCGACCCCCCGATCGGCCAGAATGGGACGGTGACAGATGGCCACAGCATTGTCATGACGCTGGCGTTCTACCCCCGCGGTGGGTCGGCTCAGGTCGTGCGTTATCTAGGACGAGCGCTCCAAACGCTCGGGAACGATGTGACGGTGGCATGTGGGTCGCTCGGACCGCCGGGTGTGAGATCAAACGCCGGCACCTTCTTCGAAGGTCTCGAGGTGCACTCGCTGGACTTCACCGAGGCCATCGAGTGGTTCGATGAAGGCAGGGACCCGATGACTGCCCCTGTTCCGATCCACCCGTCGTTTGAGGACCGGCCAGGAGTTCCGGATCGCGTCTTCGCCTCCGTCGGTGAGGACGCCTATCAGCACCAGGTCGCGGCCTGGCAGAGATTGCTCGAAGACGTTGGACCGCCCGATGTGTATCACGTTCACCACTTGACCCACGTGAACGATGCGATCGACCGACTCGATAGTCGGCCGACGATCGCGCACCTTCACGGCACCGAACTCAAGATGCTCGAGCAGATCCGCGGCAGTGGAGCGGAGCGATGGTCGGACGCCATGGTGTGGGATCAGCGCCTGGTCGCGGCCGCGCACCGCGCCGACCGTGTGATCGTGATTTCGTCGACTGACCGGGCGCTTGCGATCGACCTCCTCGGACTCGACCCGGCCCGGATTGAGATTGTGCCGAACGGCGTCGACACCAACTCCTTTGTGCCGCTCGGTCTTTCAGCAGGTCGGCGGCTCGACCACTGGCGGCGGTGGCTGGTCGAGGATCCGCAGGGCTGGGATGAGGGTGGGAGTCCGGGAACGATCCGGTACACAAACGAGGACATCGACCGCTTCTTTGTCGATCCGACCACCGGCGAGCTGCGCCCCACCTTGTTGTACGTGGGCCGGTTCCTCGACTTCAAACGTGTGCCGCTTCTCATCCGGGCCTACGCCGAGGTTCGGAGCGCACTCGGAGACGAAGCGCCGCCGCTCGTCATCTGGGGCGGTTACCCGGGTGAGTGGGAGGGCGAACACCCCCACACCGTTGCCACGGCGCTGGGCGTCGACGGCGTGTTCTTCGTCGGTTGGCACGGGCACGACGAACTCGCCACCGGATTCAATTGCGCGGATGTGTTCGTGGCGCCATCGGTTGAGGAGCCGTTCGGGCAGGTCTATCTGGAGGCGATGGCTTGCGGCATGCCGGTGATTGCGACTACCACGGGCGGCCCTCCGTCGTTCGTGAACACCGATTCGGAACACCTCAACGGATGGCTCGTGGCTCCAGACGATGTTGACGCGCTCGCACGTGCGATGATCGAGGCAGCGGCGGACACACCTATTCGAATCGAGCGCGGGCGGAATGCCCGGCGTACGGTGGTGGAGGGGTATGACTGGCTTCGGATCGCCGAGCGGGTCGATCGTATTTACCGAGAGCTTCTGGTCTAGCGCTCGACACGCTGTCCGCTTCCGGCGAAGAGATCAACCTCGGCTCAAAGGCGACGTGGACGAACGCGATCCCTTTGGATCAGATGGGTTGTCCGTCGAGGTGAGCCTCAACGGCGTCTGCCCATTCCTGCATCATGAGCTCGAAACGGCCGTCCGCATGGGCGTCGAGTTCCGCGGGATCGATGTCGAGGAGTGTCATGTCGTAGACCACCGACACGGTGCTGTGTCCGGTTGCAGCGTCGGTACACCCAACGCGCACGACGCCGGCATGGTGCCCGGGCGTGATTCGAGCGTATGTCGCTGTCGCTCCCGGACGGTCGATCTCGAGCACGACCCATGTCGTCTCGACGCCGAGAGATATCGTCACGAACACCGTCCCGGGATCCTCGCTCGGCTGCCCGGCCGGGTACGCGGGATCCCACCCTGGAACCCACGCTCGTTCCCCCTCGGGGGTGAACAGGCCGATCGCGTCGGAGGCCGGCAACGCCACGTCAAACTCGCCGGAAGACTGCAGCCTCATCCCTTGTCTCCGTTGCTCCTGCGCCGATCCTTCTGCGAACGGCTGCTCACCCGGCCATGATGCCAGACGTGTGCCGCCCTCGGACCCGCCGGCGTCCACAGGCCAGCGGCCCTGGACTTGGGCGACGCTCACGCCGAGTCGCGCCGCTATGTTCCTGACATGCGTTTCGGAGCATTCACCCCACAGGGCTGGCGCCACGATCTCGTCGGTGTGCCGGTCGATCAGCAATGGCCGATGATCCTTTCTACCGCGAAGGTGATTGAAGACCTCGGGTTCGAATCGGTCTGGGTCTATGACCATTTCCACCCGGTGCCGGAGCCCGATCAGGAACCGGTCTACGAGGCATGGACGCTGATGGCCGCGCTGGCGGCGTCCACCGACACCGTTCGGCTCGGTCAGATGTGCACCTGCAATTCGTATCGTCCGCCGTCCTACTTGGCGAAGGTGGCAGCGTCGATCGATGCGATCTCGGGCGGCCGTCTCGAGATGGGCATCGGCGCCGGCTGGTACGAGCACGAGTACGACGGCTACGGCTACGAGTTCCCCAAACCCTCGGTCCGGATCGGCATGCTGCGAGAAGGTGTCGAAATCATGCGTCGCATGTGGACGGAGGACGTGGTCGACTACGACGGGACCTACTACAACCTCAAGGGTGCGCGGTGTCAGCCGAAGCCGGTCCAGGATCCGATGATTCCCATGTGGATCGCAGGTGGCGGCGAGAAACTCACCCTGAACGTCGCGGCTCGCTACGCGGACTACACCAACTTCGGATACACGTTCGACGAGTTCACACAGAAGAGCGAGATCCTCGCCGGCCATTGCAAAGACGTCGGCCGTGACTTCGGCGAGATCGTCCGCACGACGAACTTCAACATCCTCATCGGCGAGACCGAGGCCGACGTTGCCGAGCAGACGGCCGCGTTCAAGGCGCACTTCGCTCCGATCGTCGGAGAAGACAAGGTCGATGGGGCGTTCGCCAGGACGTACGTCGAAGGCGGCGGGATTGCCGGTACACCCGAACAGATCGTCAAACGTCTCCAAGAGTGGGAGGCGGAGGGGCTGGGCTACGCCATCGTGTACTTCCAGGAAGCCGGGACCGACCGTCGCGGCCTCGAGTTGTTCGCCGAGCAGGTCATGCCGCATTTGACGTGATCGTCGGGGTGATGCCTTGCCACTGGTAGCGTTCGCTCCACGATGCGGACTCTCGGCAACATTCTTTGGCTGATCCTCGGCGGCCTTCCGATGGCCTTCGCCTATGCCGTCGCCGGCGTGGTCATGTTCGTGCTGATCATCACCATCCCCTTTGGGATACAGGCATTCAAACTCGCCGGATTCGCGCTCTGGCCGTTCGGGCGAGTTATGGTCGAAATTCCCGGCAAGGGCGGGTGCCTCAACACGGTTGGGAACGTCATCTGGATCGTGCTGGCCGGGATCTGGCTGGCGATCGCTCATATCTTCTGGGCCCTGTTGCTGGCGATCACGATCATCGGCATCCCGTTCGCCGTTGCGAATGTCAAACTCGCCGGGGCCGCGCTCGTGCCATTTGGGCGATCCGTCATGTCGAGCGACGCAGCGGCGGCACAGAGCTACCCCGTGGTCGTTGGCGTCCAACCGCTCGGCTGATGACGGCTGGGGGCGCAGCCCGTGACGGGGGATCAGATCGAACGGGCGTCACCGGCGGATCCTGGCGAACCGCGTCGATCAGCCCTCGACGGATTCCCGGTGAACGTGCGACCGGTACTTCGGCCCGAAGCCTGTCGATCAGCGCTCGATGCAATCCTCGAGCGGATCGATCCGACGTTGACGTCTTCGCGGGCCTAGATGCTCGAACGCCGTCCCTGACGGAATCCGGCGAACCAGGGCCTCAACCGTCCGTTGATCCGTGACTCAAGTCCGAACGCTCGAGTTGACTTCGCGGTTCAGCACGGTGAGATACCGCTCGTCGACGCTCAGACTGGCGCCAACTCGGGGTAGCGGCCCTTGTCTCGAGCAGACCCGAAGGTCTTCGAGCGTGTCGATGCCCATTACGTGAGTCCGGCACACGTTGTGATCTCCTCGCGAGCATCTTCCGGCCGGGAGGAGATCGATGGCAGATCGTCTGCTCGAATGCACCGAGGCTGATCGACGTGAGGTCGGTCGAGGACATCGTTCCTCCCGCGTGCGCCATGCGCAGTATCGACATGGTACGCGGACATGTTGCGGGGTGATGCCCCCGGCATCTGACCTACGGCCGATCGCTACGCTCAACGATGTGAGTGCTGAGACGTGGCCTGAGGATCCCGGCCATTGGGCAAGCGAGATCGTTGCGGATCTCTGCTCCGCCGTTCCCGATCGCCGGCCCGGTAGCTCTGGCAATTCCCAGGCAACAGCGTACGTCGCCGATTTGCTTTCCCGTATGGAGTGGCCGGTCGAGCGACGGGAATTCCCGTGCGTCGATTGGCGGACCGATGGTGGTTCTCTGACGGTCGGCGGGTTGTCGATCGAGGTGACGCCGAGCCCGTACGGGTGCGGTGTCTCAGCCGCCGGGCCGCTGCGGATCCTCCGGAACCGCGTGGACCTGCAGCGACAGGACCTCGGTGGTGCTGTCGTCGTACTTGACGGTGAGCTTGCTTCAGAGCCGCTCACGCCGAAGGCCTACCCGTTCTACGGATCCGAGGAGCACGCGGCAGTGATCAGCACGTTGGAGTCCGCGGCGCCTGCAGCCGTTGTCGCCGTTACGGGTCGCTACCCAGCGCTGTGTGGTGCGCTCGATCCGTTTCCTCTCATCGAGGACGGTGACTTCGCCATCCCGACCGGGAACATCAGACCGGATGCCCGAGCGCACATCGTCGCCAGCGACGGTGAACCCTCCAAGGTCGAGATTCGATCTGAAAGGTGGCCCACGACTGCGCACAACATCGTCGCGACGCGAGGACCTCGGTCCGGTCGGCTCACTATCGCGGCGCATATCGATACGAAACCCGGCACACCGGGGGCCGTGGACAATGCCGCGGGGGTCGCTGTGGTGGTCTTGCTTGCTGGGTTGCTTTCGCCCGGGCGTCACCCCTCTCTCGACGTTGGCCTGGAGTTGCTGGTGGTCAACGGCGAGGATCACTACGCGGCCCCTGGCGAAGTCGCTTGGCTGAGCGACAACAAGGACACGCTTGACGACGTCGCTCTGTTCATCAACATCGACGGGGCCGGCTACCGCGAAGGTCGTACCGCGTATTCCACCTACAACGTGGCGGCCGACGTCCAGTCCCGAATCGACTCGGCATTCAGAGATCGGGAGGACCTGGTGGAGGGTCCGGCGTGGTACCAGAGCGACCATGCCATCTTCGCCATGCAAGGCCGTCCGGCGCTCGCCTTCACGACTGAGCATGTAGACGAGATGCTCGAGTCGCTCTTCCATGCGCCGACCGACACACCCGACAAGGTGGATGAGGCACTTGTCGTCGGTGTTGCCACAGCGCTCGAGGGTCTGGTCCTCAGCTGGTCCGACTGACGACATTGAGTCGCTGTTGCTGGAGTCGGGATGCCACCGAATCGCGCATTCCGCGGGCTGACGGCGCCGCATAGAGGGTGGAGAACCCTGGGTTCGCAGCGCCAGCCGTTCCGCGGGCTGACGGCGCCGCATAGAGGGTGGAGAACCCTGGGTTCGCAGTTTTGCGATACTGGGGGTGTTGATCCGGCACCGAAAGGGGTTGTGATGGCCGACGTCGAGACGTTCGATTTCCACGTCACTTCGGAGTGCAGCCAGGAGTGCGCCTACTGCTGGGGTCCGCAGGGGATTGATGCGGTCGATACCGAGACCGCACTCGCCATCATCGCCAAGATCGCCTCCGGTACAACACGGCGCATCGTCTTCACCGGCGGAGACCCCCTCCAGCGTTCGGACATCGGGCTGCTCATCCGCGCTGCCGCCGAGGAGGCTCTCGAAGTGGCGGTGTCGACGACCGGGGACTTGGTCACCGAAGCGTTTCTCGATACCTCCGGCACCGTTCATCGATCTCATCTCCCTTCCGCTCGATGGATCGACCGAGGCGATCTCCGCCCGCACGAAGAAGCCCGGTCACTACGCGGCGGTGATGGAGGCGCTCGACCTCCTCGAATCCCACGGGACATCGACGTGAAGGTCGCCACGCCGGTCACTCGCCACAACATCGACGACGTCCCGAACATCGCCCAGCTGCTCGACGAGCGGGCCAAGCGCCTCCCGGGCCGGCTCTTCTACAACGTCTTCCAGGCCTTTCCTCGATCCATGGACCCGGACGTGGCGTGGGACGAGATGGTCGTCGACAACGCTTCTTTCGAGGCGCTTCGCAGGCAGGTGGAAGCGACCCCGCATGACTACCGGATCAACTGGCTCGGCCACGAGACGCTTGACAAGCTCTACGTCATGGTCTTCCCCGACGGCAGCCTCACCGTTCCCTCCGGCTCTCAGTTCCGCAACTTCGGGCCGTTCCTCGAAATCGACAATCTCGATACGCTTCTCGACGAGAGCGACTTCGACGAGCCGAAGCATCAACGCCACGCCAAAGGTTGGAGCCGTTCTCAAGAGCAATCGCCGACGTAGTGTTGGCGAAGAGAAGCGGACCGGGACGGATGATGTTCAGGACGATCAGTTGGATTGCTGCGGGGGCCATCCTGGCTGCCGCATGCAGCGGCACGGGTGCGGACGAGCAATTCGTCGAGCTCTGAGACAACCGCCGCCGCAGCGACCACCGAGGCCACGGCGACCGACGTTGGCGCCGACGACCACGATCTCGGCGACGACGTCCACCGAGGCCACGACGACCACCGAGGCGACATCGACGACTTCCACCTCACGACCACCGAACCGCCAGGCGCGGTGAATCCGCCGGACGTGGAGGCCTGGTGGTGTGACGCCTTCGAGGCCGCGGCGGGGCAAGATCCCGCCGAATTCGCGCATGGACTCGCCGACGACTTCCGGCACGGCTACACCGACATGCCGGCCGACACCCTCGAGGAGGGCGCCGAGCAAGCCGCGCTCGTCTCGTGTGACCCGGAATACGGTCAGGCCGTGGCGGAGGCCATCGTCCCGTAGGCGGCACGACCGCGCTCGGGCAAAGCCCGCAGAGGCCGGTGGACCGTCACCCCACGAATGGAGCTGCGTCGGCAGCCCTAGCCAACCGGCACGCGGGCGAGTGACTCATCGGGGTGACGCATCTTGATCATTGGCACGCCGATGCCGTACGTCACGAATCGGCCGACCGGTTTGATTCGAATCACACACGTGTCGCCCAACGTGTCGTCGACGCCTCGCATGAGGTCGGCTCGCACGTCCGCGTCCACCTCATCGATCGGAACGATCGTGGCGTGACCCGGGAACGTGATGACGGCCGGTGGTGCTTGACGAATCCTGATCGGCAGGCGTTGGACCGTCACCGTGACTACGACGTTGGGGTTCGCCTTGATGTGCTTGACCTTCCACGTGTCTGGACCGGTCAGCACGTTGAGCACACGATCCTTCACCTTGTACATCACGCCGGCGGCTCGGGGCTCGCCGTTGGGGGTTACGAACCCGACGACCGCGAACGGCCACTTCTCGATGTGCGACCAAACCTCATCAGCGGTGGTGGGCAGCGCCATCAGTCCTCCTATGACGGTTCCGCGATCGTCCGTCCGCCGACACAACCGGACCAGGGGAGAAGCGCCCTTTCGGAAGGCCGATCGGCAGTCCCGCGTCGTGGGGGCGGTCGTCCGCCGGTAGGGTGAACGGGATGGGGCGATACACACACGGCCATCACGAGAGTGTCCTGCGGTCACACCGGTCGCGCACCGTCGACAATTCGGCCGGTTACCTCGTTGACCACCTGGCCGCCGGTAGGACCCTCCTCGATGTTGGATGTGGCCCCGGCACCCTCACAGTGGACCTTGCCCGCCACGTTGCACCCGGCCGGGTGGTCGGAATCGACAGCGCCGACGTCATCGTCGAAAGAGCGGCAGACGATTGCCCAAGAGATGTCACCAATGTCGATTTCCGCGTGGGGAATGTGTATGACCTCGACTTCGAGGACGAGACGTTCGACATCGTCCACGCCCATCAGGTGCTTCAGCACGTCGATGATCCAATAGCGGCTCTTCGCGAGATGCGCCGCGTGTGTCGCCCGGGCGGGGTCGTGGCGGCCCGCGATGCCGACTACGCAGCGATGGCCTGGCATCCGCACGACGACCGTCTCGACCGGTGGCTTGCTACGTACCGGGCCGTCGCCGTCGCCAACGGGGGTCAGCCCGACGCCGGTCGATACCTTCTTGCATGGGCACACGAGGCTGGCTTCTCCGACGTCGAACCGAGCGCAAGCGTCTGGTGTTTCGCCACACCGCACGACCGAACCTGGTGGGGAGGCCTGTGGGCCGATCGCATCGTCGAATCGGCGTTCGCCGACCATGCGATCGAGAGCGGTCACGCGACGAGGAGCGATCTCGAGGATATCGCTGCGGCATGGCGCGCCTGGGCAGCACATCGCGACGGCTGGTTCGCCGTCGTCCACGGAGAGATCATCAGTCGGGTGCCGTAGCCGACTTCCGATGGCACACTGGGGAAGACCGCGCCGCGAATCCGATCCCGGTCCGGCGCACGACGTGGCAAGCTGGGATAGGGCGATGAAAGGCGGAACGAGTGGAGGCACGGGGCCAATCACTGCTCAGGCTTGCGATCGCCGCCGCCGCCTTCATGCTCCTCGCGGCGTCACCGGCCGATTCGGTCTCCGGTGTCGAGCAATGGAGATCAAGACACGGCCTACGTCGCGCCCGTTGGGCCGATCGTCGATGCCTCCGGCACCCGGGAAGACCAATCGCCGTTGATTGCCGGTGGCGACCCGGTAGCCAATCCCGGCTGGATCGTCGCCGTGTTCAGGGACTTCGACTACATCTGTACCGGGGTCTTGATCGATCCACACGTCGTGTTGACGGCAGCCCACTGCGCCGAGGAACCCGCTTCGTACCAACTCCTCTTCGGCACCGAATCCCTCCTCGACCCGGGCATCCAGCGGACAGCGTCCACGGTTCAGATCCACCCCGGACTGGTCCGGCGACCTCGGAGACACCGATCTCGCACTGATCGGCTTCGATGTCCCCGTCACGTCGCTTCCGGTCGTGGCCTTGAACACCAAGCCTCTGTGGCCGGAGTGGGATCAGCCGGTCTCCGCTGCCGGCTGGGGGGAGTACGGCCTGTCAACCGGACCGAGCCTCACGCTCAACGGCGCCGACTTCTGGACGACATCCGGCATGGATGGAACGGTGGACTCCGACTACTGCGATCTCAAGCCCTGGCGAGGTGACTGCCGACGGCGTCTTCTGTTTCGGCGGTCCGGTGTTGGCAAGCGCATGCGCCGGGGATTCCGGTGGCCCGGTTTTCGGCTGGGCGACGCCGTCGGCCACCGACGGGCCACCCGTGGTCTACGGACTCGTCTCCTACGGTCCAGTTGACTGCGGCGTCGGTACGGTGGACTCCAAAGCACAAGCTGTCGGTGCACACACCTTCTGGATCACCACGATGGTGGAGCGGATCAAGAATCCGCCGCCTCCGCCGCCCGGCCACACGACGGGTCTGGTGGATCCTTCTCAAGGCAAGTGGTTCCTGTTCGACGACGTTGGGATCGCCACGTCGTCGTTCTACTACGGGAATCCTGGTGATTATCCGTTTATGGGTGACTGGGATGGTGACGGTGTTGAGACACCGGGGTTGTATCGCCAGTCCGACGGGTACGTGTATCTGAGGAACTCGAATACGGTTGGTATTGCCGATATCAAGTTCTTCTTCGGGAACCCTGGTGATGTCCCGATTGCGGGTGATTTCAACAACGACGGGTTCGACACGGTGTCGATCTATCGGCCGTCGAATCAGACGTTCTACATCATCAACAAGCTCGGGTCGAGTGATGCGGGTCTGGGTGCTGCGGACTTCTCGTATGTGTTCGGGAATCCCGGTGACAAGCCGTTCGTCGGTGACTTCGACGGTGACGGTATCGAGACGGTCGGGTTGCATCGTGAGTCGACGGGGTTGGTGTACTTCCGGAACTCGCATACGCAGGGGAATGCGGATGCCCAGTTCATCTTCGGTGATCCTGGTGACCGGCTGATCGCCGGGGACTGGACCGACGACGGGATGTTCACCCCGGCGTTGTTCCGTCCGTCGAACACCACCATGTACTTCCGCTACACCAACACCCAAGGCAACGCCGACAACCAGTTCATCCCGATCCCAACGGATGCCACGTGGTTCCCGGTTTCGGGCAAGATGAACTGACCCACCGCGACTCCCTATTCGTACCCGATGTCGGGTCCGAGGGTTCGGCCAGACTTGACGAAGCTTCCTGAGCCCCGACCCACCTCGCGTCCCTCCGAGTCATAGACCACCGCCTCGGCGATCCATCGGGTGCGTCCTTCGTTGACCACCTGGCCCACTGATCGGAGGAGACCCGAGGAGACGGGTCGAGTGAGATACACGGTGAACGTGGTGGTGAGCACGAACTCGTCGGTGAGGAGGGAGTTGACGGCGAACCACGCCGCATCGTCGAGCATCTTGAAGTACACAGATCCGTGGACCGCACCGGCGGCGTGAAACAGTTCCTCTCTGACCGGAACGGTGATCTCTGATCGCCTGCGATCGACACGGATCGTTGGTCGGTAGAAGTTGTTGAGCGGCGCACTCAGGTACATGCGCTCGAGCTTGCGGTAGTGGTCTTCGTGCAGGTCGGCTGGGGTGTTCTCCATGCTGGCCGTCACTCTACGGGACCAACTCCGGGGTACGGCGGTTGACCGTGAAGCTGCCGGGTAGCGTGTGGCGTGCAATCTGAAGCGGAGGTCGCTCACATGGAGATCAACCACGATCCGTCGGCCGGACTCAACGGACTGATCGGGATCGAATATGACGAGGCCGGTCCGGAGCGCGTCGTGCTGAGCCTCGAGATCGATGAGCGCCACCACCAACCGTATGGGCTCGTGCACGGAGGTGCGTATTGCGCCCTTGTTGAGACGGCGGCGTCATTCGGAGCGCGTCTCAACCAGGAGGCACGCCTGTTGCTGGAACAGGGCTTCTCGCGAATCTGGCTGGAGGGGGAGCTGTCGAACCTCGCACGCCCCTCCTCCGGGCACCTGTATTTCACTCTCAAGGACGCCAGGGCCCAGATTCGGGGCGCCATGTTTCGAAACCGTAACCAGTTGCTGCGCTTCAAACCGGAAGAAGGCATGCAGGTACTGGTACGCGCCCGGGTCAGCCTGTACGAGCCCCGGGGTGACTATCAGCTGATTGCGGAGCACATGGAAGCTGCCGGCGACGGCGTACTGCAGCGCGCCTTCGATGCACTCAAGCAAAAACTGTCCGCGGAAGGACTGTTCGACAGTGCGCGTAAACAGCCATTACCCGCGCTGCCGGCCCGCATCGGCGTCATTACCTCCCCCAGTGGTGCCGCGATTCGCGATGTCCTGACCGTGCTGCGGCGCCGCTTCCCGGCGATCCCGGTGCTGATATACCCGGTGCCGGTGCAGGGCAAGGATGCGGGGAAACAGATTGCGGCCATGATTCGGCACGCGGCCGCACGCAAGCATTGCGATGTCCTGATCCTGACCCGCGGCGGCGGATCACTGGAAGACCTGTGGGCCTTCAATGAAGAGGTCGTCGCGCGCGCCGTCTTCGACTGTCCCATACCGATAATCTGCGCGGTCGGGCACGAAGTCGACTTCACTATTGCCGACTTTGTCGCCGACCAGCGCGCACCGACACCCTCCGCGGCTGCCGAGCTCGTCAGCCCGGAACAGTCCGAGTGGCTGGCCCGGATCAACACCCTGAGCGCACGCGCCCAGCGCCATATCAATCAACACACGGCCGCGACGCGCCAGCGCATCCGCTGGCTGCAGCAGCGCCTGCAGCAGCGCCACCCGGGTCAGTACCTGCGTCAGCAGGCACAGCGCCTGGATCAGCTGGAGCAGCGCAGTCGATTGGTAATTAATAATAATATCAGTGTATTGCGCGCTGAATCCAATAAACTGCATGCGCTCCTGCAGCATCTGAATCCCGGCCAACTCATTGCCCGCGGGGAGTTACAGCGCCATGCCCTGGCGCAACGCCTGCAGACAGCCATCAACTCCCGGCTGCAAGCGCAGCGCCGCCAACTGGCCCTTGCATGCCGCGCGCTGGACACCATCAGTCCGCTGGCAACACTGGACCGGGGCTACGCCATTGTGACCCACCCGCCGGGGAAACAGGTTTTGCACAAGGCCAGCGCCGTCCAGGCAGGCGCGCAGATCGAGGCCAGGTTGGCCGAGGGCCGGCTATTGTGTACCGTCAATGCAAGCATTGCCCCGGACAACCCGAACAAGGGACCGGAATAGCCCGGAAAAAATCGATACTCTGCTAGCCCATTCGTAAAGAGGTACTTTGCAACATGTTACGTCTGATCAGTTCGTTCATTCTGTGCCTGCTGGCACTGGACAGTCTGGCGGTACCACTGGACACTGCCCCCGTTCCGGGCGGTGTTGCCGTCGTCCTGCTTCCCGATGATACCAACCCGTCCTCGCTGCGCTACCGCGACCGCCGGGTACTGACAACGCGCCAGGACGGGCAGGCTGTTGCGCTGGTCGGGCTGGCACTGTCTGCAAAACCCGGCATACACTACCTGGAAGGACGCACCATTGACGGCGACTTCCATCCGCCTCTCGTTCCATGTCCGGGACAAGACCTACGAGGAACAGCGCATCACGATCACGGACAAGCGCAAGGTGACGCCGGAAAAGCGCGATATGGTACGTATCAATCGTGAAAAAAAGGAGATCACCGCGGCGCTGCGGCACTGGTCCGACAACGATAATGTTGTCATCGACTTCAACAAGCCCGTCGCTGGCCCTACCAGCAGCCCGTTCGGCCTGCGACGCTTCTTCAATGAGCAACCGCGTAATCCGCACAGCGGCCTGGACATTGCCGCACCGGAGGGTACGCCGATACAGGCCCCCGCACCGGGAACCGTGATCGCCACCGGGGATTTCTTCTTCAATGGCAATACCGTGTTCGTCGATCACGGCCAGGGGCTGGTAACCATGTACTGCCACATGAGCCGGATCGATCGGAACCGGGCCAGAGCGTCGCAACGGGTGACGTTCTCGGCCAGGTCGGCATGACCGGCAGGGTCACCGGACCACACCTGCACTGGGGCGTGAGTCTGAACAATGCCCGTGTCGATCCCCTGCTGTTCCTGCCTGCACCGGACACCACGAGCAACGTAACTGACGGGGCAGCGCCATGAAATCGATACCCGATTATGAACTGACTGACCTGAAACGCATCTACCGGACGCTGCACGGCCAGTTGCAACAGGATTTCGAACTCATGGATTCCGGTTTCCTGCAGGACCTGCAGGACTACCTGCAGTCCAGGGCAAGCGGCGACGGCGTCGATATCTCGGTCCATGCGCAATGGGCCGCCTGGCTGAATGACGGGAAACCGGTGAGCTGCGGCTAACCGCTCTGCCAGTTGGAATACCCGCCTGTAGGAGCGCCGTCCTTCGGCGCGATCGGTTGGAAACCCATCGCGGCCAGGAGGCCGCTCCTACAGGGGGTTATAAGAACTACTGTGGGAGCGCCCGATTAAGCGCCGGTGAAGCGCCGTCCTTCGGCGCGATTGGGTTGGAAACCCATCGCGGCCAGGAGGCCGCTCCTACAGGGGGTTATAAGAACTACTGTGGGAGCGCCGTCCTTCGGCGCGATTGGGTTGGAAACCCATCGCGGCCAGGAGGCCGCTCCTACAGGGGGTTATAAGAACTACTGTGGGAGCGCCGTCCTTCGGCGCGATCGACTGGGAAACCCATCGCGGCCAGGAGGCCGCTCCTACAGGGGGTTATAAGAACTACTGTGGGAGCGCCGTCCTTCGGCGCGATTGGGTTGGAAACCCATCGCGGCCAGGAGGCCGCTCCTACAGGGGGTTATAAGAACTACTGTGGGAGCGCCGTCCTTCGGCGCGATCGATTGGGACACCATCGCGGCCAGGAGGCCGCTCCTGCAGGTTCATCAATTTCCCCATTATCAGCGCTCCTCCTCCAGCACCCGCCGGTACAGTGCAGCGTCAGCCGCGCTGTAACAGCAGGCGATCACCCGGTCGAAACGGTCCGCGTATTCCTGCAGGGCCGCGACCGCAATCACGGCTGCCTGTTCCTTTGGAAAGCCGTAAACGCCGGTGCTGATGGCCGGAAAGGCAATCGAACGGGCACCGTTCTCCAGCGCCAGATCCAGACTGTTACGGTAACAGGCCCGTAACAGCGCCGCCTCGTACTGATCACCCCCCCGCCAGACCGGCCCGACGGTATGAATGATCCAGCGCGCCGGCAGGTCAAAACCCGGGCTGAGTTTCGCCTCACCGGTCTTACAGCCGCCCAGTGTACGGCAGAACTCGAGCAGCAAGGGGCCGGCCGCACGGTGGATGGCACCATCCACACCGCCGCCGCCCAGCAGGGTCTTGTTGGCCGCGTTTACTATGGCATCCACCTCGAGCGTGGTGATGTCGACTGCTACAACTTCAAGCATGCAATGCCCCAACCGCCAGAGGGAAACCGCACCAGTATAGCGCAGCCTGCGGGGCGGTAATCTTCGCATAACATGTGCTAGAGTTACCCGAATGATTGACGGAACATCCCGGGGCTGACATGCCGCGCCTGATAACACTGTCACGTGCCGCACGCCTGGTGGGCGTCAAACGCGGGGCATTGCAAAAAAAAATTCGCGCCGGCGAATTACGTACCTTTGAGGGTGAAATTCTGCTGGGGGACCTGCTCCATGTCTTCCCCCAGACCAGGGTCGAAGACACCACCATGCTCGAACGGGTCGAGCACATCATGGAGCAGGCGGTCAACAAGGTTATCCGCACCGATGAGGGGGCCCCGAATCCCGACACCCTGACGGCACGCATTCTGGCGCTGGGGCAGGAGCTGGCACAGGCCAGGCAGGCGGCACGGCATTTCGCGCAGCTTGTGAATGAACTGGAGAAAAAATTCCAGGAAGTGACCGCAACGGATGACAAGGCGCAGGCATTCAATGCACTCAGGAACTGGTTCCTGCAGGCCCTGGAAACGGCGGATGACGATGATGAGAACCCGGATATTATTGCAAAAGAGGCTTTTCTGAGAGTAATGGCAGCACAGGTACGCATCCTGCCCAGCGGGCACGAGTTTTTGATCGAGGGCACCGACTCCATTCTCGAAGCGGGATTGCTCAGCGGGCTGGCACTGGATTATGGCTGCAGTAACGGCAACTGCGGTTTATGCAAGGCCAAGGTCGTATCGGGCCAGGTCAAGAAAATCCGCCCGCATGATTATGTCCTCTCGGAAACCGAAAAGGAGCTTGGCTACATACTCACCTGTTCCTGCACGGCTGTCACAGACGTGGTACTCGAGGCGGACGAGGCCGCGGATGCGCACGACATTCCCGTTCAGGAAATCGATATCCGGATTAAAAAGATAGCGTGGCCGGATGACCAGTGTCATCCTGGTGCAGGCAAAGACACCCCGTACGAACCGGCTGCGCTTTCTGGCCGGCCAGTATCTGTCACTCAAGGTTGATGACCTGCCAGGCCAGGATTGTTCCATCGCCAGCTGCCCCTGTGACGATATGAATCTCAGCTTTCATATTCCGGTTACCGCCGGCACACCGTTCAGTGAGTATCTCGCGAGTGCGGTCAAACCAAATGCAGCATCAACATCAGGGGACCCGCGGGGAGATTTCATACTAAACGAGGACTCGCCACACTCACTTGTATTCATTGCCGCCGATACCGGCTTTCGGCCCGATCAAGAGCCTGATCGAGCATGCAATGGCCCTGGATGTCGCCGAGCATATGCACCTGTTCTGGATTACCACACCGGGCAATACCCATTACCTGAACAATCTGTGCCGGTCATGGGCGGATGCCCTGGATAATTTTCATTACACGGAACTGCAGGCAACGGAGCGTGAGCCGGTTGAAAGCCTGATGCCCGGGATAATCAGAGCGGGCTGGATGAAATCGACAACCTGGACTTCTACGCCTGTCTGCCCGGCGCCGCTGCTGGAACCGGTGGAAACCATCTTGCACGAAAACGGGGTGAAATCCCGGACAACTGCTGCTGGAACCGATTCGCAACACGATCTCCTGCTGAGCCGGGAGGAAATTACGGGCGCCGGTCAAGCCTATTTGACGATCCTGAGCGCAGGACGCCGGGACGGTCGTGCGCCGGCATCATCCGGTGACGGCTCGTCTTCATCCTCGGTGAAGACCATCCCACGGCCGTTTTCCTTGGCATAAATTGCCAGTACCGCATCAATCGGCACGAATACATCGGTTGCGATGCCACCGAACCGGGCTCGAAAAGCGACTGCTTCATTACTCATCATCAGACCTTCAATCGCCTGCGGACTGATATTGAGCACAACCTTGCCGTTCTGTCCGTGCTGCGCCGGTACATCGACGCCCTTGCCTTCCATGTCCACCAGCAAGTGGGGAGTCATCTCATTGTCCAGGATCCACTCATGCATGGCGCGGACAAGATAGGGGCGACTGGTCGTCATATTGCCAACGATACTCGAGATAAGCGGCATGATACAAGAATGCCGGACAGCGCCCGAAATGCTGTATTCAAACCCGGCGGATATGTTACCAAACCCTGCAGTCCACGTAGGGCGCAATAGCGTAGCGTATTGCGCCGAATGGCTGGCCTGGCGGTGTCTAGTCCCGCATTTCCAGCTCTGCATCGGACATGCTGGCCTTGAAGGATTCACGCTCGAACAGGCGCTGCGCATAATCCAGCACCGGCTTCGCCTGACGCGGCAGGTCTATCCGGTAACGCTCCAGGCGCCACAGGATCGGGGCGATACTGGCATCGACCAGGGTGTATTCATCGCTGAGAAAGAACGGCTTGGCCTCGAAGACCTCCGCGCTGGATGTCAGGCTGTCACGCAGAATCTTGCGCGCCTTGGCGGAGGTTTTTTCACCACGGGATTCCAGTGCGGGCACCAGGTCATACCAGTCGTGCTCGATCCGGAACAGGGCCAGCCGGGTGCGCGCGCGTGATACCGGATCAACCGGCATCAGGGGTGGATGCGGGAAGCGTTCGTCGAGGTATTCCATGATGGCCCGCGGGTCATACAGCACGAGTTCGCGGTCAACCAGGGTGGGCACGGTATTGTAGGGATTCAGGTCAATCAGATCTTCCGGCTTGTTAGTGGAATCAACGTCCAGGATCTCGACGGTAATGCCCTTCTCGGCCAGCACCGCACGCACACGGTGACTCTGCGGATCTGTCGCAGATGAAAACAGGCTCATAACTGAGCGGCGATTTGCTACCAGAGCCATGTATTTATCCCCCGATTATTATCCACGTTCTGGTGACGGAATATCATTAGTTAGTGGATGTCCTTCCAGAATTCCCGCTTCATCAAATATGCGAGCACGAGAAATACCAGCAGGAACAGGATGACTTTCACCCCCAGCTGGCGCCGGTCATGCTTGGCCGGCTCACCCATGTAATCCAGAAAATTGACCAGGTCGCGAATTGCCCGGTCATATTCTTTCGGCGTCAACAGGCCCGGCTCGGCCAGTTCCAGCTTGACCACCTTTTTCTCGACGCCGTCGTGATCCTTGGTGGTGGAAATCACCGCCTCCTGCCAACCTTGCAGCTCCCACAGGACATGCGGCATGCCCACATCCGGAAATACCAGGTTATTGACACCGATGTGCCTGGAATCATCCCGGTAGAAACTGCGCATATAGCTGTACAGCCAGTCCACGCCCCGCGCGCGCGCGATCACGCTTAGATCAGGCGGTACGATACCGAACCAGGCGCTGGCATCGGCATCGGCCGTGGCCACGGTCATGAGCTCGCCGACCTTGCCACCGGTAAACATCAGGTTCTCGCTGACCAGCTTCTCATCCAGGCCCAGATCCTTGCCCATACGCTCGTAGCGCATCAGGCCCGCGGCATGGCAGCTCAGGCAGTAATTCACAAACAGTGCAGCTCCGCGCTGCAGGGACTGCTTGTTATTCGGATCGATATTGGCCCGGTCCAGATGGATACCACCTCCCGCGGCCTGTACCCAGACCGGAGCGAGCGCCAGTAACAGAACAAGAATGATTTTCTTCATTTTGACGTCACCCTGTCAGGTACCGGCTTTGTTTTGTCCAGCCTGGTATAGATTGGCATGAGGATAAAGAACGAGAAGTACAGCACGCTGAACAAACGTGCAAACTGGGTCAACACCTGGGTCGCTGGCTGGGTACCGAGCCAGCCCAGGGCAATGAAACTGACCACGAAGATCGCCACCGCCGTCTTGTAAACAAGACCGCGATAACGAATCGAGGCAACCGGACTGCGGTCCAGCCACGGCAGGAAGAACAGCACCACAATGGCGGCGCCCATTGCCACGACACCGAGAAACTTGTCGGGGACGGCACGCAGGACGGCGTAGAACGGCGTGAAGTACCACAGCGGAACAATATGTTCCGGGGTCTTCAGCGGATCGGCCGGTATGAAATTATCTTTCTCCAGGAAGAACCCGCCCATCTCCGGCATAAAGAACACGATGATGGAAAAGATAATCAGAAACACGACCACACCGACGATGTCCTTGACGGTGTAATAGGGATGGAAAGGAATGCCGTCGCGCGGGATCCCGTTTGCATCCTTGTTCTTCTTGATATCGACGCCGTCAGGGTTGTTCGATCCCACTTCATGCAGGGCCAGGATATGCAACACCACCAGCGCCAGCAGCACGATGGGAAGTGCGATCACGTGAAAGGCGAAAAACCGGTTCAGGGTCGCATCGGCGATGACGTAGTCGCCACGAATCCACAGGGCCAGCGCATCGCCAATACCGGGTATCGCCCCGAACAGGGAGATGATGACCTGCGCACCCCAGTAGGACATCTGCCCCCAGGGCAGCAGGTATCCCATGAAGGCTTCTGCCATGAGGCAGACGTAGATGATCATGCCGAAGATCCAGATCAGCTCCCGGGGCTTGCGGTATGAACCATAGATCAGACCACGGAACATGTGCAGATAGACCACGACGAAAAACATGGAAGCCCCGGTCGAATGCATGTAGCGGATCAACCAGCCCCAGTTGACATCCCGCATGATGTACTCGACGGAATTGAATGCCAGCTCGGCATCGGGCTTGTAGTTCATGGTCAACCAGATGCCGGTCACAATCTGCAGCACCAGCACCATCAATGCCAGGGAACCGAAGTAGTACCAGAAATTGAAGTTCTTCGGTGCATAGTACTGTGCCAGGTGCTCATTCCACATCTTGCTGAGCGGAAAACGCGCATCGATCCAGCCCAGCAGTCCCTTGTCCCATTTTTCAGCCATTATGCGAGCCCTCCGTCATCACCGATCAGGATTTCGTTATCGCTCAGATAACGGTGCGGCGGCACCGGAAGATTCGTCGGTGCCGGCACGCCTGAATAAACCCGCCCGGCGATATCGAAACGCGAACCATGGCAGGGGCAGAAGAAACCGCCCTTCCAGTCAGCGCCCAGATCTGCCGGTGCCACATCCGGCCGGTAGGTCGGTGAACAACCCAGGTGGGTACAGATTCCGACCAGGATCAGGATCTCCGGTTTGATCGAGCGGTACTCATTCTTGGCATAATCCGGCTGCTCCGATTCATTCGATGCCGGATCGCTCACTTCCGCATCCAGTGAGGGTAAATCATTGAGCATTTCCTCGGTGCGATTGACGATCCATACCGGCTTGCCGCGCCACTTGACCCGGATCATCTGGCCCGGCTCGAGCTTGCTGATGTCCGCACGCACAGGCGCTCCGGCCGCACGGGCCTTGGCGCTGGGCTGCATGGATGAAATAAAGGGCACCAGCGCAAAACCGGCTCCTACTGCGCCGACCACGGTCGTGGCAGCTGTCAGAAACCGGCGTCTGCCGGGATTGGCTTCATCGCCACTCATATCGGGCCATCTCCAGAAGTAGTTTACAATCAATAATTTACGTAGATATTTCGGCCAAGTGCCGGGCCGAAACCGAATAAACTGTTTCGGAATATTCTAATAAGTTTCATGAACTTCACGAGAACCGCATAGGATCGTCGAAGTGCCCAATTTCGTCAAGGGGTACCGGCAAAAAACCCTGCCTGGCGTTGGCCGGAAAGCTAGACCGGATTATCGATGTCAATAAATTGGTGCTGCAAGGCAAAGCGGTGCGCCAGATGTTCACCCAGGGCGCACACACCAAATCGTTCCGTCGCATGATGACCGGCGGCGAAGTAGTGGATGCCAGTCTCGCGCGCGCAGTGGACGGTCTGTTCCGATATCTCGCCGCTGATATACGCATCCAGTCCCAGTTCCGCCGCCGCCTCGATGTAGGATTGCGCAGCACCGGTACACCAGCCCACGGTGCGAATGGTGCCGGCACTGCCAGGTATATGCAGCGCCGCCCTGCCCAGGGTCGCCTGGATATGCGCGCCCAGGTCCGCAGCGCTCCGGGGCCGGTCCGGCGCACCGTAATACCCCAGTTGCAGGCCACCATCATTGCCGAAGCGTCCCGCCCGGGTAAAGCCAAGCCGGCGGGCAAGTTGCGCGTTATTACCCAGGTCCGGATGCGCATCCAGCGGCAGGTGATAGGCCAGCAGGCTGACCCCGGCACCCAGCAGGCGCTGCAAGCGCCGCCGCTTCATCCCGGTCACACAGGCATCCTCTCCCTTCCAGAAGTAACCGTGATGCACCAGCAGCGCATCGGCATCGGCCGCTATCGCCGCCTCGATAAAAGCCAGACTTGCCGTCACACCGCTCACCAGTCGTTCGACCTGCGCGGTACCCTCCACCTGCAGTCCATTTGGACAGTAATCCGTGAATTGTCCGACGCTGAGCAGCGTAGCCGAATAATCAACCAGCTCATTCAGGGTTATCATTGTTGCGCTTCCTGTTATCGTATCTGGCAGCCTTTATCGGGATAGAGTATCGCACCAATGGGAATTCGCAAATTTATCGTATTTGTGCTGCAGGCCATCACTGTCGGACTGGCAGCGGCCTTTGTTTACATACTGCTGCTGCAACCCGCCCTGCTCGGCAGGGATACCAATGTTGTCGAGTTCAGGGAGTCCACCGAATCCGCGCAACGACCGGCATCGCCGCCACCCGTGACGAATGGCACCTGGACCGGCCCGGTTTCCTACGCCAGTGCAGTCGAGCGTGCAGCGCCCGCCGTTGTCAATATACACACCGCCAAGCTTATCACCCGGCGTGCGCATCCCCTGCTCGATGATCCCGTCTTCAGGCAATTCTTCGGTGACCGTTTCACCAGGTCGCGCAAAGAGGTGCAAACCAGCCTCGGCTCGGGCGTGCTGATCAGTAGCCAGGGTTACATACTGACCAATAACCATGTCATCGATGGCGCCGATGAAATAGAGGTATTGCTTGCCGATGGCCGCCACGCTCAGGCGCAGGTGGCAGGTACCGACGTGGATACCGACCTTGCCGTCCTGCGCATCGTGCTCCCGGATCTGCCGACCATAGTAATCGGTAATTCCGAGCGTCTGCGCGTCGGTGATGTCGCACTCGCGATCGGCAACCCGTACGGAGTCGGGCAAACAGTCACGTTCGGTATAGTCAGTGCAACCGGACGTGACCATCTCGGCATCAACGCATACGAGGAGTTCATTCAGACCGATGCCGCGATCAACCCCGGCAACTCGGGCGGGGCCCTGATCAGCGCACAGGGTGAACTGATCGGTATCAACTCGGCAATCTACAGCCGCTCGGGCGGCTCACAGGGTATCGGCTTCGCCATTCCCATCAATCTCGCGAAAGGCGTGATGAAACAGATTATCGAACAGGGTCACGTTGTCCGCGGCTGGCTGGGTATCGAGGCACAGGACCTGACCGAACGCCTGGCGGAATCATTCGGGCTGAAAAACACTTCCGGCGTACTGATCGCCGGTATTCTGCGCGGTGGTCCCGCGGATGATGCCGGCATACTGCCAGGCGATATCGTCACTACGATCAATGAAATACCCGTGGAAAATTCCGCCACGGCCATGAAGCTCATATCGGAGCAGCAACCCGGCAGCCTGATTGCGCTGGGCGGCATCCGCAATAGCAAGCCTTTCACGTCGAAGGCGCGCGTCATCCAGCGGCCAAGCCAGCCGATTACAAAGCAATAGGTCTTCACTGGCGCCGGCCGGCCAGTCGGCACGCGCGGGCTTGCGTCAGTTACCGACGCTGTCCCGGAGTGCCCGCAGAAACGCGGTGTTTTCCTCCGGCTGCCCCACCGTCACACGCAGACAATCGGCAAGTGCGGCAGCGGAACCGTCCAGTTTCTTGATTAATATACCGGCCGCCTTCAGCCTCTCGAATACCTTGCCCGCACTCCCCGACGCGACGCGAAACAGGATAAAGTTTGCATCGCTCGGATACACCGTCAGGCCCGGGATATCCTGTAACCCGGTCAGCAGGTCGCCGCGACCTGCGCGTATGCGGCGCGCCTGTTCGGCGAACACGGCAGCATGTGCGAGCGCGAAACAGCCCGTGACCTGATTGATGCTGCTGATGTTATACGGCAAGCGTGTCTTGTCGATCTGTTCCAGCCAGGCAGGGGCGCCGGCCAGCAGTCCCAGGCGCAGACCGGCCAGACCCATCTTCGACAACGTCCGCAATACCAGCAAGTTCCCGTGCGCCTCCAGTCGCTGCAGAAAACTGGCATCGGTAAACGGCGCATAGGCCTCATCCAGCACCACCAGCCCGTCTGCGTGCGCGAGGATTGCCTCGATATGACCGGCATCGAACAGGTTGCCGGTTGGGTTATTCGGGTAGGCCAGGAAGATCACCGCGGGTTGCAATTCCCCGATCGCAGCCAGCATGGCATCAATGTCGAGTGCGAAGTCAGGTGTCAGCGGCACCCCGTGGTAGTCGAGCCCGTTGACCACGGCGATCTGGCGGTACATCACGAAGCCCGGCTCCGGCGACATAATCAACCGGCCAGGTGCAGCGACTGTCTGGACAATCATCTGGATCAATTCGTCCGAGCCGTTACCGAGAACAACTGCAACGGATTCCGGAACCCCCAGTGACTTGCGCATCGCCTTCTTGAGATCCTGCGCGTGCGGGTCCGGGTAACGGTTGAGATCCACCGCACGCAACGCATCCAGCCACGCGGTGCGCAGACTGCCGGGCATCGGCCACGGATTTTCCATCGCATCCAGCTTGATCAGGCCCGCGGGATCCGGCACATGATAGGCAGTCAGCTCCCGGATTTCGGGACGCACCAGTTGTTTAATCATGTCTTGCACTGAAGTCATATCGGAATACATCGAGTAGATTTCCCAACCCTGTAGGAGCGGCCCCCTGGCCGCGATGGTTTCTGACACCAATCGCGCCGAAGGGCGGCGTTTATGCCCGGGGCTTAATCGGGTACTCCTACAGACGGATTTCCCACCCTTGCAGGAGTGCCCCCCGGCCACAATGGTATCAGCTGCCAATAGACATGCAGGTTGGGCAAAGCGCAGCGTACCCAACATATCAGCAACAATCCCGCGTGTCGCAGAGCGCCATACCTGACCTGCTGAGAATATCGGCTAGTCTTTGTCCTCTATACGCATTTCGGCAGACAGCGCATGCGCCGTCAGGCCTTCGCCACGCGCCAGCACCGATGCCGTTTTGCCCAGCGTAGCCGCGCCCCGGGGAGAACACTGGATCAGGCTGGTACGCTTCTGGAAATCATACACACCCAGGGGCGAGGAAAACCGCGCGGTGCGCGACGTCGGCAGCACATGGTTGGGGCCGGCGCAATAATCGCCGAGCACTTCGGCGGTATAACGCCCCATAAAAATAGCGCCCGCGTGGCTAATCCGTGCGGCGAGCTCCTGCGGATTCTCGACGGACAACTCCAGGTGTTCGGCAGCAATCAGGTTGGCGATGTCAGCCGCTTCCTCGAGGTCGGCGACCTGTATCAGTCCGCCCTGCCGCCCCAGTGATGCGCGGATGATATCCCCCCGCGGCATCTCCGGCAGCAGACGGTCGATGCTCCGGAGAACGCGCTCGAGAAATTCCGCATCGGGGCTGACGAGTATCGACTGGGCGTCTTCATCATGTTCAGCCTGCGAGAACAGGTCCATGGCTATCCAGTCCGGGTCGGTCCGTCCGTCACAGATGACCAGTATCTCGGAAGGCCCGGCGATCATGTCGATCCCCACCTTGCCGAACACCATGCGCTTGGCTGTCGCCACATAGGCATTACCGGGTCCGACAATCTTGTCGACCGCCGGCACCGTGACCGTGCCATAGGCGAGTGCGGCCACCGCCTGTGCACCGCCCACGGCAAAGATCCGGTCGACGCCGGCAATGGCGGCGGCTGCCAGCACCATGTCGTTGACCTCGCCCGCTGGTGTCGGTACGACCATGACCAGTTCACCGACACCGGCAACCTTTGCCGGTAACGCGTTCATCAGTACCGATGAGGGATAGGCCGCCTTGCCACCCGGCACATACAGTCCCACCCGATCCATGGGCGTAATCTGTTGCCCCAGCAAGGTTCCATCCGCTTCACTATACGACCAGGAATCCAGTTTCTGATGCCCGGCATAGGCGCTGATCCTTGCCGCGGACAGTTCCAGTGCGGCACGCTGCTCCCGGCTGATGCGCTCCAGCGACCGGTGACAGTCTGCAAGCGGTATTTCCAGGTCCGCTGCTGCAGCAGCGGACCAGTGATCGAAGCGCCCGGTATATTCAAGCAGCGCGGCATCACCGCGGGCACGCACATCCTCGATTATCCGGCGCACTGCAGATTCCACCGCTGCATCAGCTGCTCGCTCACGTGCCAGGAGCTGTTCCAGTTGCTGGCGGAAATCGGCGTCCCGGGAATTCAGTCGTGTGATATCTGGCATGTGTTGTTCACTACATCCATTACGTCAAATCAATCTGCTGCATTCAGTCCAGGCCATGGAAACAATGTTGTTCGTCATTGCGAGAAACAAAGTGGCGCAGCCGACTCCAATCGCTTGATTCTACTTTAATGAGATTGCTTCGCTATGCTCGCAATGACAGGATGTGCGATACATCAGCGTTTTCCTAGGCTTCACACGCCGTCTCCAGCCGGGAAATATACTGGCTGATGCGCGCATGCTGCATCTTCATGGATGCCCTGTTGACAACCAGTCGCGAGCTGATATCCGCGATATGCTCGAGCGGAACCAGGCCATTCGCCTTCAGCGTATTACCGGTATCGACTACATCGACGATTCGGTCCGCCAGCCCGACCATGGGCGCGAGCTCCATGGAACCGTACAACTTGATAATTTCGACCTGTTCCTGGCGATCGGCATAATAACGCCGCGTACTCTGTACGTACTTGGTCGCGATCCGCAAGCGCCGCTGCTGCTGAATCCCGGTTGCGGGACCGGCGACCATGAGACGGCATCTGGCAATGCCGAGATCCAGCGGTTCATACAAGCCGTCACCACCATGTTCCATGAGCACATCCTTGCCGGCTACACCCATGTCCGCAGCCCCGTAGCCCACGTAGGTAGGCACATCTGCGGCACGAATGATGACCAGCTTGACGTCGTCAAGGTTGGTATCAAGAATCAGCTTGCGGCTGGTGTCAGGATCGTCCAGAGGTCGTATGCCGGCCTGCGCCAGCAACGGCAGTGTCTCGGCGAAGATACGGCCCTTGGACAGGGCAATAGTCAGTATGCTGTTCATGACTGCAAGTGTCAGGCAGTAATGGTGATATTACAAGCCTGAACTGCCTGGCGGGTGATGCCGGCAGGGCGACCTTCACGCGGGAACGCGGTGGATGTTGGCGCCCAGTTGCGCCAGCTTCTCCTCGATACATTCATAGCCTCGATCGATATGGTAAATTCGATCGACAATCGTATCGCCCTCCGCGACCAGGCCCGCCAGCACCAGGCTGGCCGACGCACGCAAATCAGTCGCCATGACCGGCGCGCCCGTCAGCTGCGCTACTCCGGTGCTAATGGCCGTATTTCCCTCGAGTTTGATATCTGCGCCCATGCGCTGCATCTCCTGCACATGCATGAAACGGTTTTCAAAGACAGTCTCGGTAATCATCCCGGTTCCCTCTGCCACGATATTCAGGGCGGTAAACTGCGCCTGCATATCCGTGGGGAATGCCGGATAGGGTGCAGTGTGAATGTTGACTGCCCGGGGCCGTTTGCCGTGCATATCCAGCTCTATCCAGTCTTCCCCGACGCTGATAGCGGCGCCGGCCTCACGCAGTGCCTGCAAGACTGCGTCCATGACGTCCGGACGCGTGTCCTTGAGCTTGATGCGCCCCCCGGTTATGGCTGCTGCGACCAGATAGGTGCCGGTCTCGATCCGGTCCGGGAGCACGGTATATTCGGTCCCGGACAAACGCTCGACGCCCTCGACCCTGATCGTGTCCGTCCCGGCGCCCGTGATACGCGCGCCCATGGTGTTCAGACAATTCGCCAGGTCCGCCACCTCGGGCTCGCGGGCTGCGTTCTCGATGACGGTGGTGCCATCGGCCAGGGCGGCCGCCATCATCAGGTTTTCGGTGCCGGTCACGGTAATGATGTCCATAACCAGACGCGCTCCCTGCAGACGATCAACGCGCGCCTTGATGTAGCCGTTCTCCACACTGATCTCGGCACCCATCGCCTGCAAACCCTTGATATGGAGATTCACCGGCCGCGAGCCGATAGCACAGCCACCGGGCAGCGAGACATCCGCACGTCCGAAGCGCGACAGCATCGGCCCCAGCACCAGAATCGACGGAGCGCATGGTCCTGACGAGTTCATAGGGCGCATAAGAGTGAATTGATCGGCCGCGCGTCTAGCTCGATATCCATTTTCTCATCGACCGTCAACTGCACACCCATGCGACCAAGCAGTTCCATGGTCGTCGTGACATCATGCAGGTGCGGCACATTCCGGATGATTACCAGCTCGTCAGCCAGCAGGGTTGCCGCCATGATCGGTAATACGGCATTTTTTGCACCGGAGATTCGAATTTCGCCCTCCAGCGGCACACCACCCTTGATGAGCAGCTTGTCCAAGTCCGGTGCCCTTATTGAATGCGACGCTCTGCAGCCCACGCCTGCGGTGTGTAGGTATGCAGGGCCAGCGCATGTATTTCGCCGCCCATGCGGTCACCCAGGGTGTTATAGACCAGACGATGCTGCTCAACCATCGAACACCCGTCGAACTGCTTGCTGATGACAACCGCTTCGAAATGGTCGCCGTCGCCCTTTCACGATCACTTCTGCGTCGGGGAGACCAGTCTGTATCAGGATTTCAAGCTCACTGGATTGCATAGGGAATTTCTTGATCGGATAAAAAAAATGAAACTGCTATGAAAGCGACAGTATTTCGTCCAGGCCGCTGATGCGCGCAATTGACGACAATTGCACCGGGACATTCACGAATGAAATACTTTTCCCGGCACGCTCCGCTGCGCGCAGCCATTCCACCAGCAGGGCCAGCCCGGCGCTGTCCGCGCGGGTTACCCCCTTGAGGTCAATTTCAATAGCTGCCATCACCGCTGATAGATCGTTCGCATTCTGCGAGCACACCGGTAACAGACCTAAATCCGAGGTTCACCTTCAATCCGCCAGCGACCTGCACCGGCATCCGTAATGCTTGCATCAGCCATCGGCCTGACTTCCATTGCGATCCGCCAGCTGCTTTATCAGGCTGTCGATTCCTTCATTACGGATGATTTGACTGAAGGTGGAACGGTAATTCGTAACCAGGCTGACGCCGCTAATCGTCACATCATAGACCATCCAGCCGTGTTCTGATCTTGTACATGGCGTAGGTGATATCAACCGACGCGCTGCCGTGCAGCTCGATTTCCGTGCGCACCGTTACAGTGGTATCCCAGTCATCGAATGAAAGGGCAAGTAGATAATTTTCTCATTCGCGTATTCCAACAAGGCCCTGCCGTAGGTGCGTACCAGCAATCCCTTGAATTCATCCACGAACCGGTCGCGCTGGTCCGGTGTAGCAGTACGCCAGTTCTTGCCCAGCACCCATTGACCCATGCGCTTAAAGTCAAAATAAGGCAGCACGATAGTGGCTACAAGATCGTAGAGTCGCTGGTTATTCTGCGCAATAACGTCCTTTTCCGCCTGTAACGCAGCGAGCATGCGCGACGACGCATCCCGCACCAATTCCTGTGGCGTCCCGTCGTATGCGCTCACCCTGGCGGGAGACAATATCAGCAAGGCCACCAGCGCTAACTGCAGGCAGCGCAGCACCCGAGTGCGGTGCATGGTGTCGTGACGATTTGCCGTCAGCCAGCGGCCATTTGCAGATTGTATGTTCATTGGGGCAGTATGTCTGAAACAGGAGCGCAGGGCAGGACTACTCCTTTTTTTCCCTGGAAGCCGCATTATACAGAAACTGTCCGACGATCTGCTCCATTACCAAAGCCGACTGGGTCAGCTGGATCCGGTCACCGTCAGCAAGATTTTCCATTGCCCCGCCCGGCTCCAGCGCAACATACTGTTCACCCAGCAGGCCCGCGGTAAAAATGCTGGCTGAAGTGTCAGCCGGAAACTTGTTATAGGTCTTGTCGAGACGCATAGTGACGACGGCTTGATACTTGCCACTGTCATAATCGATGGAATCGACCCTGCCGATCCGCACCCCGGAGACCGTCACGGGTGATCTGGTCTTGAGGCCGCCAACGTTCTCGAACCCGGCAGTCAAATAGTAACTGTCGCCGCTACCGGCACCGGCGGTGCTCAGATTGCTGACCTGCATTGCGAGCACAAACAAGGCAGCCAACCCGATAACTGCGAACAAACCCACCCAGATTTCAAGTACCCGTCTGTTCCCCATGCGCTAGTCTCCGAACATCAATGCCGTCAGAACAAAATCAAGCCCAAGCACCGCGAACGCGGTATGCACCACGGTACGCGTGGTCGCACGGCTGACACCCTCCGACGTGGGTATCGCATCATACCCTTCAAACAGGGCGATCCATACCGCGACAAAACCGAATACAACACTCTTGATGACACCGTTGTAGATATCATCATGCAAATCCACCTTGGCCTGCATCTGCGCCCAGTAGGCGCCATCATCCACACCCAGCAGCCCGACACCGACAAAATGGCCGCCATATATGCCTACTGCACTGAAGATGGCAGCCAGCAGCGGCATGGATAAAAAGCCGGCAATAAAGCGCGGCACAATCACCCGCTTGACCGGATCGACCGCCATCATTTCCATTCCGGACAGCTGCTCGGTGGCCTTCATCAGACCGATCTCCGCCGTCAGGGCAGACCCTGCACGCCCGGCAAACAGCAACGCCGCGACCACAGGACCCAGCTCACGCACCAGAGACAGGGCCACCACTACGCCCAGTGATTCCTCCGCGCCGAAATCGACCAGCGTATTATAACCCTGCAGACCCAGCACCATACCGACAAACAAGCCCGACACCACGATAATCATCAGTGTCAGCACACCCACGGAATAGACCTGGGCAATCACGAGCCGCGGCCGCAGCAGCAGCCCCGGTGTGCTCATCAGGATATCGAGCAGCAGCAGACAACCCCGGCCAACGCGCTCGAAGACACCCAGTGTCGCCCGGCCCAGCTGCTGCAATGGATCCAGTATCATTGTCGAGACCCTTTGTTCAAGAGATCTTCCCGGAAATCGGACGCCGGGTAATGAAAGGCCACGGGACCGTCCGGCATACCCTTGAGAAACTGCTGCGACCACTCGGATGCGGAACCCCACAACTCATCCGGCCGGCCCTGGTCGACCACCTTGCCATCGGACAGCAGATAAGCGTAATCGGCAATTGTTGTCGCCTCCTTTACGTCATGCGAAACCACGACGCTGGTCATGCCAAGGGCATCATTCAATTCGCGGATCAGCTTCACCAGCACGCCCATGGAGATCGGGTCCTGTCCGGTAAACGGCTCGTCATAAAGCACCATCATCGGGTCCAGCGCAATGGCCCGCGCCAGAGCAACACGCCGCGCCATACCGCCGGACAACTCACTGGGCATCATACCAGCGGCCCCGCGCAGACCGACCGCCTGGAGTTTCATCAGCACCAGGTCACGCACGAGTGCCTCCGGCAAATCGGTATGCTCACGAATCGGGAAGGCCACATTTTCGAACACGCTCAGGTCAGTCAGCAAGGCGCCACTCTGGAACAACATGCCCATACGCTGGCGTAGCTGATAAAGTGACTGCCGCCCGAGCGCATGCACTTCTTCGCCATCGACATGGACCGAGCCTGATTGCGGCTGCAACTGTCCGCCAATCAGTTTCAACAAGGTGGTCTTGCCGGTCCCGCTCGGACCCATAATCGCGGTCACCTTGCCACGGGCAATATCCAGATCCACCCCGTCAAAAATCAAGCGATTGCCGCGGGCAAAGCGTAATGCACGAATTTTTACTACAGGCTCCTGCATGGTCGATGCTTGCATCCCTGGTGTTCATTTTCCAGTATCAGAATGCGGGCCGCAGGCTGCAAGGCCCGGGTCCACCGGCGGGTATGATAAAACAGTTCGCAGGCAAACGTTGCCCCGATGTAAAAAAATAATACCGTTCAGGCCCCTTGCCATTCCCCACAGGCAGTACCGGGCCCGGTCTGATCCCCGCCAGGGTGCGTATCTGCCATACCCAACCCACAAATTTCAGTCTGACACCCGCATGGATAGCATGACCCGCCGGAACCACGCGCCACAGCCTGCAGGCAGCAGGCATCTACTGCCTGCTGTCTGATATCTGATGTCTGATATCTGATGTCTGATATCTGATGTCTGATGTCTCGATGTCTGATGTCTGCCATCTGACCTCTGCCAGACCCTGTTATACTTCCTCAACGCCATGCTTGAATGAGGCTTCCAGGAGTCACTCGGCACCTGACCGGAATCGTGGTGAAAAGACGGGACTGATACCCAGATGAATGACAAAAACCTGCAGGAACTGGCGCTTGCTGTCCTGGACACCGAGGCACGCGCAATCACAAACCTGGCAAGCCAGGTCAGGACTCCCGCGTTTATCGATGCTTGCAAGCTGATGCTCGACTGCCGTGGCCGGGTGATTGTCATCGGCATGGGCAAATCCGGACATATTGCGGGAAAGATTGCAGCCACGCTCGCGAGCACCGGGACACCGGCCTTCTTCGTGCACCCGGGTGAAGCCAGCCACGGCGATCTTGGCATGATTACCGCAGCGGACGTGGTGCTGGCCCTGTCCAATTCCGGCGAGACCGCCGAAATCATCACCATCCTGCCGATTATCAAGCGCCTGGACGTGCCACTCATCGCCATGACCGGGAATCCGGGGTCAACACTGGCCAGCGCCGCTACCGCTGCGCTCGATGTGGGCGTCGAAAAGGAGGCCTGCCCTCTGGGGCTGGCACCGACGGCAAGTACCACGGCAGCACTGGCCATGGGTGATGCGCTGGCCGTGGCATTGCTCGAGTCGCGCGGCTTTACCGAAGCGGATTTTGCGCGTTCCCACCCGGGCGGTGCGCTGGGTCGCCGCTTGCTGCTGATGATCGACGACCTGATGCATACCGGTGACACCGTACCGCAAGTCGGCATCGATACCCGCCTCAGCGATGCGCTCATGGAAATGACCCGCAAGGGGCTGGGCATGACCGCCGTTGTCGATGGACATGGAAAGCTTGCCGGTGTTTTCACCGATGGTGACCTGCGCCGCGCAATCGATCATAAAATAGATATCCACAATGCCCCGATCAGGGACGTCATGACAGTGAATCCAAAATCTGTTACCCCTGGCAAACTGGCAGCCGAGGCACTGCTGATCATGCAAAGCGCCAGTATCAATGCACTGCCGGTTGTCAACGTGGATAATGAACTGATCGGCGCCCTGAACATGCACGACCTGCTGCGCGCCGGCGTGGTCTGACCTGACACGGATAACTATGAAAGACATACTAGAAAAGGCCGCGCAGATACGCCTGGTGATCTTCGATGTAGACGGCGTCCTCACAGACGGCAGCCTGTTCCTCAGCGATGATGGCCAGGAATACAAGGCATTCAATTCGCGTGACGGTCACGGCATCAAGATGCTGATGAAACACGGCGTGGAGGTGGCGATTATTACCGGCCGCACCTCCCGGGTCGTCGAACATCGCATGGAGAACCTCGGCATCAGGCATGTCTACCAGGGCAAGCTCGAGAAACTCCCCGTGTTCGAGCAACTCATCAGCAAACTTGGCGTGCCGGCGGAAGCGACCGCCTACGTGGGTGATGACGTGGTCGACCTGCCGGTCATGCGGCGCGTCGGACTCGCCATTGCCGTGCAGGATGCCCACCCGCTGGTACGCAAGCACAGCCACTGGCAAACTCCCCATGCAGGCGGCCGTGGTGCCGCACGTGATGTATGCGAAATGCTGATGGAGGCCATGGGTGTACTGGAAAGCGAAATGAACCGTTATTTATGAATCAGCGCAAGACAACCCTGCTTGTTATCCTGCTACTGGTCATGACCGGCTGGCTTCTTCAGCCGCAATCAACCAGGCAACAAGCCACAACAGTCAGCAGCACTCGCCCGGACAATTTCGTCAGGAACATGAATCTTGCCATCATGGACACAACCGGCCGGCTGAACTACCGCATACAGGCACGGCACATGCTGCACGACCCTGATACAGACAATCTCGAGCTGGGCAATCCAACCATGAACATAGTGCGTGCTGACGGCGATGTCTGGAATATCGCGGCTGAAAAGGGCCAGATCATTGCCAAAAACGACCGCTTGTGGCTGCTCGGCCAGGTTGATATCCGCCGCCCCCACGAAACTCGCCCGCTGCATATCCGGACGAGCACACTGCTCATTAAACCTGATGAGCAACTGGCCGAAACAGCGGATGCAGCAACGATAACTTCAACACACATCAGTATTGAAGCGGTGGGACTGACAGCGGATTTCGGGCATAGCCGGCTGAAGCTGCACTCCCGCGTCCAGGGGATCATCGATGTCACAGGCTAAATCTCGCTGCCGGGGCGGTCTCCGGCCAGCAGCGCTCATACTGCTGCTGCTGCCCGCTACGGCGCAGGCTTTATCGACTGACAGGGAACAGCAAATAATGATCGAAGCTGACAGTGCCGCTTTCGATGAGACGGAAGGCATCAGTTCTTACGAGGGAAACGTGAAGTTACAACAGGGCACACTCAAACTGCAGAGCGAACGCATGACAGTACTCCTCGCTGATGACCGGATTGTGGAAATCATCCTGACCGGGAGTCCGGCAAGCTATCGGCAACGACCTGATAACAAGGAGGTTGACGTGCAGGCGGAGGCCGGTGAAATCAGGTACAACTTCACTAATGAACGCCTGATCCTTCAGGGTGCTGCACACATCTGGCAGCCTGGCGCCGAGGAATTCCACAGTGAACGGATCGTGATCGACCTGAAAAATAACTCCGTGAGCGCCGGTGGCAGCGGCCCGGAAAACCGCGTCCGCATCATTCTTCAGCCGGCTAAAGATTCACAGGAAGGCATTCAGCCGGCAATCGGCCAGTGAGTCTTCTGCAAGCCAGCAATCTGGGCAAGAGTTACCGTACACGGCGGGTGGTTGATGATGTCTCGCTGACCATCAACAGCGGCGAGGTTGCCGGATTGCTGGGACCGAATGGCGCCGGCAAGACGACCTGTTTCTACATGATTGTCGGCCTGGTCCCGTGTGGCGAGGGCCGGATCGTACTCGATGAGGTGGACCTGACCCGGCACCCCATGCACCTGCGTGCAAAACACGGCCTTGGCTACCTGCCACAGGAGTCCTCGGTCTTCAGGAAACTGTCTGTCGCGGAAAACATCCTGGCGGTACTTGAATTGCGCAAGGATCTCGACAGCGGCGCACGCACTGACGCACTTGACTCACTGCTGCACGAATTTCATATCAGCCACCTGACCGACCAGCCGGGCGCCAGTCTCTCGGGCGGTGAGCGCCGGCGCGTTGAAATTGCACGTGCCCTGGCCGCCAATCCAAGTTTCATCCTTCTGGACGAACCATTTGCCGGTGTTGATCCGCTGTCCGTGCTTGATATTCAGCAAATCATCAAACAGCTGTGCGCACGGGACATCGGCGTCCTGATTACCGACCACAATGTGCGTGAGACACTGGGGATCTGCTCCTACGCCTATATACTGGACAAGGGTCAGGTAATCGCCGATGGAACACCTCAAAGTGTGCTCAATAACGAGCAGGTCAGGAACGTCTATCTCGGCACCGAATTCCGTTTATAATCAAAATGGTACAAAGATATTTTTTCTTTGGCACGAGTAGTGCAGTATACTGTTCAATAGAGGGATGGGGCGTAATGCACCTGTCCTCAAATTACTCCTTATGAAGCAATCACTTCAACTACGCCTCGGTCAGAATCTGACCATGACGCCGCAGCTGCAGCAGGCGATCCGCCTGTTACAGCTGTCCACGCTCGAACTGCAGGCCGAAGTCCAGGATGCGCTTGAATCCAACCCGATGCTGGAACAGGAGGAAGCTGGCAGCGCCGAACCAGGCGAAAAGCACGAAGATAAGTTGAATGGCGCAGAAAAAGACACCCAGGTCGGCACCGAGGGCAGCGCTGATGTCATGCCGGACGAGCTGCCCACCGACAGCAACTGGGAAGATGTTTTTGATATGGGGGCCACCAGCTACAGCGCACCGGAAGCCGGACCCAACCGGGATATCTTCGAAACCATCACCGTGACCGGTGAGGGACTGCATGATCATATTACCTGGCAGCTCGAGTTATCGAATTTGTCAGATACCGACCGGCACATCGCACGCGCACTCATTGACTCCATTGACGATGACGGCTATCTGGCTACTGACACGGAAAGCATTCTAAGTAACCTTGACCCTGCGCTTGATATCGAGCTCGATGAAATCGAGGCGGTGCTGCACTGCATTCAGCAATTTGATCCTATCGGCGTCGGCGCACGCGACCTGCGTGAAAACCTGCTCCTGCAACTTGCACAATTTGCCCCGGAAACACCCTGGCTGAAAGAAGCATCGCAACTGGTGAGCAATTACATCAACCTGCTCGGCAGCCGGGACTACACCCAGCTCAGCCGTAAATTGAAGCTTGCCACCGATGACCTGCAACAGGTCATCAACCTGATTCAGTCACTGAATCCGCGCCCCGGCTCCCAGTTCAACAATGTTGCACCTGAATATATCGTCCCGGATGTATATGTATCCAAAAAGAAAGGTCGCTGGCAAGCCGAACTGAACATGGAATCAATCCCGAAACTGCGCATCAACTCAATGTATGCAAATCTTGTCAAGCGCGGCAGCAACAGCAAGGACAACGAGTTCCTGCGTAATAATCTTCAGGAAGCGCGGTGGTTCCTGAAAAGCATGCAAAGCCGGCACGAAACCCTGCTCAAGGTCGCCAACTGTATCTGTGAACGCCAGCAGTCTTTTTTCGATCATGGCGAAGAGGCCATGAAGCCCATGGTACTGCGCAGTATTGCCGATACTATCGAGATGCACGAATCTACGGTCTCACGCGTCACCACCCGGAAATACATGCATACCCCGCGGGGCATCTATGAATTTAAATATTTTTTCTCGAGTCACGTCAGCACCGATAGCGGAGGGGAATGTTCGGCGACCGCAATCAGGGCGATCATCAAAAAGCTGGTCGCCGCCGAAAATCCGACAAAACCACTGAGCGACAGCAAAATGGCTGATGTACTCGCTGACCAGGGGATCAAGATCGCGAGAAGAACCATTGCCAAGTATCGCGAATCGTTGTCGATATCCCCGTCCAACGAGCGCAAACGCCTGGCTTAGGCCTATACTCAAAAAAAGGAGTCAAGACATGCAAATAAATCTGACCGGACATCACGTGGATATCACAACCCCGTTGCGCGACTATGTCAACAGCAAGATTGCCCGCCTGGAGCGGCATTTCGATCATGTAACGAACATTCACGTAATTCTGAGTGTTGAGAAACTGCGTCACAAGGCTGAGGCTACTTTACATGTCAGCGGCGGCAATCTTTTCGCTGACGCGGTACAGGATGATATGTATGCCGCAATCGATTCGCTAACTGACAAACTCGACCGCCAGGTCAAGAAACACAAGGAAAAGCTTACCGACCATCATCGCAGCGAAGGATCCATCGCGAGAGACCTTTAAGGAACAATTCATCAATCCGGCCTGACACGGCTGTCTCCCGGGATGGTGCAAGACTGTTGACATTATAATGGATATAACCCGACTCTTAAGCCCCGAACGTGTTGCATGCTATGACGATGCAGGCAGCAAGAAACGCCTGCTCGAACATCTCAGCGAACTGCTGGCAACCTCATCGCCGAAGATATCCCAGAACGAGATCTTTGAAACCCTTGTAAATCGTGAAAAACTCGGCAGTACCGGCCTTGGCAGGGGTGTTGCAATCCCGCATGGCAGAATGGGCGCCATTGAACAACCGGTGTGCGCGTTTACAAGGCTCAATATACCGGTTGATTTCGATGCGGCTGACGGTGAGCCGGTTGACCTGGTCTTCACCCTGCTGGTGCCGGAAGAATCTACCGAGGAACACCTGCAGGTTCTGTCTATAATTGCCGAGATTTTCAGTGATGCAGGGGTCTGTGCCGCATTACGACAGTGCGAATCCGAGGATTGCATACTCCAGTTGCTATCACAGTGGGAGAGACAGCGAATTTCTGCATGAGCACCACGCTTGCAATCAAGACGCTCTACGCGGCCCTTCAGGAAAAACTAGGATTGGAGTGGATTTGCGGCGCGCAGCATCTCGATAAAGTGGTTCATAACACCAGTGACTGGTCACCGGAACTGTCACTGGTCGGTCACCTCAATCTGATCACCCAGCATCGCATTCAAATACTCGGCAGCAAGGAGCTGGAATACCTGGATAACCTGAAGCGGAATTCACGCAAGGACGCCATATCCCAGCTGTGCGGCGGTCAGTCACCCCTGATCATACTGGCCAAGCGGCTCCCTGCCCCGCCGGATCTGCTTGCAGCAGCGGAAAATAGCGGTATCCCGATACTCTCCTCGATCCTGCCCAGCCAGGAGACTATCCATACATTACAGTATTACCTGGGTAATTATTTCTCCGAAAAAATTACCCTGCACGGGGTCTTCATGGAAGTCATGGGAACCGGTGTCCTGATCACCGGCTCCTCCAGCATCGGCAAGAGCGAGCTGGCGCTGGAACTGCTCAGCCGCGGACATCGCCTCATCGCCGATGACGCAACCGAGTTTGCCCGCATGGCGCCGGATATACTCAACGGCACCTGTCCGGAGATGCTGCGTGACTTTCTGGAAGTTCGCGGCCTGGGGATACTCAACGTACGCGCCATGTTCGGAGACAGCGCTATCAAGCGCAATCGCAATCTGCGGCTGATCATCAATTTGCAGGAAATGGAGGAAGCCGAGGAAATGGACCGTTTGCATGGCAGCAGGCGAATGCATACCATCCAGGAAGTTGCGATCCCCGAGATCACGCTGCCTGTCGGGCCAGGGAGAAATCTGGCGGTATTGCTGGAGGCAGCGGTACGCAACCACATTCTCAACACCAAGGGATACGACGCAAGCCAGGCCTTTATCGAGCGCCAGAAACGCCGCCTCGAAAGCGCTCTCAAATGAACCTGGTCATCATCAGTGGTCTGTCCGGTTCCGGCAAAACTGTCGCCCTGCATACCCTGGAAGATAAAGGCTTCTATTGCATAGACAACCTGCCTGTTGGATTGCTGGATGCCTTTGCTGACGAGCTTGGCAAACAGCGCGCGGCTACGGGCAGTGACGCGGCAGCCGGGATCGATGCGCGCAATCATCCGGATCAGCTGAACCGCTTCGCGGATATCATAGCGAGCCTGAAGGAAAAGCATATAAACTGCAAGATTCTGTTCCTGCAGGCTGATGATGCAACACTGCTGAAACGCTTTAGCGAAACCCGGCGCAAGCATCCATTATCGAATGCAGATACGCCACTCGCCGATGCAATCCAGAAGGAACGCACCCTGCTTGCGCCCATCGCGGCGACTGCTGATCTGGTCATAGACACCAGCCGCACCAATGTCCACCAGCTGCGCGATCTCATAGGTGAGTGCCTGGGAAAAACCGATGCACCCGGGTTCTCCCTGCTGTTGCGCTCCTTTGGCTACAAGCACGGTATCCCTGCAGATGCAGATTTCGTGTTTGACGTACGTTGCCTGCCCAATCCTCACTGGCAGTCGAACTTGCGTCATCTTACCGGACTTGATAAACCTGTTGTGGAATACCTGGAATCGCAGGCAGATGTACGCGAACTGTACACCGATCTGGAGCGGTTTCTCCGCACCTGGATTCCGCGGTTCAGGACGGACAATCGCAGTTATCTGAGTATCGCCATCGGCTGCACCGGCGGGCAACACCGGTCAGTGTATCTGGTCAACCGCCTTGCCGGCAGCCTTGGCGACTTGACAGGCGACATCGTAATCCGGCACAGGGAACTACAATGAAAACGGGTTTGTTACTTATCACACACGGGAGTCTGGGAAGCGATCTGCTGGAGACTGCAATAGCGATCCTCAACGCCTGCCCTATCAGGACGGAAACCATCGCGGTAGCGCCCGACTGCGACCCGGACGAGATATTCGCATCCGCCAACAGGCTCTGCAGGGACCTCGATGAGGGCTATGGCGTCCTGGTACTCACCGATCTGTTCGGCAGCACACCCAGTAATATCGCGGTCCGTCTCGCAGAAGCACACAATGTCTATGTGATTTCCGGCGCGAACATTCCAATGCTCCTGCGCGTACTGAACTATTCATCCCTGTGCCTCGCCGAGCTCGCCGAAAAGGCGGCCAGTGGCGCGCGTGACGGGGTTATCATTACTCCGGGTAAAAAGGCCGGATAATATGCAGGAACGCGAAGTCACTATAATCAACAAACTCGGTCTGCATGCGCGCGCGGCGGCGAAGTTCGTGACCACAGCAGCCGGATTCTCGAGTTCCGTCGATTTGGCAAAGGATGGGCAAAAGGTCAACGGAAAAAGCATCATGGGCGTGATGATGCTCGCGGCGGCACGCGGCACGAACCTGATCATCATTACTTCGGGAGAGGATGAACAGGAGGCTGCAGACAGCCTGGTAACCCTGATTTCACAGAAATTCGGGGAAGACGAATAGCACATTGTAACCGGACACCAGAGACAACAGGCATAATAACGGAGGACGACCCGGCATATGAGTCTGGCACTTGCAGGCATCGGGATATCGCGCGGCATTGCCATCGGCAAGGCGCATATTATCCATCGTGGCGCCATCGAAGTGCTCGAAAGCGCTATACCTCCCAGGCTTATCGAGGATGAAATCGGACGTTTCCTGAATGCAATAAGGATGGCGCGGGAACAACTCGAGGCGATACGGCAACGCGTACCGGAAAATACCCGTGCAGATATCGGTGCCTTCATCGATACCCACATACTGATGCTTGATGACGATTTGCTCGTCAATACACCGGTAGAAATGATGCGCGAGCTTGGCTGTAACGCCGAGTGGGCACTCAAGCTGCAGCGCGATGCATTCATGGACGTGTTCGAGCAGATGGACGATGCCTATTTGCGCTCCCGGCAGGATGACATCGATCACGTAATTAACCGCATCCAGCGCATCCTGCTCGATAGTGCCCAGGGCGATGCGCATGCCGATAGAGAGAAACTGCAGAATTCAATTGCACTGACCGATGATCTGACGCCCGCCGAAACCGTGTTGCTGGAACACCTCGGTATCAGCGCATTCGCAACCGAGTATGGCGGACCCCTGTCACATACGGCGATCCTGGCACGCAGCGTGGAGTTACCCGCGGTTGTTGGCGCCCACAGTCTGCTGCGCTATATAAAAGACGGCGAGACCATTGTGCTTGACGGGCAGCTGGGGGTGCTGATCGCCTCGCCGGATAAAAATACCCTGGCGTTTTATCGCAAGCGGCAGAAGCAGGAGCAACAGCGGCGCCTGGAACTTGCGCGGCTCACAGACACACCGGCAGTCACTCTGGATAATACGCCCATCACGCTGATGGCAAATATAGAACTCCCGGAGGACATCGATGCCGTGCGCCGGGAAAACGCCAGCGGCGTCGGTCTCTACCGGACCGAATTTCTCTACATGAACCGTACCGAGCCACCGGATGAAGAGGAGCAGTTTGACCGCTACATCAGCGTTATTGATGCGCTCGGAGGCAGACCATTGACCATCCGTACGCTGGATATCGGCGCCGACAAGCAGGCAATCGGCGGTGGTGTACACTGCAGGAATCCGGCCCTCGGGCTGCGCGCCATTCGCCTTTGCCTCAGGGACCTGTCACTGTTCCGCCCCCAGTTACGGGCCATACTGCGGGCATCCGCACATGGTCCGGTGCGCATGATGATTCCGATGCTGTCAAACATCCAGGAGCTGCATCAGGTTCTTGGCGTCATCAACGAAACCAGGATTCAACTGCAGGACGAACAGCTGGCCTATGCACCGGATATGCAGATCGGAGGCATGATCGAGGTGCCGGCAGCCGCACTGGTCGCTCCGAGTTTTGCCCGACTGCTGGATTTTATGTCCATCGGCACCAACGACCTGATCCAGTATACGCTGGCCATCGACCGTGTTGATGATGAAGTTAATTACCTCTATGACCCCCTGCATCCCGCCGTGCTGCGGCTGATCAAGATGGTCATTGATGCCGGACATGCGGCAGGTATACCGGTCGCCATGTGCGGGGAAATGGCAGGTGATCCACGCTATACACGCTTGCTGCTGGGCATGGGTTTGTGCGAATTCAGCATGCATCACACGTCATTACAGGAAGTCAAAAGTGTGATCAACAGAAGCAGTATTGGCGCGCTGACTCCGCATGTACAGGAACTGCTCACGACCGTTGTGCCCGAGTGCATACCCGGACAGGTCGAAGCAATCAACAGCGATATCGCCTGATACAGGTGCCCTGCTGCAGCCGCAGCATTCTCTCTTACCCAATTCGTTTTGGACTGTTACACTCGGTGTTGACTGTAATCGGCACAATGAAATCCCGTCCTTGAAACAAGCACGCACATGACAAACACCGTAGAAACCGACTCGACTGCAGGCAGGCTGGAGCTGCTGACCCGGGCACTGGATTCCGGGGCTGCCGACCAGATCAGGCATTTGCTCATCAGTCTGCATCCTGCTGAAATCGCCGATCTGCTGGAATCCTTCCCGCACGGACCCCGCGAGATCCTCTGGGAACTGGTTGACCCGGATGACCATGGCGAGGTCCTCGTACACGTTGGCGACGAGGTCCGCGCCGGGCTGATCGAAGAGCTGGATACCGACGCCCTGGTCGCGGCCACCGAAGGTCTGGATGCCGACGACATGGCCGACCTGCTGATGGACCTGCCGGGCGCCGCGATCAAGGAAGTCCTGGTGTCCATGGACAAGCAGAACCGGGACCGGCTGGAAGCAGTTCTGCACTATCCCGAGGACACGGCCGGCGGCCTCATGAATCTCGATACCGTGACAGTCAGGTCCGATGTCACACTCGACGTTGTCCTGCGCTACCTGCGGCTGCACGAGGATATTCCCTCCACCACCGACAGCCTGATCATTGTGGACCGAAATGACCACTACAAGGGGGTATTGCCGCTGACTGTTTTGCTAACCAATGATCCCGATCAGCTGGTTGCAGCCGTAATGCAGCGCGATGTACAGGGCATCCCGGCGAAAATGACGGATGTCGAAGTCGCGAAACTTTTCGAGGATCGCGACCTGATCTCCGCCCCGGTCATAGATGATGACGGCAAGCTGCTCGGACGCATCACCATCGATGATGTCGTCGACGTGATCCGGGAAGACGCTGAACACTCCCTGCTCAGCATGGCCGGTCTGGATGAAGAAGATGACACCTTCGCGCCGGTCCTGAAAAGCGCACGGCGGCGTGCCATATGGCTCGGCATCAACCTGTTTACCGCCTTTCTCGCCTCCTGGGTCATCGGGCTGTTCAAGGGCACCCTGGAGGAAGTGGTTGCACTCGCCGTCCTGATGCCGATTGTTGCCAGTATGGGTGGAATAGCCGGCAGCCAGACGCTGATAATCGTGATTCGCGGCCTCGCACTGGGTCAGGTCGGCAGCTCCAATGCACGCTGGCTGATGTACAAGGAGCTGGCCGTGACCGCCCTCAACGGCATCGGCTGGGCGCTGGTGGTCGCGGTCATCACCACGCTGTGGTTCGGTGATCCGGACATCGGGATGATCATCGCCGCGGCATTGATAATCAACCTGGTCTGCGCCGCACTGGCCGGCATCAGTATCCCGTTTATCCTGGAACATATGCGGATCGACCCGGCACATGCCGGGTCCGTACTGCTGACCACGATCACCGATGTCGTGGGCTTTGTCGTATTCCTGGGCTTGGGGACGATCTTTCTGCTTTAGCAAGGCGGCAATATGTGCATTGTTATGCCACATACAGGCCCCGGAATCACTCCGGTCTGCGAGTATTTCTTATATCTTATTTCAGCTACCTGGACAGGTTATTGCGAACGATGACAAGCACGGCGCCACATACACGCTTCAGACGATTTATAAAAGATATCTCCATTCACACGCCATTTACAAAAATGGTGCTTTTGTTGATCATGCTGTGGCTGGTATTTTCCGCTGGCATGTATCTCGCGGAGCGCGGTGTTGAAGGGACGTCAATCAATTCATATGGAGAGGCGTTGTATTGGGGAGTGGCGGCATTTTCCACGGCAGGGATCGCTGACAAGCCCGCATCCGGTAGCGCCCGGTTAATTGGCGGCCTGTGGATAGTTATTGGCTCAGCGTTGTTTTTTGGTGCCATTGTAGCAACCATTACAACCTATTTTATGCGGCCCATGCAGCGCCCTCATAAAAAAATAATCGACACAATAGAGTATAACCTCGAACAGTTGAATGATCTGACAATCGATGAGCTCGATTTACTGAAAGAGACAGTTGATACATTGATTGCACATGTCGAGCACCTGAAGGAAAGACAATCAGGGAGGTAAGCGGATAACCGGGTTGCGCTGATATGCCTGGCCGCACGATCCGGTCCCTGAATAAACCAGGCTCGAGGAGATAACCATGCTAACCGGGCTGATTCGCAATATTTCGCTTGCAACCATACTGATCGCTATCACTACAACCGCATTGGCCGATCAGTATCTGGTCGTTGGATCAGATGGACCTGGATTTGCATCTTCCCGGGAGGCGCTGGAGATACTGGAAAATGGGGTTCTTCCGGCCTTTGATGCACTCAAGCGCCTGGAGAAAGAGAGGAAAATACTCGCCGGCGGACCGCATGGTGCGTGACATTCCGGGATGGGGGGTATTCACCTGGCAGATTACACCCTTGCAGAGTTTCGATGGGCGTGCTGCGAAGGAACGCAATATCGTTGCCGCCCTGAAGAAACAGATGAAATAAACCCGCTGCGCTGCGGTGATCAGACACCTGATGTACAACTGATTTCAGCCCCTCTCCCCGGGAAGAGGGGCTTGTTGTTATGTAATGGGCTCAGGTGCCGCCAATCGTCATCTGCTCAATCAGTACCGAGCCGGCGCGGATATTGCCGCGCATATCCACATCATTGCCGACTTCCGCAATACCGAGGAACATGTCTTTCATATTGCCGGCGACAGTCACCTCGTCGACCGGGTACTGGATTTCGCCGCCCTCGACCCAGTAGCCAGCGATACCACGGGAATAATCACCGGTGAGGATATTGACGCCAAAGCCGATTACCTCCGTGACCAGGAGGCCGGTATCCATGGCGCGCAACAGCGCTGGCAGGTCCTTGTCACCCGGGTCGATGATCAGGTTGTGCACCCCGCCGCTATTCGCGGTCGTCTGCATGCCCAGCTTGCGTGCTGCATAACTGTTCAAAACATAACCCTTCAGGATGCCGTCTGTAACGATGTCCCGTGCGTATGTCGCCACCCCTTCGCCGTCATAGGGGGCGCTGCCCAGCGCCTTCTTCAGCAAGGGTTGCTCGTGGATATGCATGAACCCGGGAAATACCTGTGTTTCCAGGCAATCGACCAGAAAAGATGATTTGCGATACAGATTACTGCCATTGATGGCGCTGATAAAATTACCGAACAGGCCGCGTGCAACATCCGCGGCAAAGATCACCGGCGCCTGGCAGGTAGCCAGCTTCCGGGCCCCGAGGCGCCGCACCGTGCGTTCACCGGCCATGCGCCCGACATCAGCAGGGGTCGCCAGATCAGCCGGGTCGCGGGCAGATTCGTACCAGTGATCGCGCTGCATCTCGTCGGTTTGTTTGCCGATGACTGAACAGCTCAGGCTGTGACGGCTGGTCCGGTAGCCACCCAGGAATCCGTGACTGTTGGCCGAGACGCGCATACCGACATAGCTGGAAACCGTGCCTCCTTCGGAATTCACGATGCGCGCGTCAACGGCGCGGGCTTCGGCCTCGCATTCCCTGGCCAGATCAATCGCCTCCTCCGCACCGAGCGCCCAGGGATGGTACAGGTCCAGATCCGGTATTACGGTCGCCATCCGGTCTGCGTCCGCCAGTCCGGCGCACTCATCCGCACCGGTATAGCGGGCAATATCGCAGGCCGCCTGCACCGTCGCCTGCAGACTTTCAGGTGCAAAATCCGCGGTACTCGCCGTGCCCTTGCGATGATCGAAATAGACCGTCAGGCCTATCCCCCGGTCACGATTGTGTTCCAGGGTCTCGACCTCGCCGAGACGCACGGTTACGGACAGGCCTGCGTCGATACTGACACCCGCCTCAACGCTGTCGGCCCCCAGCTGATGTGCCCGGCCGATAATATCCTGCACCATCTCCTCAAGCCGGGACTGCGCCGGAAACGGCAATTCCTGTGTTGTTGTCTGCATATCTGGCATGGTTGATCCTTGTCGGTAATCGGAGCGATTCTACCGGCAGCCACCGTGCCGGACAAATGCTACTGAAACGGTTATCCTTTCATTCAGAAAAATACCGGCAGACAGCCTGGAGAAGACATGGATCACGACGTGTACACCGACATCAGCAAGTCACAGCGCAAACGCGAGATGGACGAACTGAAACAGCTCGGATCGGTATTGCTCGAGTTCACTGACGACGCGCTCCGGCAGCTGTGTCTGCCGGATGAATTGCTGGATGCAATACGCACGGCCCAGCGCATCAACTCCCACGGGGCGCGCAAACGCCAGTTGCAGTATATCGGAAAACTTATGCGCGGGATCGACGAGACACCGATCCGGCAGGCGATTGAAGCACGCGACCACCAGCAATCGACCCACACACGCGAATTTCACCTGCTTGAGGATCTGCGCGAAAAACTGCTGGCCCGCGGGGACAGCGCCCTGCCCGATGTCCTCGCGCAATTCCCGCGCACAGACCGGCAACACCTGCGCAAGCTGGTACGGCAGGCGCGCAAGGAGCAGGAGGCCGGTCAGCCCCCGCGCGCAGCACGGCTGATATTCCGTTACCTGCGCGAGCTGCAGGAAGAATCCGAGCAACCCTACTGACGGTACGGACCACTTGCTGGTCATATGCAGGCTGGGTAATACGTAGCGTGCCCAACCTGCCACTGCACAGAATTCGATACACCTGCTGGAGCGGCCTTCTGGCCGCGAGGGTTTTCCGTAACCATCGCGCCGAAGGACGGCGCTCCTACAGTGGTTCCTATTACCGCCTGTAGGAGCGGCCTCCTGGCCGCGATGGGTTTTCCCTAACCATCGCGCCGAAGGACGGCGCTCCCACAGTGGTTCCTATTACCGCCTGTAGGAGCGGCCTCCTGGCCGCGATGGGTTTTCCCTAACCATCGCGCCGAAGGACGGCGCTCCCACAGTGGTTCCTATTACCGCCTGTAGGAGCGGCCTCCTGGCCGCGATAGGGTTTCCCTAACCATCGCGCCGAAGGACGGCGCTCCTACAGTGGTTCCTATTACCGCCTGTAGGAGCGGCCTCCTGGCCGCGATAGGGTTTCCCTAACCATCGCGCCGAAGGACGGCGCTCCTACAGTGGTTCCTATTACCGCCTGTAGGAGCGGCCTCCTGGCCGCGATGGGTTTTCCGTAACCATCGCGCCGAAGGACGGCGCTCCTACAGTGGTTCCTATTACCGCCTGTAGGAGCGGCCTCCTGGCCGCGATGGGTTTTCCCTAACCATCGCGCCGAAGGACGGCGCTCCTACAGTGGGTTCTATTACCGCCTGTAGGAGCGGCCTCCTGGCCGCGATCGGTTTCCCTAACCATCGCGCCGAAGGACGGCGCTCCTACAGTGGTTCCTATTTCCGCCTGTAGGAGCGGCCTCCTGGCCGCGATGGTTTCAACCATACCTCACTACAGACGCACTGGTTTCACAGTTCGCTGCTCTGTCTCCAGTGCCGCAGCATACTCGGCCACGATCTCGGCGGCGGGTTGCACGGCATGTATACCCTCCACGCTTTTGCCCGCCTGGAAGATATCCCGATAGCTCATCCCCTGCAGCGAGGCCCGTTTCAGCTTCCAGATGGATTGCAATGAATACAGGGTGCGCATCCAGTGCTTGGTTTTACGGCCACGCAGCATCCACCTGGCAAACGGACCCGCCCGGGTACCGATGCGTTCGATATAGGGTGTCCTGATGACGGCAACCGGCACACCGGATATCTTTTCAGACAGCACGATATCATCCTCCCCGGCGTCAAGAATGGCCTGCTTGTAGTCTGCATGCGCCGTACAATCGGTGCTCGCTATGAACCGGGTCCCCAACTGGGCGCCGGCATATCCCATCCTGATGGCCTGGCTGAATTCGGCCGGGCTGCCGATCCCGCCGGCACAGATAACCGGTTTACCGAGTGCGCCCACTTCCTCCAGCAGCGCTTGCGGTGACTGGTCACCCGCATGGCCACCGGCCCGGTTATTGACGCAGATAAAACCGTCGACACCGCCATCCAGGGCTTTCTCCGCCCACTTCCGGCTGGTGACATCGTGGTACACAAGCACCCCTGCGGGGCGCGCCTGATCGACAACCCAGCGCGGATTACCCAGTGCAGTCACAATAAACGGGACCTGTTCTTGCAGCGCAATGTCCATCCACCGGTGCACACGCTCCAGGTATTTCCTCGAACTCTGTTCGATAATCAGGTTAACGCCGATAGGCCTGGAGGTCAGACTGCGGATATAGCGCAGCCCGTCCCTGAATTCGAAGCCATGCACATAGGTAAGACTCAGGGGCTGCACCACGCCGATGCCGCCGGCCTCGGACACTGCTGCAACCAGTTCCGGGTTCGAACAGGGGTACATGGCGCCGCAAATCAGCGGCACGTCGATGCCCAGGGCACGACTGAATACGGTTTGCACACTCACCGCGGGTACCAGGGCATGCAGGGCGCGTCCCGCCTGCTTGCGGGAACTGCGGAGGTATCGGTCAGCATGGCTGTTATGTACCGTCCGGGCCGATCAACCAGCGCGCGCGGACGCTGGCAACCGTTTCATTAGCGGTATCGTGTATGTTGCACATGACCGTACACTCCTGTTCAGAATTACTGGCGGGTATATCGCACCGGCATACCGCGGTGAGCAGGCCGCGGGCCTTTTTCAAATACTGGATGTCGAGACCGGTGAGTATGCCACGACACTGATCGGGCAGGCTGTTCATCAAAGCAAGCCCGGTGGCCATCTCGCCAAGGTTGGCGAGCGCGATGGCGTGTACGGAACGTAAATGATTGCGAACCCGGCGGCGGTCCCGCAAAGTCACCGTACAATGCCCCGGCTCGAGTATCTGTACCTGAGCGCGAATACTGCCCGTGTAGGGCACCATACGCCCGAGCGCGCGGCTGAACAGCCACCGGCCACCCGGCTTTGTCGAGAAGCGGCGCCACTGATTGCGCAGTACGGGTCCAATGGATGGACTCATATCACCCTGCCCTCCCGTTAGCGTCATTCACCTGAATGCTGCACCGGCCACCGTCTATATGCGGATTGCCAACGGTTATTTTAAGGATGCTTTCAGTTCACCCAGCAGCGCAACGTAAATGCCATGACAGAATGCAACAGCATCTTCCACTGTGGATTCCCAGGAGGAAGACCACTCGACCAGCGTACCGTGACCATCTTCTGCCGGGCTCAGTTTTACGACACCATGGTAGTTCGACACTTCATCCGCGGACACTGGCGAGGGACCGTCATCGATGGAATATTTCAGTGTATACGCAGCATGATCGATCGCCACCAGGGTTTCATGGAAAGCCTGGTTGAGTATTCGCTTCGCCCCCACAGTACCGCCGTCTGCATTGCCGACCTTTTCAACGTCTGTAATCACGTTTGTGGCCCAGGAAAAATCGTGGAAATTACTCAATCTCGACCATACCGCAGCGATCGGGGCATCAATAACAACAGATTGATATGTCGTTGGCATCAGTAGCTCTCCCGGGAAACCGGAGTCGGCCCGCAAGCGGGATGAATTTCCTAATCTGCCCTGCCACTGATTTTGCCGGCTGCCAGTTTAATCACATCCAGCACTACATTCGGCTTGTATACAAATCCGGGGCCGGTAAAGTTCCGCAGCGCCTGCGGCTGTTGTTCATCCGCTACAGCACTGGCGACTGGCTTGCCAATCATGCCACTAAAGCGATACCCGTCATGCTGGCGTATGAATACCGGACTTCCGCTGCATCCCGGGGATACCGGCGCACCAATCAGATATGCCGGTTTGCCATTGAAATCGACGCGGGGATGACTGGCGGTTTTCGCCGCGCTGGCAACAGGCAGATGATTAAATTGATCATACAACCCGGTCGGATAGCCGACAAAGAACGCATCCTGAACCGGTATCAGTTTTTCATCCGTGAAGTCAGCCCAGTTCGATTCAGCCAGTGTTTTGTAATAGATCAGCGGATTGTTCCCGATAATGGATGATATATCCACAACAGCGATATCGATCTCCGGGTCTGTATGCCCGGTATAGACATCGTGGCAGGTTGCAGGCCCCAGCATGAGATTATTACCAAGCATCGATAATGATGAGTCTGCAGTTTCCCTTCTGTTGAATGTCAGTGTCACGTGACCCGCACCATCGAACAGGACATGCTTGCAGGTGACCAGCAGGACAGCCGACTTATCCTCCGACACCGGATATTGCACCATAAAACCGGTGCCCGCAGTGGCTGTGTCCGTCACCGGGTCACTGGCCTCGATCTTCAGTGTTACGAAACACACCTGTTCCTCGAAGTATTTGGGATACATATAGCCGCTTGACGGACTCGCCAGGCGACCTGCTGTCTGCGGACCCGGCCGGTCACCCGTATTCTTTACCAGCTCCATTTCCGAACCAGACAATGTCAGACTGTGGCTTTCGTAGATATAAGAGCCGAATTGCCATCCGTTATCCACATGTGCATAGCCATAGTCATCTACTTCATAGACCTCAAATACCTGGCCAAGCATGGCAGCAACATTCTCCGCCTCCGGATCAGCCAGCGACGAAAGAATTTCCGGATCGATGGATACGATCCTTACTTTCGAACCTACCCGCACCTCGTTCCCGTTTATGTCACGCGTCACACGCACTCTGTATTACCTGCAGAATAAAATGGATAGTGTATCAACATCGCTTGAAAGGCAGCGCGGGGTGAGCGTTGTCCGTAATGAGAATTCCGCCCGCCTGAGTTATGCGCTGGTACCGCCAACCGTCAGCTCGTCGATCAGCAGTGTGGGCTGCCCCACGCCTACGGGAACGCTCTGGCCTTCCTTGCCGCAGGTACCGACACCGGGGTCTAGCTGCATGTCATTGCCGACCATGGAGACCCGCGTCAATACATCCGGGCCGTTGCCGATCAGCGTGGCACCCTTGACCGGGCGTGTGACCCTGCCGTTTTCGATCAGATACGCCTCGCTGGCGGTGAATACGAACTTTCCGGAGGTGATGTCTACCTGACCACCACCGAAATTGACGGCATACAGGCCCTTGTCAACCGCGGCGATAATCTCCTGTGGATCATGCTCGCCGCCGAGCATGCAGGTATTGGTCATGCGCGGCATCGGCAGGTGCGCATAGGATTCCCGGCGACCGTTGCCGGTCGCGGCAACACCCATCAGGCCGGCATTCATGCGGTCCTGCATGTAGCCCTTCAGGATACCGTTTTCGATCAGCACGGTACGTTGTGTACGGGTACCCTCGTCATCCACATTCAGCGATCCGCGCCGCCCCGGCAGGGTGCCGTCATCAACCACGGTGCACAGCGGCGAGGCCACCCGCTGACCGATCAGCCCGCTGAACGCCGAAGTGCCCTTGCGGTTGAAGTCACCCTCCAGGCCGTGGCCGATCGCTTCGTGCAGCAGGATACCCGGCCAGCCCGGGCCCAGCACCACCGGCATGCTCCCGGCCGGGGTGTCAATCGCGTCCAGGTTTACCAGTGCCTGGCGTACGGCTTCACGCGCATATCCCAGGGCACGCCCGTCTTCCTGGAAAAAGGCGTAGTCAGTCCGTCCGCCACCCCCGTGATTACCCTGTTCACGGCGGCCGTCCTGCTCGACGATCACATTGACGTTACAGCGCACCAGCGGCCGCACATCGGCGGCCAGCGTACCGTCGCTCACAGCCACCATAATCACCTCGTGCGTAGCGGCAAGACTCACCACCACCTCCTTGACCCGTGGATCCTGCGCACGCGCCTCGGCATCGAGCTGCTTGAGCAATCCCACCTTGTCATCCGCCGTCATATAGTCGAGTGGATCAGTGGCGGGATACAGTGCGTTACCCGCATTCGCATGCCAGGCCTGCAGCGTGCCTTCATGGCCATGTTTGGCAATGGCGCGTGCCGCAGTCGACGCTTCCAGCAGCGCCGGCATCACAATTTCGTCTGAATAGGCAAACCCGGTCTTGTCACCGCTGATGGCGCGTACACCGGCGCCTTGCTCGATACTGTGTGAACCTTCCTTGACGATGCCGTCTTCGAGCACCCAGGACTCGTAGCGGGTGGACTGGAAATACAGGTCACCACTGTCCACCGCATGCCCGAGCAGCCGGCCGAACACCTTGCCCAGGTCGCTCTCATCAATACCTGCCGGTGCAAGCAGGCGCTGGCGGGCTATTTCCAGGTTTACATCAGACATTTTTCAGACTCTTCAGGCGGCGATGTTCGATACTGGGAAAGTTGCGGCGCGCACTCTGCAGGCGCTTGAGATCTATATCAGCACACACGACACCCGGTCCGCGCGCCAGGCTGTTCAATATTGTACCCCAGGGATCGACTATCATACTGTGCCCATAGGTTTCACGACTGTTGAGATGATAACCTCCCTGGTCCGGCGCGACGACATAGCACAGGTTCTCGATGGCGCGGGCCCGCACCAGCACTTCCCAGTGCGCACGCCCGGTGATGGCGGTAAAGGCGGATGGCAATACGATAATTTCCATACCGGCATCGAGTTGCTGCCGGAACAGCTCGGGAAAGCGCAGATCATAACAAACACCCAGGCCAAGGCAACCAAAAGGGGTATTGACGACAACTATTTCACTGCCTGGCTCGATGGTATCGGACTCGGTATATTGTTCGCCACTATCGACAAGATCCACATCGAACAGATGCATCTTGTCATAGCGCGCGACCTGCTTGCCCTGGTCATTGAAAACCAGACAGGCGGCTCGAACCTTGTTGCCATTTTCAGCAACCAGCGGAACCGTGCCACCCACCAGCCAGATACCATGGCGGGTGCATTGCTCCGCGAGAAATCCCTGGATTGGTCCGGCACCCTCGTGCTCCCGTATCGCGACTTTATCCTGTTCAGTCGTTCCCATCAGGGCAAAGTTTTCCGGCAGGACAACAAGCCGCGCATTCTGGCTGACTGCCTCGGCAATCAGGCGTTCCGCTTCCAGCAGGTTCGCACCGACATTCGGACTTGATGCCATTTGTAAACATGCAACAACACTCATGCCATACACGCCGTCATATTATTCGCTCAACAGAACCACAGGATATCATAGTTCCAAACACCAGCATTCAGGGAAACCGTTGGGGTTATTATTCGTACTCATCAGTATCCGGGTCTGTATTCGCCGGCACATCGGGTTCCGGCGCATCGATACGCGTCACCACCGGGTCCGACCAGAGTCCGGTCACCGTATATTGCCGGCGGTTCAGCCTGCTTAGTGCACCCAGATTTCCTTCCAGTAACTTATCGGCAATCAGCAGGGCGGCACCGACCGCCGGTCCGCCTGCAAGCGTCCCGGCCAGTGCCAGGCCTGATTGCATCTGCGGTGTAACCGTGACCAGCTGGTCATAGTCCCTGCCGGTCAGGCCGGTGCGACCGGATACGTCAATCTTCGCGGCGGGGCCCGTGATTGTCAGGTCGTTCGTATAGGCATTGCCGCTTTCAAAGATAAAATTTCCCCTGATATCGTCAAAACTGAACCCCTCACCAAACAGATCGCTGAAATCAAGCGACAGGCGCCGTTGCAGGCTGGTCAGGCTTAATAACCCGATCATGCGGCCGGCGGCACCGGGTTCCAGATCCAGCAGCTGACCATCAACAATCTTCAATTTCAGATTGCCTTCCAGTGATGGCAATGAAAACGCCCAGGGCGGGCCGGGCCAGGTGGCGTGCATGCTGCCGGATAGTTCATCACACTCAATGGCTGGCTCGAAGTCGAAAAATTCCAGCAGTTTTTCCAGATTGCCGTCGTCAACCTTTGCATGAAAACTGGATATCTGCTGTCCATCACCGGATTTCCAGTCACCCTGAATATTCAGTGACAGCAAATCCGAGGACAGGGTCAGCTTGTCCACCGTAACCACATTGGCCGAGGACCGCTGCGCGACGATGTCGAGACTGCCGAAATCGGTTTTATCATAGACCAGCTGCCCGACTGTAACCTGCAATGCGGGGAATTCCGCAGGCGAAATTTTCGTCCCGGCCTGCGCCCCCTTCGGCCGCTCAGCGGACTCCAGAATCAACCGCTCGAGGTCCACTACTATCTTTTCGGCGCCCGACTTGCCGCGGGTCAGCAGAATATCGCCGGCAATGCTGTCACCACCGGAGCGGATGGTCCAGACAGGTCCGGCCGCCTGCGCCCGCACAGTCACATTGCGCAGGATATAATGCAGCACATCCAGCTCGCCAACACTGACATCGACATCGACCGGCAAACCATTCTTCCCGCCGCCCGCAAACCGGTTTGTCCAGTCGGACAGCTGCAACTTGTCCAGGTGACCCCTGATTGCCAGCCTGTTGGTATCCGGCATGGCCGGTGCCGTGTTATCCAGCGTCACCATGCCCTTGCGCACGGTGAAGCCGCTGGCTGCACTGGTCACTTCCAGCAGGCCCCGCAGCTGATCACCATAGCTGAATCGCAATTGCTTGTTCTGTCGCTCGACACCCTCGACACGGACTGTTAATTGCCTGACGCTGTCAGCCGGTTTGGCATACGCTCCGGGCAAGTCAATGGCAACACCTCGAAGAGAAGACGATATTTCAAGATCGAGGGATGGCACCTCGCGGCGGGCCTGCACAGCGCCAATGCCGAGCAGCACTCGCCAGTCTGTACTGCCGGAGATAACTGACTGCACTGCTTTCGAATCACCCGCCAGCTTATTCAATAAACCCAGTGGCCCGTCAATGCCGATCCGGGTACGATCAACCACAGTATCTTTCCACACCCGCACAGTTACCGGCCGGTCAAACAATCGGGCCGTCAGGTTCTCCCCGGTAACACCATCGGGAGCGAATGCAAGCACACCCTGGATATTCGTCAGCGCAATATCTGTATCCTTCACTTGCAGCGCATTTTCACTCAGGGTGATATTGCCACGCACCTCGACCGAGGGTTTATTGCCAGTCAGCGGAATGACGAGATCCAGTTCAAGACCGGCAGTGCCGGTAGTCGAGGTTCGGTCGACGAATCCGCCATAGGTACTCCCCAGCGGGCTGCTGCCAAGTTCCGCCAGCATGACCGGCATCGCACCCTCCACTGTACCTTGCAGCAACAGTTCCGGTTGCTTCAAATCCTTTATTTGCGCCTGGACAGTACGCAGTCTTGCTGTGCGTATCGCGCCCTTGCGGCTGGCTATATCCATGGAGCGTCCGCTGAAATTTACCTGGGCGTCCAGCCCCGTTATCGGCGACCAGCCCGGGTGGTATGCCAGCACCGCATCGGTAACGGGCAAGCGCACCTCCAGTCGACCCTCACCGTGATCGAACGGGATTTGATCGAGGCGTCCCTGCAGCAGGATACTGGCATTATTGATGGCACCGCTTACCAGGCTGCGGTCCAGCCACGCTACGGCCCTGGGTGACATGATATGTGCCGGCAGATAGTCATGCACACGCCCGAGATTCGCATGCGCGATATCGACATGCAGATCAACCGCCGGTGAACCGCCGGAATGCGGTATATCCATACCGAGTGCAGCGGTAAGTTGCATATCCGGATTGACTACGACGAGTTCATCTGCGGTGATTTCCGTTTGTTCAGTTGTCTTGCGCCAGCGCACCTCGCCACGCACTGTATCGATCATCAGCGCATCACGAAACAGGCGGTCATTGTGAAAGGTGGCAGCATGCGTATCCAGCGTGATAATACCGGCACGCGAGGCACCCGAGACGCTCCCGTCCAGGCCGGTGACAAACGGATATTCCCGGGATTCCCGCAAGCTGAGATCGGTAAAGGTTGCCTCCAGGGCGCTTATATCGGCGCTGGTAGCCGTTTTTTCCACGGAGAAATACAGATTCTCGATCAGCCCCTGCGGGTGCACCCCTGCCAGCTGCTGTTTCTGGTCGGCCGTCAGGACTGGCAGGGCCAGCAGCAGCGGGCCCAGGCCATCCAGGCTGATTTCCGGCGCAGTGCCGGCGAGATAAACTGTGTCCTCCTGCGTAGCGCCGGACAGGGCAAACGCTGCTGTCTGCCAGACACTTTCTTCCTGCTCGACGACAACACGCTGTGCAGCAAAGCGCCAGCCATGACCGGCACCCTGCCAGCCGAACTGACCAATCAGCTTGTCTGCGTTAAATTCATAGGATGCGCTCCCGGCCCGGTGTGTCATGCGAAAATCATGCAAGTCAAGCTCGGTACGAACTTCACGCACTTGCGCTGCCTCGATATCGAGCCAGAGCCTGGCATCGGCGATACCCTGCAGATCGATCTCCTCCGGCAGCGGATATGTAAGAGCAGATGACAGTGACAGCGACTGGCCCTTCAAATAAACACGCCCCTGCCAGTCACTGAACCGGGCAGGCATGCCAAACAGCTCTGCATCCACATCGATCCGGTAACCCAGCTCGGGAGGCAGCATGGCATAGCCGGTCACACGATGACTGTCAGCCTGATTTTTCAGGGACAGCGTAACATCCGTGAATCGCTGCGGCGGGATACCTGACTGCAGATCGACGATTGTGATCGTGGAATCGTGAATCGACAATCCGTCAATATTCGGAAACCCGGAGATGCTGTAGCTTCCTGCCGCCTGATCCTGCAGTTCCCTGACGAAGAGACTGCCGTCTGTAGCCCGAACCAGCGTAAGATCTGTACCAACGACATTAATTCCGTTCAGCTGAATTTCACGGCCAGCAAGATATCTTTTGATATCGAAACTGACCCAGACCTCCCTGACTGCCAGACCGGTGCGCTTGTCCCTGTCCCCGGCAATATGCAGTTGCCTGAACTTCAGTACCGGACTGAATCCGCGCCAGGTCGCTTCCAGCCGCTCAATAGTGACCTTCCTGCTGAGGATATCACTCACCACCTGCTCGACTTGATGCCGATAACTGCTGAGCGAGGGAATCCAGAGCCGGACAACCAGGAGCGCGGCCGCCGTCAGCAGCAACAGTGCGACAAGCGCAATCCAGGCAGCAGACAGGGTGCGTCTCAGCATAACGAGTGATTACTCAAGGTGAGAACTGCCGGATACATCCCGCCTACATGGGAACAACATCATATTGTTCCTGTGTATATAACGCCTCCACCTGGAACTTGATCGGCTTGCTGATAAATGCCTCGAGATCGGCAAGGCTGGCCGATTCCTCGTCGAGCAACAGGTCAACCACTTCCTGCGAGGCCAGCACCAGCAACTGCTGCGCATCGAACTGCCTGGCTTCGCGCAGGATTTCACGGAATATCTCGAAACAAACTGTCTCCGGCGTCTTTAGCGAGGCCCTGCCGTCACAGGTCGGGCAAACCTCACAGAGCACATGCTCCAGGCTTTCGCGCGTCCGCTTGCGCGTCATTTCCACCAGACCCAGTGCCGACACTTCGCTTATATGCGTTTTTGCATGGTCCTTTTCCAGCGATTTTTCCAGCGCACGCAATACCTGACGCTTGTGTTCGTCCTGCGACATATCGATAAAATCCACGATAATTATCCCGCCCAGGTTTCTCAGGCGCAGATGGCGCGCAATGGCCTGCGCCGCTTCCAGGTTGGTCTTGAAAATCGTCTCTTCCAGATTACGGTGGCCGACATACCCGCCGGTATTAATATCTATCGTGGTCATTGCCTCGGTCTGGTCGATAATAAGGTAGCCACCTGACTTGAGCTGCACCTTGCGTTCGAGCGCTTTCTGGATTTCGTCTTCGATCGCATAGATATCGAAAATCGGACGCTCGCCGGGATAGTATTCTATTTGCGTATGCATCTCGGGCATGAAGCGTGCGCAAAAGTCCAGTACGCGCTGATAGCTTTCCCGCGAATCGATGCGTACCTTTTCAACCTGCTCATTGAGGAGATCACGCATTATCCGGACACTGAGCGGCAAATCCGCATAGACTACCGACCCGGGTGATGTACTTGCCTCACTCTCGGATATCGACTGCCACAATTTGCGCAGGAAGATCATGTCTGCGCGCAGCGCCTCGGCACTGGCGCCCTCGGCCGCTGTGCGCGCGATATAGCCGCCGTCCTCGCTGTCTTCCATGAACAACTGGATGATGTCCCGCAGGCGAACACGTTCCGCTTCATCCTCGATTTTCTGTGATATGCCGACCATGTTCACATGCGGCACAAACACCAGGCAGCGCGAGGGGATGGTAATCTGTGTGGTGAGGCGCGCACCCTTGCTACCCAGCTGATCCTTGATGACCTGAACCGACAGCAGCTGTCCCTCGTGCAGCAACCTGGAAATATCAGCAGTTTCCGCACTTTCCGCAGTTTCCGCGGCCTCCGCGCCGCCCCCGGAGTTCTCGAATGGCAATATATCCGAAGCATGCAGAAATGCCGTGCGCTCGAGCCCGATATCCACGAATGCCGCCTGCATACCCGGCAGAACCCTGCATACCTTGCCCTTGTAGATGTTACCGACCAGGCCACGACGCTGGCTGCGCTCGATAAATATTTCCTGCAACACACCGTTTTCCACCAGCGCTACGCGAGTTTCCCTGGGCGTGACATTGATTAGAATTTCTTCGCTCATCTTTCTTTATTCATCTGGTCCGTAGCTACGCTTGATATAGTAGTTCAGTGCATATCGACTGCACCAGTAAACAATTATGTCAGAATCGCGGAGACGCGGGTCATGTGCCCTTGAGCACGCTGATTCCGCTTTCCTCCAGCAGCGCGCCGGTCTCGAACAATGGCAACCCCATGACGCTCGAATAACTGCCCTCCAGGCGGGCGATAAACACCGCGGCCAAACCCTGAATGGCATAGGCGCCTGCCTTGTCAGCAGGTTCATGCGTGTCCCAGTATGCCTGGCATTCGCGCGCGGATAGCGTGCGAAACGTCACGTTGCTGGTACAGACACGCGTCCGCTCGCGGTCGGCCGATATTGCAACGGCGCTGACTACCTGGTGAGTGCCACCCGAGAGCAGGTGCAGCATATCCAGGGCCTGCGTCCGGTCGGCAGGCTTTCCGAGTACGCGTCCGCCGGTCACGACGACAGTATCAGCACCCAGTACGGGCAACTGTCTGCCTGTATCCAGCAGGGACCGCCCGGCCCGCGCCTTGTCCAGTGCCAGCCGCAGGGCATGCGCTTCCGGGGTTTCATGCGCGCGCAGGGATTCATCCACGGCTACCGGCAGGACCTCGAACCGGACGCCAATCTGCCGCAGCAATTCCTGTCGGCGCGGCGAGCTTGATGCGAGGTATATGACTGGTGATGGCTTCATATCAGGGGGTACCTGCCGGGACGCTCCAATCCGGCATCATTGCAAGGAGCGCAGCGCCGGAGCAATCCCGTTACGACCGATGATACGGATGACCCGTGGTGATGGTCCATGCCCGGTACAATTGCTCGGCGAGCACCACGCGTACCAGTGCGTGTGGATAGGTAAGCGCTGACAACGACCACTTCAGGTCGGCACGCTCGAGGCAGTCAGCGGACAACCCGTCCGCCCCGCCAACCAGCAGGGCGATATCACGTCCCGATCCCAGCCAGTCGCGCAGTTCCTGGGCAAGCGCCTCCGTACTCCAGGCCTTACCCCGCACATCCAGTGCGATCACCCTGCATCCATCCGGTATTCTGTCCAGCATCTGCCGGCACTCGGTCTGCAGCGCACGCTCCAGTGACGTTGACTTGCCACGTTTGGCCGCAGGAATTTCATGCAGGTCGAGTGCACACCCGTGTGGCATACGCCGCGCGTACTCCTGGTAGCCCTCACTTATCCAGGACGGTATGCGCGTGCCTACGGCTATCAGGTGGATGCGCATGCCGGGTAGCCGGCATCAGGAACCGGCATCGTCCCTGTCACCCATGGACCAGAGTTTTTCCAGTGCATAAAATTCACGTATCGCAGGCATCATGACATGTACAACGACATCACCCAGATCGATAAGTACCCATTCCGACCCCTGCTCGCCCTCAACGCCAAGCGCAGTGAAGCCATTGGCTTTCGCCTTGAAGGTGACGTTATCCGCCAGCGCCTTGACATGGCGTGTCGAGGTTCCGCTGACAATCACCATCAAGTCTGTAATCGACGTCTGCGCGCGAACATCGAGCACCCTGAGGTCCACACCCTTGAGGTCTTCAAGCGCATCGATCACAATTTCAAGCAAGCGGTCTTCCCGTGACAGCGATGCGCTATCGTGCGTGTTTCTCTGTATTCCAGTCATCAAGTCTCCTGTTGGTAAAGTCCTGCATTACGAATCACTTCCAGTACGCTTTCCGGAAGCAGAAAATCGGCACCTTGTCCGCTTGCCAGCAAGCCGCGGATGCACGAAGCTGAAATCTCCAGCTGCGTGACGCTGTGAAATACGAGCAATCCCGCCGCCTGTTTTGCAAACTGATCAGTGCCTGCGACACGGTGGCGACTGACAAAATCCGCCAGCACACCCTGCTCCTGAAATGCGGATCCGGGACGGGTCATTACCACGATATGCGCGTAGTCCGGCAGTTCGCGCCAGCGATGCCAGGTCGGCAAACTGTGGAAGGAATCCATTCCCAGCAGCAGGCACAGGCCAGGGTGTCCCGCTTCACCGTGAAACGATTTCAGGGTGTCCAGTGTATAGGATGGACCTTCCCTGCCAAGTTCGCGTTCATCTATGACAAACTCGGGGTGCCCGTTCACCGCTGCCCGTAACATGGCAACACGCTGCTCCGGCGTGGCTACCGGCTGGGGACGATGAGGTGGAATATGACATGGAATCAGCCGGACTTCATCCAGCCCGAGTGCCTGCTGTATCTCAAGGGCGCAACGCAGGTGGCCAATATGAACCGGATCAAATGTCCCCCCGAGTATACCTATCATGATAATGACGCGGGTCGCCGCAATATCAGCTGGCGCAGCAGCACACCGCAATAGCCGCAGCACCTGCTGGCGACAGGCGTGGTAGCGGAATTCTGCCTGGAGAACGGCAAAACTGTGAATGCATTACCGGGCAATGGTTACTGGCGGATGTGGCCATCGCCCAGAACGATGTACTTCAGGGTTGTCAGGCCCTCGAGGCCGACAGGGCCACGCGCATGCAGCTTGTCGGTGCTGATGCCTATCTCCGCCCCCAGCCCGTACTCAAATCCGTCGGCAAACCGGCTGGATGCGTTAACCATGACCGAACTCGAATCCACTTCACGCAAAAACCGCCGCGCGCGACCCAGAGACTCCGTAATAATGACATCGGTATGCGCAGACCCGTAGCGTGCAATATGGTCCATCGCCGCATCCATGTCATCGACCACGCGTAGCGCAAGAATCGGCGCGAGATATTCCGCTTCCCAGTCGGCCTTCGTCGCCGCGGCTATAGCGGGCAGAATGCCGCGACTCACATCGCAACCGCGCAATTCAACCCCCGCCTCCGGATATTTTTCCGCCAGTACCGGGAGCACGCGCGCTGCTATCCCGCTGGCGACGAGCAGTGTCTCCATGGTATTGCAGGTCCCGTAGCGCTGGGTCTTGGCATTGACAGCCACTTTCACGGCCTTGTCCACATCCGCAAGATCGTCGATATAGGTATGACAGACACCATGCAGGTGCTTGATCACCGGCACCAGTGACTCCTTGCTGATACGCTCGATCAGACCCTTGCCGCCACGCGGGATAATCACATCGACATGGTCCTGCATTCTTATCAGTTCACCGACGGCGGCACGGTCAGTGGTTTCCACCACCTGGACCACATCGGCCGGCAGCCCGGCCTGCGCCAGACCGGCATGAATGCAGGCTGCGATCGCCTGGTTGGAATGCATGGCCTCCGAGCCACCACGCAGGATGCTGGCGTTCCCCGATTTCAGACACAGTGCAGCGGCATCCGCAGTCACGTTGGGACGTGACTCGTAAATGATCCCGATGACCCCCAGCGGCACCCGCATGCGGCCTACCTGGATCCCCGAGGGCCGGTAGTTCATATCCGAGATACTGCCGACCGGATCCGGCAGCGCGGCAACCTGGCGCAGGCCCGCGGCCATGGCGGCAATGCGTGCGTCATTCAGTTCCAGACGATCGAGCAGCGCTGCGTCCAGGCCATGCTGCCGGCCCGTGGCGAGGTCCTTTTCGTTTGCTGATTTAAGCGTCACGACCGCCTGCTCAATGGCCGCGGCAATGGCGCACAGCGCCGCGTCCTTCACCCCGGAATCCGCCCGCGCAATGGTGCGCGCGGCCGCACGTGCGCGCACACCGGTTGCATGCATATATTCCGGGATATCAAACCGCGTTGATTCGGCCTTTATATTCATTTACAACAATCTCACGCAAGCTATTGTTAATTATGCATATATTTTTATGGCAGGCGTACCCGCCAGTGTCAGGGTCAATTGTAACAGTTCATCCCACGGGTTGCCCGCAGCCTGCCCCTTGATCATCCTGTCGATAGCGGCGCAGCACCTGAGCAGCCTGCGGCACTGTGCCGGCGTGAGGCGCTGCAGCACAGCGGCCAGTAACGACTTGCGCGCCTGCCAGATACGGAACCGTGCCAGCACCCCCGCGACCGCCTGGCCGCCCGCCAGCGCGCCGGCCATGCCCGTGAGCTGACGGATCTCGCGCGCCAGCGCCCATAACACCACGGGCGGCGCCACACCCTCGGCCCGCAAACCCTGCAGAATGCGCGCACTGCGCGCACCCTCACCGGCCAGCGCACTGTCCACCAGTGCGTACACATCAAAGCGCGCACTGTCGACCACCATGTGATTAACGGCTTCGACATCCACCGGCCCTGCACCGTGCAGCAGATACAGCTTGTCTATTTCCTGGGCGCACGCCAGCAGATTACCCTCCACCCGGTCGGCCAGCAGGGCAACTGCATCACGCGTCGGTTCCAGCCCGCAGGCGCGCATGCGGTTGCCTACCCAGCCGGCAAATTCCCGGACTCCCAGCGGCCACACATAAACCACTACCCCGGCCTGGTCCAGTGCCTGTACCCACTTCCCCTTGCGCGCGGAGGATTCCAGCTTGCCGGCCGAAATCAGCAACAGGGTATCTTCCGGGGGTTGCTCTGCATACGCGCGCAATGCCCTGGAGCCGGCATCGCCCGGTTTGCCCCCCGGCAGGCGCAGGTCGATAATGCGTCGCTGCGAAAACAGCGACAGGTTACCGGCTCCGGACAGCAGGCTGTCCCAGTCGAATCCCGCCTGCACGGTCAATACAGCACGTTCGTCATAACCCTGTGAACGCGCTGCAGCCCGCACGGCATCCGCGGCCTCCATGACCCGCAGCGGCTCGTCCCCGCTGATGAAATAGACCGGCGCGAGCTGCTTGCGTAAATGGCCGGTCAGTTGTTCGGGCTTGATCTGCATGCAGTGACTTGATCAATAACGGCGTGCAGCCGGAATGCCCGGATGATCCAGACGGCGCATGCGCCGCACTCCGCGCGGGGCAGGATGCCGGCCTTTCCGGAACCGCAGCGGGAAACGGGTCATGCAGGCATCCTATAACGCCTTCGCCGCCGCCGAAATGCGCAGCAGGGCCAGGTTCACAAGGTCACGCTGCAGTGATTCGCGCAACACCCGGTCTTCACGCTGTTTGCCAAGCACGTCGGAACTGCTGAATACGTAAGCACGGCTCAGGGTCACGGTCTGTTCGTCGATCAGGGGGGCATTGTCTCTGGTCGTCACGGAAAATGTGAGTGTCTGCCTGATCTCGTACTCCTGAACCTTGCCGGCGGTATTGACCGACAGGACCACTTGCTCTATCTGGTTCCCGAGTACCCGCAGCACGGCAGTTGCAATACTGCGTTCATCCGTCACACTCATGTCGTATGCGCGGAACGCAGTGCGGAAGTCCCGCGTCAGCGTACTGTAATGCTGTTCACTTTGAATATAGGTCACCGACATGGCCGCGGGCATCGCCATATTGCCGCGCAGATGAAATCCGCAGCCGCCCAGGTAACCCGTGAGGCAGGCCATCAGCATCCATAACGCCGCCAGCCTGGCCGTCACCAGTACATTCCCGGAACTGTTTGTTGCCGCATGGGTGTTAGCTTCATGGTTTCAGCTCAATATTCCGGATAACCGCCACCCGGTGAGAATGCGGGCTAGACCACCACATTTACAAGCTTGCCCGGGACAACAATGATTTTTTTCACCGCCTTGTCTCCGATATGCTTCTGCACATTGTCCTGCGCCAGGATCACGGACTCCACCGTATCCCGTCCGGCATTCGCCGGCACATCGACCTTGCCGCGTACCTTGCCATTGACCTGCACGACCAGGGTGACCGAATCCTGCACCAGTGCGGATTTATCGACTGCCGGCCAGCTGCAATCCACGATGGCTTCGCTGTGCCCGAGTTCATGCCACAGCCGGTGGGTAATATGCGGCACAACGGGTGACAGCATCAGGGTCACTGTTTCCAGCGCCTCCTGCATAATTGCACGCCCCTGCGCCGAATCATCACGAAATTTATTCAGTTCATTCAGCAATTCCATGTTTGCCGATACGACATTATTGAACGTATAGCGACGCCCGATATCGTCGCTGACCTTGGAAAGCGCGCTATGGAGACTGCAACGCAATGCCTTCTGTGCAGCGTCCAGGACCTCTGTATCCAGTGCGCTGACCGGGCCGGCGCTTGCGTGTTCGCAAACACGGGTCCAGAGCCTTTTCAGGAAGCGATAGGCACCTTCAACTGCCGTGTCAGACCACTCCAGCGACTGTTCGGGTGGTGCCGCCTGCATCGTAAACAGACGCACGGTATCGGCGCCGTACCTGTCAATCAGACCTTGCGGATCAACCGTATTCCCCCTGGATTTGGACATCTTGGCACCGTCTTTCAGCACCATGCCCTGGGTCAGCAGACAGGTAAAGGGCTCGTCTGCCGCGACCAGACCTTCGTCACGCATGAGCTTGTTGAAAAAACGCGCATACAGAAGATGCAGTACCGCGTGCTCGATGCCACCGACATACTGGTCCACCGGCAGCCAGTAATTGACACGTTCATCCAGCATGCCATCCTGCAAATCGGCACAGGCATAACGGGCAAAATACCAGGACGATTCGAAAAAGGTATCGAAGGTGTCGGTTTCGCGCTCCGCGCTGCCGCCACACTCGGGACAGGTTGTGGCAATGAACGCCGCCATCTTTTTCAGGGGCGAACCGGTGGCATCGATTTCCACATCGGTCGGCAGGATCACGGGTAAATCCGCTGCCGGCACCGCGACGGCGCCACAGTCAGGACAATTGATGATCGGGATCGGACAACCCCAGTAGCGCTGCCGCGAGACACCCCAGTCGCGCAGCCGGTAATTCACCTGGCGCGCACCCTTGCCTGCCTGCTCCAGCCAGTCGCCAATGGCGGCAAAGGCCTGTTCCGAAGTGAGTCCGCTGAATTCACCGGAATCCTGCAACACACCGGTTTCCACGTAGGCGGCCTTGCCCAGGTCAGCCACGCCGCCAGCGGCGGCCGGATGGATCACCTGCCTGATCTCCAGGCCGTTTTGTTGCGCAAACTCATAATCACGCTGGTCATGTGCCGGGACGGCCATCACGGCCCCGGCGCCGTATTCCATCAACACGAAATTGGCCGCCCAGATCGGGACCTCCGCGCCGCTGACCGGGTGCACCGCCCTCAGCCCGGTATCGATACCGCGTTTCTCCAGGGTCGCCATATCGGCCTCTGCGACCCGGGTCTTGCGGCATTCATCGATGAAGGCCCGAAGCACCGGGTTGGCGGCCGCGGCCTCATGCGCGAGTGGATGTTCCGGGGCCACCGCCACGAAGGTCACGCCCATGAGCGTATCCGGGCGCGTGGTATAAATGGCGAGCGTTTCCGCGCGGCCGGCGATGCCGAACTGCATTTCGATCCCTTCGGAGCGCCCGATCCAGTTACGCTGCATGGTGCGCACCTGCTCCGGCCAGCCGTCCAGCTTGTCCAGGTCAGCCAGCAGCTCCTCGGCATAGTCTGTGATCCTCAGGAACCATTGCGGGATTTCACGGCGTTCGACCGGCGCGCCGGAGCGCCAGCCCTTGCCATCGATGACCTGTTCATTGGCCAGCACGGTCTGGTCCACCGGATCCCAGTTCACCATGGCCGTTTTTTTGTAGACCACGCCCTTGTCGAACAGGCGCGTAAAGAACCACTGCTCCCAGCGGTAATACTCCGGATCGCAGGTCGCCAGCTCCCGCTCCCAGTCGTAACCGAATCCCAGCTGCTTGAGCTGGGCGCGCATATAGTCGATATTCTGATGCGTCCATTTGGCCGGCGGCACCTTGTTCTGTGATGGCCGCGTTCTCTGCCGGCAGACCGAACGCATCCCAACCCATCGGTTGCAGGACATTTTTACCCTGCATGCGCTGGTAACGGGCAATCACATCGCCGATGGTGTAATTGCGCACGTGCCCCATGTGCAAGCGCCCGCTGGGATAGGGGAACATGGAAAGACAGTAGTATTTTTCCCGGCCGGGTTCCTCGATTACCCGGAATGTCCGGTTTTCGTCCCAGTATTTCTGTGCCGCCGCCTCAATTTCGTCCGGTTTATAGCTGCTGTCCATCATCCTGCCATTCTGTAATATATATGGTGCGAGAGAATACCTAGCCCGGACAATACTCACAAGAACGATTACCGGTCTCCTTCACCTTCACGCCGGTATAGTCCACACTTGATTACAGGCAGATCTCAAAAGGAACAATGACATGACAGACGATAAATCCGCACGCGAAAAGTGGCTGCGCGCCTATGACGACATGATGGTGCGGGTGAAGACCGCCATCGAGGAGGCGGAGGAGCACGCGCGCCCCGTCCTGCAGCGGTATATACACAATGCCCGTGACAAGGCAGTGGAGCTGGAGGAGCTGACCCGGGAAGAAGCGGAGAAAATTGCCGAATACCTGCAGCGCGACCTGCAGGACGCCGGCAGCCACCTGGCCGAGACCGGGCATGAGCTGGGTGACTGGTTACGTTTCGATATCCACCAGATCGAGGAACGCATCAAGGATGCCCTGTTGATGGCTGCAGACCATACCCGAATGGAGATGCTCAAATTCGAAAACGATATCGAGGAGGGGCCGGTCTATAACACCGGCGAAATCACCGGACCCGGCACCCTGGTCTGTGACTCCTGTGACAACACCATCCGCTTTCATGCAACCGGTTATATCCCGAACTGTCCCAATTGCGGACACACGGTGTATCACCGTAAAACGGTCAAGGATGAGCTGGCATAAGCACGCCGGCTATGCTTCAAAATGCAGACGCGGGTTGGAAAGGAGCGCAGCGACGCCCGCAGGGACGTCGTTCGCAGAGCAGTATGCCGTGCGCGTGCCAACAGGACAGCAGCCAACCTTGCCGGGCACGCTACGCTTGCCCAACCTGTGTTCACGGCACCGTTTTTTCAGTCGTTTTCACCCGGGCGTGACCGCCCGGCAATCCTGACCAGCACCAGCAGCAGCGCACACACTATCACCACCGGCCAGTTGCCCGTGCGTACATACGGTGTCGCGCCCTGGCGGGGCACAATCCTCCCCGTAACAACCGCCTCGGCAAACTGCGGACTGCGGGCCTGTATACGGCCGTCATGGGCAATGATGGCGGAGATGCCGGTATTGGTTGCGCGCAGCATGGGACGACCGGTCTCCTTTGGCGCGCATGCGCGCCATTTCCAGATGCTGATGCGGCGCCAGGGAATTTCCGAACCAGGCATCGTTGCTCACATTCACCAGCAATGCGGCTTCCGGCAGTGCCTTGATGATTTCTTCCGGAAAGGCCACTTCAAAACAGATAGAGGTTCCCACCGCGTAACCGGCGGCCTGCAGTGGCGGTTGGCGTGCAGTCACCCCGGCTGAAATCCGCATTCGGCACGGCCAGCGCATCCAGGGAGGTGCCCAGCAGAGCGCGCAGCGGCAGGTATTCACCGAATGCGACCAGGTGACGCTTGTAGTAAAAGGCCGGTTCCGCGCCCAGCGAAACCACGGCGTTGTAGTACTTCCAGGCCGACCGGTCGAGTACCGGGATGCCGGTCAGCAAGGTCGCACCGGCTGCCTGCATCTCCGACTGCAGGTGCGGAATCAGGTTGTCCTCGACCTGGTGGTAGAACGCGGGGATGGCCGTCTCGGGCCAGACAATCAGGTCGCTGTCCTGCGCCGGCGGCGGTCAGCTCCAGGTAACGCGTCAGGGTATTGACCATATTTTCCGGTGCCCACTTGTCTTCCTGGGCAATATTGCCCTGCACGAGCCGGACCTGCAGCGCGCGGTCCTACGGCTGCGTCCACTCCATGCGGCCGAACAGATAGCCGCCGCCCCAGAGCAGGGTGACGCCAAGCACACTGGCAACCACCTGCTGCCGCCGCAATGCCGCCAGCAGGGCCGCGGCCGTCAGCGCCACGGCCCAGCCGGTTCCGTACACCCCGAGCACCGGGGCATAGCCGGCCAGCAGGCTGTCGATCTGGCCGGTACCGAGATTCAGCCAGGGAAACCCGGTGAACACCCAGCCACGCAGCCATTCGGACAGCGTCCAGCCGGCGGGAAAGACCAGGACCAGCACCGCCCAGGTATCCGCAGCGAAGGCCTTGCGCACAACATAGCCGAGCAGCGCCGGAAACAGCGCCAGGACAAGCACAAACAGGATGGTCACCAGTAACGCCGGCAGCACCGCCACATGGCCATAGACCTGAACGCTGACGTAGACCCAGGAAACACCGGCTCCGAAGAACCCAAGGCCGAACAGTGCGCCGTGCAGGAATGCCTGGCGCGGTGTGTCATTCAGCCACTGGTTGAAGAGTATGGCCAGCGCAAGAAAAACCACCGGGTACCAGCCGAAGGGCGCAAAGGCAGCGACGGACAGGACACCGGCGAGCAGTACAGCGAGCCCGCCGAGGCGGTCAGTCAGGCCGTTCACGCTTCGCTGATTGGCTGTTCGTCCGGCACTGCCGCCGGTTTGGGCAACAGGGTGAGTTGCAGCATGTGTACGCGCCGGTTGTCCGCACGCAGGACCTTGAACAGGATGTTATCGATGACAGTGCGGTCTCCGCGCCTCGGCAAATGTCCGATCTGGTGTACAACCAGACCACCGATGGTATCGAATTCATCATCGGAATATTGCGTGCCGAAATACGCGTTGAAGTCCTCGATCGGCGTCAGCGCCTTTACCGTGTAATGCGCCTCGCTGTGCTTGCGGATCGTGTCTTCCTCTTCCACATCATGTTCGTCCTCGATCTCGCCGACAATCTGTTCCAGTACGTCCTCGATTGTCACCATGCCCGCCACGCCGCCATATTCGTCGACAACGATCGCCATATGATTGCGGCTGGAACGAAATTCCTTCAGCAACACATTGAGCCGCTTGCTTTCCGGCACAAATATCGCCGGGCGCAGGATTTCACGCACGTTGAACCGGCTGCCGGCCTGTTCATAGGCATATAACAGCAGGTCCTTTGCCAGCAGGACACCCACCACCTCATCCCGACTTTCTCCGAATACCGGGAAGCGTGAATGGCCCGATTCGACGACCGTGCGCAGCAGTACCTGCGGTGAATCATCGCGGTCCAGCATCACTACCTGGGAGCGGGGGATCATGATATCGCGCACCTGCATGTCATCGACCTGCAGCACGCCCTCGATCATGGCGAGGGCATCGGCATCGAACAGGTTCTTGCGCTGGGCAGCACGTAACAACTCGAGGAGTTGCTCATTATCGGATGGCTCCCACAACAGCGCCTGTTTCAGCCTGGCAGACCAGGAGCGCCTTGCGGGGCCGTTGGGAGGTCGGCCTTTATTCATTAAATAATATGTGGTTACAACACATCCTTGATAAACCGTATAAAATCAGGACACGCCCCTCTCCGGGCGCTGCGCAGTCACTATAGCGGTACTCAGCGGTGTTTTTCCAGCCCGGCGCATGCCTGGCAGCGCCCGCTTAACCTTGCGCCAGGTAGGGATCAGCAAATCCCAGGCGGTCGAGCAACACCGTTTCCAGGGCCTCCATCCGCTGCGCGTCTCCGTCTTTTGTATGTTGATGACCCAGCAGATGCAGTACGCCGTGGATCACAATGTGCGCCCAGTGAGAGGCAAGCGGCTTGCCCTGTTTAATGGCTTCCATTGCCACAACCGGCGCACAGATGACCACATCTCCCAGCAGATCGGATGTCACCCCGGGTATGGGTTCATATGGAAACGATAAAACATTGGTCGGTCCATCCTTGCCGCGATATTCACGGTTGAGCGCGGTCATCTCTGCCTCGTCCACGATGCGCACCACCAGCTCTGCTGCCTCCCGCTCACCCTGCAAGGCATGTGTCGCCCATTGCTGGATAAGCTCCCCGGAGGGTATTCCATCCGCAAAAACGGCAAACTGGACATCGATGCGTAGCTTTTCTGTATTCAATATTCTGGCCTCGCGAACGTTATGGTCCCGCTTTCGCGGTCAACCCCGGTCTTCCCTGTCCCTGGAATTTAATTCTTCGTAGCCTTCATATGCGTTAATGATACGCTGGACCAGCGGATGCCGAACCACATCCCGCGAGACAAAGAAGGTAAAGCTGATGTCTTGCTGATTCTTGAGTACGTCGGTCACCTGGCGCAGGCCTGACTGGGCATGTTTGGGCAAGTCAATCTGCGTGATATCACCGGTCACGACGGCAGTCGACCCGAAACCAATGCGGGTCAGGAACATCTTCATCTGCTCAACAGTCGTGTTCTGTGCCTCATCCAGAATAATGAACGAATCATTCAGACTGCGACCGCGCATAAAGGCCAGCGGCGCCACTTCGATCACATTGCGCTCGATCAGCTTGGCGACCCGGTCAATACCGAGCATTTCATAGAGTGCGTCGTACAGGGGACGCAGATAGGGATCCACCTTCTGGGTCATGTCGCCGGGCAGAAATCCAAGTCGCTCGCCCGCCTCCACCGCGGGGCGCACCAGCACCAGGCGGCTCACCCGCTCCTGCTCCAGTGCCTGGACGGCGCAGGCCACGGCAAGGTAGGTCTTGCCGGTCCCGGCCGGACCGATACCGAAATTCAGGTCATGCCTGAGAATGTTCTGCAGATAGCGTTTCTGATTCGCCCCGCGCGGCGTGATCGTGCTGCCGGGCGTCGGTATGACAATGGTGTCACTGTCGCCGGTCGCGCTGACAGCGGACGGGTCGGCATCCGCCTCCTGCAGATAGAGATGGATCTTTTCCGGCGTGAGCGAACCGGATTCCGTCTCCAGGTAGAGGGCTTCAAGAATCTGGCGGGCAGACGCGACACCACCGGCCTCGCCGATAATCCGGAACTGGTTACCGCGGCTGTTGATCTCTACCCCGAGACGCTGCTCGAGCTGGCGCAGGTGATTATCAAACTGGCCGCACAGTTCCGCCAGGCGCTCGTTATCTACGGGCTCCAGTAAAATATCCAGGGATTCCATCTGTGCGTTCAAATCAGCTCAGGCGACACTGAATTCCCGGCTGGACCGGTCCGCATCCTCGGTCGAAACCAGCTCGCCGCGCAATGAGTTCGGCAAGGCCTCGGTGATACGCACAGTCACGAAACTCCCGATCAGTGACGCGGGACCATCAAAATTGACTACGCGGTTGTTCCCGGTACGCCCGCTGACCTGGTCTGCGCGCTTGCGGGAAATCCTGTCGACCAGCACACGCTCATCTCTGCCGACCATCCCCTGACTGATCGCTGCGGCCAGTGCATTAATACGCTGTTGTAATGCCAGCAGCTGCTGCTTCTTGACAGACATGGGCACGTCATCCGGCAGACTGGCTGCCGGGGTACCGGGGCGCGGGCTGTAGATAAAACTGAATGACTGGTCGAAACCGACCGCATCAATGAGTTCCATGGTCTGCTCGAAGTCGGCATCCGTCTCACCGGGAAAGCCGATGATAAAATCCGACGACACGCTGATATCCGGGCGCGCCTGGCGCAGCCGCCGGATAATGGATTTGTATTCCAGCGCCGTGTGATTGCGCTTCATCAGGGCCAGCACCCGGTCTGAACCGCTTTGTACCGGCAGGTGCAGATGGCCAGCCAGCTCCGGAACCTCGGCATGGGCCTGGATCAGGCTGTCGCTCATCTCCAGCGGGTGCGAGGTGGTATAGCGGATCCGGTCGATGCCATCGATAGTAGCGATGAAGTTTATGAGCAAGGCCAGGTCGGCGAGTTCGCCGTCATGCATGACGCCGCGATAGGCGTTGACATTCTGTCCCAGCAGGGTGATTTCGCGCACGCCCTGCTCCGCCAGCGCCACCGCTTCGGCCAGGATGTCATCAAACGGCCGGCTGACTTCCTCACCGCGGGTGTAGGGCACGACACAAAAACTGCAATATTTGCTGCACCCCTCCATGATGGATACAAATGCGGCTGGACCCTCCGCCCGTGGCGCCGGCAGGCAATCAAACTTCTCGATTTCAGGAAAACTCACATCGGTGACCGGCCCCGGTGTCCGCGCCAGTTCGTCCAGCATCTGCGGCAGGCGGTGCAGGGTCTGCGGACCGAACACCAGGTCAACGCAGGGCGCGCGTGCGCGCAGGGCATCCCCCTCCTGGCTGGCGACACACCCGCCGACGCCAATCACCAGTTCCGGGCGCGCATCCTTGATTTCCTTCCAGCGGCCCAGCTCCGAGAACACCTTCTCCTGGGCCTTGTCGCGAATGGAGCAGGTGTTCAGCAACAGCACATCGGCCTGCGCCGGATCCTGCGTGATTTCCAGCTGATGGGAAGCAGCCAGCACGTCCGCCATGCGTGCGGAATCGTACTCGTTCATCTGGCAGCCGTGCGTCTTGATGTAGAGCTTACGTGTCATCTTACTTTATATGATAACGGTAACTGGCTTATTTTGCTAAAATTACTATCCATGTCCACGGCAACTGCAGCAGCACCGGGAGGGTTGAATCGGACCACCGCAGCGGAGCAGCATGGGTGCATTGCCCGGGTAGCGGGCAATGCATGCGTCATGTAATAAGGAGCCAGCCGGTAAGCCGGGTTCTGTCGTGGACAGTCATTCATCTGGGATGTGCGTCACCACACACCTCTTGCGACCTACCCGGGAACGGTGCGGGCCGCACCAATGTTCCCCTATTTGGTCTTGCTCCGGGTGGGGTTTACCCTGCCACGCCTGTTACCAGGCGCGCGGTGCGCTCTTACCGCACCATTTCACCCTTACCCGCTGTGCTAAAAAAGCAGCAACGGGCGGTATATTTTCTGTGGCACTGGCCGTTGGCTTGCGCCCCCCAGGCGTTACCTGGCACCCTGCCCTGTGGAGCCCGGACTTTCCTCCCCGCACAAGGCGAAGCGACTGTCTGGCCGACTCCAGGTTGCCATTATGAGGGAAACAGCGGCCTGACGACACCCCGCAGGGCCCCTGTTTCCGGCTGCATGCACACAGGCGTCCGGCGCGTCTGCTCCCTGCACCCCGGACCGGCCCTGCGGCACACCGGACAAATGTTCGTGAAACAGGAAGAATACCCGGAAGGACACGAATAGTTATCAATGACTTGCTTGCTGTTTCTTGAATATACATATGGATAATGTCGCTAGCGAAATGACCGGCGAAGCGTATAATCCCACTCCTCGATCGAATGACAGGCCGCGCCATGGCGTGGCTTTTTTGTGCTAATGACAAAAGACCCGTTGATTATATTCGACCAGCCCGGCGACACGGAGCAGCGCAGCCGCGTGCGCCTGTTCGGCAACCTGCTGGGGGAGATACTGCGCGAACAGGCCGGAGAACATATCCTGTTTGCGGTCGAAACCCTGCGCAAGGGCTATATCCGCCTGCGCAACACAGACAGCCCCGGCCTGCGCTCGCGCCTCGTGCAGCTGATCGAAAAACAGGAGCCCGATGATCTGACCGATATCATCCGCGCCTTCAATCTCTATTTCAGCCTGGTGAATATTGCCGAGGAATCATTCCAGCACCAGCAACGGCGCAAACTGGTCCACAAGGACGAGCCGCTCTGGGTGGGCTCATTCAGCCGCACCCTGCAGGAGTTTTATGATGAAGGCATCGAGCCCTATCAGCTGCAGATCCTGCTGAGCCAGGCCCTCTATCTGCCGGTCTTCACGGCACACCCCACGGAAGCCATTCGCCGCACAGTCATGCTTGCGCTGCGGCGTCTGTTCCTGACCAGCAACCAGCTCAATGACAAGCGCCTCAGTAAATTCGAGCGCGCAAGCATTCAGCAGGAATTGAAGCGCCAGATACAGGTACTCTGGAAAACGGATGAAGTACGCGTACACAAGCCCACCGTGGAGCATGAGATACGCAACGGCCTGTACTTTTTCCGCAAGAGCCTGTTCGACGCCATCCCCCAGACCTACCGCTATCTGGAAAAGGCTATCCAGCGCGTGTACGGCGGCGTCGATGGCAATGCGGCCGTTAATGTGCCAGGCGGACTGATTCGCTTCGGCTCCTGGATCGGCGGTGACCGCGACGGCAATCCGTTCGTCAAGCCCGCCACCACGGTAATGGCCCTGCGCCTGCAAATGCAGGAGGTGCTGATTGCCTACCTGGACAGGATCGGGGATCTGGGTTACCGCCTGACGCACTCGACCCGGTTGTGCAGCTTCTCGCCTTCTTTACTCGAGAGCATCGGCAATGACGAAAAACAGTATGCCGCTGCCTGGGAGGCGTTCCCCAACCGCTACAGCCACGAGCCGTATCGCCGCAAGCTGAGCATCATCCAGTATCGCCTCGAATTGGATCTTGCAGCCGTCGCTGCACGCCTGGCTGCGCCGAATACCGATCCCGCCACCCAGGTGACCGGCTATGCCACGGAGCTGGAACTGCTGCAGGACCTGCAATTGATCCGCGATTCACTGATCGCCAACGGCGATGCCCTCGTGGCTGATGGTGAGCTCCAGGATCTGATCCGCCTGGTCGAGACCTGTGGCTTCTTTCTCATGCATCTCGACATCCGCCAGGAATCGACCCGGCATAGCGCGGCGGTAAGTGAATTGTGCCGGGTTCTGCCTGACATGCCCGATTACAGCAAACTCGACGAAGCGGCACGCCAGGATTACCTCACCCGGGCACTCACTGCACCCCCGCCCGTGATCGATCCCGACACCCTGTCAGAGGACACCCGTGAAACCCTGGAAGTCTTCGCTGTCATGCGAAGCATGCAACAGGAAGTCAGTAAGAACGCGTTTGGCAACTACGTCATCTCCATGACGCACAGTGCCAGCCACATACTCGAGGTCATGTATCTGGCCTGGATCGCGGGGCTGGCCGGCCGGCGCGCCGGTGAATGGTTTTGCCAGACCCGCATCAGCCCCCTGTTCGAAACCATCGATGACCTCGAACATGTCGATGATGTGCTGACACAATTACTTGCCAACGAGACCTATCGGGCATTACTGGACAAGGCCGGCAAGTGCCAGGAAATCATGCTCGGCTATTCGGATTCCTGCAAGGATGGCGGCATCATGGCATCGAACTGGAGCCTGTACGGTGCACAGAAAAAGATCATTGCCATCGCCAACCGGTACCACATCCAGTGCCGCCTGTTTCACGGCCGCGGCGGCACCATCGGCCGCGGCGGCGGCCCGACCCATGAGGCCATCCTGTCGCAGCCACCGGGGACGGTGCACGGCCAGATCAAGTTCACCGAACAGGGTGAGGTGTTACGTTACAAGTACAGTAACGCCGAAACCGCTGCGTATGAACTGTCCATGGGCATCACCGGCCTGCTCAAGGCCAGCCGCGTCCTGATCAAGCCGCACACCGAGGACCGGCGTGACTATATGGGCATCATGGATGAACTCACCCGGCTGGGCGAGGCATGCTATCGCCAGCTGATTGACCACACCGAAGGCCTGCTCGATTATTTCTACGAGGTCACGCCAGTCGCCGAGATCGGCATGCTGAATATCGGTTCGCGGCCATCGCACCGCAAGCAGCAGGACCGGTCCAAGGACTCTATCCGTGCGATACCCTGGGTATTCGGCTGGGCACAATCCAGACACACGTTGCCCGCCTGGTACGGCCTGGGTACCGCGCTGGAGACCTGGCGCAACAACGACCCGGCGCGCCTGGCCACCCTGCAATCCATGTATGAGGCCTGGCCATTCTTTCGCGCCCTGTTGAGCAACATCCAGATGGCACTGTTCAAGGGCGAGATGAACATTGCCCATGCCTACACCCGCCTGGCTACCGAACCCGCGGCGGCAGAACAAATCTATACCAGGATAAGGGACGAATACCGGCGCACGCTGATGCAGGTACTGCACATCACCGGGCAACGCCAGCTGATGGAAGAGAACCCGTCCCTGGGACTGTCACTGTTCCGGCGCAATCCCTACCTGGACCCGCTGAATAATATTCAGATCACCCTGCTGTCCCGTTACCGGGATACCCGCATGGATGCGGCCGAACGCGAGGCCTGGCTGCACCCGCTGCTGCGCTCCATCAATGCGATCGCCAGCGGCATGCGCAATACGGGCTGATGCAGCCTTCTGTGGCAAGGGTGTTGGCCGAATGAATTCGGCCCTACAGCAGGGTCGAATTCATTTGACCACCGGTATTTCACCGTCATTGAATCAAACCTGTAGGGTCGAATTCATTCGACCAGCGGTGTTTCACCGTCTTGAATCAAACCTGCAGGGTCGAATTCATTCGACCAGCGGTATTTCACCGTCATTGAATCAAACCTGTAGGGTCGAATTCATTCGACCAGCGGTGTTTCACCGTCATTGAATCAAACCTGTAGGGTCGAATTCATTCGACCAGCGGTGTTTCGGCGTAATCACCACTATTCCGAACCCGGCCCGCTCGCAATGATGGCTTAATCTTATTACAATATTTTCAATTAGTTGGAGTTTCTTCCTCAACTGATTTAACAGTATTCGGCAAGGCCGGCCAGGCCATCAGCGCATAGGGCATCTGCGCGGGCGCATCCGCCAGTTGCGCCCCCAGCCACGCAGCGGTCTGCCAGGCCTTGTGTTGATAGGCCGGTTCCCCGGTCAACTTGCCGAGCTGCTGCAGTACCTGCAGGGCCACCCCGTTGACGGTCAGGGTCGCACCGTCGGCGGCCGGCTTTTCGCGCAGCCATAATTCAGCATCCGGCAGCGTGCTGTAGAAACCCCCGAAGTCCTTGTCCCAGTACAGCAGCAGCCGGGTATCGACCAGCCGGCGGGCGCGCTGCAGCCAGTGCTTGTCGCCCGTGACCCGGTACAGCGCCAGCAGACCCTCTGCCATTGCCGCATAGTCTTCGCTGAACCCGGGCACGCCGCGCACCCCGGCGCGCCAGTCGCGGAACAGCTGGCCGGACCCGGCATCATGCAAGTTGGCGAACATGAACCGGGCCGCGGACTCGGCCGCGTGCAGATAACGCGGCTCATCGAGCAGCCGCGCGGCACCGGCCAGGGTGGTGATCATATAGCCGTTCCAGACCGTGACGAGTTTGTCATCGACCGGGACGGCCGGGCGCTTGCGGCGCGCCGTCAACAAGCGCGCGTCGAGTGCGGCAATGCGTCGCCTGGCGGTTTCCGGGTCCGTCTTGAAATGGGCGCTCAGCTCCTCGATGTCCCGTGCACGGTAGAGGACATTCCTGCCGGCCATCTCACCCAGCGGGTCGGCCAGCGCATTGCCCTGCTCTTCCACACCGTACCAGGCAGCCGCCCAGGCGCGCAGGTCGTCATCCCCGAGGACGTCTGTCAACTGTTGCCAGGTCCAGGTGTAGTAGGCACCCTCCTCCAGGTGTGCCCCTGGGGTTGCCGACACAGCGCTGTCCGCACTCAGCGCAGAATAGAAACCACCCTGCGGGTGCTGCATTTGAGCAAGGGTGAAATCGAGTACGGAACGCGCGGTTGCTGCATATTGCTGCTTCCCGGTCCGCCGGTAGGCCGCCATGTAGGCACGCGCTATGAGCGCCTGGTCGTAGAGCATCTTTTCGAAATGCGGCACCCGCCACTCGAAATCGGTGGAGTAGCGGTGGAACCCGCCTTCCAGCTGATCCTGGATACCCCCTGCGGCCATTCGGTCGAGTGTCAACAGCGCCATTGCGGCGCTGTCCGGCGCAGCATCCGCCAGCAGGAACAGCAGGCGTGCCGGTTGCGGAAACTTGGGCGCCGGTCCAAACCCGCCCTGCAGTTCATCAAAATTCTCGGCGAGCTGCCGGCGCGCCTCGATCAGCGGCGCGTCGGTCAGCCGCTGCAAGGGCGCAACTGAAGACTCCAGCTTGCGCAGCATGGCGACGGCACGCCCGGCAGTCTCGATCATGGCCTGGGGATCTTCCTTCCAGAGCTCAGCCAGTCGCGTCAGAATCTGCTTCATCCCGGGCCGACCCAGTTTGGCATCAGGCGGGAAATAGGTTCCCCCCAGGAACGGTTTGCCGTCCGGTGTCGCCCATACCGACATCGGCCAGCCGCCGTGCCCGCGAGTGGCCATGACGTAGGACATGTAGGCATTGTCGAGATCCGGGCGCTGCTCGCGGTCAATCTTGATAGAGATGAAATGCTCATTCAGGAGTGCGGCGATCTCCGGGTGACTGAATGATTCCCGCGCCATGACATGGCACCAGTGACAGGTAAAGTAGCCGATGGAAATGAACAGCGGCTTGTTCTCCCGGCGCGCCCGCTGCAGGGCGGCCTCACCCCAGGGATACCAGGTGACCGGATTGTCCGCATGCAGCTGCAGGTAGGGACTGGACTCGAGCGCCAGCCGCCAGCCGCCGGATTTTTCCCGCTCGGCCGCACCCACCGGCGCTGCCAGCGCGGCGTTCAACAACAGCAGCGTCAGGATTCGATACCAGTGAACGGGCGACTTAATGGTCATATAACAATACCGCAGCATTCACGACACTCGGCTGGAAACCGGGTGCTGTGGAGGGTCCCACGCCGCCAGCCCCAGGACCGTGCGGGCATTCGCCGTGGTTTGCCGGGCCAGCTCGTCCGGACGCTCGGCGCGCACCTCGGCCAGCGCCGCCAGGCAATAGGGCAGGTACTCCGGGCTGTTGCGCTCACCCCGGTGTTGCACCACGGTCAGGTCCGGCGCATCCGTCTCCAGCACCAGGGAATCGACGGGCAGTGCCGCTGCCAGGGCGCGCAGCTTGCTGGAGCGTGTGTAGGTCAGCATACCCCCGAAGCCAAGCTTGAAGCCCAGCTGCTCGTATACTGCCGCCTGTTGCAGGCTGCCGTTGTAGGCATGTGCAATTCCGCCACGGACGGGAATGCGTTTCAGTGCAGACAACACCGCATCGTGCGCCTTGCGCACATGCAGGATGACGGGCAGGTCGGCGTTACGCGCAATCTCCAGCTGCGCCTCGAACAGGGCCAGCTGCCGGTCCCGGTCCAGCCCGGCCACGAAATAATCCAGGCCGATCTCGCCCACGGCAACCGGGCGCTGCTGCGCGATGCGTGCCTCCAGTTCTTTCAGGTCCGCGTCCCGGTGGTGTTCCAGGTATACCGGGTGCAGTCCCAGGGCGGGGTACAGGTCCGGCTCCGCCACGCAACACCGCCACAGGCTATCCCATTTACTCGCCAGCACACCCGGCACGACAATGCCGGTCAAACCTTTTGCACGCGCGGCCATCAGCACCGCACGCCGGTCGGCATCAAATGCCGGCAGGTCCAGATGGCAGTGGGTATCGATAATTTCCATCACCGCGATTGTAGGCGCTGACAACACTCAAACACAGCGATTTTCTGGTATGTTCGGACTTACAGGCAAGCAGACAAGCAGATACCGTATCGATGAGCGCCCCCACGCGCATGACAGCAAACAGCAGCCCCGACCTGGAGCGCCGTTTCGGCGGTGTGCGGCGCCTGTACGGTGCACACGCCCTGCAACGATTCCGCCAGGCGCACGTGGCCGTCATCGGTATCGGTGGCGTCGGTTCCTGGGCCGCCGAGGCGCTGGCGCGCACCGCCATCGGCCGCCTCACCCTGATCGATATGGATCATGTGGCTGAATCCAATATCAACCGCCAGCTGCCTGCCCTGAGCGACACCCTGGGCATGGCCAAGGTGCAGGTCATGGCAGCACGTGTTGGTCAGATCAACCCGGCCTGCCGGGTCGTCACTATCGAGGAGTTTCTGACCGTCGACAATATCGGCTACGCTGCTGGCGGAGCACTGCGATTATGTCATCGACTGTGTCGACAGCTTTCGCGTCAAGGCTGCACTGATCGCACACTGCAAACATAACCGGATCCGGCTGATCACGGTCGGCGGGGCCGGCGGGCAGATCGACCCGACCCGCATTCGGGTCATCGATCTCAGCCGTACGGAACATGACGCCCTGTTTTCCAAAACCCGCAAGCTGTTGCGCAGCGACTATGGGTTCCCCAAAAACCTGAAACGGCGCTTCGATATACCCTGCGTCTATTCCCTGGAGCAACCGGTATTCCCGGCCGCGGACGGCAGCGTCGGTTATGAAAAACCGCGGGGGCAGGCCGGCGGCGACCTCTCCTGTGCCGGCGGCCTGGGATCCGCAGTCACCGTAACCGCCGCCTTCGGACTGGCCGCGGCCGCCCATGTACTGAAGAAACTAAAAAGTTGACCACCTGCCTCACCAGTCAAACTCGCCCGGAATTTGTGCCTGCCCCGAATCCGCCGCGCGCAGCCCGGTTGCCTGAGGATCAAATGCTGTCACTGAACACTGCCAAATCCAGCATCCTGGCTGCCGGCGGGGGGCTCAAGACCGGCAAGACGACAACCCTGCGCCACTGGCCCGCCGGGAAGCAGGGTATACAGGTACTTCAACCCGCCCTTGGCATGAAAGCTTTCATCCAGCGCGTCGTGCAGTTCGCGTGCATGGATGGTCCGGTCGTCCTCATGACTGGCGAAAAACGCCTGTAATCCGCGCACCACCTTCCAGTGATCATCCTCGAGTTCCAGACCCTCCGCTGCCGCAACAGCGGTCGCGTCCGCCACCCGCCAGCCAGCCGGAGCATGCGGGAAGTCGGCAAGCCCCTGTGAGTTTCCACCCGTTTTTGTCTCACTACCGGTCGTTCCTTTCATAACGAAGCTCTCCTTATCGCCTGGTTATCAATACACGTTCGTAGTACAAGGGTAGTCGGCCGGATTGAACCGATCAAGTCACTGCCCTGGCACCGGGAACACAATGAAGCGGCCACCCGCGGCAATCGATACCACCAGCAGGCCGAGCAGCAGATTGACCCCGATCAATACACGAATCTGTGCCAGGTGTTTACCACCGCCTGGCCAGTCCCCGGCTGCGACCGCGCGCTTCAGGCGGGAGAAAGCGGCAAAATAGACATGAAAAAACAGCAGCATCATCGCTATGCCCAGCCATTGCATCAGATGCACGTGCAGGCCCACCGCCGCAAAGCCGCCGTAAAAAACCAGTACCATCCAGTAGCCGGTTGCCAGGAGCACGACAATAGCGGCAAATACCCAGGGAAAGAATTTCCCGAACACGCCTGTCCATAATTTCAACCGGACAGGTGGCTCCAGCTGGCTTGCAGCCACCGGCCGCAGGGCCATGTAGGCAAAAAACATTCCGCCAACCCAGACAACAGCCGCCACCACATGTAACAAGATTGCAATTCCCATAACCCTTCTCCCTTGACTGGCGTTATCCGTATTCTTTCCGGCAGATACACACTGTATGATGCCGGTCAATAGTACGCTGATTCCCAAAGGATGTAAGCAATGGCACAAAGCGATACCGGAAACGTCGTCATCAGTCAGTCAGTCGCCATCCTGGTGGATGGCAACAATATAGAACGCAGTATTCACTCCGAAACCAACCGGCCAAACACCATGCTGAATTTTGATACCCTGGTGCCCAGGCTGCTGGGTAATCGCGGCCTCAATCGCCTGGTCTATTTCCGCGAAGGCAAGCAGATTTCCTCGAAACTGCGCGAACGCCTGCACAGCAACTACCACGGCTCCGTTCGTCCCTGTCACAAAAGTGCCGACATACCCTTGTCCATCAAGGCCACCCAGCTCTCCACCAAGGTGGATACGATCATTATCATGTCCGGTGACTCCGACTATGTTGAACTGGTCCGCCACCTGAAGGCCGAAGGCGTGCGCGTCGAGATCGCCGCCGTCGCTGCCACGACTTCGAGACTGCTGATTGACGAGGCAGACTACTTCCATGAGATTACGAAAGAGGACTGGTTTACCCTGGAAGCAAAGAAAACAGTCAATAAACAGGCTGCAAGGAAAGTGCCGGCGAAATAAAAGACGGATCTTCCCCTGGTTGAGTGGGTTACTTAATCAATTCAGACAAGACGCATTCCTTCTGATGGCACTGTTGCTGGCCGAATGAATTCGGCCCTACAGTAGGGTCGAATTCAATCGACCAACATTGTGTTCATCGTCATTGAATCAGACCTGTAGGGTCGAATTCATTCGACCAGCGGTGTTTCATCATCATTGAATCAAACCTGTAGGGTCGAATTCATTCGACCAGCGGTGTTTCATCGTCATCTGTCATCCAGAGGCAGTCTCCAATGGCAATAATGGCTTTTGGCCGAATACCCGATAAAGCGCCGGGCACAAGTGAATTCGGCCCTACAACGGTAATTTAACCACTCGGTTCGGGGAAGGGCCTGAATGACAATACCGGCCGGGATTATTCCAGAAACAGCTCCGTCTTGCTGTCAGCGACATCCTTCAGGTTGATCGACACAGGACACTGCTGCATGCGCTCGATAATATATGTCGCATCGTCTGCCACCGGACTGCCCGACTTCAGTCTTGCGTCAAAATGAACATGCAGTTTTCTCATGATCCAGTCCTCACCCGCCATCACCTCGATGGCACCGCTTGCCGACTCGAGCATTAACCCGCGTTCTGCGCAGTTAAGCCGCATGTACATATGCTGGCAGTTAAACATGGCATAAACGAAAATCAGAAATCCAGATGATTGCTCATTCAATTCGAATACCTGCCACTCGTCATCGACGCATAATTCAACCTCCAGGTCGGCGATACTATTATCCGGATCTTTATATCGGCTAATCAGCCGCATCAGGAAACGATGCTCGTTCATAGGCTTATTTCTCCTGTCAGCAATTTTACTGCCCTGGATTCTACGCGCCATTTGCATGGCCGGTGATACAGCGGCATGCAACAACTCTACTCCGTGGATTCGACCATCCCGTCCCCGGCGGGTTCAGATGATATGGACACAGCCCCAATTTCATTCCTGCTCGAGGCGAGCAGGAGCAGCTTGTCGCTACGCTGCAGTTTCTTGATCGCCGCCTCACGCCTGCTCGCGCTGCTGCGGTCGTGACCGTTCTCCAGGTAGACGAGCCGTTCCGGTACTCGCCCCCAAAAAAACCTGGCGCCCCGCCGGCGTGCATGCTGCCGAAAGCGCCGCCCGGCATCAACACTGATCCCCGTATACAGGGAGCTGTCTGTACAAAGAATGATGTATACCTGCCAGTTCATCGATTGCCTGATTACCCGGCCGCACCGGGCATGATCTCGATCCAGAGACTGCCACGCGGGTATATCCGTGTGTTAATATGCGCGTTTCGCCAATTCAACACTACTATGCAGCTGCGCGCAATGCCCCGGGAGGTGCCCATGCAAATCGAGAAAGACCGTATCGTTACCCTTAAATACACACTGAAAGACAACGACGACAACATCATAGACAAATCCGACGATGGCAGCTTCAGCTATCTGCACGGGGCGAGCAATATTATCCCGGGGCTGGAAAATGCCCTGACCGGGAAAACTGCCGGTGACGAACTCTCGGTCTCCATACCCCCTGCGGAGGCTTACGGCGAACATGATGCCGGTAATACGCAGACTGTCCCGCGCGACATGTTCCCGCCCGACCACGAGATCGAGGTCGGTATGCAGTTTCATGCGCAGGCTCCGGATGGTCAGCCACTCATGGTCAAGGTAATCGGGGTAGAAGAGAATGAAGTCACCGTCGACGGCAATCACCCGCTGGCCGGCATGCAATTGAATTTTGATGTCAAGGTCACGGATGTTCGCGATGCCACGAGTGAAGAACTCGAACATGGCCATGCGCATGGGCCGGATGGTCATGGACATGGCTAGCACACGGTTACCGGCATGAAGGCGAGTGAACTGAAAAAAGGCCTGGTACTCGACGTAGACGGGCGCAACATCCTGATCAAGGGGCTGGAGGTGCAAAGCCCCTCATCCCGCAGCGGCAGCACCCTCTACAAGGTGCGTGGCCATGACATTGTCACGAAACAGAAATACGAGGCGCGCTTCAAGGGCGATGAAACCCTGCAGACAGTGGATTTCGGCCGTCGCGCCGTACAGTATCTGTTCCAGGATGCCGATGGCTGCACCTTCATGGACAAGGAAAGCTTTGAGCAGTACACACTGGGGATTGATGACCTGAAGGAAGAACTGCAATTCCTGCGCGATGACCTCGATGGCATCACCGCCATGATCGCCGACGAGTCTGTCATCGGCATCGAGCTGCCCGCGACGGTCATACTGGAAATCACCGATACGGCACCTGCCATGAAGACCGCCTCGGCATCTGCACGCACCAAGCCGGCAACGCTGAGCACCGGCCTGATCGTTCAGGTCCCCGAATACCTCACCACGGGCGAGAGCATCAAGGTAAACACTGCGACGGGCGAGTTTGTTTCGCGGGCATAGAATTCAGAACAATTTTTTTACACGCAGGCTGCGCGTCATTCTGCAGGACCCGACTCCAGCTCCTCCCAGCGGCCGTAACAATTCTCGAGCTCGGTACCCAGCACCTCCAGCCGCGCCAGGGTATCGGCAATGGCAGCCTCCGGTTGCCGATAAAACCCGGCGGCACTCACCATGGCCTGTAATTCCGACTGTTCGGACTCCAGCGACTCGATCTTTCCGGGCAACGCATCCAGCTCCCGCTGGTCCTTGTAGGAAAGTTTTTGTGCCTGCACCCTGCGCTGCTGTGGTGCGACTTCAGTGTCCGCGCGCGCCATTTGCCCGGCCGGCAGCTGCTGTATTGCGGGCCGCACTGCAGCCGGGCGCTGCCGCAACCAGTCTGAATAACCCCCGACATACTCGCCAACCCGGCCAGTCACCCTCGAACACGAGGGTGCTGGTAACCACATTATCGAGAAACGCGCGGTCATGACTCACCAGCAGCAGCGTGCCCTGAAACTCCAGCAACAGTTCTTCCAGCAGCTCCAGGGTCTCCACATCCAGGTCATTGGTCGGTTCATCCAGCACCAGCAGATTGGCTGGTCTCGCGAACAGGCTTGCCAGCAGCAGGCGATTACGCTCGCCGCCAGACAGGGTACTCACCGGTGATTGCAGCCGTTCCGGCGGGAACAGGAAATCACGCAGGTAACCGGAAACATGCCGGTCGCGGCCGTTGATCTGCACCCGCTGGCTGCCGTCACTGACACTGTCCATCACCGTGGCAGCCGGGTTGAGTTGTGCGCGCTGCTGATCGAAATAGGCAACCTGCAGGCGGGTTCCACGCCGCATGCGGCCGCTGTCCGGTGACAGCTCGCCCAGCAGGAGCTTGATCAGGGTCGACTTGCCGGCGCCGTTGGGACCGATGATCCCCACTCGATCACCGCGCAGGACGGTCGCGGAAAAATCACGGATGACCACATGCTCACCAAACGCCAGCGTGACATGCTCCGCCTCGAAAACCAGCTTGCCTGATTGCGCCGCCTTCTGCGAGTTGCAGGTCGACCTTGCCGACGCGGTCGCGCCGCGACCGGCGCTGTTGCCGCATGGACTCCAGCGCCCGCACCCTCCCCTCATTACGTGTACGCCGGGCCTTGATTCCCTGGCGGATCCACACCTCCTCCCTGGAAAGCTGTTTGTCGAATTGCGCTGCATGGCGCGCCTCGACTTCAAGCTGTGCAGCCTTGCGGCGTAGATAGTCGGCATAGTTTCCCGGCCAGGAAGTCAGTTGTCCGCGGTCCAGCTCGATTATGCGTGTCGCCAGCCGGCGCGCAAAGGCACGGTCATGACTGATAAACAGCAAGGCCCCGGGATAGTCCAGCATGAAGCCTTCCAGCCAGATGATGGCATCGATATCCAGATGATTGGTCGGCTCGTCCAGCAACAGCACATCCGGTTCGCCCACCAGTGCCCGCGCCAGCATGGCGCGCCGCTTCCAGCCGCCAGACAGCGCATCGAATGCCATATCGCCATCCAGTTCCAGACGCGATAACACGGACGCCACCCGCTGCTCCAGCTGCCAGCCGCCGTCTGCTTCCAGGCGCTGCTGCAGCGCTGACAGACGCGCCAGACTATCCGGGTCTGCAGCGTGCTCGAGCTGTTGTGCCGCGTGATGATATTCGGACAACAGCCGTCCGAGTCCGGGCAGACCGCCGGCCACGACGTCGAATACCGAATCGCGGGTAGCAAGCGCAGCTTCCTGCGCGAGACAGGCGACCCGCATTCCCGGCCGGACCCAGAGGACGCCGTCATCCGGCCGGATCTCGCCATTGATGATACGCAGTAACGACGATTTACCCTCGCCATTCCGACCGACCAGGCAAACCCGTTCACCCCGGCGGATTTCAAGGTCCACTGATTCCAGCAGATGATGGTGGCCAAAGGCGAGTGACACCTTGTCCAGACGTAGCAGCGGCATCGGGATCGTCTACAAGTCAATACAGTTATATGATGGGCCCGCGCCATCAGGCGCAGGAATGGTGCTAGAATATTACCTGTCCAGGTAACGGCATTTTCAATGCTCGTCGATAATGGAATGCAGTATAGCGCAATCCTACGATACGATGCCCTTCCACTGTTATTCACAACGCCTGCTCAATCCGTTTCGCGGCACCGTAAATTGTATCCGCTACAAATCAGCCGAGGCAGTTACCGCCGATGGTGTCAAATGGGATATCTATGTCAGCCATGACGGCCTGCTGAAAGGCCTGCCGTATGACCGGAAAACCCAGGTCACCGACATCCGCTACGGATCGTGGTCCCGGAAATCCGGACTGAAACGCGGCCCGCTGTACCCATCGGATGATTTCAAGCGGCTGGAGGACCTGGGGACCCGGGCGTACGAACATCTCATCGAGGTACATGACGCCGTCCCCTTCCCGTTTCAGGACAGCTTCGAACTCTGGTTACTCGACACGCAAGCAAGGCCCCTGGTATTGCTGGACAGTGCCGTCGAACAGGCAGCAATCGACCTGGAGCAGGCGCCGGCATGGCGCCCCGGCATGGAGAGTCGCAGGTCATTCACATCACAGGCCGCCGGCAAACTGGGCATCGACTCCACGCAGGCTGGCGCCATTGCTGATTATCTTGCCATGTACATCAATAAATGCGGCGGCCCCGCACCCCGGGCGCAGCTATTCGCGCGCAGTGCGGATGGCAGCGGCACCGGATTGAGCGGTATCGATCTGCCGGATGATCTGTGTGGCCGCGTGCTGGAAGTGCAACAGTTTCCGGCATTGTTGCTGGATACCAGTCATCACGATGCTGTACATATGCAACTGGTCAATGACTTTATCTGCTGGCTGGCCCCGTGGCTGCTGTTACTGCCATCGCTCGACACGGCTACACGGCAGGCCTGCGAAGAACATGCACGTATACAGCCGCTGAAGATTGCGCACCATTATCATCTCTATCCCGAGATCCTCAACCAGGCCATCTTCGATGCTGCGCGCGTCGAGGCCCGCCTGCGTGGAACCATCCCGGAGAAGAAAACCGGGGAAACCATAATGTCTACGTTTTATCTGGAACTGGGCGCTGAACAAACCAAATAACTGCACCGCATGACCCATAACTCCGAACAGGCGACGATCGAGGCGCGCATCGACTGGGACTGCAACGACTGCCGGCACAGACAACGGCAGCATTTTGCAAATATCAATTTCTGGCGCGATATTTTTCCAGGCAGTCTTTCCCAGACCCTGCCCGCCAGCGATGGCGAGTGGGTCAACGAGGAATTCGCGGCCGGCGCACTGGTGGAACCGTACTCGGAAAGCAACATCCACCGCGTCCGGCGCACTGCTCTCAAGCTGCAGCGCAAGCATGGACCACCCGTCGAGATCGTTGCCGGCCGCAGCTACCCGCGGTACCTGGCAGCCGGGGTTGCCGGGATCAATGAAGGTAACGTGCAGCCAATGCACATCCTCGCTATGGATGCGGATTTCGTGCACATCGACCTGAACCACCCGCTGGCGCGGATACCACTGACCGTCGCGGCGCGTATCCGCGAACGTACGGGCATTGCCAGTGAACATGGCGGCCGCTGCAACGACATCGTGCAGGACATGCTCGCGACCGGCATGCGGCCTGCAGGGGCCACAGGAGAATGCAGCAACTGCCTTTTTCAACGGCGTACCCTTTGCGCGCATGGATGCGCGTGATGACAATCTGTTCTATGCGTCAGCACGACTGGTTCAGCACCTGGACACCACGGCGCTCACACAGATCAAGGCGATATACGCAGGGTTTCTGCAGCCCGGGATGCAGGTCCTGGACCTGATGAGCAGCTGGGATTCACACCTGCCGGATGCACTGGAGGGACTGAGTGTCACCGGACTGGGCATGAACGCAGAGGAACTCGCGCACAATCCGCAACTTGCCGAAGCAGTTGTTCATGACCTCAACATGCACCCCCGACTGCCTTTTGACGACAACCGTTTCGATGCCGTCATCTGTACCGCATCAGTCGAATACCTGGTCGAGCCGGTAGCGGTGATGCGTGAAATCGGCCGCGTCCTGAAACCGGGTGCGCTGGCCATCATGACCTTCTCCGACCGCTGGTTCCCCACCAAGGCGATCCAGCTATGGACCGAACTGCACCCTTACGAGCGTATGGGCCTGGTGCTCGAATACTTCCGTCAAGCCGGGAATTTTTCCGGACTCGGCACCGAGACGCGGCGCGGGCTGCCGCGCCCTGCAGACGACAAGTATGCCGGTCAGCTCGCGCTCGCGGACCCGGTATTCGCGGTCTGGGGACAGTGCTGCGCCTGAACCAGCAACAACTCGAGCAGACCACGCGCGGCGCCCAGATACGGCGCGACAGTAATATCCACGGCCGGATGCTCCTGACGGACAATTTCGACCTCGGCCGGAATGTCAGTAACGACATGCCGCCCCGCCGCCAGGAAATACGGCAGCACCACGACCGTCCCGGCACCCGCACCGATGTCGGCACGCAACCCGTCCGGGATCGACGGCTCCGCCAGCTCCAGAAAGGCGCAGGACACCCGGTCAAATTTTTCGCCGGCCATACCGGCAAGGCATTCGGTCAGCTGGCGCACCTCATCATTTGATTTGGCAAGACGGCTGCCGTGCGCGACTAGCAGTAAGGATTTCATCTGTAGGTTTCCTCTGCACAGTAAAACAGTCAGCATTTGCATTCAGGAGTTTACCGTTCATGACGGCCTGATCGCCATAGATATTGCTGCTGTACCTTGCACACGCCCGGAGTGGCTGTCATAGCCGTATTGGCTGAGCCAGCAGCCATGCCACATGCAAATGATACGCAAATGCGCCGGAGCCGGACAAGGATGCGATACACTATACAGCAGTTGCTTGTCGGGAAAGTACGTGACAAAATCACGCGTTTGCATTCAAGCCGGTAGCGATCAAATACACCATGCAGCCGGCAGTCACTAAAAAAACAGTCTGTTGTCTGTGCTGCCATCCCGCAACGGCTGCACCTGGCGAGGCCGGCGTGTGATCACCCAGGCGTGATCCCAAATCCAATCGGAGAATATCATGACACATCCCGGGAAAACGCAACCCATTCTCGTTCCTGTCGATTTTTCACCTTATTCCGAAGCGGCATTATCCTGCGCCATTGACATGGCAGAGACACTCGGCTCCCCGCTGACGGTGCTGCATGTCGTCCATGATCTTGCCGAGGCACCCGGCTACTATGCTGTGAAAGGGAGAAAAAAAGAACTGCAACGCCTGGAGGATCTTGCTGCGGAAATGCTGCATGACTATATCGAGCAGATGCAGAAAAAGCAGCCTGAACGACAGGCACTGAAGAAAGCCGCTACCATGCTGGTGGCTGGCCTGCCGGTCAGCCGCATCCTGGAAACAGCAGAAAAAATAGATGCCCGCATGATCATTATGGGCAGCCAGGGCCGCACCGGGCTTGTCCATGCCATGCTGGGGTCAAAGGCTGAACAGGTGGTACGCTTGTCCCCGATCCCCGTACTGATCGTAAAAGCAGATAAAAAAACAGCGAGTGCAAAAAATAATGATTAACTCCTCTGCACTCCCGGGCCAGGCTCACAATAAATGGGCATTTCTGTTGCTGATTTGCGCTGCCTTTGCCGGTCTGGCCGCCACGCCGGCTGCCGCCGCTGCAGCTGATAGCGGCGCCGGGATAGCCTGGGGGAATATGGGCATGACGCTGGCAGGCGGCCTGGCGCTGTTTCTGTTCGGCATGGACCAGATGGCGGATGGGCTCAAGGCTGCTGCCGGCGAGCGCATGAAGGTCGTCCTCGCAAGATTGACCACCAACCGCTTCATGGGCGCCATGACCGGCGCCTTCGTCACCGCCATCATTCAATCCTCATCGGTCACCACCGTCCTGGTTGTTGGCTTTATCACTGCTGGACTGATGTCGATGTCCCAGTCTATCGGCATCATTATGGGGGCGAATATCGGCACGACGATCACCGCCCAGATCGTTGCCTTCAAGGTCACCAAGCTGGCCCTGTTGATGATCGCAATGGGTTTTAGCATGCAGTTTTTCTCCAAACGCGAAAAGATGATGCATTACGGCGGCATCCTCATGGGCCTGGGAATGGTGTTCTTCGGCATGAGCGTGATGAGCAATGCCATGAGTCCATTGCGCAGCTACCAGCCCTTCCTCGACCTCATGGCCAGCATGGATAATCCGATGATCGGGATACTGGTGGCAGCCGCATTCACCGGACTCGTCCAGTCGTCATCGGCGACCACGGGCATCGTGATTGTCATGGCGTCCCAGGGTTTCATTACCTTGCCGGCCGGCATTGCCCTGGCATTCGGCGCCAATATCGGCACCTGCGTGACTGCGATGCTGGCCGCGATCGGCAAACCCAGGGAGGCAATACGTGCGGCACTGGTGCATGTATTATTCAATGTCTTCGGCGTGCTCATCTGGCTGGGATTTATCCCGTACCTTGCGCAATTCGTCGTCTGGTTCTCCCCGGCACACCCTGAATTCACCGGTGTCGACCGTCTTGCCGCCGAGGCACCCCGCCAGATCGCCAACGCACACACGGTATTCAACATCGCCAACACCTTTATCTTCATAGGATTTTCAGTCCAGCTGGCGCGGCTGGTGGAATGGCTTGTCCCGGACAAGCCAATCGAGGAAATCATTGTCGCCGAACCGAAATATCTCGATGAAGTCCTGCTCGAAACCCCGTCGCTGGCACTCGACCGGGTACGACTGGAACTCGGGCATATGGGAGAAAGCGTCGAGGAGATGCTGCAGCGCATTATGCCGGCAATCCATTCGGGTAATCGCGCCAGTCTGCTGGAAGTCGCCGCTATCGATGATACCGTGGACATCCTCCATGGACACATCGTGACCTACCTCGGGCTCATCAGCCGTCAAAGCCTGACGGAGGAGCAGACGAAAGACCTGGTAAACCTTATGGCTGCCGTCAATGAACTGGAAAATATCGGCGACATAATCGAAACAGACCTGGTGACACTGGGTCTCAAGCGAATCGAGGAAGGCATATCAATCAGTGATGCCACGCAGGCAATTCTCGATAATCTGCATAAAGTCATCGCCTCGGCTGCCAACCAGGCCATGATTGCCGTGACCGAGAATAACGCTGAATCGGCAGAGAAGGTCATTGCCATGAAGTCGGAAATTAATCGCCTGATGGAATCCGCCGCCATGCACGAGGCACAACGCCTGGTTGCGGCAGAGCCGAACCGCCTGGGTGCCTATACGATTGAAATGGATGTCATCGAGAAGCTCAAGCGTATTTATTATTTTTCCAAACGCATGGCCAAGGCGGTCATAGCGGAAGAAGCAGCCGAAGAAGCGGCCTAGCCCGCATTTCTCACCAGGCGGCGGCAGCTTGATTTAACGGATTGAGATGCGAGGGAATTTGTGCCAACAGCGATAAACACAATGATTTCAGACCTGCCTATCCCGGTTCTGGCTTGTTCTGGTACGCCTGGACTTGCGCTTCATCACAAAGGTAGCGACGGCTACCTTTATGGCTCCAGCGCGGCGCCCAGCCGCACCAGCCCGGCGCCACCTCCCGGGATCCTGGTGAGAAATGCGGCCTAGGATGCGGCCTGTTTACTGATTGACAAGCTTCAGACCCCCGGCCTTGGCAGGACTGGTCTTTTCCGGACATTCACAGGGCACCTTGATGGTTCCATCCTGCACAAATCCGGATGGCTTGCCGAATTCGTCATAACGTATACAGCTGGACCCGTTGAACCGGAAATCACCGATATAGCGGTGCGATATCTTTTGCTTTAGGTTATCCGCGTAATTCAACCCGAGAAAATGGCTGACCAGCCCCCGGATAACACCGGCATGGACAACGAACGAGAACCGTTTCCTGCGGGTATAACGCGGTCAGTGAAATGATGTAATTGACGCTACGCCGCTGCATCTGGCGGAAACTTTCACCCTCGGGATAAACAAAATCAGGATCGGTCTTGTGTTGCGGATAATGTTCGGCCACCCATTTCTTTTTCTTCTTGTATAGCTTTCCGTAGTTGACTTCGTTGAGCTCGCATGAATCAAGAATGACATGAATTCCATTGCGCTTGGCATGGAACATCGCCGTCTGCCTGCTGCGTTCCAGATTGCTCGAATAGACCCGATCAAACTTGACGTCCCGCTTGCGTAACCGGTTATCGACGAACACGAGATCCGCTTCCCAGCCGCTGACACGTGGCGAGTCCCCCCAGCCCAGTATCTGCTCGGATGCGTTGATCATTGTTTTGTAATGCCTGGTAACAATCGCACGCATACAGTAATTGCCTACATTCGTTGTTTATCGATGCAGCGGTTTGATCACACGCATAAGCGTGGCGTTACACTTCGGGGAAAACCTGATTGATGCATTCCAGTCTGTGCCACGGCGGTATTCCACCTCTGTTTATTATTAACCGCATTGCTTGACATTATCAGGTAAAGGATCGACCGGTTACACCAGCGACTGCCTTGATATACATCAACAAAACTCAAGAAACCGGATGATCTCCCTCGTATTTTATCGATACCCGTTCGATGCTGCGCTGAGATGCCTGCATTATCCTGACATTGAGATTGTCGATCATGAACACCTCGTTCTCTTTTGGAATATATTCTGTATGGCCAAGTATCCACAGGTTCACCGTATCGGTAGGCTTTCCCGGAAGATCAAGATCAAAGAAATCTTCAATAACACGCAGTTCTGTCGCTCCATCAACATATATTTCATCATCGGAAGCCTCCTGCGGCCGTAGCGGTGTCAGGTCACTCTCATCATAGATCTCACCGACCAGCTCTTCCAGCAGGTCCTCCAGCGTTACGACACCGCGAACTTTTCCAAATTCATTCACCACACTGGCAAAATGCTTCTTTGATTGCCTGAATGTCTTGAATAACTCGGCAATCGGCTGTTGCTGATGCACGTAGAGAAGTTCATGCCCGATTTCATGCAACCGCACGTCTTGCCTGCCGCTGGCAACCGCTTCCAGCACATCCCGCATGAAAAGCACCTTCTGGTGGTTATCTGGTTGCTGCCCGTACAGGGGAATACGCGAGAATGTACCCTGGGTAACCTTCGGGAGGGCTTCACCAACGGTGAGATTCCCGTCCAGCGCGAAAATCTGGCCCTCGGGAGTCATCACATCCCTGATCTTCAGGTTATTGAAAGCAAACACCCGCTCGATAATGCGCCGCTCGGTATGATTGATGGTCCCTTCGCTTTCTCCATAATCCAGCATACTGATAACTTCGGATTCGGTGACCGTCGGATCACCGCTCTCCCCCACAAGCCCGTGTACCCATGTGGTGAGATGTCCGAATGCCCAGACCAGCGGATATATTACCCGCATGAGACCCAGCATCGGCGTGGCGATGAACAGTGAAATGCGTTCGGAATAATGTGTGGCCAGACTCTTGGGCGTAATCTCGCCGAATACCAGGATTACCAGCGTAAGCACACCAACCGCGATTCCCGGGCCTGCATTGCCAAACCAGCGGGTTGCCATCACAGTAGCGATTGCCGAAGCCCCGATGTTGACCACGTTATTTCCGATAAGGATTGTCGTGAGCATTCGCCCAGGGTCTTTTTTCAGCTTGTACAGGGCCAATGCACCGTGACGGCCCTCCCTGACGAGACCCTCGACCCGCGCCATGGACAGGGAGACCAGCGCCGTCTCGGAACCCGAGAAGATGCCCGAAAGCAATAACAAAATCAGCAAGACAGCGAATTCACTCACAATGATGCCTGCAGGTTACCTGTTGTTGTCAGCTGCCGGGATGGAAAAATGTCAGTGCATGATTGCATAGCAACAAACCGCACAAAACCGGCCCATGTCATTTCGTGCGGTTATGTTATAACCTGCTGTTTATTATATTCTTTATAAAACTTCCTTAGCGCTGTAACAGAAAGCAGAGCAGTTCGTAACATAACGGTAACAATCAACAATTACAATCTGGATCGGGAATAAGTACGTTCCGGTGTGCGCCAGATGCGCGGTCGGTCACCCGGAATTCCAGTGATCTGAACGGGAGTAATAAACTGTAATGAAACTCAATCTGATTCTTGCAACATCCTTGCTGACAACCAGTTTACTGAGCATCACGCCTGCACAGGGGCGGGAACTCATCCAGAACAAGGGCTCCGATACCCTGGTCAATGTTGCCCAGGCCTGGGCCGAGACCTACCCGAAGGTGAATCCCGACGTGGCCGTCGCGGTCTCCGGGGGCGGCTCGGGCACCGGCATAGCCGCCATGATCAACGGGACGGTCGATATCGCCAACGCCAGCCGCAGCATGAAGGACAAGGAAAAGAAACTGGCCGAGAAGAACGGGCAGAATCCGGTGGAACACGTGGTCGGTTATGATGCCCTGGCCGTATTCCTTCATAACAATAATCCCGTCACCTCCATGTCACTGGAACAATTGAAGGACATCTACGGACGCAATCCCAAGGTCACCAAGTGGTCGGACATGGGGATCACCGTGCCCGGCTGCAAGGACGAGATCGTGGTCGTGAGCCGGCAGAACAATTCCGGCACCTATGCCTATTTCCAGAAGGCCGTCCTCGGCAAGAAGGGTAAATACCGCCAGGGGACCCTGGATATGCACGGCTCCAAGGATGTCGTCGATCTGGTGGAGAAGACACCCTGCGCCATTGGCTACAGCGGTCTGGCCTATGCCACAGACCATATCAAGATGGTCTGTATTGATGGCGGGGGTGCGGCCTGTGTCAACCCCAGCGTGAGCACGGCCAGTGACCGCAGCTATCCCATTGCCCGGCCGTTGTTCATGTACACCAACGGTGCACCGCAAGGTGCGATCAAGGATTATATGGACTGGATCCTGAGCGATGCCGGTCAGTGTATCTTGTCCAACAAGGGCTATGCCCCGGTACGCGATGTCTCGTGCGAATGACACGCTATCGACACCGGCCAGGCTGGTAATCAACAGCAGTCGGACACCGGGAGGTTGACAGCGGTATCCCATGGACAAAAACTGTCCAGGGTGATATCGCTGCTGATACCCATCTTTCAATACCTGAAGGCATAATTGCAGGACGCTAGACAATGAGCCACTATGAAGAACGCCTGGAACGGGACCTGAAGCGGATCCGCGAACGCATGGGAGAAATGACTGCCATGGCGGAGCGCGCGGTAAAAAATGCCATGCATGCCCTGCAGACCGGCAATAACAAACTTGCCGCGGCTACTGTCCTCGATGATCACCAGATCAACCGGACCATGCGCGAGATTGACCAGTTATGTCACGGTTTCATTGCACTGCACCTGCCCAGCGCCGGTCACCTGCGCCTGCTGTCTTCGATTATCCGGGCCAATATCGAGCTGGAGCGCATCGGGGACTACGCCGTCACCATTGCCAGGGAGGCATTGCAGTTCTCCACCCCGCCCAGCGGGCCGATGGCCCGTGAACTGGAACGTGTCAGCAGCGAGACACAGCTCATGCTGCGTCAGTCCATCAGGGCACTCAATGATCTCAATGCGGAAATGGCACGCGGCACCATGGTCATGGAAGAGCAGATGGAGAATGATCTCGATATCATTTATGCGGAACTGATGGCCAACGATGACCGGGATACCGTCAAGAATCTGCTTGCCATCTTTTCCGTGTTCACTCAGCTGAAGCGGGTCGCGGACCAGGCCAAGAATATCTGCGAAGAAACAGTATTCGCCGCAACCGGGGACACCAAGGCACCCAAGGTCTACAATATCCTGTTCGTCGATGAAGACAACAGCTGCCTCAGCCAGATGGCCGTGGCCATTGCGCGCAAGAACTTCCCCGGCAGTGGCAACTACAGCAGCGGCGGTCGTCATCCCGCCAGTGCCCTGAACCCGTTATTGTCAGAATTCCTTGACAGCCATGGTGTCAGTCCTGGCGATGCCCGACCCGCGGCGATTGACATGACGCCGCTCGAACTGACCACACAGCATGTGATTGTCAGCCTGCAAGGGCCGGTCAAGTCCTACTTCGAACAGGTCCCGTTCCACACCACGCCGCTGGAATGGGATATCGGCCCGGTCCCCGAGAGCGGTGACGCCGCCGAAACCAGCAAGCGCATGGAAGAGATATACCGTGATATCGCCGTGCATGTCCGTGACCTGATAGTAGCACTGCGTGGCGAAGGAGCACCCTGAAATGGAGGCCACCTCACCGAGTGCAAAGAGTCGCGACTACGGATTTCGATCGCCGCAATGCAGACTGGTATATCGACAAGCTGGTCCAGGTGCTGGTGTTCATCGGCGGCATCTCGGCCATCATCTTCATCATCGGTATCTTTGTTTTCATTACCAAGGAAGGCCTGGGTTTTATCCTGGAACGCTTCGACCTCAAGGAATTCTTCACCTCGCCCTACTGGTATCCTGCAGACGAAGATGATCCGGAATACGGGATCCTGGCCCTGATCGCAGGCACCGCCAGCGTGACCGGCCTGGCGATGCTGGTGGCCATCCCGTTTTCACTGGGTGCAGCCATCTATGTGGCTGAATTTGCCACCGGGCAAGACGCGTGAATTTCTCAAGGTCCTGGTGGAACTGCTGGCAGCGATCCCCTCTGTCGTCTGGGGCTTCATCGGTCTCACCATCATGAACCCGCTGATCATCGAGGTATTCGATGTCCCCGTGGGACTGAATGTACTGAATGCCGGCATCATCCTCGGCCTGATGGCGGCACCCATCATGACATCCATTGCCGAGGATGCGCTCAAGGCCGTCCCTGACCGTTACCGGGAGGCTGCCGAGGCCATGGGCGCCACCCGCTGGCAGGTCATCTACAAGACCGTGCTGCCGGCGGCCAAGAACGGCCTGCTGGGTGCCGTGCTGCTGGGTGTTGGCCGCGGCTTCGGTGAAACCATGGCCGTGCTGATGGCAACCGGACACTCGATCAACATTCCCGGCAGCATATTCGATTCCGTGCGTGCCCTGACGGCCACGATCGCAGCGGAGCTTGGCGAGACTGCCGTCGGCTCCGATCACTACCAGGTATTGTTTACCATCGGCATCTTCCTGTTCGTGATCACATTCATTATCAACCTCACCGCCGACCTGGTCGTGCGTGGCGTACGCAAGGGATAACCCCCATGTTCGAGACATCGGCACTGAATACAAAAAATGCGCGGGTCCAGGGCCTGTACAGGTTGCTTTTCATGGCAATGACAGGACTGCTGATATCGCCGGTTTTGATCATCCTGACAATGCTGGTTATCAAGGGCGGCTCGGTGATATCCATTGATTTCCTGTTCACCAGTCCGACAGACGGCATGACAGCGGGGGGTGTCTTCCCTGCCCTGTTCGGTACGGTCTGGCTGGTCGCAGTGGCACTGATTATATCTGTGCCCCTGGGGATCGCTGCGGCCATTTATCTCAGCGAGTATGCCGGCAACAACTGGTTTACCCGGATCATCAACCTGGCCATTATCAACCTGGCGGGCGTACCCTCCATCGTACATGCCCTGTTCGGCGTGGGGGCCTTTGTCCTGTTTTTCGGTTTTGGCACCAGCATCCTGGCCGCCAGCCTCACCCTGGCGATCATGACCCTGCCGGTGGTGATCGTGGCGACACGCGAATCCCTGCAGGCGGTACCCTACGCCTTCCGGGAAGCCTGCTGGAACATGGGGGCGACACGCTGGCAAACCATCCGCAGGGTGGTGCTGCCGAATGCCATATCCGGCATCCTGACGGGTGTCATTCTCGAGGTGTCCCGCACCTCCGGTGAAACAGCGCCCATCATGTTCACCGGGGCCGTGTTTTTCACGCCGTTCCTGCCCCAGGGAATTTTCGACCAGACCATGGCCATGTCCCTGCACCTGTTCGTGGTCTCGACCCAGGTCCCCGGTGTACCCGAAGACCTGCCCTACGGCGTCGCCCTGGTGCTGATTGCCATGGTCCTGCTGATGAACAGCATCTCCATCGCCTTTCGCACCTGGCTGCGCGGGAAAAAGAAATGGTAGCCACTGCAAACACGATAGCAGCCGCTCCGGTTGCGGCGCAGGACCAGGCCAGTGTCAAACTGGGGGTACGGGACCTGACCATCCGTTATGGCAACATACCCGCGCTGAGCAACGTCAGTCTGGATATACGGGAAAACGAAATATTCGGCATCATCGGCCCTGCCAATGCGGGCAAGACCTCGTTCCTGAAGACCCTGAACCGCATGGACATGTTCAACACCGACATGCAGACAGAGGGGGAAATCCTGTTCAACGGGCGCAATATCCGCAAGCTGAACAATGTCTATGCCCTGCGCTCGCGCATCGGGGTGGTGTTCCCCCTGCCGGTCGGCCTGCCGATGACCATCTATGACAATGTCGCCCTCGCCCCGCGCCTGTCCGGGCTGAAGAACAAGACCGACCTCGACATCATCGTCGAGCGCTGCCTGACCCGCGCCGCGCTCTGGGACGAGGTCAAGGACCGGCTGAATTCACTCGGCAGCCTGCTTTCCGGCGGCCAGCAGCAACGCCTGACCATCGCCCGCGCCCTGTCACAGGAGCCGGAATTGCTCATGCTGGATGAGTTTTCCATTGCCGTTGACCCGGTGACCACTATGCGTATCGAGGATGTCCTGAAGGAACTCAAGCAGGAAATGACCATCATCCTGGTCACCAACCTCGTGCAGCAGGCCCGGCGGCTGGCCTCCCGTACGGCATTTTTCCTGGACGGGGAATGCGTGGAGATCGGTGAGACCGAGGATCTGTTCACCGGCGAGGTCAAGGACCAGCGCACCCGCGATTATGTCGAAGGCCGGTTCGGTTAATAATCATTTCCGCCATGAGTAATTCAATATGAATGCAAGCGCTCAGACAATGAACGACACACCGGCGGAATTTGCCATCCAGGCCGGCAAGCTGAACCTCTGGTACGGTACATTCCAGGCGCTCTTCGATATCGACCTGGATATCAAGCGGGGCATAATCACCTCCATGATCGGCCCTTCAGGCTGCGGCAAATCCACTTTCCTGCGTAGCGTCAACCGCATCAACGAGCGGCTCGGCTATGTACGCATCGAGGGCACCATCGATGTCTTCGAGCATAATATCTATGACCCGGCGGTGGAACTGGTACAGGTGCGCAAACAGGTCGGCATGGTATTCCAGCGCCCGAACCCACTGCCGATCTCCATCCGCGACAACGTCCTGTTTGGATATAACCTGCATACAACGGGTAAACGGGTATCACGCAGTGACAAGGATGACATAGCCGAGGACGCGCTCAGGCAGGTTTTGCTGTGGGACAAGGTCAAGGACCGGCTGGATACGAAGGCAACAGAACTTTCCCTCGAGGAACAGCAGAAACTCTGTATTGCCCGGTTGTTACCGGTCAAGCCCGGGTTGTTACTGATGGACGAACCCTGCTCGGCGCTCGATCCCAAGGGTACCGAGGCCGTGGAGGAACTGATCTGGGAATTACGCGGCAAGTATACAATCCTGATTGTGACCCATAACATGGCCCAGGCAAGGCGTGCCAGCGAAGAATGTATATTCATGCTCATGGGCAAGGTCGTGGAACATACCGCGACCGAGGATATGTTTGTAACCCCTCAACAACAGGAAACGGCAGACTACATCGAGGGGCGCTACGGTTAAGCGCACACAGGCACGCGGGTTTCAGCAGCGCAACAGGGCGCGGCGTGACGATCGCAAGACGTCAGCTCCGATCCACAAAGGCCGCGGTGTCACCATGAAACTGCGCTTCTGTATCGGGCGTTATAGATTCAGCAGCAGCCGGCTTTTTGTATCCTTATTGATTACTCCTGTATCTTTCCACACTCATGGCCAGCAGATTCTCGTCGTCGATGATGCCCCACCCATTCGCGAGATGGTACGACTGGCACTCAAGCGCGCCGGCTACGAGGTGCAGGAGGCCGGCAGCGTCCTTGAAGCCCGGGAAGCAATCAGCAGCTGCACCCCGACCTGATCCTGCTGGACTGGATGCTGCCGGGACAGTCAGGATTCGATTTCGCCTGCGCCCTGCGCGCGGAGCCTGCTCACAGGAATATTCCGATTATCATGCTGACAGCACGCGGACAGGAAACGGACAGGGTAACCGCATTGAAAGCCGGCGCCGATGACTATGTATCGAAACCGTTTTCGATCAGCGAATTAATTGCCCGCATCGGCGCTGTGCTGAGGCGCACGGGTCAGCAAGGCTCCGGTAAACATCCTGGAGACGGGCAACCTGCGCCTGGACCCGGCAAGTCAGCGCGTCAGCATCGATGGCGCGCCCCTGGAACTGGCGCCAATGGAGTACCAGCTGCTGTTATTTCTCATGGGCCACCCCGAACGCGCCTATACCCGGCAGCAATTAATCGACCGGATATGGAACCATGGTACATTTGTGGAAGAGCGCACCGTCGATGTCCATATACGCCGGTTAAGGAAAATCACTCGAGCCAGGCGGTCTTGACCGCCTGATCCAGACGGTACGTGGCACCGGTTACCGCTTCTCGACACAGGCTTGACCAGGGGGCAGGAAACAATGCCCGGGCAGATGGCGTACACGGTTCGACCGGCGCGCGTGCATAGACAGCACGGGTGCCGGCTACCCGGATACAGTGATGTTTTCGTGCCTGCACTCCGCCTTTCCCGGGGCATTTACTAACAGGGGCCCATGTTGCCACGCACTCGAATTTATACCTGCTGCAGCCATCTTGCATGCCTGCCACGCCCGTCCTGGCAGTCCCCGGCAATCCGGCAATGATGAACACCGAGACACCCGGCCACCAGCAGGAAGAATTACTGGTCTTCCTCGGCGTCCTGCTCGCGGCGGCTGCGGCAGGCATGCTGACAGGCTGGCTGCTGCCGTGCCTGTTGCTGGGACTACTGGGTTACCTGGGCTGGCATATCTATCAGCTCGCCCGGCTGCCGCACCTGCTCAGGGAATCTGCAACATCCGGACTGACCCCATCCGCGGGAATGTGGAAAGCCGTATATGCCGAATTACAGAACCTGCACGGGGACTTTCGCCAGAGAGAACGCGACATGTCAGATTCCGTCGAGCGTTTCCGCAGCGCAGTTGCTGCCCTGCCTGATGCAGTCGTCATACTGGACCGGCACGGGACAATCGAATGGTCCAATCCTGCGGCCGGATCACTGCTGGGAATCAACACAGGGGGCGGATCGAAACAGATCTTTTCAGCCCAGGTGAATGACCCGGTGCTGGATGAATACCTCACGACAGGAAAATTTACCGAACCCCTGGTATTTTCGGCGCCGGGAAATCGCAAAATAATCCTTTCGACGCTTGTTGTTCCGCTTGATAACGGGCGAAAAATGATCGTTGCAAGTGATATTTCCCACCAGTATCACCTCGACGAGATGAAACGGGACTTCGCGGCCAATGTTTCTCATGAACTACGCACCCCGCTGACGGTTATAACCGGCCTGCTTGAGCAACTGGAGGCAGGCGATATGGAGGAAGTTGACCGGGATCGCGCCATGGTTCTAATGCAGCAGCAGGCTATCCGCATGCGTGAACTGGTCTCCGACCTCCTGGCATTGACGCGACTGGAATCAAGGCCGCAATCATCCGCTGACGAGTATGTCCCGGTACCGGAGCTGCTCGCTGACATCGCCGCGGAAGCACGCAGCGTGAGCGGATCAGCCGGACATACAGTGCAACTGGAGATACAATCTCCGGACGGATTGCACGGCAACAGGAAAGAACTGCGTACCGCCTTCTCAAACCTGGTTGTCAATGCAGTCCAGCACTCACCGCAGCGCACAGAAGTCCGGATTCGCTGGATGGTCGATTCCGCCGGGGCACATCTCAGCGTTACCGATACCGGGGAAGGCATCGCTGCACGCCATATACCCCGCCTGACTGAACGCCTGTACCGTGTTGATGCCAGCCGCTCGCGAGCAAGTGGTGGCACCGGCCTCGGGCTTGCCATCGTCAGGCACGTACTGGACCATCACAACGCCGAACTGGAAATTAACAGCGAGGTAGGGCGCGGCAGCACCTTCACCTGCCACTTCCCCGGTAAAAGAGTAAGCTCACCGGAAGCTGAGCGGGGCATTTCAGCGTCAGATTGAAGTCACTGGTTACCGATCGAACACACACTTTATAACCCAATCAGCCTGTCCTGCACGTCCTTGTGCATCGTCCATGCAGGCGGCGCTGTGACGACATTGCAGAACTTCCTCAGGTAAATATGCCTTTCAGGGTGAAGAAAAACAGCGCAGCGAGTGCAGCACCCACCGGCAGGGTAATAAACCAGGATAAAACAATACTGCCGATGACGCGCATATCGATCGCACCGACCCCGCGCGCAAGGCCGACACCGATAACAGCACCGACGGCGATATGTGTCGTGGATACCGGCAGTCCGGTACGTGATGCAAGCACGACAGTAGACGCCGCTGCCAGGGTCGCACAGTAACCCCTGCTCGGTGTGAGTTCGGTAATCCGGGTACCAATGGTCTGCATAACCCGGTAGCCCATGGTGGCGAGCCCGGTGACAATACCGACACCACCGAGGACCAGGATCCACAGGGGCAACGATGCTTTTTGCGCCACTTCGCCGCCCGATTGCACGATACTGACCACGGCTGCGAGGGGACCGATCCCGTTGGCTACATCATTCGAGCCATGCGCGAAGGCCATGGCACAGGCGGTAAAGATCATCATCGGGGTGAATACTTTTTCCACACTGGCAAAGTGAAAGTCCCTGTCAGCCCCGGAATCTACCTGTATACGGTTAATGAGTAACCAGCCAATCCCGGCCACACCCAAACCGATCAGTATCGCAGCCAGAAAACTCATGCCGGCGGACAGTTCGAGATTCAAATGCTTCAGGCCCTTGAACATGGTGACAAGGGAAATGATAAACCCGACCAGAAATACATAGGCTGGCCCCCAGCGCTTGGCGCTCTGAAACGGATTTTCCGTGTTAAGTATCAGGCGCCTGATACTCATCATCAAAAAGAAAGCGATGAGCCCACCAAGCACGGGCGATACTACCCAACTGGCTGCAATCTGGCCGACTTTACCCCACTCTACCGCATCAACTCCGATACCTGCCATTGCAAACCCTATGATGGCACCAACAATGGTATGCGTAGTCGACACCGGCCAGCCCCGCGCGGAGGCGATCATCAACCAGATACCCGCCGCCAGTAATGCGGCAAGCATGCCGAACACCAGTATCTCGGGATTATTGACGATAGATGATGGATCGATAATACCCTTGCGAATCGTCTTGGTAACATGCCCTCCGGCAATGAATGCACCGGCAAATTCAAAGATTGCGGCAATAATAATTGCATGTTTCACCGTGATGGCGCCGGAACCTACCGACGTCCCCATGGCATTTGCGACATCGTTGGCACCAATACCCCAGGTCATATAAAGACCGAAGACAACTGCCAGCGCTATAAAGACATAGCCGTATGTAGTGATAATTTCCATTTACGAGCTCCGATATCAGTTCCTGACAACATTGAAATGTTCGTACTTGATACTTACTGCCACTGACATGCTGGAGCCCCCCCTGGCCTGCGGGTATCCGAACCGGCAGCATGTGGCATGCAGTCGTTAACGCGCAATGAGCAGTCGCAGTCTGTCCCCGACTTTTTCCGCGTAATCCGCCAGGTCACCTACCCACTGTATGATTTGATACCACATCATCACGGAGACCGGCTTCATGCCGTCTTCGTGCTTGAACAGGAGACGCGCAAGTTCCAGACCGAGTTCATCTGTTTCATCTTCAATCAGGTTCAATGTCTCGACCATCTCCTCGACCCGGTTCGCCTCGCGTCCGCGGAACCCCATTGCCAGCAACTCGTCAAGTTCTTCGATGACTTGTGCCGACTGGTCACAGGCGTCGACACAGCGGCGTGCCAGCGCCAGCATCGGCTCCTGCAGAACTTCCGGCAATTCCATGGGGCGCTCGACCAGCAAACCGGCAATATCCTGGGCTGTGTCAGCGATTGAATCCTGCATCTGCAGGACTTCCAGAAGGTCACGCCGGTCCACCGGCATGAACAGACTTTTTGGCAGGGCACCGCGCAATTCATTCTTGATTGTGTCAGCCGCGGCTTCCCGCTCAAAGATACGCTCCTTGATTGATGCCACACGGTCTTTATCGCCCGCGGCGAGGGCCTCGAATAAGGGCGGAATTTCGTGCGCACATTCCAGCGCGACCCGCATATGGCGTTGCAATGCAGTAAAAGGTGACTTGCCGAACAGGTTTGCAAACGGATTTGTAGATGACATGATTATTACCCCTGTAGACCTCATTCCACAGACAAACTGTGAATAAAACAAGGACTGATTTTTAGCTCAACACGAGCCGGTTAGCATTGATCTGTATCAATGAAGACTGAATTAAGTACGGGCATTTTTTGCAACAGCAATCCTGATTCTCAATGGCTCTCTACGATCGCCCCGGTGTTGTCGTCATGGGGACGAAAATCATCAGCCTGTGTTGGCAATATCCTCGCCCGTCACCCCCTGTTGCGCGGTCAGCCAGCCAGACGGCACACAATTCCCCTGCTGCAGCAATCCTGCTCCGTGATTATACTTCGGGCAAAATCGGCATTGAAAGTCATTTTATGCTTTCGGCCCGCCGCATGTATATCTATAATTACCGGCACACAGTAAATCCACCAGGAAACCCGGTCCGCGAATTACCCATGTCAAAGATACTCGTAGAAGATCGGGAAGAGCAGACACGGGTTCCGTTTCTCCGCGGGATACTGATTCGTTCATTACAGGACGCCGGTATGCCTTTTGACGATGCCTTTAGCATGGCAACCGAGATACGTGCCGATCTTGGTGACACGTCCCTGGTCACCACCGATGATCTGCACAGCATGGTCCTGAAGCGACTGAAGGCGACCAGGCAGGATCATATCGTCAACCGCTATGAAGAGTATAATATCCCGCCAACCATCCAGGTCGAACAACGCGATGGCCAGCTGATGCCGTTTTCCAGGCTTGAACACCAGCACCATCTGGAAACCATCGGCCTGACAAGCGATGAGGCGGCAAGTTTCGTTGCCATGCTCCACAAGCACCTGATTGACAGGCGTATTGAGAAACTTACGTCCAGGCGCCTGGCAAAACTGACTTATCGCTATCTGCGCCAGTCCCGCTCCCTGGGTCCTGCCGTTGCGCATCGCTGGCTCGTCTGGCGTGATTTCGCCAACCACAACAGGGCCCTGATATTTTTAATTGGTGGAACGGCCGGTTGCGGAAAAAGCTCTATCGCCAACATGCTTGCAAGCCGTCTGGATATTGTGCGCACCCAGTCAACGGACATGCTCCGTGAGGTCATGCGCACCATGCTGCCTGAGCAGCTTATGCCAGTGCTGCATCAATCCTCATACGACGCCTGGAAAGCCTTGCCGGGTAAACTGGAAGCCATTACTGAAACACCGGAAGCACTGCTGGTACAGGGCTATCGTAGCCAGGCTGACTTACTGTCAGTGACTATCGAAGCCGTCATGCAACGCGCCCTGCGTGAACGGGTCTCACTGGTGCTCGAGGGCGTCCATATACATCCTGCGTTCATGGAGAAAATGAAATCAAGCGAGGATGCTGTGGTGATCCCGATCATGCTGGGTGTACTCAAGCGCAAACAGCTGCAGCGAAGAATCAGCGGCAGAAGCATCAATGCGCCGTTACGCCGTGCCGAGCGCTACCTTAAACATTTTGATGAAATCTGGCGACTGCAGTCCTATCTCCTCTCCGAGGCCGATCGTACAGATATTCCGATTATTGCCAATAACGACCGTGACAAGGTGTTCAGGGAAATCATGCGCATCACGATAGAAACTCTCGCAAAGGACTGCAAGGAAAGTCCGGAGGCAGTCTTTGCGTAATTCAGATACTACCTACTCCATAACTCTTTATCGGGAACAGGCGGGAAATGTTTCATTAATTCCCCGATAACAAGGTCCAGCGCTGCACGTACCGTGTCCTCGATATGCCAGTTCTCGATAATTGCAATTCCGGCCTTGTCCGCCTCATCCAGAAGCCAGGATTGTAACTCCCAGATGTCATCCAGCTTGTCCAGATAGCGCGAAGCCATTTGTTTGCTCTTCTCACGCCCGCGCCGTACCAGCTGTTTGCGCAGCATCGACTTTTTCATGGTCGCGAGCATTATGGGAATGACAACAGCCTTGTCCGCCGGCACCTCCAGATTCAGTTCTGTCGGTACCACGTGCACACCCTCCAGGATCAGGTGATGGCGTTCCTCGATGGCACGATTGATGGTTGCCTGCAGCGCCAGCTTCATTGCCGCAAACTGGGACAGGAACCCGGCAACCACCCTGTTTTCCATGCCTTCCCCACCCGCTTCGACCATACCAGGCAGGCCACGCCAGGCATCGAAGCTGGAATACTCGAGGGTGGGCATCATCTGCGGCGAAAGATAGGAGCGGATGATCTCACGCATCATGTCAGTCGACTGGTGGCGGGTAATATCCAGCCGATAAGCCAGTTCTGACGATACCGTGCTCTTGCCACACCCGGTGGAACCCCCGATCAACAGGATCAGGGACATGCCACTGTTCTCAAAGCGGCGCCATGACAGATAGCGATCGGCGGCATCGAGCGTACAGTGTTCACGCAAACATCTGTATATGACCCGCCGCAGGGCCTTGTGATCAATTTCCCGGTGACCGGTATTTTTCAGTTTTACATGAACCTTGCGTGCACCCTGCATGGCTATATCCGGCGGGATAGCACAGGTTTCCAGCGAATGGGCCAGAATGCCCGCAGAAAACGGCACACTGCGGGTCGGGGTGTGCACAAGAATTCCCGGCTCGTTGTCGAGCCGGACCTCATACAGTTTGAGGTACTGCCCGCCATGGCGTGCTTCCAGCAATGCAGACACCCTGCTCCGCAGTTCTGTACTGGTGATCTCCTGGGTATTATGCAGTTCAGTTCTTATCGTCTGGGCCAGATCATAGGCGTCTTCAAAGCCGAGGCCGACGTTGACCAGGGACTGCACCAGGATTCCCCGCAGGAAGGGAGACCTGTCACCGTCCGGTTTTTTAATGACAAACAGCTTCGCCATAATTGATATGTATCACCAGGCAGATCGTGCGCTCAGCCTGTTCCTCCAGTGACGTGCCCGCACGGCACTAATCGGAATCCCCGCGTGCCGGAGAATACTCTTGTCGCCGGGATTCTGCCTGCAGGCGGTGGCTCCGGGCAAGCGTTATTATCACATTGCAACCGTCACGAAAATCAGGGCAGTCGCACCCTGCCGGTCAACTGAACCGCTAGCAGATAGAACGCACACCCGGTCTGCAGGGTACGTCAGATAATTTCAGCCGCGCTCGCGCAATCTATGCACAGCGACACAGCCGGATCCATTTCGAGCCGTTTTGCAGCAATAGGCTCACCACAGGTGACGCAGTAGCCGAATTCGCCTTTCTCCAGACGCCGCAATGCGGCGGCAATCTTCTGCAACCCGAGCTCTCGGCGCCGGCCCTGTTCCAGTGACATGGCCTGCCCCTGCAGCGCGTCCATGCGCGACAAACGCCCGACACTGGTCTGGTCGAGCACCACCACTTTGGCAGCAGCAGCACCGCTTTCCATCTGGTCACGCAAGTCCTGCCGGGCCTGCAGCAGGCGCTGTCTGAATTTTTCGAGTTCACGCGTATCAGGCAAGCCGATCACCCTGGGGGTTGACTGTCCGGGACAGCAGCATACCACCCCGCTCACCACGGCGGCCGCCCCGCAGCAATACGGAATATTCCTGATCCAGGCAAATATCGGCAGCAAACGTTAACTGCTGCCGGGCCGCTTCTGTATAATCGCTGCCGTCCCGCACAATGAGTGCCACTATAGAAAATAACTCAATATGATCAGTAACCTGCGAAATATCGCCATCATCGCGCATGTCGATCATGGCAAGACCACCCTGGTGGACCAGCTCCTGGGCCAGTCCGGCACGCTGGATGAGCGTGCCGTGGTCGTGGAACGCGTCATGGACTCCAATGATCCTCGAGCGCGAGCGCGGCATCACCATCCTGTCGAAAAATACCGCCATTCGCTGGGGCGACTACCGCATCAACATCGTCGATACCCCCGGACACGCCGATTTCGGTGGCGAGGTGGAACGCGTGCTGTCGATGGTCGACTCGGTGCTGCTGCTGGTTGACGCCGTGGAAGGTCCCATGCCGCAGACACGCTTCGTCACCCAGAAGGCATTCGCGCTCGGACTCAAACCAATCGTCGTCATCAACAAGATCGATCGCCCCGGCGCCCGGCCACACTGGGTGCTCGACCAGACCTTCGAGCTGTTTGACCGCCTTGGCGCTACCGATGAACAGCTGGATTTTCCCGTCGTCTATGCTTCCGCCCTGCAGGGTTATGCGGGCCTTGAACCCGATCAGCTGGCGGAGGACATGACCCCCCTGTATGAAGCCATTGTGAAACATGTCGCACCCCCCCGGGTCGACCCGGATGGGCCCTTCCAGATGCAGGTGACATCACTGGATTACAGCAGTTATGTCGGTGTCATTGGCATTGGCCGCATCTCGCGCGGAATAATCAGGACAAATATGCCGGTCACACTGATAGACCGTGATGGTAAACAGCGCAATGCACGCATTGGACAGGTGCTCGGCTTCCTGGGGCTGGAGCGCACCGAGGTACCCGAGGCCCAGGCCGGTGATATTATTGCGTTTACCGGCATCGATAAACTGAACATATCCGACACCCTGTGCGATCCAGCTGCGGTTGCCGCCCTGCCGCCGCTGACGGTTGATGAACCGACCGTCAGCATGACCTTCCAGGTCAACAACTCGCCCTTCGCCGGCAAGGACGGCAAGTACGTGACCTCCAGGAATATTCACGAGCGGCTCGAGCGTGAGTTGATCCACAACGTTGCCCTGCGCGTGGATGACACCGGTGACCCGGACAAGTTCAGGGTGTCGGGCCGCGGCGAGCTGCATCTCTCCATCCTGATCGAGACCATGCGGCGTGAAGGCTTCGAGCTCGGCGTGTCCCGCCCCGAGGTCATCATCAGGGAAATCGATGGTGAACGGCAGGAACCCTATGAACAGGTCACTGTCGATGTCGAGGAGGCGCACCAGGGCACCATCATGGAAAAACTGGGTGAACGCGGCGGTGATCTGACCGACATGGCGCCCGACGGCAGGGGCCGGGTACGGCTCGACTACGTCATGCCGTCACGCGGACTGATCGGCTTCCGTACCGAGTTTCTCACCGGCACCCAGGGCACCGGCCTGATCTACAGCGTGTTCTCGCACTACGGCCCGATCAAACCGGGCAACTACGGACAACGCGTCAACGGGGTCCTGATAGCCAACAGCACAGGCAAGGCGCTCGGTTATGCGCTCTTCAACCTGCAGGAACGCGGGCGGCTGTTTATCGGTCACGGTGAAGAGGTCTATAAGGGCAGCATCATCGGTATTCATTCGCGCAGCAATGATCTGGTCGTCAATCCCCTTAAGGCCAAGCAGCTGACCAATATAAGGGCGGCCGGGACAGACGAGAATATCTTACTGACAACCCCGATCCGCATGAGCCTGGAACAGGCGCTGGAATTCATCGACGATGATGAACTGGTGGAAGTAACCCCCAACCACATTCGCCTGCGGAAAAAACAACTCGAGGAGCACGAGCGCAAGCGTACTGCGCGCACTGCATCAGGCTGAACCCGGATCACCTGCTATTCGATAGCCGGCGTCGATACTGAAATAAACAGGCCGCAAGCGCTCCCTTCCGGACAGGACGTTACATGGACCATAACAACTTTGACCTGCTGGTGGTCGGCTCCGGTCCGGGCGGCCAGAGTGCCGCACTGCAGGCGGCCGGTCTCGGCAAGCGCGTGGGTCTCATCGAACGCAAACCCCATCTGGGCGGCGTCAGCCTGCAGACCGGCACCATCCCCAGCAAGGCACTGCGGGAAGCCGCCTACCTGACTTCCAGATTTGCGGCGCGTGGCATGCGCGAGTCTATGCAGGAACGCGGCCCACGCCACAGCAGCTTCCTCAACGATGCCATGTTACGCAAGGAACGCATCATCGACAGCCAGGAATCGGTGCTGCTGAAACGACTCATGTCCAGCGGCGTCACCCTGCTGCCGGGCGAGGCCGCTTTCCACGATCCGCACACGCTCACATTGCGCAAGCCGGACGGCAAGCTGGAACGCCTGCAGGCGCAGGTCATTATCCTGGCGACCGGATCCCGGCCGCGCCGTCCGGCAGATGTGCCGTTCGACAAGGAACGCGTGCTGGATTCCACCTCGATACTTAAATTACGGCAGCTACCGGAGCAGTTACTGGTCATCGGTGGCGGTGTAATCGCCTGCGAATTCGCCACCCTGTTCGCGCCACTGGGTGTGGAAGTTCAACTGGTGGACTCGCACGAACACCTGCTGGCCTACCTGGACTCCGACATTCAGCAGATTCTGGAAAGCGACTTCCACGACATGGGGATTCAACTGCATATGCAGACCCGTATCGGGACTATCGGACGTGACGGCAACCGTGTCAGTGTAACAACCGACAGTGATACAGTCCTGGAAGCCGATATACTCCTGTATGCCCTGGGCCGCGAACCCAACTACACCAACCTGAATCTGGAAGACGCCGGTCTGCGCGCCGATGACCATGGCTGGGTACGCATCAATGAACAGCATCAGACCGCCCAGTCACATATCTATATCATCGGTGATCTCGCAGGCCGCCCTTCACTGGCTTCTACCGCCATGGAACAGGGACGCCTGGCTGCCAACCATGCCTTCAACCAGAAACAGTCCCGGACGCAGGGCCTGCTACCCATGGCAATTTACACCATTCCTGAACTGTCCTACGTTGGCAATACGGAGCGGGAACTGCATGAACAGGGGGTGAGCTATGTGGTCGGACGCGCGCGCTTCTCGGATACCGCTCGCGGTCAAATCATCGGCGAAGACCGCGGTTTCATGAAAGTACTGGCCGCCCGTGACACCCGCGACCTGCTGGGGATACACATCATCGGGGAGTCGGCCAGTGAATTGATTCACGTTGGACAGATGGCGATGAACTGCCGGGCCTCCGTGGATGTACTTGCCGACAGTGTCTATAACTACCCCACACTGGCCGAGTGTTACAAAACGGCCGCCCTCGACTGCGTACGGCAACTCACTGCCTGAACGTTGTCACGACATGCGGTACAGACGGCACCCGTCAACCCGGACGCGGCTGACCGGTGACTTTCACGCTCCGCACAATTCCCTATATATAGCGAGGTATTATATTTACTACACAATATATAGGGTATATTAGCATTATTGTCAATTAATACATATAGTTATACTTAATTACATTGACAATTACATGGTTTTTACTCTACTGTGCAGCCCTGGAAGACGTAGCGGCAGGGACGCCAAATAATTCGTGAAACCCCGAGTCCGTAAGTTGAGTTGAAATCATTGTTGAGGAGTTAACATCATGCAGATAACAGACATGGTAATGCACATCGATGACACCCTGGCGGAAAGCAGCCGCAGACTGGTGGAGAAAAAGTTGACTGGCCGGAAGGGCGTCCTGCACGCGCACTTCAATGAAGCACGTCCCCATCTGATGCTGGTTTCTTATGACATCGAACGCACCAGTTCTTTCGATATTCTCGCGGCAATAACCGGTCAGCAGCTGTGTGCTGAACGCATCGGCTAGGCACGACAGGCTGTAATGCAAGCCTGAATACCTCTCTGTGTAGCATTACATGGCGGCTCTCCGGAGCCGCCTTTTTTTTAAGTTGTTGGCCGAATGAATTCGGCCCTACAGTAGGGTCGAATTCATTCGACCAGCGGTGTTCCAGCGTCATTGAATCAAACCTGTAGGGTCGAATTCATTCGACCAGCGGTATTTCAGCGTCATTGAATCAAACCTGTAGGGTCGAATTCATTCGACCAGCGGTATTCCAGCGTCATTGAATCAAACCTGCAGGGTCGAATTCATTCGACCAGCGGTATTCCAGCGTCATTGAATCAAACCTGTAGGGTCGAATTCATTCGACCAGCGGTATTTCACCGTCATCTATCATCCAGATGCAGTTATTGGCCGAATGAATTCGGCCCTACAATGGTAATTTAACCACTCGATTTGGAGAAAAAGCCCTTTAAATGATAAGAATGGCTACGGCCCCACATATGGGAAAGCCGTTGCCATTTCGATCAGGCAAGTTCACCCGGGTAGTCGGCGATACCGGGGTTGTCCGCGACACCGATCAGTCTGGGATGGTTGATTTTCGGCAAGCGCAACACATTGTCCTCACCCCGGGTCGCCAGAATGTAATCCCTCACCACATCCCAGATAAGCCGGCCTTCCGGTGTGCGGTTTACCGACGCCCATCCGGCAACTCTATAGGTTTCATCCGGCTCGATTGCATGCCCGTTGTCGAGACGCGCATCGGTGATGCGTTCATACAGTTTTTTCGAAGGATCGATGGTGTAATCCAGCCCGCCCACACGCACCATATCACCACCGGACTGAAGATAAGGGTCCGGATCAAACAGATTGTCCGCCACGCCTTCGAGCACATTCATCAGGTCCCTGCCCTGCATTTCAGTAATCGAGGTTTCTCCGTAGGTAATGGCGCACTGGGTCATGACATCTTCCATGGTGATCCACTCACCCTTGAGGGTGGTCGTCCCCCAGCGCACTCCGGCAGACATGGCTACATCCGCCTGGTATTCATGGCGCAGGGCATTGCACAGCACCTGGTCCCAGGTTCCCATGAAATTACCGCGCCGGTACAGGTTGCGGTCGGCAATCGCGAGCTTTTCGCCGAGTATTTCCTCATAAGTCTTGCCCACACGGTCCTTGTTGTAAAAACGGTCGCTGGCACGGCTTTCGACAATCTTTTCATCATATTTCGTCTGACGCATCTGGGAAATGTAGGCAGTCATCTCCTTGTCGGCAGGCAACTTGTCCGCCATGACCGGCAGCATCCGGTAATGCATGCCGTTGATTCCGGCATCACCGAAATCGAAATCCATCACGCCTACATACTTGCCATTGGAACCGGCATTGGTGACCCAGCAGGTGCCGCCGTCAACATTCTTGACTTCGAGTGGCCTGGGCATACCGTCATGGGTATGGCCGCCGAATACTGCATTCAGTCCCGGCACACGTTCGGCCATCTTGACATCGACATCCATCCCGTTGTGCGACAGCAGTACCACTGCATCCGGTTTTTCGTTCGCATGGATATCCTCGACCAGGCTGATCATGTCATCCTCGCGCAGCCCGAACGACCAGTCCGGGAAAAATTCCTGCGGATTGGCGTTGGCTGTCCGCGGAAAGGCCTGGCCCACGATGCAGATCCGTGCACCCCCGACATTTTTTATGACATACGGACGAAAGGCGTGCCCGGTATCCTCGTCATACAATCCACTGCCGTCATAACGTTCCACCATTTTCATGTAGTCATCACCGAACAGCGCATCTTCCTTGACCCGCACGTTCTGCCCGATAAAGTCACCCTTGAACAGGGCCACATTACTGAGCACTTCATCTTCCCGGTAGGTAAATTCCCAGTGCCCCACCATGACATCCAGGCCAAGAATATTGGAGGCCTCCACCATGTCAACGCCGCGGGTCCAGAGCGCGGTACCGGACCCCTGCCACAAATCGCCGCCGTCCAGAGTCAGGGTGTTCTCCTTGCCACCCGCCTGGGCACGCAAGCGGTCCAGCAGGGTCTTGATATGGGCGAATCCACCGGTTTTTCCGTACTTGAGCGCACTCGCGTCAAAGTCAAGATAGGTATAGGCATAGGCCTCCATGGTGTCGGGTTTCAGACCCATGTAATCCAGCAACTTCCTGCCAACGATGTGTGGCGGGCGGCCATAGGCATCACCCACACCGAGGTTGACGTTCGGCTCGCGAAAATACACCGGCTTCAACTGACCGTGCACATCGGTAATATGCAGGATACGTGCATTGCCCTGCATGGGCAGGTCGTAATAATCAGCTGTGCCGGCCGCAACACCGGCTTTATCTATCGGGGGTTTGTCAGGACCGGATTTATCACATGCAGCCAACGTGGTCGCAGCCGCACCTGCGCTCAGGATTTTAAGAAACTCTCGACGGTTAAATGGAGGCATAGGTCACCTGTTTATTTCGTTTGCAGGATACAAGCATTACCATAGCAGAGCAGGCCGATGCCCGCTGCCACAGTGCATTTTTTTAACGGCTCTCGGTACATGCGTAGTGATGAAGACGATGATAAAACACTGCCGCAGCGGATCACAACATCTGCCAGCGCTGCGCCGCAACCTGACAAACAATTGAAAAACAACAGATCCCCGATATGCATGGTCACACCCGGATAGCAACACAGGGCGATTCAGCCGCTCCGCGTGCGGCTGCCCGCAGCGTCTTGCTGCTGGCCCTGCGGGTGTGCGTCTTGTGGATGCTGATGTTCCCCGCACAGGCCGATATTGTCAAACCCGCCCTGGTTGAAATCAGTGTGAATACCAATGGCACCTATCGTATCGAGGTGCGTGCCAGTATCGAGGCACTGCTGACCGGCATCAATGCCCGTTACAAAGACACCCGGGACGCACCGACCGCCCGGGCTTATGATGACCTGCGGGTATTACCGGCCGATGCGCTGGCCCTGGCCTTCGAGCCCTTCAAGTCGGAATTTACCCGGCAAGTGGCACTGACGTTCGACGGTCAGCGCATGCCACTGCAGGTGACGCGGGTAAAAATACCCGAGCCGGGCTATACCAAGGTCCCCAGAACCAGCACCATCTATCTGGAAGGCACTATCGACCGTTCGGCAGAGTACGTCAGCTGGTACTACCCTGGACGTTTCGGTGATAACGCGGTACGCGTCCGCCAGGTCGACGTGAGCGGAGAAAAATGGCACTGGTCGGAGTGGCAATGGCTGCGCAAGGACCAGTCGAGTGAACCGTTTTCCCTGACCGAGGTATTCACCAGGCGCCCGTTTCATGCCGTGGTAGCGACCTATATTGTCGCCGGTTTCGAGCATATTCTGCCCCGGGGACTCGATCACATCCTGTTTATTCTGGGCATTTTCCTGCTGAGCATTCATTTGCGTCCGCTGTTGTGGCAGGTCACCATGTTTACCGTCGCGCACACCATCACACTCGGCCTCTCCATGCACGGCATACATCAATCTGCCCGCCAGTATCGTCGAACCGCTGATTGCGCTGTCAATCGCCTACATCGGAATCGAAAACATCTTTGCGCATAATCTGCACAAGAGCCGACTGGTACTGGTGTTCGGGTTTGGGCTGCTGCACGGCCTGGGCTTTGCGAGTGTATTGACTGATTTCGGCATGCCGGGCGATGCCTTCGCGACCGCGCTGATCAGCTTCAATATCGGCGTTGAACTGGGGCAGCTCGCCGTTATTTCACTGGCATATCTTGCCATCGGCTATCTGGTCAGGCAACCGGTCATGGTACCGGCAAGTTGTGCTGGTTCCGCTGTCGATGGCAATCACCTTGATCGGCCTTTACTGGACCTACGACCGGATTGTGATCGTAGCGACATGCGCTCAGCCTGCGCACACGCAGCGTGCTGATGCACGGCAGTGCGCGCAGGTACCAGCGGCACGTGTATGTGATCCCTGCGACCGCCCGTCGTGGAAATATTGACGCTCTATATTATATATTTAAAACAATATGTTATAAGGGCGCAATAAATTGGCCGCGGGAGTCTGCTGCCTGCCTGCGTGGATCATTCCGCGCAGCAGCGCACAGCCATGCCTGCGCGATATCCGATCGAGCATTTTTAATTTATCTGGGGTATTATCAACGGCGTAGATCGATGATGGGGGGGCATAAATTCATCCTGCCGGGTTCGACTCACTAAACTATGATTGCATATTTTTCCAGGTCATCTCAGAGGTTCCTTGCGTAAACTCCTGTTCATTTCCTTGTTAAGTTGCAATTTAATACTTTTTTAAATTTTTGCAGAGGTGTTACATGGCTACAGGTACTGTTAAATGGTTCAACGAATCCAAAGGCTTCGGTTTTATCGCGCCTGCCGATGGTGGTGAAGATGTGTTCGTGCATTTTTCGGCAATTTCAGGCGATGGATTCAAGACTCTGGCCGAAGGCCAAACAGTAAATTTTGATGTTGAACAAGGGCCGAAGGGTTTACAGGCAATCAACGTCGTCGGACAGTAACAGGACATTCGATCCTGATCTATCAGGAAGAACCCCGCATTATTGCGGGGTTCTTTTTTGCCGGTATTGCCAACTCCCGCTGCATATCAGTCAATGGGACGTTATCGACCTCCCCTTCCCCGATCATCCCCCTATATAACCCGCACGGGTTATCACGGCACTGTGCGGATGAACTGAAGGCACTCTGGAAACGCCGGGCCGGCGTCACCAGGGCACTGACTGCGGCTGCGGCAGAGGGCGATCGATCCGAAAATGCCGAATATATTTATCGCAAGAAAGAATTGCGTGAAATTGACCGCCGCATTCGCTATCTACAGAAACGCCTGCCGGAATTAACAGTCGTCTCGGATCCGCCATCGAATCCGGATCGGGTCTTTTTCGGCGCCCGGGTGACGCTGGAGGATGATGACGGCAGGCAGGTTGTGTACCGGATAGTGGGCGCAGATGAGTTCGATCCGGCGCAGGGCTGGATCAGCATGGATTCACCCGTGGCCCGGGCCCTGATGAAGAAAACGCTGGATGACCAGGTCCAGGTACAGACCCCTCGAGACGTTCGCGTCTATTATATCGTCAAAATTGAATACACCATTCCCGATGACATTTCCTGAATAAATTCCGGCAGACAACAAGGGCGCAATTAATTCTGCAGCAATAATTGCTCCCGGCTACAATAACTCCTGGCGAGTGAATAATAATACGCGGCCAGCTGTACATCCTGCAGCCCTGCTCCCAACCGAGCAGCCCCGTGAACAAGAACACAAAAGAAGGAACTATGGATAATTCCTTGTTGCGCTGGATCGGCGATGAAGCCGTCCTGCAACAATTCATGAGCGGGTTATCGGCTCCGACCCTGCTGGCTATCATCGCTGTCTGCGTCGTCCTGCTGTCCAAGGGCGCCGACTGGATGATAGACGGTGTCGTAGATCTGGCAGAGCGCACCGGAATGCCGAAGATCGTCATCGGCGCAACGGTCGTCTCCCTGGGCACGACCCTGCCGGAGGCCTTTGTTTCCGTGATGGCCGCGGTGATGGGCAATCCGGGCCTGGCACTGGGTAACGGGGTGGGTTCGATTATTGCCGATACCGGCCTGATTTTCGGACTGACCTGTGTACTGGTCAGCGTCCCGGTCAACCACTACATCCTCAATCGTACCGGCTGGGTCCAGGTTGGTGCGGCCACTTTGCTGGTTATTATTGCCCTTGCAGCCTGGCAGCAAAATCCCGACGCGCCAATGCTTGGCCGCGGGGTTGGCTTCTCCTTCCTGCTCCTGTTGCTGGTGTATCTATACGTAACCTATGTCTGGGCCAGGCAAGGGGCTGACATGGTCCCGGGGGAGGCAGAAACATCACCGGCTGATGAAGTAATGAGCACGGCCAGGAGCTGGTTGCTGATTATCGGCGGCCTGTTTATGGTCATCGCGGGTGCGCGTGTGCTGGTGCCCGGCGCGTCTGAAATCGCTGTCCGCTTCGGGGTGCCCGATGATGTAATCGCTGCAACCATAGTTGCCCTGGGGACGTCACTGCCTGAATTGATGACCGCAATCGCCGCCATTCGCAAGGGACAACCGGAGATTACGGTAGGCAATATCGTCGGTGCCGATGTGCTCAATTGCCTGTTCGTGATCGGCGCCGCCGCCGCCGCGGCCCCGCTTGCCATCCCGGACAACTTCTACTACTTCCACTTTCCCGCCATGCTGGTCATACTTTACTCATTCAGGGCCTTTATTTCCATGAACAGTGCGGGTGTATTTTACCGATGGCAAGGTATCTGGTTGCTGAGTGTCTATGCGGGATACGTAATTCTCCAATACGCACTCAATGTCGGCAGTCCACACGCTGTGGCGCCGTAATCACCGGCAACGCATGCACACTCGTTCATACAGCTCCAACCAGGGCAATTTAATATGAAAATCCTGCTGGCTACCGATGGTTCTGACACTGCCCGACTGGCTTCCGATTTCCTGGTGAACTTTCCCTTTCCGGACGGCAGTACTGTTGCAGTACTGACAGTGATCGACATGGTGCCTTACCTGCACGAGGATCCAGGGGAACTCAGCGAAGAACAGCGCATGACTCTGAAGACGGCCGAACATTCGAGGCAGGATGACAGCAAACAACTGATCACCTCGGAAAGTGAACGGCTCAGAAATGCGGGACTGGGCGGAGCTGCCGAAATACGGTCTGGCGATCCTGTAGAGGAGATCATCAAGACAGCAGAAGAACTCAAGGTCGATCTCGTGGTTCTCGGTTCTCATGGCCTCTCCGGCATCAGGCATTTTCTGCTGGGCAGCGTCTCCGAGCGGGTGCTTGAATATGCGCAGTGCTCTGTGCTTATCGTGAAAAACACTGCGCGCACGGGAAAGGCATTCGGACGCGCGCCGGACAAACCCGGACCGGGTGAACTGCAGTCACAATGGCGATTGCTGGTTGCGTATGACAATACCGAATCGTCCCGGAAAGCGCTGGCAATGTGCGCATCCCTGCCCCTGGATGAGCGGGCAGAGGTGACTGCGGTCACCATACTCCCGATGGTGACCGCCTATCGTCAGGACATAAAGCAGCAATTAAACACCATCTGGAAACAAAAGAAACGTGCTGCCACAGCCGCACTGGAAGGGGCGGTTGCCGGTCTGCGCTGGTCAACACCGCATATCACTACTGAACTGCATGAGGCTTCCGATGTCGCGCAGGCCATCATCGATATGGCGGAGAAATCTGCAACAGATCTGATTGTCGTCGGCAACAAGGGCAAGAGCACAATCAGGAAATTCCTGCTCGGATCAAGAACCAGCCGGATTGCGAGGCATGCACCTTGTTCAGTCTGGGCGCTGCATATATAAGCGCCGTTATACAGGAGACCACGGGGATATGACGATCCGGCCGGGTAACGACGCTATGCGGCTCTTCCCGTTATTTTTTCTATCTCCCGATAACACAGGGTCCCTGCCCCTTTAAAGCCTGGCAGCAGCTACGTACAATCACCTGATGCACAAGCAACCTTCAGACTATCAACATGACTCGATACCGGTTACCGGAGTGCTGGTGACCAATCTGGGCTCGCCGGATGCACCGACGCCGGCGGCGGTCCGGCGCTATCTGAAAGAATTCCTCTGGGACCCGCGGGTGGTCGAAATTCCGCGCCCGCTGTGGTGGCTGATACTGCACACCCTGGTACTGACCCTGCGGCCGCGTAAATCCGCACAGGCGTATCGCAAGATATGGGTGGATGCAGGGTCACCGCTGATCGTCAATTCCCAGCGGCAATGTGCCGCCCTGCAGGAACTCCTGTTAAAACGCATCAAGGGACCGGTCAAGGTCGTGCTTGGCATGCGTTACGGCAATCCATCGATAGCCACTGCCCTGGAGAAACTGCGCAGCGCGAATGCACGGCAAATTGTTGTACTGCCACTCTACCCCCAGCATTCCGCAGCCACCACGGCATCGACTCTGGATGCGATCGCAACAACCCTGAAGGACTGGCGTCGCGTACCGGATCTGCGCTTCATTGCGCAGTACCATGATGACAGCGGTTATATCAGCGCACTGGCAAACAGTATCCGGAATTTTCGTGCAGCCCATGGTAGCGGCGAACAACTCATGTTTTCATTTCACGGCATGCCGCGCCGCACCCTGCTGGCCGGCGATCCCTACCATTGCCAGTGCCAGAAGACCGCACGCCTCGTGGCCGAAGAACTGGATCTGGCTGACGATGAGTGGATCATCGCCTTCCAGTCCCGCTTCGGCCGCGAAGAGTGGTTGCGGCCCTACGCCAGCGATACCCTGGCCAGCCTCGGCAAGGCTGGACTGCAGAGTATCGATATCGTATGCCCCGGATTCTCCGCCGATTGCCTGGAAACACTGGAGGAAATGGCCCTGCTGAACAAGGGCGTGTTCCAGCAGGCGGGGGGCGGCGAATACCGCTACATTCCTGCCCTCAACGATGCGGACGAACACATCGAGTCACTCGCGCATATTATTTTGCAGAATGCCGCAGGCTGGCCGGGAATCGCACACTGGGACACCCGCAGCGCCGCGGAGGCTGCACAAAAATGTGCCGCACGCGCTATCGCCATGGGCGCGGAACGCTAGCAGCCGCCGCCAGCTGCCCGTATTAGCGGCGCACATACAAGCAACCCCGCAGGCCCCCGGCGTCGGCACCAAAGCCTTTTCCGGTTGCAGATTCTGCCGGCAGACGTTATTTTCAGACTCCCCAGACAGGCAGCCCGAACCCCATGAACAAGACCGAATTGCTGACCCCGGCCGGCAACCTGAACAATCTGCGCTACGCACTCGCCTACGGTGCGGATGCCGTGTATGCCGGCATGCCGCGCTACAGCCTGCGCGTGCGCAACAACGATTTCCACAAGCTGGACAACCTTGCCGCGGGCATTCAGGAAGCCCACGCTGCCGGCAAGGCACTTTTATCTGGCCAGCAATGCCCTGCCGCACAATGCCAAGATAAAGACCTTCATCAGGGACATGGAACCCGTCATGGAACTGGGGCCGGATGCCCTGATCATGGCAGATCCCGGGCTGATCCTGATGGTGCGCGAGCGCTGGCCGGACATGCCCATACATCTGTCGGTACAGGCCAACACCATGAACTACGCCAGCGTCCGTTTCTGGCAGCAACAGGGTATTGCACGCATCATCCTGTCGCGCGAACTGTCACTGGACCAGATCGAGGAAATCCGCCAGGAATGTCCGGACATGGAACTCGAGGTATTCGTGCACGGCGCACTGTGCATCGCCTATTCCGGCCGCTGCCTGCTGTCCGGGTTATTTCAATCACCGCGATGCCAACCAGGGCACCTGCACCAATTCCTGCCGCTGGGATTACAAGGTCAAGGATGCCACGTGGATATCAGCGGTGACATCCAGCGCCGACAACCGCCGCACAGCCCGCAGAGCAGATGTACCTGCTGGAAGAAAGCAGGCGCCCGGGCGAACACATGCCGATCGAGGAAGATGAACACGGCACCTACATCATGAACTCAAAGGATCTGCGGGCACTGGAGCATGTCGAACGGCTGGTGAAGATCGGCGTGCAAGAGCCTGAAGATCGAGGGCCGCACCAAGTCACATTATTATGTCGCACGCACGGCACAGGTTTACCGCCAGGCCATCGACGATGCCGAGGCCGGCCGGCCATTCAATGCCCGGCTGCTGGGCGCACTGGAGAACCTGTCCAACCGCGGTTATACGGACGGCTTCCTGCAACGCCACCCGGACCAGGACTACCAGAATTACCTGGCAAAGCTGTTCCGGCAGCCTCGAAACAGCGCTTCGTCGGCGGCGTGACCGGTTACGATCCCGCACAGCGGCATGGCCGAGATCGACGTCAAGAATAAATTCGCCGTCGGTGACGAACTGGAGCTGATCCTGCCGGATGGTAACCGGACCTTCCGGCTGGAAAACATGACCGACATGGACGGCAATTCCATGACGGAGGCACCCGGAGGCGGTTATCGCGTCCGGATTCCACTGGCAGGAACAGACCATGCCATGGGATTACTGGCCCGCTATCTATAAGCCCGTCAGCAGACCGCAGCCGTTCACTCACCTGCGTGACAATCAGGGCGGGGAACACGTGCGGGGGACCTTGACAGCCTTCCCCGCTCACTCATCCGGTCACTTTTTTGCGCAGGAGCTTGTCCCTGCCACGCCGGACTTTCTGATCGAGGCGTTGTTTCCTGGACGCCCGGGTAGGCCGGGTGGGCGTACGTTTTTTGGGTGTAAATGCCACGCTCTTCACCAGCGCCTGTAACCGCTCCAGCGCCTCTTCGCGGTTCTTGTCCTGACTGCGGTAGCGCTGTGCCTTGATGACGATTATGCCTTCCCGGGTAATACGCCGGTCACTGCACCTTAACAGCCGGCTCTTGTAGAAATCCGGCAGGCTGGAAGACCTGATGTCGAAGCGCAGGTGGATGGCCGAGGCGACCTTGTTGACATTCTGCCCGCCCGGGCCCTGCGCACGCACAGCGCTGAGCTCGATCTCGTTGTCGGGGATGCTGACGTTCCGGGATATACTCAGCATGCAGGCGTTATCCAGGGCAGCGGCAATGGTCGGCGCTTATATATTGCCCTGCACCCAGCGAACAATTCCGCGGCACCCATGGCCCCCGGCTGGCGCGCGACTTCCCGGCCGTTTTTAAAGACGACCAGCGTCGGGATACTGCGGATGTTGTAGTGTCCGGCAAGCGTCTGTTCATTTTCAGTGTTGAGCTTCGCCAGCCGCACCTGCGGCTCCAGCTGCCCGGCGGCCGCTCGAAGGCCGGCGCCATCACCTTGCAGGGACCGCACCAGGGCGCCCAGAAATCGACCACAACGGGAATATCATTACGGCTGATCTGTCGCTGAAAATTATCCGCGCTCAACTCCAGCGGATTACCGGTAAACAGTGCATCATGGCATTTGCCGCATTTGGGCGCCGCCTGCAGGCGCGCAGACGGCATGCGATTAATCGCCGTGCAATGCGGGCAAACCACATGCAGGGAATCACTCATGATCAGTATTTATCCTGAAATTCATTATCATCACCGGTTCGCAGACCCTGTGTACGTATACATACATGTGAGATGGAGGCAGTGCGCACATTTTCAACAGCTGGATGGCATATAAATGGGCCCTGGATACAGGGTAATCCAGGGAATCTCTGATTAATTATTTGGACCTTCCCCTGATTGAGTGGGTAACACATCAATTTAGACGCGACGCATGCTTTCTGCTGGCAAGCTTGCTGGCCGAATGAATTCGGCCCTACTCAATCTGCTGGTCGAATGAATTCGACCCTACTCAATCTGCTGGTCGAATGAATTCGACCCTACTGTAGGGTTGAATTCATTCGACCAGCAGTGTTTCATCGTCATTGAATCTGACCTGTAGGGTCGAATTCATTCGACCATGCAACGGTAATCTACCCACTCGATTCGGGGAAGAGCCAATTTTTCATCCCGTCATCCCGGCGCAGGCCGGGATACAGTAACCGACTGGATTATATGAACTGGATTCCGGCACTCCGCTGCGCTTCGTCCGGAATAACGACGCATCAGAGGTCCCCTAGTGTGCCGTCGACTTCGATGCGCCGCAGCGGCTGCAGCGATAGACGGTCACCAGCCGGCCCTGCTTGACATCGAACTGCTGCTCCGTGGAGACCAGCCACTTGTGAAAGCCGCTCCGGCAAAGTGTTTTACCCTGCGCCTTCACGGCAGCCTTCGGCTTTTTGAAACGAATCACATCACCCATGTCATCATCCTGTACCGGGCGGAGTCCAGCCGCCCCGGCTTCCTCGCCAGAGGAAATAATACAAGAAAAAACCGGCAGACCCCACCACTCCGGCAGAAGTTTCCGGCGCCCTGCACGGTCGTCAAACAGATCCCGTCACGCCTTATTCTGCCTGTGCAAGTTGCCCCCTGACCGTATTGATAATGTTAATCAGATTCGTCTTGTTATCATCAGGCAGTGTCTTCAGGTCACGTATACGGTCTGTGTAATTCTCCGTCACCTGCAGCTGGTGGACCAATAATTCATCCAGGGCAGTCTGCGTCAGCCCCAGACTCCGCGCGAAATTGCGCATGGCCTGCAACAAATAAACCTGCTGACCGGATGCTGCATCCGGTTCCCCGTATCCACCGAAAGGCATCACGGACAACATATTGTGAATGGAATAGGCACGCATCGGTGTCGGGTCGTAGACCGGTGAAAACGCCAGCCCGGTTTCGCTGCCGATGATTGAAAGATTTTCCATATGCAGGTCGCCGTTTCCGGTCAGCATGGCAAGTAGCAGGCGCGCGATCAGATGCTGCTTGCCCGCACTCCGGTTGCTGACGATATCAATCGGTGACCGGTCGATGGCCTGGCCTATCTTGTCGTAGGTGTAGCTGTACTTGTGGGTGATGCTGCCATCACCCGATGCCAGGATCGAGTAAAGCGACTCGGTAAACAGGGGACTTTTGTCCCTGCCCCGGTCGAAGCGCTCGATGGCCAGCGCGGGCACGCCGTTGAATTCGACGGTCCACCAGCGGGGCACCTCGAAGCCCGCCTCGCGGTGGACTGCGAGTGCCAGCGCCTCGAGTTCGATGATGCCGGGATAGATATTCTGCTGTTCGAGCTTCAGCACCACATCCACGACGCCCCGGGCACCAAACTTTGAGGGCAGGCCGATGCGCCCGTCCCAGCCGGTGTCCGGTATCGAGACCAGCAGTTTGGGAATCGCACCACCGACACTCGGTGTCGGCCCGATAATATGGAGCAGTGCCTCGGCATCCTGGTCAAACCAGGCCAGGTAATCCTTCAGTGAGAAATCCGTCACCTCGGCAATGTCATATAATTCCTGCGGGGCAGGTGCTGTATACCAGTCCACCGCCCGGGTATCCGATTCGAATACATCCAGGTGGCCAATCCCGCCATGACCGGAGGTCATCAGTATTTCCCAGTCGGTTTCAATCCCGGATCCCGGTTTGATGCCTTTTTTCGCCAGGCAATCAAGTATCAGGGTACGCTGGAAATTATTTTCGTTGCGCGGGGGTATCAGTGACTGTATCGGCGGCAGAAAATCAAATGATTCGGTGCGCGCCCGAATGATCGTACTGGTTTCATGAATCGAAGGTGCGTAGATCGTGCCGACACCGCGCAGGCCGGTGACCAGGAATTCAGGGTCATAGGTAAAGCGGCATTCGCTATCGGTCAGATACAAGCGGCCCATTCTGAGCGGACTGGTGCCGAGCCGGGTCCACACGACGGCATGGCGGTCGGTGGTCATTCAAACAGGGTCCCGCTATCGATTTTATCGATCAGCGGTTTATCGGGCACCAGTGCGAGCTTCATGCCGACGACGTGTGCGAGCCTGTTCAGCGTCGAGGCGCGCATGTCACCGGCCTTCTTGGCACGGGACAGGGATTCGGGCTTGATACCCGCGCGCAGGGCAATGTCACGCTGCCTGAGACCCTGCTGCTTGCCCAGCTTAAGCAGCCGCAGGAGAAGATCAGTCGTATCACTCATATAATTAACCTTTTTGTCAATTACTAGAGCAAGACTAGCCAATATTAGTGGCTTTATCAATATCTACTATTGATATCTTTATCAATTATTGCCGCCTGATGGCTTATTTATTGATATATACATCAATTAATAAGCGATGGCCGTCCAGTTCTGCCTGCCGGCAGCAACGGGAACGCGCGCCTGGCCGCCGCCCGCGTACGGCTAGGAGTGAGTGAACTCGAAATCCGGCAGCCGCCCCTGCTTGAGCCTGGCGATGACCGTTGCCAGCCCTTCCTCCGTATAGGCCTTTGCCGGCAGCCTGCCCCACACCGGCGCCGGCCAGGCGGCATCCGTGCGATAGCGCACCACGTGGTGCACATGCAGCTGCGGCACCACATTCCCGAGGGCAGCGATATTGAGTTTGTCCGCCTGGAAGGCCGCAGCGAGCGCCGCAGCCAGCCAGGATGATTCCTGTATCAGCTGGCACTGATCGGCCCGGTCCAGCTGATAGATCTCGGTAACTTCCGGCCGGTCCGGCACCAGGATGAACCAGGGATAGTGCGCATCGCGCATCAGGAGCAGGCGGCACAACGGAAAACGGCCGATCACCAGGCAGTCCGCCTGCAACTGTGGATGCAGACCATCCGGCCCGGCATGGCCCATGCGTCAGCTACCCGCCTGCAGCAGCGAACGAATCGTGTGTTCGATTTCGGGATGGTCGAAGGCCCTCCCGCCCAACGCACGGTGCGTTACCCGCCCCTGTTGATCGATCAGAAAGGAAGTCGGCAAACCCTTGACGCCATATTCCGCGGATACGCTGCTCTGTGGATCAAACAGGATGGGAAAGCTCGGAAACACATTGAGCTCGCCGGTGTAGGCGAAGACATGGTCGGCATCTTCCCACTGATTAACGGCCAGCACGACAAACGGCTGGTCCTGCAGTTTCCGGTAAAGCGCCTCCAGTGCCGGCATCTCGCGCCGGCACGGCGGGCACCAGGTGGCCCAGAAATTGAGCAGCACAACCTGGCCACGATAATCCTGCAATGCATGCCGTTTGCCATCCATATCCTCGAGCACGAAGTCCGGGGCAACATAGGCGGGATCGATACGGGTGAACCGGTGACTCAGCGCCTCCTCCGCTGGCTGCACCGGTTGCGGCACAGCGGCACACAGCAGTAAGCCGGCCAGCAGGCACCGTAGCAGGAACCGTTCAGCGCCCGGGTAATTCAGCCGGCGCACAGCGCACTCCCCTGATTGTTCTGGTATAGGTTTTGTCACGTTCGCTCCAGGAATACTGCAGATCAAAACGGCTGCCGGGCGGGAGTTCAATCGTGGTAAACCCCTGCCCCCAGTCGCCCACTTCAAAGGTCTGGTCGTCCGGCAACATCGACCAGCGGAAGGCCACCCCCATTTCACGCCATTCCCTGACCCACATGGTTTTGGTGCGCACGGGATGGACCGCGCCATCAGGGGTGATGTAACGCCAGTCCGCCACCCGGTAGGCCAGCGGCCCGCTGGAAGCATTGCGCAGAATGGTCCCGAACACACAATAACTGCTGACCTTGTCGACGATTTCCACCGGCAGGCCACGCGAAGAATATACGGCACGCACGTAGTCCGGCAGCACCTGAATCAATTCCAGGCTGAAGGCCTGGCCCTCTGTTTTCCATACCGTCAGGCCGGTATCCGGATTTATCCTTACATCGACAGTCGCGCAGCCAGCCAGTAGCAACAACAGGAGATAAAGGCAGCAGCGCACACCAGGGAAAGACATGACTGAAGGATAAACCATTGCGAAAAAGGTTACTCGAAAAATAACTCCGGATGCCGGCCCTGTAACCGCCAATGGCGCACCGCTGCCGGTTCTGGCTGATTCCGGCAAATTGATTTATGCTGTCGAATCACAAAACCCGGCGGTTACAGCAGGAGAATAATCCATGAACCCGATCCTGTCAGTTGAATTCACGGTGCAGGCCGCAGACGGTCAGTTCAAAGAAGAGAGCGTGGCCATCCACAGCCCCGAGGAATTCTTCGCATACGTCGCACCCGGAGGCGGCTGTGAAACAATCCCCTCCGAGGTGGGTGAAATCAATATCCTGTTTCTCAAACCGGCGCATGCAAACGCGCGTAATCCGATTGCCGATCTCGGTTCGACACTTCAGCTTGGCATGGTTTTTCTCACCGGCCCGCTGGCGGAGATCGTTCAGATCGCAGAGGAAATTCTCGACAAGGCTGGCCGCAACGAGCTGTCCGGATCGTTTCTGACCGTAATCGGGTGTAACCAGCTGAACGGTGGAGAGTCCTCCTGATGAACCTGGCGTGCATCACTCCATCTGCATTGCCTTGACCGGCTGTTTCATCAGCGTCCATTCGTGCATGGAACCGTCATAGAGCCGGACATTCTTGTTGCCCAGCAACTCGCTCATAATAAACCAGCCGCCCGATGCCAGGTGACCGCTGTTGCAATATGTGATCGTCGCGGCATCTCCATCTATATCCATCGCCTCCATCAGTTGCCCGAGTTTCTCCGCGGGCAGAAACCGGGCGGACTCACCGGCCGCATTCATTAACTCGTACGGATAAACTTTCGCACCCGGGATGTGACCCATGGCATGCACATAGGGTTTCTTGGCGGTGCCCAGATACTGGCTGAGAGAACGTGTATCAACGAGCTGGGCATCACCCGACTTTACCGCTGCTGCGACATCCGCCGTGGATGCCAGTATTGCATTGCGTCCCGCGCCGGCCTGCCAGTCACCGGGCAGTGGCTTGCTGGCACCGCTGGCGACCTGCCTGCCGTCGGCGAGCCACGCGGCGACTCCACCATTGAGTATGCCCATGTTGTCATGGCCGAAATACTTCAGCTGCCAGTAGAGCCGCGTCGCCATGGTCAGGTGATCGTTGTTCTGTCCTTTCGACACGATCACGATAGCGCTGTCCCGGTTAACGCCGGATTGCCGCATGAGTTTCTCGAAATCTGTCCTGACAGGTATCAGGCGGGTGACTTCCTGGCCGTCAATCTTGCGTGTGGCGCGCACCTGTTTGTAATTGACCAGAATCGCACCGGGGATATGGCCGTTGACTCCGACCCGTATCTGCTTGCCGGTTTTCTTGTCTTTCCTGTACACCGGCTCGGCGGTGAAACTCCTGATGTCCTGGCGCACATCCAGGATCACCACCTCGCCCTGATGCTGCGCCAGCCAGTCGGTTTCCACCAGCGGACCGGGTACCTGCACGGCATGGGCCTGTATGCCCCATGACAAAAAGATCATTACGACCAGTACTCTCATCAGTCTTCCCATATTCACTCTTCCCATATCCAGCACCTCTGTTACAGCCCGGGCCGGGCGGTAAGTAGTTTCATACACATCAACAGCCCAAAGTATAAACCACAATAAAGACACCTGCCGTCCGCGCCACGACACTCACCCGCTTCGATTTCAACTGACTGCCGGTGCGGCCTTGCCGGCAAACACCTGTTGCAATCTGGTGAGCAGGTCGACAGGTTGCTCGGCCAGACAGGCGAAGCGGCGGTCTTCGAGTACATCCACCCTGCCCCCAGCGGCAGCAAGCGCCTGCACGCGCCGGTCGCGTGACCGCAGCAGGGAGACGATTTCGTCATGATAGGTCTCGAGCATGGCCACCAGCCACCGTTCTACCAGGCCGAATCCCGGCACCGGTTGCAATCGATCCAGCAGCGCCGCCAGGCGATCCGCCTCCAGCCAGACAGAATCCGTCACCCAGCGATTGACGGCAAACCAGCGCACCGGCTGTCCCTCCACATCCATCGCCAGACTGATAACGTGCGCCCAGTTCTCCAGCGTGTCCGGAAGTGCCTGCGGCACCCGGGCGAAGACATGAAAATGTCCATGTTCATTCGCAGTGCGATGACTGGCGCCATGACAGTGATAGTACGCACGCCAGTCGTTTCCGCCGAAACGCAACATCTCCGCGGGCAGTTTCTGGTGTTCGACAAAATGCCCGGCTGACTCGAGCAATTCCAGCACGGGGTTGGTGTTCCTGCTGGCGAGCAAGCGGATGCACTCGCACAATGCCGCCGCTGCGGCGATGCCTGCTGGCTCCCGGCTCTGCAGTGCGTTCACAACAGGTCATCCCCGTCAGTTCCATCCTGCGACAGGGTGCATGGCGAATCGTCCAGTGTGCAGGGAGATTCATTCATGCTGCACGGTGAATCATTCATACTGCAGGGACTCTCGATGTCTGCGTCTTGATAATTGCCGTTCTGCTCCGCGATGGTGCCCGCCGGCTCCGGCTCCGGCAGGCGCTGACGGGTATGGTCGATGGCAACGGCCAGGGTTGCCAGACCGATAGCGGACCCCATGATCCACCGATTACGCTGCTTCATTCATGTACCCCGGGGCGGATCCAGCCCGAACAGCGCGCGCAGGCGTACGCCCAGCATACTTCCCAGAAAACCGGCGACCAGCCACAACCAGCCATGGATACTCCCCGAAACAATACCGGCAAGCATGCCGCCGATATTGCAGCCGAATGCCAGGCGTGCGCCGTAGCCCAGCAGCAGTCCGCCCAGCACTGCTGTCAGGACCGCGTTGCGTTTCAACCGGCCGGGTGGCGCAAAACGGCCGGCCAGACCGGCGGCGAGTACCGCGCCGAGAATTATGCCGAAATCCATCAGTGAGGTGGTATCGGCGAGGACACTGCGGTTGAGTGCCACGGCGGGATAGCCGCTGCTCCAGTACGGCCACGTGCTGACGTCGCCACCCAGTGCCATCCAGATTTTGGCACCCCACAGGCCGAAGGCAAAGGTGATGGACCACGGGTGCCCGGCAACCAGCAGCGTCAGCAGGCTCAGCACGGCCAGGCCGGCGACACCCCACCAAAGTGTCCACGGCCCGAACAGCAGCCGTTCGCTGAAGGGTAGATGCTGCCCTGTAACACCCAGGCTTTCCGTTGTCCCGTGGCGTCGGCGCTCCAGGGCGGCAACCAGGAGGTAGAGCGCACCCAGGACCAGCACCTGTATCAACAGTGCCGGCATCCAGCCCAGCGCATCGATCACCGACAGCTTGCCGAGGTTCGGCAGCGCCAGCCACCAGGGCAGGTGTGCAGTCCCCAGCAGGGTACCGGCAATGAAAAAGGATAGCGTAATCAGCATGCGGACCTGTCCGCCACCCACCGTAAACAGCGTACCCGACCCGCAGCCACCGCCAAGTTGCATACCGGCACCGAACAGGAAGGCCCCGACCAGCACCGACAGACTGACCGGCCCGAGTGCAGCACTGACGTTGATCTGGGGAAACAAGTTACCCAGTATCGGGAAAAACAGCAGCGAGGTGAGAGCCAGCAACATCAGTTGCGCGCGCACCGAAGCACCACGCCGTTTACGGACAAACTGCCGCCAGCCACCCGTAAATCCGAAACTGGCGTGGAACAGGGTAATCCCGAGTCCGGTGCCGATCAGGAACAGCAGGGCCTGCCGGGTGGCAAACGCATGCTGCAGAAACAGGCTGATGGCCAGCAGGCCCAGCGCGGTCAGCGTGACCAGGGGAGCATCAGGCCTGGAACGGACAGTCGCCATACTCAGTGCAACTGTGGAAAATCGACAGCCACCTGTTTGCGGTATGCTTCATCATAAATAAACTCGATGGAAGCGATCCCGTCTTTTTCCTCTATCTTGACCTGTTTCAGATCCGGCAATCGTAGCGCCAGATAGCTGCACATGGCCGCGGCCGTGGATTCATCATTTGTTTTGATGGCGTGCGCCAGGTTGGCGGCAGCGAATTGCGCACGCTGGTTCAGATCTGGATTTCTGATGAGTTCCTCACCCATCTGGATACCGGACTCCATTTTGGAATCCATCTTGTCCAGGTAGGCCGCCTGATGATCGGGCAGCAGCATGTCACGGTCATATTCCAGTTGAGCAATGCCATTCAGAAAGACGGCCATAATATTGTTCATAAAATTCATCTGCCCCTGTACGCATCATTTAGGTCCGGCATGGGCCGTTATTATTTCATATTTGGAGAATTGGATCAGGCACCGTGGATCACTTCATGCCAATTCCGCAATCCTGCGGAAAAAAGAGGCTTATCAGCAAGTAGAGCGGTAATACCAATCTCCACAATACCCGTAGGTTCCGCAGATCCGGTGGCACAGAATGTGAAATTTGGCTCTTCCCCAAATCGAGTGAGGATGACAAATGACGATGAAACACCGTTGGTCGAATGAATTCGACCCTACAGAGCTGAATCAATCCCGATGAAATGCCGCTGGTCGAATGAATTCGACCCTACTCAATCAAACCTGTAGGGTCGAATTCATTCGACCAACAACGTTGCCATCAGAAGGCATGCGTCTCGTCTCAATTGATGTGTCACCCACTCAATCAAGGGTAGACCCTGAAATTCAACTGCACACTCCCGCTGCTTGCATTTGCTGCACTGTCTATTGCCGCGGGGACGCATACCCAGGGGCCCCGGGGGGAAAGATGCTAAACGCGTGCTATCAACCATTCTCTGATGTTTAACCGATACGCATATAAACAATGACTTAAAGGCAAAGAACAACCCGCTCCCTTCATTCAAGCGCAATTCCCCTCTGTTGGCTAAACTAGCAGATTCAGAGATACTCTCATCAACTGGTACTCGCACAGATGACGCATGCCAGGGCGCAGCAGGCCTGTAATGACTGGTAGCCTGCGAAAAATGCCGCTGCAGCGCGGAGTGTGTGCGGCGGCAATGTTTTCAGAAGGAGCATGGATATGCAGCGATTAAAGCAGAATTTCCTCACGATCGGATCATGCATAACCCTGGCTGTGTTTCTGGTATTGCATACCGGCTGGGTCAGTGCGGGGGAAGGCAAGGATGAAACGGTCGCCTGCGACGTGCCTGCAGGCCAGCTGGAAACAGCGGCGCAATCCCCGATCGCGGCACAGGGCATGCGGGTGTACCGGGATCCACAGACAGGGCGGCTCGGTCCACGGCCTCCCGGCGCCGCGCAACGTGGCCTGACGACCGCCGAGCAACACATGCTCAACCGCTCCGATAAGGGGCTGCGGCCGCGCACCCTGCCCGGTGGCGGGGTTGCCGTCGATCTTCAGGGACGTTACCGGAGTATGGCCGTGGCGACGGTCGGCGCCGATGGAAAGGCCGCGGTCAACTGTACGCTCACCCCGGCGCAGGCCGCAGCAGCCCTGCAGGCAGGGGAACAGTCCGCGGCAGAGCAAGTCGAATGATTCACCCCCGCCCGGCCGCCTGGTGTTTGTTTATCCGGTTGCTGCCGGTCCTGCTGGTGTGCCTGATCGCGACACCACCGGTCCAGGCGGCCAGTTTCGTGATCAACAACATGGACGGTTCCAACGAGGGTTTCAACGATCCCACGCCGGCCAATCCAGTCGGCGGCAACAACGGGACCACACTGGGGCAGCAGCGCCTGAACCTGTTCCAGAAGGCGGCGGAGATCTGGGGCGCAGCGATCGAGAGCAACGTGCCGATCATTATCCAGGCGAACTTCGATCCGTTAACGTGCAATTCAAGCTCCGCAGTGCTGGGCTCGGCCGGTGCCACACAGATCATCAGAGATTTCCCCAATTCACAGAAATCCAACACGTGGTACCACATCGCTCTGGCCAACGCGATCGCGGACATCGACCTGCTCCCGGGCATCGACGACATCGTCGCGACCTTCAACAGCGCCATCGACAACAACAACAGTTGCCTGTCCGGGACCAACTGGTACCTCGGCTTTGACCACAACCACGGCAGCGATATCGACCTGCTGGTGGTACTGCTGCATGAGTTCGCCCATGGACTTGGCTTCTCGAGCTTCACCAACCCGACCAACGGGAAATTCATTAGTGGCATTCAGGACATTTACTCGCACTTCACCCTGGATAACACCACCGGTCAGCACTGGAACGTGATGACCGACAACGAGCGCATGTTCTCGGCCACCAACACCGGCAATGTAGTGTGGGATGGCGCCGCTGTTGCCGCCGCCGCAGGGTTCCTCACCGGCGGCACCGATACTTTCGGCAACGTAAGGCTCTATGCACCAAACCCGGTTGAATCCGGCTCGTCGATCTCGCACTTCGACACCGCGGCAAGCCCGAATCTGCTCATGGAACCCTACATCACCTCGAGTCTCGGCTCCGATCTCGATCTCACCGACGACCAGCTGTTCGACCTGGGCTGGACTTCGGCAGACACAGACGGTGACGGCGTGGCGGACGCCGCGGACAACTGCCCGCAAGACCCGAATCCCGACCAGACCGATACCGACGGCGACGGAGCGGGGGACGCCTGTGATAACGATATCGACGGTGATGGGCTGGACAACGCCACGGAACAATCGTTGGGAACCGACCCGGGGAATCCCGACAGCGACGGGGACGGACTCGCCGACGGCGAGGAGGTCAACCTGTACCTAACCGATCCGTTGAATACCGACACCGATGACGATTACCTGGATGACGGCGTGGAAGTCAATGTGTACGGCTCCGACCCCGCCCACAATGACACCGGCGACGTAGCGCCGCGCGGCAATCCCGACGGAACACTGAACGCCGGTGATCTGGTGGTGCTGATGCGGCTGGTGCTGCAGCTGGAAACGCCCGACGCGCGCGAGTCCGTGCTGGCCGACATGAACCACGACGGCCAGCTGAACGCCGCTGACATCCTGCTGCTCACAGTGGCGCTTGGCCTGTAAGCGGCACTGGCTTTACCTTGCCCTCTATGTCATCAGCTTGATGCTGATCGTCGCCACCGACTGCTCCAGCCCGGTCGCGGACATTGGTCCATCACCGCGCCAGGTTGACGCGTAGTTCACAACCGACCGCGCATCCGGCACGTCTGGCCGTTACTTCTTGCGCAACCCGGACAATAGTTTCAGTGCAACAATCGCCAGCGGCGTGCCGTGCAGGAACAAGTCAAAAATATCGACGGGTCGCACCAGCGTCCCGGCATAAAGCATTTTCAGTTTCTGCCACAGGTGCGGTTCCGGCACAAAAGGCGCCAGTGCCAGCAGCAGGGCGAGTGGCACGATAATCGAGAACGAAATTTTATCCAGTAAATGCATATCAAATTCTGCCTTAATGTTATTCGGGGTAAGCCGAACAGCCGGGTAAGCTCAAGGTTGTCACTCCGATAATGGCTGGCTACGGGTCAATTATCCGTAACCAGGAACGTCGTTACTGTTAGGCAACCCGCAAGAACTCAATATGAGGCGTGCCCTGCCCTTGCCGCGAAAAGCCAGTAACATATTGTTATATATGCAATAACACCTCTTTTGCCGCGCAAACAGGCGGTAACTCCAGTTAGTATATGAGCAAATTATAATATTATGCTATACTTACTCTTATGTTTTTAGATGGGGTGCGCTACATGATCATTAGAGAAAGAATCCAGCGGTTGCTGCTGACAGCCTTGTTGCTACTCTATGTCAGTCCCGGACAGGCGCAGGATGGCGACCTGTGTGCGCCTTTCATGGATGGCAAGGTTAACGAGTCCCTGCTGGCAACAATGTTGTCCGCGGCCGAGAACGGTGACCTCTATCGCATCCGCACGGAATCATCGCGTGTCGGATTTTGTGTCGGCAGTCAACTGGCCGAGATCAAAGGTATATTCCGCGAGTTCCAGGGAGGATTGACCCTGGGTGATGACACTGGCAACGGCCAGACCATGGTCGTTATCCGGGCCGACAGTATAGATACAAAAGGCAAATTAACAGAAAGCATTGTCAAGGGTGAGAATTTCTTTGACACGGAGAATAATCCCGAAATTCTGTTCGTCAGCCATGGCTTTGAGTGGACCAGCCGGAACACTGCAGAGATTAAAGGCGACCTGACCTTGCGCGGCATAACAAAACCCGTGGTGTTCCATGTTCAGCTAACTGCCATGGATGGCAAACAGGATCACGAATTCAAGCGGATCCTTGTCAAGGCGACCGCCGAACTCAGCCGATCCGAGTTCGGAATGAATGCCTTCAGCTCCCTTGTCGATGACTCGGTGCGTTTGTGCATGAGTATCGAGGCAATGAAATATCGATCATAGGATGAGGTTCTGTGTGCCGCAGGCCATTCGGCCTTGCGGCAGTGCATTTACACAGGAAACTGCCGCCGGCATGGCATATCTCTCGCTGGCGGCCTGCCCTGCTGGATTCATGCCGCCGCCTCACTGCAGCACGAATCAAGACACTGGCACAAGAACACAATCCAGGCGAAAGCGTGCTGACAAGATAATTCGCACACTGGCATGACACCACAATGAAAACGATTCTCCGGTGGTAGCATGAAGACTGCTATGCATCTTCGTTACCTGCACACGTCCCCGTGCGCGCCCCTTCCATCACCTGCCGGCGCAAAAAGAGCCGTCTGCCGAACCTTTGATATATTCATATAACTAACTGTATATATTAATATAAATACAAAACAGCAGCACACTCATACAACCTTCGTACAATATACAAATCCCGCTATTTGTCTAAGCTTGGTAACAGGTTAAATAAATAAAGGGGTTGGCATCATGAGAAAAAACAGGCATAGAGAAGACCGCCGGATCACATTTCTATCACAGCCTTACTCATACAATCGTCGCAGGATGCCGGACCGGCGCCTGAGCAATATCTCGGTAGAATTTATTCCACTGGAATCGGTGCACGCTCACGCACATACAAGGGGAATGTTCAGAAAATCCCGATGACTCTATTGACTACGCCGGATGGAAACTTCCATCCGGTCTCCTACTAAAGAAGCCTGACTTACATGGTTTTTTTGGGAGGCACACATGGGTTATACAACATACATTATCCCTGTCCTGCTTCTCGCAGGCAGTTCAACTGCCAATGCAGAGTACTGGTATATCGAGCCTGCCAAACCTGCCGTGACGCGTGCAGACGAATGGGCCATCGTAGCACCTGATATGTCACCACCCGAACTCAGACAGGCCACTCTCCACAATCAGCACCTGCTGGGTGATACCCTGAGGACATACTCGGAAAACGCTTTCACATCGATTGGCTTCAGCAAGAAGAATATCGATTTTATGGGAGCGGCAATCGGCCTGGCTGTACGTGATGCCAGGTTCCATCTGGATGACAGCAAGTTGCTGGCACTGGAACTCAAGGATGTTGCCAAGGATGAACGTGCCTTGTTCTTCGGGATCAATATCGATTGGTAGCAATCATGTTACCGCCCGGACCTGGCATCATTACTTATAGGGCTTATCCGTAAACCGGTAGTAGTGTGCATTCAGAAAATCGACAACATCGTCGATGTCCTCGCCGGACCAGCCCAGTTGCGCGTGGAAACTCCAGGCCATTACCCATTTATGCAGGTCATTTATCGAGCTTGCACGACGGTCCTTGCGCTTGTGCACTGCTTCATCGTGACATGAAGTACAGTGATTTTCATACAACGCCTGGCCACGATCGAATTGTTTCGCCATTGCCGGCCGGGCACTCGACAACAATGCGAATAAGCCAATAAACACACCCTTTATAAGAGCCGATTGTGGTGCTGTGTTTCTCATTCTGCACTCCTTATCAGGACGAACAACAATTGAAGTTAATCTGACTCATGCAATCGAGAGCCACGTACACCTGTTGATTTGGTCGTGATATTGTCTAACAACAGCGCACCGATACGCAACGCATGGATATCGGGAACTGCAAGGCAATAAATGATTCATACGGCCATATATCCGGTGATGAGGTACTGAAAAGACTGCCGGCAATCTGACTGATACAAGCCGCGATGCGGACATCCCGTGTCGCTACGGCGGTGAAGGGTTCATCGTGATACTGCCTGAAACCAGCCCCACAGGCGCTTTCAGATTGCTGGACAGCTGCGCACCAGGATGCGGCAGGAAGAACCCCGTTCCTGTCTAAAGAATATAACTCTCAGCGGCGGGATTTCGACCTTCCCTCATGGCGCCAAAGAATCCGCCCGACTGCTGGAAATTGCAGACAAGCCCTTTACAAGGAATAGTTTTCCGGCAAAAACTGCATCATAACCGGCAATCGATCACGCCGTTAACGATTATCGCGCCAGGTGCGCCGGCACGTCCGGTCACCCGCATCCATCGGTGAAAACCGTCAAGGAGACGGGTTGACCGTGACTGGAGATTTCGTGCTGGGGGACTGATTGGCAAACACAGTGTCCGAACAGTGTATGAACGGGGAAGTACCTTCCGTACTCACATAGGTTACCAGGCACTCCTTGCCATTGGATTTATCGACAATCTTCCGCACAATGAGATCGCCTTCCCGCAGGTAACTGTTCTGCACCAGCCCGCCCTTGCCCCCGGGTTTACTGTCGTAGCAAATCAACGAAGGCGAGGTACCACCGATGGCGACATAGCCGACAAGGCAGGTTTTCGTGCTGTCTGCATCCACGACCCGGTATATATCAAGATCACCCTCGCGCAGATGGCCGCTGCGTACCATGTCATCCTTGGCCGCTTTCCTGCTTCTATAGCAATCAATGGATGGCGAAGTACCCGCAGTACTCACGTAGGCCACCAGACAGGATACATCGTTGAAAGTATCCTTCATCTTGCGCACGACCAGGTTGCCTTCCTTGAAGGACCCCACCTGATTGATATTGGAGGCAAATCCTCCCTGTGAATCATAGCAACTCATTACAGGACTTGTACCGGAGGTCCTGACATAAAAGGCCAGGCAGATTTTGCTGCTCTCGAGATCCGTGATGGTACGCACGATGAGATCACTTTCGCGCAGCTTGCCTGTTTGTACCAGCAGTGTGGATTGATAGGCTTCGGCCAGACACACAATTGGCAGACTCAGGACCATAAAGATAATAATTATTTTATTCTTCATACAACCCCCATCCTGTTTTGTTATTAACATCGGGAGAATCCAGCAAGAGGTTTCTTCCAATTCCCCTGAGAGCCGCCTTATGGCGACTTCTATTGCACAGTTATCAGTTATTTACATATGAAATCAATATAGCAGGTAAATCTTAATATGCGCAATTACCGTGTTATTTGACCAGGATCAACATGTGGCCCGGTTGTAAAATACAGAATTTCGTTATATACATTGTTGTAATACTGTCAAAATATCAATGAACTGCCGGCTGTTACGGTCGCGGTCCACTGGCAGGGCTGGTCTCATCTATATGGCGGGTTTAACCTGTTCGAGGCCAGAGAGGACGATAAGATAGGGTTTTAAAACATAATGATAAGTGGAGGTAACCGTATGGTGACCAGAAAAATAATTATTTCATTAGCGGCTGCAGCAACCCTCGGTATAGCGGTTCCGGCTGTAACGAATGTTGCAGAGGCATTCATGGGCAATATGATGAATCCGGGCAGATGGTTCGATGATGATGATGATGATCGTTACTACGGCGGCAGATACGGCCGCTACGGCTATGGCGGGCCTTACGGCGGCTATGGCGGTGGTCCCTATGGCTGGGGTGGTCCCTATGGCGGCGGCTGGGGTGGTGGTCCCTATGGCGGCGGCTGGGGCGGTGGTCCCTATGGCGGCTACGGCGGCTACGGCGGCGGCCAGCCGAGCACTATTGTCGTAAACCCGTCCTCAGACAGCAAACCCGCTCCAAAACTGCCCGAGTAGAATCACTGCTAATAGTGCCGGGTTTATCCGGCAGACTGTCCTGGTCAGGGTGTTCCCGCTTGTCTCCTATTCAGCAAGCATTCTGGTGTATTCGCTCGTGTCGAAAAAGGCCTCCAGGGCGACTATCTTTCCGTCGTCCACGGTCGCCAGCTGGACAACAGGTACTTCCCGAATGGATTCCATGGTCGTCCTGTATTTCAGGATAGAGCAAACGTTATCGCCATCAACGCATGTCCTGCGTCGTTCTATGCAATGAGAATCGGGCCAATACGGGAAATGATATTTATGAAGGTGTCCGCATCATCGGCCCTGGAAACAGGACTGCGGTAGCTAAACCGGGTGTCGGAAAGATAACCTCGCGCACACTTAAAAATCACGTGCTTCGATGGCATCGATAAATGCCGCGACAATGGTTTCAGATGACGGCAGGCGCATCCACCATCCGGCAGGAATGCAACCCGTGCGCACCCGCAGATATCACGACCGGACATCACTTGAAGACAGCCCTGAAGAAGTCCAGCATGGCCTGCCAGGATGTCGCATCGGCAGCGGCATTATAGGCCAGCGGCAGACCGAACTGCTTGCCAGCCTGATCCGCATCCGGATTGGTGAAGCTGTGTTTGGCGCCTGGATAGCTGGTGAAAGTATATTCGGCACCGGCAGCATTCATCTCTGCCATGAACGCAGCGATCTGTTCAGCGCTGACAAACGTGTCAGCAGCCCCGTTGGCAACCAGGATCTTCGCAGTCACAGTACCCGCCGCGGGCGTTTCACCGCCACCCAGACTGCCATGAAAACTGGCTACGGCATCCAGGTCAACACCCTCGCGGGCCATCTCCAGCACCACGCCACCCCCGAAGCAATAGCCGATGGCGGCATTCTTCCCGGGATCAACCGTGGGTTGCCTGTTGAGGAAGTCGCGCGCAGCCAGAAAACGCTGTTTCATCAGCGGCAGATTCGCGCGTAAGGCGCCGGCAAATTTCCCGGCATCGTCGGGATGGTCTGCGGTCTTGCCGTCGCCGTACATATCTACAGCCAGAGCCGTGTATCCCTGCGCAGCCAGCATATCGGCCCGCTTGCGCGCATAGGCATTATGCCCCCACCATTCATGTACAACGAGAATGCCGGGGCGCTTTCCCGTCATGCTGTCATCGTAGACCAGATATCCTTTCAGGATTACACCACCGTCCTGGTAGCTGACCTCTTTTCCAATGACCCCGGCCTGTGATGGCAGGCAGACCAGTAGCAATAAAATTCCAGAAATCGCTCGCAGCATAAATCCTCCAGTCATTCATTAATGGTGTCAGAGCCCGATATCTGTTTATATTAGAAAATAAACCGCTTTGACACCATTTTTTATGGACATACCGGCCGGCCTCCTCCCCGCAGCCAGTCTCTGGCTGGCAGCAGTCACCTATGCGATGCTGCTGACAGCCGCCCTCGTGACTGCCCCCTGGTCGAAACTGGCAGACGCTGAGGCAATAAATATCTATTTCGGGTCAGTGGCCGCTGTTACAGTGCTCTGGGTTATGCGCGCCGGTATCGAACCCGGATATAACTATCATTTACTGGGTATAACCACCCTGTGCCTGATGTTCGACTGGCAGTTTGCCCTGCTGGCTGCCAGCCTGGTACTGGTGGTCACCACCTGGCAGGGGCCGGCCGGCTGGGAAACCTTTGCCATGAATGCCCTGGTAATGGGCGCCCTGCCCGTCCTGTTTACCCGCGTGTTGCTCTATTTCAGCCAGCGCCGGCTGCCGCATAATTTCTTCATTTATATTTTCATCAATGCCTTTCTTGCAGGTGCGCTCTCCATGCTGCTGAGCGGTCTGGCGGCATCCGGAGCGCTTGCGCTGGCACCGGCTCTTCCCGGGGGAAACTACCTGCAGGTCATACCCCTGCTGATGTTCGGAGAAGCATTTCTCAATGGTATGCTGATGACATTGCTGGTCGCCTACAAACCCCGCTGGGTCGCAACATTTCACGATCGTTGGTACCTCAACGGCCAATAGCCTGTGCGGCAGCAGGGCAGCTTGTCACACCACGGTTACCGCCTGAATCCGGATATCATCCGGCTGCGCTACATGTGCCCGGCCGGATTTATGCCTGCGGCCGATTGCGCGTGCGCGACGCAATATGCGGTGATCGTATCAAGGAAATCCGCGCCGTATTTCTCCAGCTTGTGCTGACCTACACCCGTAATATCGAGTAATTCAGCCTCATCTACCGGTTTGTCGCGCGCCATCTGAATCAGCGTAGCATCACCGAATACGATATAGGGTGGCACCTGCTGGGCATCGGCCAGTTGTTTGCGCAGGCTACGCAGCTCATCAAACAATATTTCGTCATAGGAGCCCTCGCGGGCATCGACCCTGGGCCGTTTCCTCGCCTTCGTTTGCTGCCTGATGCGTGGCCGGGCCAGCTCCAGCGAACACTCGCCACGCAACAGCGGGCGAGCGGCCGCTGTCAGTTTCAGCACGGAGTAAGCGGCTATATCCTGTATCAAAAAACCATGGTGGATCAGCTGGCGAATGATGGAGGTCCATTCATGTTCATTCCTGTCGCTGCCAACGCCATAGGTCGATAACCGTTGATGACCCAGGGCCCGAATACGTTCATTGTCGGCACCGCGCAATACGGCGACCACGTGCCCGATGCCGAAGCGCTGCCCTACCCGGTAGACGCATGATAATGCCTTGCGTGCATCTTCCGTAGCATCGAACTGCGCCGGCGGATCTAGACAAACATCACAGTTGCCGCACGCCTGCTCCAGCTGCTCGCCGAAATAGTTGAGCAAGACACGGCGCCGGCAGGTGACGCTCTCGGCCAGACCCACCATGGCATTCAGCTTGTGAAGTTCGATGCGTCGCTGGTCGGGATTCTCGATGTTCTCGATCAGGCGCCTGACAGTTGCAATATCCTGTGTACCATAGAGCAGCAGCGCATCCGATGGCAGGCCATCGCGGCCGGCGCGGCCGGTCTCCTGGTAATAACCTTCGATATGTTTCGGCAAGTCATAGTGGACCACAAAGCGAACATTGGGTTTATCGATACCCATCCCGAACGCGACAGTCGCCACGACGATTTGCAGTTCGTCGCGCAGAAAGCGCTCCTGAACGTCATCCCGGTGCGCAGCCGGGTGGCCCGCGTGATAGGCTGCGGCGCGGATTCCCCTGGCACGCGCCTTTTCGGCGATCTCGTCCACCCGCTTGCGGCTCAGGGCATAGACAATCCCCGCCTGGTCTCTTCGGTTATCGAGAAACCGCAGCAGCTGATCAAAGGCCTTGTATTTCTCCAGCACCGTGTAACGAATATTGGGCCGGTCAAATCCGGTGATATGGCGTCTTGCATCAGTCAAATTCAGCACGCGTACGATGTCATCGCGTGTCTGCACATCAGCGGTTGCAGTCAGCGCCACGATGGGCACACTCGGAAATTGCGCACGCAGCACACCGAGCTGCGCATATTCGCGGCGGAAATCATGCCCCCATTGCGACACACAATGCGCCTCGTCGATAGCGAACAGGGCGATATCAATATCCTGAAGGCGATCCTGGAATCCCTCACTGACAAGCCGCTCCGGGCTGACGTAGAGTAAATCGAGTTCACCGGCATGCAACTGCGCCAGCACCCGGCGCGCCTCCCCGGCACCCAGGGTTGAGTTATAGAAGGCCGCCGCAATACCATTGGCCCGCAGGGCATCGACCTGGTCTTTCATCAAGGAAATGAGCGGGGAAACCACAATGCCCACACCGGGGCGGTGCAACGCAGGAATCTGATAACAGAGGGACTTCCCTCCCCCCGTGGGCATTAATACAAAGGCGTCCTGCCCGGCAATCAGGTCATTGATGATTTCGCGCTGCTGCGGTCTGAAATCCGGGTACCCGAAGATGCGCTGCAGCGTTGCGTCAATATCCTGGTGGGCAGCGATTTCCGGTAAAGAGTCCATCCCGGCCATTGTACCCGCAAGCCATAAGAAAAACTGTAGGACGCTGCACATGGATGTGCGAGTGTCGCGGGAGGGCAGGAGAAGGTGAGACCGGGAACCGGTCGAGAGGCTGGCCTGGGCCATGCCGGAAGCGGCCGTGCGAGTGTCGCGGGAGGGCAGGACGCCCGTAGCGACCGCTGCACATGGATGTGCGAGTGTGCGGAGGGCAGGAGAAACGGCCGCCCAACAGCGGCCGACGTACATGGATGTACAGCGTCACTACGCTCCTTTGCCCAACCTACATTTGAGTCGGCGTCTCCAGGTATTTCACCACCTCCGGCAAGCGGTCATCATCCACGATCAACAGATGCGGCACACCCCCAAGCTCACGGTTTGCCACGCGCAGCCAGTGCCGCATGGCCACACCATTTCCGTCCATTCGGTCATACAGTGCACAGTAAAAACGCACCAACAACAGTGCCTGCTCCCACGCCCGTGTACCCGGCTCGAGGGACCGCTGCGCACTGGCCAGTGCGCCTATGTCTGCGCACCGCAGCTGCAGCACCCGGGCCAGCTCTGCCTGGAAAAGATCCATCAAATCAATGACCTGCAGGACCGCCTGGGTCAGCGCGCGCGGATCATCGATATTTGATGCTATTTGCCAGACCAATTCCATTCCTCAACGCACAGCTCAAGCGTCAGCATATCCCGATCAATAACGACGCCATACTGCCTGCGCGCCTGGATCGCCGCATCCGCTGACCCTGAATATCCACATCGCCCCCCCTGGGGACGCTATCCACAGCCCCCGTAGCCACACCCGGTTGCCGGCCCAGCGGCAACCCATGGGGGTTTTACCGCGCTCGAGTAAAGATAATCCCTGTTTTGACCGATATATTGGAGTGTTACGGGACTAAATTCATTGCTATTTGATTAAGCTGAAGAAATAGTGTGACGGACATCACAAAAAACAGCGCTGGCCAGTTCAACCAGCCCGCCATGCGCGGACATAAATACCTCTATTCGGGGATTGCTGCACTGGGTGTGGCGGGCGCATATTTCCTGTCGGCACTCGCGGGCCTGCAGCTGGCAGTGGTACACAACAATGTCACCGCGATCTGGCCACCCAGCGGCATTGCCCTGGCGGCCTTGCTGTTGCTGGGAATTCGCCTGTGGCCTGCCATCACCATCGCGGCCATCCTCGTCAACCTGTACAGCGGATTACCGCTGGCAACCGCTGTCGGGATCGCCAGTGGCAATACCCTGGCGGCAGTGACAGGGGTACTGCTGGTTCAACGATTGATCGGGGCCCGGATCAACCCGCTGAACAGCATGACCGGTTTGCTGGCACTGGCAGGCGGTGGTGCCCTGCTGGCATCAGTCGTCAGCGCCACGGTCGGCACATCCTCACTGGTGATCACCGGCGCCGCCGCCATGAGTGGATTTGGCAGCATCTGGCTGACCTGGTGGCTGGGAGACAGTGCCGGAGTCCTCGTCTTCACACCACTGTTACTGACCTGGTGCCGGCACTGCCCGGTCCGCTGGCATCCAGCGCGCCTGGCCGAGGGTCTGCTCCTGTTAGTGACGCTGGTCGTCACTGTGCAACTGGTCTTCGGAGGCTGGTTCAGTTTCGCCAGCAAGCACTATCCGCTGTCATTCATCCCGATTTCTGTATTGTTGTGGTCAGCACTGCGTTTCGGAAGACACGGAGCAACTGCCGGTACCGCCCTCACCGCGGTGTTCGCCATCTGGGGCACGGTACTCGGCTACGGTCCATTCATCACCGGCGACCTGAACACGTCGCTATTACTGCTGCAGTTCTATATCGGCGTGACCGGCCTCTCCTCGTTGGCCCTGGCGGTCAGTGTGCATGAGCGCCTGGTATCACAACGACGCCTGCAACTGGTCCAGGAGCAGATGGAACAACGCATCCAGGCCCGTACCCGGGAACTGGCGGATACTAACATGCGCCTGCAGATCGAAATGGACGAGCGCAAGGAAACACAGGATATGGCTGCCGGCCTCGGCCAGATCCTCGAGGAGTCGGTCAACGAGATCTATATCTTCGATGCGGATTCTCTCCGGTTTGTCAATGTCAACCAGGGGGCGCGCGACAATCTGGGCTATACCATGGAAGAACTCTCCCGAATGACGCCGGTGGATATCAAGCCGGAAGTGTCACAGGAGGTCTTTGTTGGTTTGATAGCGCCACTGAAAAATGGCAAGCGGAAGCGGCTGCGCTTCGAGACGGTTCACAGCCGCAAGGACGGCTCCCGTTACCCGGTTGAGGCGCACTTGCAACACACCAGACTGGGAGCCAGACAGGTATTTGTCGCCATCATCCTCGATATCACGGAACGTCAGGAATCGCAGGCAAGACTGAAGCAAGCGGCAACTGTGTTCGATCATTCAACCGAATGCATCATGATTACGGACGCCGCCTCTAACATCATCGGCGTAAACAAGGCATTCACGACGGTCACCGGCTACACGGAGGCCGAGGTACTCGGTGAGCATCCTGGCATTCTCAAGTCCCGCCGTCACTTTCATGATTCTTTCGAGGCCGTCAAAAAATCCATTCCGCATACCGGTCCATGGCAAGGCGAGATCTGGAACCGCAAGAAGAACGGCACGGAGTTCCCGTCCTGGATGAGCATCAGCGAAGTACGCGACCAGGCTGAGGTTGTAACGAATTACGTTTGCGTGTTCTCGGATATCAGCATGGTGAAGAAGGCGCAGGAGCAGGTCAATCACCTCGCATATCATGACCCGCTAACGAACCTGCCGAACCGCATCCTGTTCAACGACCGCCTCGAGCATTCCATTCAGTTCAGCAGACGCACAAACAAGCAAATGGCATTACTGTTTATTGACCTTGATGGATTCAAGAATATCAATGATACCTATGGACATGCAGCCGGAGATTGCGTATTGCAGGAAGTGGCACGAAGGCTGATTAACAGCGTACGTGAAGTGGACACGGTTGCACGACTGAGCGGCGACGAATTCACTATCATCCTCGAGGGAATCAACGAGCAACAGAACGTGGTCAATATCGTGGAGAGGATCCTGGCGGATATATCCAGCCCGTTTGTGTTCGGTCAGCACAAGGGCCTGATTTCGGCCAGCATCGGTATCAGCATGTTCCCCGATGACGGCATGGATGCAGCGACGCTGCTGAACCAGGCGGACAATGCCATGTACCAGTCGAAGAAGAGCGGCGGCAGACGGTATAGCTTCTACCTCGAGGGAATGATGTCAGGCCACAATACACATTTCACGCAGGAAGATATCCGCAAGAAAGCCAACTAGACGCGTCCGGCGCGGGCGATTACGGCGGGGCATCACAGTCAACATAGTTTTGCGCCACAAAACGCGGCGTGCAGATACAAAGAAAGATCAAGTCGCGCGCACCGGTATTGGTAATTCGCTGGACTGCGCCAGCCGCGATATTCACTATATCCATCGGGCACACCGCTTGCGGCGCCCCGCCATCGATTTCGACCTCGCCCTCACCCTCGATAATGACATAACGCTCAATGGTATCCTGTACACGGTGCAATTTCGTGGTAACGCCCGGCTCCAGTCTGGCGCGTGCGACCGAGCAGCCGGGATCGAGTCCGGTATTATGCAATTCGGTTATATAGCAGCGCTCCCCGATATAAAATTCAGTCTCCGGTCGGAAATAATCAACAATTTGCATGGCACATGCCTCCCTGACAACCCCGGTCAGAATTTGATACCGAGAGGGTTCTCCGGGTCTATACCTTCCATAAACGGCAGCTTCCGGTCCTGGTGGGTTAACTGGTAGACCAGGCCTACCCAGTTACCAACTATGCCCTCAGCCGTGTCGTGCCAGGTATTATCGAGATGTTTACTGACCAGTGCCTCCGGAAACCCGGGAACCTCACGACCGGTTTTACGGGCCGCCTCCAGATGCTGCCGATACTCGTCAAGAATGGCTTGCTCCCGGGGTTTGAGATAGTTAACCGGAAACGGCGGGTAATCGGCACGCTCACCGCCAGCATAGCGCAGCACTTCACGTTTGTACTCCTTCAGCAGAGAGACGGTGTCATATTCCTGATGACCCTGAAAATAGACCACACGTATTCCGTCTGCACTCACCGCGAGGTGTACCCCGGCCGGGTCGCTTTCGAGCGAGGACATGCAAACCGGCGTGCTCAAACTGCTGACGGCTGATATCGTTGAAGCGTGAATGCGGCACATCGAACACTGTGTTGACATCGTTTACCAGCGGGTGGCGGGGTTTCATCACCCGATGGGGAAATACACCCCAGCACTTGGCAGGTAACGCGGCACGTTTCTGCCCATGCTGGAATTGCATGACGGCATGTGTTGCGAGACAGGAACAGAACATCGAGGTGACATTGTCCAGCGCCCAGTCGACCACTTCCGCAACGGCTGCCAGAAGGCTTCCTGCGACAAATCGGCATGCACGACATTCGCGCCGGTAATGATAAGCGCATCCAGCCCGGCCTCCCGAATTTCATCGAAAGTATCGTAATACTGATCAATATGCTCCCTGGCAGCGGGACTTCTTGGCAACTCCTGCAGCGTGAAGGGATGCATGTAGAACTGGGCAATGGGATTGCTTTCACCCACCAGTCGGTAAAACTGCCGTTCGGTCGCGGCCAGCGCCGCATCCGGCATCATATTCAGCAAACCGATATGCAGCTCGCGGATATACTGGTCCATGGCCCGGCCCGGATCCAGGATCGTCTGACCCTCCTCGCGCAGTCGCTGGAATGTCGGCAGTGCATTATGGGCAACGATTGGCATACTGATTTCCTCTAGCGCTTTCCGCTGGCACAAAACTGACAACCCTTCATGTCCGGGCGTGCACAGCGGAAAATCCCGGTCCCTGATGATAGTGGTTTCCGCCCACCCGGCGACAAAATGACAGGGCAATGGCTTCCGGATCCGCTATCCGGTCCGGGTAATGGCGTTTTCCAGCAATTCCAGGAAGTCCTGCTCGTCACGAACCGCCGCCCACTTCGTGCGAGGTAACGGTGTAACCATGCGGTCCGGCAATGGCCTCATAACGCGGCAGACGCGAATGGAACAGGCGCGGAAAGACCCAGCTGGTGAAGTCGTCCGGATCCATCTCGGCCGCGTAGGACATCCCCTGCAACTGCAGATAGGCCCGCAGCTGCTCTTCCAGGAATTCCGGCCGGTAATACAATGGCTTCGGATCACTCTGTGCCCGGCTTATCAGCGTCTCCTCCTCTTCCTTTTCCGTTACCCGGATGTACAGGATCAGAGTGTGCCGGACCAGGAGATCGATCACCGCCGGCTCGTCCAGCTCACACAGACTGCCGCCGACGTCGTTCACGAAGTTCTGATAGCCGTAGATCTCGTGCGCCTTGCGAATGAACGCGGGTACATCGTGCATGGCGTCGATCTCCGCCTGACGGTAAAGTGCCTGGCGCCGGGTAAAACTCTTCCAGCGGCACCCCGCCGCGCTCCGGATCACCCAGCTTGCCGATAAAGCTCAGCACCGGACCCAGATCGTGCACCTTGATGTTGTTACGAATAGTATATCCAGTCGCGGCGCAGCAGGTCATGCAGAAACGGCGTCTGCATCGCCTGCTGCTTGATCAGATCCAGAATCGGTTCATCCAGGTAACGGGTACCGATTCGGTAGTCGCCCGAGTAGTGGAACCAGTTATGCCGCCGCAGCAGCATTGACAGGTGGGTCTTGCCTACCCCGGACATGCCCAGCAGGGTGACGCTCTTGTTGTCCCAGCGACGGAATTCCTCGACGGTAAACTTCATCTTCAGGGTTCTCTGATAGTCCAGGTGCGGGAGTTTAACCCGAATGCCATGCAGGATCGAAGCATTGCAGCGCTTTCATACGCCGGACGTCCGGTCATGCGGAAGAATGTGGCTGGAATCGACAGCCGGCGATACGCGGCAATATAACTGCGATCGCGCAGTCCGAATAAGATGAAAATCGGGTGTAACCGGCCGCTATCAGGATTTTTTTACTTTCCAGCTGCCCGCGCGCAACCAGTCGGCAAATTGCGTAACGGGCATGGGTTTTGCGATAAAGTAACCCTGCACCTGGTCACAGCCCATACCGCGCAGCATGGCCAGGGATTCCTCGTTTTCGACACCCTCGGCCACTACCCGCAAGCCCATGTTATGGGCCAGATCCACGGTGGAACGGACGATAATCGCGTCATCGCTGTCGCTGACCATTTCGAAGACGAACGATTTGTCGATTTTCAGCTCGGCAACGGACAGCCGTTTCAGGTGACTCAGCGATGAATGACCGGTACCGAAGTCATCGATGGAAAACTGGATGCCGCTGGCCACCAGCTCGTCCAGCACCTTCGTCACATGGTGGGGATCGGACATCACGGCACTCTCCGTGACTTCCAGAATCAGGGCCTCGAGCGCGCAGGCCCCGTGTTCCTGAATACATTGCTGCACGTGCGCGGACAGACCAGTCGTCGCGCAGGTTGTACATGGAAAGGTTCACAGCGACGCTCAGGTCCCATCCCTGGTCGTTCCAGGCCCTGCACTGGGCGCATGCCGAGTCCAGCGCCCAGTAGGTGTAGCGCTTCAGCAGGCCGGTCTGTTCCAGGATGGGAATAAATATGTCCGGCGGCACCAGCCCGTGCTCCGGATGATGCCAGCGCATCAGGGCCTCCGCCCCGACGATCGCCTGGGTACGCAGATCCAGTTTGGGCTGATAAAACAATTCCAGCTGCTCGAGATCCAGCGCTTGATGGAGGTCCGCCAATAGGGACAGGCGCCCGGGTGTATTCTGATCAGATTCGGGATTGTAGACGGATACACCCTCATGATTCTGCTTCGCCACATACATGGCGATATCCGCGCACTTCAACAGGGTTCGCCACATCCACGCCATTCTCGGGATAGACCGCGATCCCCATGCTGGCGGCGACCATGAAGGTACCCTCTTGCAGGTCGAAGGAATCCCGCAGGGTCTTCTGCAGACGCCTGGCAACCTTGCCAGCCTCTTCGACGTCGGCACCCGGCATAACCACTGCGAACTCATCACCACCCAGACGGCCGATGGTGTCCGTCTCGCGCAGCGCTTTCTGCAAACGGATCCCGACCTCTTTCAGAAGCTCGTCGCCGACATGGTGACCCAGTGTGTCGTTCACTTCCTTGAAACGGTCCAGATCCACCATCAGAATTGCCACGGACTTCTTTTCCCGCTTGGCGACGTATATCCCCTGCTGCAACCGGTCCTGAATCAGGTGCCGGTTCGAGAGCCCGGTCAGGCTGTCGAAGAGCGCCATGTGTTCCAGATCAGAGTTGGTCGCCAGCAGTTCCTGGTTGACGACGCGCAGTTCCTCCTGGAAGGCTTCTGCCCGACGCTTCTCCTTTTCCAGCTGCTCGAATGCAGTCGCATTATCAATTGCAACGGCCACCTGGCTCGCAAACAGGGTCAGCAGGTCAAGGTCCCGCTCACCGAACAGACCGCCGCCGATCTTGTTCTGGCAGGCTATACCCCCGAGGAATTGATGCTTGCCGACAAGCGGCACCATGATGGTGCTGCCGATTTCATGCTCCCAGTGAATACGCTCCTCGGCGCCCAGCTCCTGAAGAACTCCACTCCACCAGGGTTTCTTGTGCTGCCATATCCAGCCACAGACACCGTAATCCAGCGGCAGACTCTCGCCGATGATCTCGTCGACACCCTCCCTGCACCGGCCCGGTAGGTGTACTCGGTCGATTCCGGGTTGAGTATCGGGATCAGGGTGATTTCGGCCTGGATGAGTCACGCGGCACGCTCCGCGACAAGTTGCAGCAGCTTTTCCAGATTTAGCTGGCTGCTGATAGCGTCGGCGGTCATCTTGAGCATGCGAATCTCGCGCTCACGCAGGCGCAGCTCTACCTCCAGCTCCTGCACGCGCCGGGATTCCCTGGTCAGTCGGTAATTCAGTTACGCTCATTCAGTCAATGTTCCAGTCTGGCCAAAACGCCGGCATGGCAAACATCCTCCCCTGAGGAAACCATTACTATACAGACGTTAGCGACATGACCCTGCAGGACTTGAACCGGAATTCCGACCTGGGGACCGGCGCCGGGAATGGCGCGCGCGGGCATGCCAGGACCACCCCTGCCGTCACTAGTCCTCCTGGGCGAAACTCTTGATGATATAACCACCCGATTTTTCGTCCAGTTCCAGCGTCAGCAGCTTGCGGGCCTGCGCCTCTTCCAGCAGTTTTCCGAAGGTGCGGAAACCGTGATAGGTCTCGTTGAAGCCGGGCTTGCGGCGCTTCAGGGCCTGCTTGACCATGGAACCCCAGACCTTTTCCTCCTCGCCACGGTCCTTGAAGACGGCCTCGACCGTCTCCAGCACCAGGTCCAGCGCATCCTGTTTCTTGTCATCCTCGGACTTCGGCACGCTCTTACCGGATGCCTTCTTGACGGTGGACTTCTTGCGCGCACGGCGCGGCTTTTTCGACTCGCGCACCAGGTCATCATAAAAAATGAATTCGTCGCAATTTGCAGTCAGCAGGTCGGACGTGGAATTCTTTACACCAACGCCAATGACCACCTTGTTGTTTTCCCGGAGCTTGCTGACCAGTGGCGAGAAATCGGAATCACCACTGATAATGACAAAGGTATCGACATGCGACTTCGTGTAACAAAGGTCCAGGGCATCGACGACCATGCGGATATCGGCAGAATTCTTGCCAGACAGGCTCACGTGGGGGATCTCGATTAATTCAAATGCCGCCTCGTGCATGGTCGCCTTGTATTGCTTGTAGCGCTCCCAGTCACAATAGGCCTTCTTGACGACGATATTTCCTCTCAGCAGCAGGCGCTCCATGACCCTCTGGATATCGAAGGCTGCGTACTTGGCATCGCGCACCCCCAGCGCAACATTTTCATAGTCGCAGAACAACGCCATATTCTGTGTGGCCGGTTTACCGTTCATTTCATCCCCCTGTATTATGCCGCTACGTTATCACTAGCCGGCATGCAAACGGGATTCTTCCCGTCCTGTCTGCATCAGCCCCTACCGGTGCTGCTTCATCATGCCTGCACGTTTGTGGCAGAATGCCGCACAATACGTCTCATCCCGGGTAATGTCACCCGCTGAAGCAGCATAAAGACGTCGTATCATCACCGGATCCCGATGGAAACATGAGAACCATCCGCAGCTTTGTCAGGATTTTGATCGCACTGCTGCTGCTATTCGTACTGGCCGTACCCGTCGTGCTGGTCGTGGCGGGTATCGAGGCTACCCCTCTGGTGGAAGCGGGTGCCGGCCTGTCCCACGAGGATGTCGAACGGATCAAGAAGCTACTGAGGCAGCATGATCCCAGGCGCCTGAATGAAGGCGAAATACGCACATTGTCACTGGCCGGACGTGATCTCAACCTGATATTAAACCATGCACCCACGCGGGTCTGGAACAGCAATATCCGGATTGATCTGCACCCGGCCAGGATTGACGCAGGCATCACGTTCACACTGCCGAAAAACCCGCTCGGCAGTTATCTGAATATATCGGCCCAGCTGTCCCGCGCCGCCGATATCCTCATCGTCGACCGGTTCACCATCGGCAGCCTGCGACTGCCTGGTGTGTTGATCAATCCCCTGCTGCGCCATGTTCACCATACCCTGCTGGCAAACTACGACGATTACCGGGTTCTGATGGCAGCGATTAATGGCTATCGAGTGCATAAGGACCGCCTGGTGCTTGTTTATCAATGGAATCCGGAGCTGGCCGACAGGCTGCAAGCCCGCGGCAAGGGCCTGCTGTTTTCGGCGGCAGACAAAACCCGGCTCCAGGCACAGCAGCACGCGCTGGCAAAAATATCCGGTCAATTCGCCGGACATCGCGTCTCCCTGGCGAAAATACTGCCGCCGCTGTTCGCACTGGCTGCTGCACGTTCGCAGTCTGCCGGGGCCGACCCGCAGGCGGAAAATCGCGCCGCCCTGATTATCCTCGCAATGTATGCGTTCGGCATCGATGTGCACCGCTTCATTGATATCCCGGGCACGGCCGATTATCACTGGATGTCTCTGACCCTGTACGAACGCCATGACCTGGTACAGCACTTTCTCGCATCAGCAGCCATCACGGTGTCCGCCGGTAGTGGCCTGGCTGCCGCCGCAGGCCTGTTCAAGGAGCTTGACGATTCCCGGGGCGGCACGGGATTCAGCTTTGCCGACCTGCTCGCCGATCGTGCCGGAGTACACCTGGCGGAAATGGCCACCGGCTCGAAATCACTGGCACTGGACCTGCAACACCGCATGGGCACGGCCCTGAAAGAGGCAGACTTCATGCCACAGATCGACCAGCTGCCGGAAGGCATCATGGAACTGGAATTCAAACAGCGTTATCTCACTACGGATAGCGAGGCGTACCGCATGGTGGAAACCGAAATCCAGCGGCGTATCGCTGATTGCAGGCTGTATGATGTCAAATAAGCGCCTTGACCCTGAAGCATTCCGGGAATAGCGCACTGCCCCGTGCGCCAGATTGTGACAAACTGTAAAAACTGCAGCGTGGCATGGTTGCCGTCAGCCGAACCGGTGTACGATCAGCGAGTCTTGTCTTGAGATCACCCCGGCAGCCTGCAATACTGTAAAAACAGGATCGCAGCACGTTACTGCAGAAACCGCCAACACGCCGGCCATAAAAGCAGGCACGCTTACGCGAGAAGAATACAGGACCGATGCGTCACCTTGCTCCGGTCACCCAAACACTCATACTGCGGGTGAACCCCCCGCATTCACAACCAACTAGAGGCAGGGAACATCACATGAGTACACCTTTGAAATACCTCGACAAGGCACTCAACTCGCTGCGTGACCTCGATCTTATGCCAACCGATAACGCGGAGGCGCCCGTTATCGCATTATTGAACAAGATCACCGACCTGGATGAAGAGAAGGTCGTGGCTATCGCGATGACACTAAACCAGGCCTCACTGTTCAACGAAGTCGTCCGTGAACAGGTCAGTGCCATGCAAATCGGTGAGCGCTACAGGGAAATTACCAATTCGTTTAACAGCATTCGTGAAGATGCCAAGGGCATGGTCGAACAGCTCGAGGACGGCAAGGTGAACACCTGGGAGCGCGTACAGAATATCTGGATGAAGGTGAGCCGTGGTGACATCTCCGAGCGCTTCGAGAAAATAAAAATGGCATATCTGGATGTGGCGGACGATTCCAGGGACCAGATCGAGCGCGAACACCTGATTCTCACAGCCTACCAGGATTTCCGCGGCGCCCTGAAGGAATCCGAGGTGCTGGCGCTGGAAGTCCTGAATACCGCCCGGGGCAAGCTCGACGCCGCCAAGGCGGATCTGCAGACCGCGATGGATACCCTGGCTGCATTTACAGGTGAAGATGCCGCCGGTCGCGCACGCCTGGAACTGACCCGGGACGAACGGATGCGTGATGTTCAGACCGCCGATCAGCGTTACCAGATCTGCAAGGATCTCTCCGATAACCTGACAGTGGGTTACAACACCTCGGAAGTTGTCATGGCGCGGCTCATCCAGACTACCAACGCCAAGGAGCGCGTGTACCAGCAGGCAATCAGCTTTTTCGGTACCAATGAAACTGTGTTGACCGCATTGAGCGCATCATTCACCGGCTTGCACGGGTTGCACGAGAGCACGGAGACCCTGAATGCGATGAAAGAAGGCGTCAGCAAGAGCCTCGAAGACCTCGCCGATATCGGTGGCAAGGTGCAGGAAGAGGCCATCAAGGCCGGCTATGGACCGACCATCCGCGCCGATGCCGTCAAGCGCCTGGTCGATTCGGTGGTCAGCTTCCAGGAACACTCACGCCTCATTATCGAGGAAATGCGCAAGCTGAGCACTCAGAACGCCGAGGAAATCCGTGACGCGGTGGAAGAAGGCAAGCAGCGCCTGGCCCGGCTGGTCGAGGAAGGCAAGGCATTCCCGCTGACAGTGCCGGGGCAGTCATAACTTAATCCGGACCACAGGCAGCCCCGAATCATGGCCGGGACAAATACGGACACCAGGCATCCGCTCGATGAAATCATGCTGGCCATGGACGTGGTCGACACCTTGCGGCATCGCCAGCTGCTGGTCGAGCGTGAACTCAATACGGAAGCACGCGAGCAAACGCTGATCAGGCGGCTGCGCGAAATCTATGCCGCCCAGGGAATCGATGTCCCGGACCATGTGCTGGCCGAAGGTGTTGCCGCCCTGGAGGAGGAGCGCTTCGTCTACACTCCGCCCGAACCGGGCTTGCGAGTTACCCTCGCACGCATCTACATCACCCGCGGCATCTGGGGCAAGGCCTTGCTGGCGATCCTGGCCATGGTCATCGCTATTGCGATTGTGTACGTAACGCTGATCAGCGGGCCGCAACAACGCCGTCTGGCAGCACTCCCCGCGGAATTGGCCGCACAGCGGCAGGCAATCATCGAACAAACCACGCTCCCCGAAGCCAGAGAGCGTGCGGATCAGTATCTCAAACAGGGCCAGCTAGCCGTGCGCGAGAATGATACCGAAGCAGCCGCGGCAGCGATTGCCTCCCTGAAGGCCCTGCGTGCGCAGCTTGAACGGGAATACACCGTCCGCATCGTGTCGCGGCCGAATGCCCCCAGTGGCGTCTGGCGCATGCCCGAACTCAACACCAAGGCCCGCAACTACTACATTATCGTCGAGGCGGTGTCGCAGGATGGCGGGACACTGACATTACCGGTTCGCAACGAAGAGGACGGCAGGACCTACAATGTCAGCATATGGGGGCTGCGCGTTGACGAACAGTTGTATCGACAAATCGCCGCCGACAAACAGGATGACGGGATTATTCAGAATAACAACTTCGGGGTAAAGCTACGTGGCCAGCTCGTGCCCGAGTATGTCTTGCCGACAACCGGCGCGACGATCACCGCCTGGTAGCAACGGATCATGTGGAGCGGCCAGCAAACACTCACCACGATCGATCAGAGCCTGCGCCAGGTGCGCCAGCAGGTCCGCGAACTTGACTCCGAGGTACAGGTTACCAGCAGGAAGCTGGTGCAGCTGGGTCAGAAAGAAGCGGAGGGATACCGGCAACTGGCGCAGATGCGGCTTGATCAGCTGATCAGGGGGAGATCATAACGGGCCTCGATGCAGCCGATCGGCGCGTACAGGCGTTGCTCGCCGAACGCGAGCAGGCATTAGCTGCACTTGAGGCACGCATCGAGGCATCACAACAGACACAGAATGAACTGGACACCGAACGTGAATCCCTCCGTCAGCAGGTCGACCAGACCGAGGAGCAACTCGACCAGGCGGAAGCCGCCACACAACAGCGCCTGCAGGAAGATCCAGCTCACAAGGAGCTGCTCGCCGCTGCGCATGCGGCAGACGATATTGCCAAACAGGCGGAAGCAAAAACGGCCCAGGCCGAAGCGGACCGAATCGAAAAAGGCGGCCCTTACGAGGCGGATTCACTCTTCATGTATCTGTGGGCGAGGCATTACGGCACATCCCGCTACGCGGCCGGACCTCTGGCCAGATTCCTCGACAGGAAGGTGGCGCGCTTGTGTGATTATCATGCGGCCCGTCCCAACTATGCCATGTTGCTCGAGATTCCGGCCCGGCTGCGCGAGCATGCGCAGTGGGTTCGCAACGACGCCGATGCAGCCTTTGCGGCCCTGGAAGCGCAGGAGGCAGCGGCAGCGGATGGTGATGGCATCCCCGCCCTGCGCACGGCAGTTGAACAGAGAGAACAATCGCTCCGGTCGATCGATGAACGCATTCAGCAGGAGGAAGAGACCTTCAACCGGCTGCTGCAGGAACGGGCCAGATTTGCTGCGGCTGAAGATCCGTACTTCAACAAGGCAATCACGACCCTGGTAGCGGAGTTCGAGCGTGAAGGTTTTTCATCCTTGCGCCAGCAGGCCGAGATGACGGTTACCGCGAAAGACGACAGCATCATCCGCAAGCTGTCCATGATAGATAACGAGAAACGGCAGCACGAGGATGCCCTGGTTCATCACAAGCAAATGCACATGCGGCAGCTGGGCCGTTTGCAGGAACTGCAAGGGGTCCGGCGCAACTTCAAGCGCGAGCGCTTCGACGACATGCATTCCGCGTTTGATAACACTGGCCTGTTGACCGTGATCATGAACGAGTTCCTGCGTGGAGTCGCCAGTTCCGACGACCTGTGGGGTACTATCCTGCGCAACCAGCGCTATCGTAAAACCCGCTCCAATCCGGATTTCGGCAGCGGCGGCTTCGGTCGCTCGCGCAAGGTCTGGCGCATCCCGTCCTCGCGCCGGGGCGGCACCTTTCGTGGCGGCATGGGACGCCGCGGCGGCGGCTTCCGCACCCGTGGCGGTTTCTGACATCGCCAGGATCATCGGACCAGAATCGCGCCCGTGAACCCGCAAGCCAGCCCTGACCTTTCTGATGGATTGGAGGACTTCTCGGGCGGATTTCTCAGCACCACCAAACCACCCCGCATGCGCGTGGACTACACCGGGCACTGCCTGAATGCATTTGTCATCATGGATCGGGCGGGAATGCTTGAAAAAGCGGAAGACATACCTGACACAACTGCGAAATAAAAACCCGCCTGTCAAGCGAACCGTCAGGACAGGACGACACAGGGCGCCGCATGCAGCGAGCTTCGAAATACAACGCTGGCATCTGACTGATCAGGCGTCACTGAAAGTTGCGAGTATGCGGACGGCTTGGTTCTGCGTAGAGTCGCCGTTCCACGATCGCAATAAACCCGGTTAACAGGAGACTTCTAATCGGCAACTATCGGCGAACTCAGTCCTTCATTAATTACGTTTAGACAAACAAAACCCCACGCTATGGTGGGGCTGTATTGGCAGAATTTTGCTTGTTATGTGACGTTTATAGATTGTTTGGATTTCCATCAATGATTCGGGTGTATGTCTTCATGTGCTTCTTTGGTTTCGTGATATTTTCAGGGACTTTATACAGCTTCCATTCATCACCCTCCTTGGTTATTTTTCGACGACTTGAACCCCAATGCTCCCTATTCGTATTTAAATAGCCATCATCATCGACAGACCAGGTGCCTTTTTCTGGTTTACCGTCCAGAAGCTGCCGAAACGTCCCATCCGGGTCAAAATATGTGACCGATGATTGTGCCCTTCTTGGATTTATGGCTTCCACCGTTTTACCGCTGATCAGTTGTTTTACTTCCTCTGCGCCAAGATACTCGATCGCAACGGCAGTTGCTGCAAAACCAAACAGGCTTAAAGCAATCAGGCTCCATCGCATAAAAGTACAGACACTCCTCGAGCCTTTCATCATCCCCTCGAATTAATAAAGTTACGCAGTATAACTAATTACAGTATTCGGGATGATTGCATATTTGATGGGTTATTTATAATGGCAACAACGAGTTGATCCATGTCATCCGACTTCGGTCAACAGCAGACTTTGACTCAAAGCATTACGGCATCCAGATGAGAAGGGTGTTCAGCGAGTACGCTGGCCGCCGTTCGGTACCATCTGCTGCATCATCCCTGCTGGATTCATTTGTTGAAGCTGCTGGCTTCCCTGGGAGAACGCCTTCCCCAGGCTGTGGATGCTTTTTTCCATACGCTGCATGGACACATTCATGTTGTTCACACTGTCCTGCATTTCGCTGACATCCTGCGAAAGTGCGCCCACGTATTCGGTCATCTCGCTCATCGATTTACTCATATCGAACATCAGCTTTAAGAATAATAGTACGATGACTCCTGCGGCAAGTATTAACAGCGTCTGTGGCGATTTGCCGGGCATTATATTATGTACACTCATTAGGTCAATGGGCCTGATACTACCAATGTCGCCATACCCAGGATACAGAATACTCCACTGCTGCGAAAAAAGCTGATCGGCGAATATCCGCCAACTACATGATTCCGGCGTGCGCCAGAATCCATGCGGTTCCCCGGCAGTTACGATATGTATCCCGCAACTCGGAATTTTCCGACTGAAATCATGAGGTTCACCTCATGCCAGTGCAGGGCGCAATAGCGCAGCGTATTGCGCCGCAGGTATCGGCACCAACCAGGTAAAGTAACGTTCATTACGGTTAGTCGATCACTTTCATGATGTATTCAGGTCGCATGGGATAGATACGTCTGTTCCGGTGGTGCATATACCTTTACAGCCAGTGCAGGGCTGAACAAAATAGCCCGCCGGTTAAATCAGCGCCCCAGAAAAACCTTGGGATTTGTAATACCGGCAGATAAACTGCAGGCAAACGTTGCGTCCATAGATTGAATCCAACGGCTATACCAGTATTTCGGGGACCGTAGCATGAATCACTGAATAGCGTTGATCAGTTTATTGCGTTTTTTTGGAGTTGCGGTATAGATAGCCACCTATCCATGAATGCCTGTGCGGCTGTTATTGGGCAAGAATATTCTGTTGTTTAAAATGATGAGATACCTCTTATTTATATCGATATTTCTACAAAGCCCGCCTTTATATGCAGGCTTGAGAATGCAGTTTAAGTATCCGGATGGTTCAACGAACTGGCAGCATGTCGCCAACTGGTCCGGCGGTATACTGATCCTGTTATTATCGATAGCAGTCATAAATCTTTTCTTCACATGGCGAAAAGTCCGCAAATCCAATCTGGAACTAAAGGAGATTCGCAATGGGCTTGAGTTGCGTGTGCAGGAACGCACAGCCACGCTGGATGAGTCAAATCGTTTACTAAAAGAAACCAATAAACTGCTCGAAAACGAGATCGCCATGCACGTGAGTACCGCATCCAGACTGCGTGCTTCAGAGTCTTATATAAAGAATATCCTGAGATCCATGCCGCTGATGTTGGTTGGCGTAAATAAGGATGGGCAGATTACCCATTGGAATGAGCGGGCTGAAGATATTACCGGCATAAAAGCAGAAGATGTATTGGACAAAATTCTGTGGGATGCCTACCCGATAATTACTGTGTCGCCTCGTCAGGTTAGCGAAGCTATGCAAAAGAATGAAACGATCACCATCAAACACAGTCAGCGCGGTCAATACTATTTTGATATCACCATCTATCCACTTCAGGACCAGGTTGAAACCGGTGTAGTAATCCTGATTGATGACGTGACCAAGAAAATACTCGCCGAAAATATGCTGATTCAAAATGACAAAATTTCATCCATGGGTGAACTGGCATCGTCAATGGCCCATGATATCAACATGCCGCTCCAATCCATCTTATTCGACTTGAGAACCTTTCAGCATTTACTTTCTGATAGCAGCCAGTATACGAATGAAAACAAGAGCAATGGTATACCTGAAAAACTCGATAATTTGTTATCACACGCCTATGAGGAAGGCGAAAAAGTGGCATCAATTATCCAGAATTTGCAGGAATTTGCCCGCGGGCGCAGTGGCAGAAAACAACTTTCCAATATCGTCGACGTTATGGAGCATACCCTGGAATTGGCTGGTGATGTGTTATCGGCTCCGTCGAGACTCAAGTTCAGAGACATACAGATCGAAAGAAACTATGAAAAATATTTACCCATGATACCCTGTTATGTGACTGAGTTGCAGCAGGCTTTTCTCAGTTTGTTTCGTCATGCCTATGATGCTCTGGGCCGGGTGAATGACCCCGGTCATAAGCCAATCATCAAGATTCAAATGAATGTAAGTTATGACAGTTTCTGGATAAGAATCCAGCATAATGGTATTGGCTTAACTGATGAAGAGCTATTGTATTTGTTCGAACCATTCGTCAGAAAAGATGCGCCTGAAGTTGGTTACGATGCTGGCAAGCGGCTGTCATTTGCGTACTTTATTATTACCGAGCAGCATCAGGGATATATGGCGGTGACCTCCGATATCAATGTGGGCACTACATTTCATATACAAATGCTTCTAAAGTAGGCTGATCGGAAGAGAGGAGTTAACGGGGGCTGGCCAGATCAAAGGGGGCAGCCCTACACTGGCTAATCAACGTTACTTTACCCGGTTGGGCCGATACCTGTGGCGCAATACGCTGCGCTATTGCGCCCTACACTGGCTAATCAACGTTACTTTACCTGGTTGGGCCGATACCTGCGGCGCAATACGCTGCGCTATTGCGCCCTACACTGGCTAATCAACGTTACATTACCTGGTTGATGCCGATACCTGCGGCGCTACACTGGATGGATACATCAGGAAGGTGATCGGCTTGATTATTGCTGCACGGGAACCGGACGTTTTATATATTTCCCTCATCCTGCCAGCCGGTGCAACGCCGCCGGATAACAGATCCGGGGCGCTGCATATCACTCTGTATCAGTCGTCATAGTAATCGTAAGACGTGTTCGCATCGCCGGCATGACTGATGGCATAACCTAACAGGCCTCCCAGCAGCAGACCAATCGCCAGCTTTTCATCATCGTCGTCATCGTCGTACGAGTTATATATTGTTTGGGGCTGACTGTAATAGCGGTTATGTTTATTATAATGGCGTTTGTAATCATGGCGATCACGATGGCCGCCCTTGTAGTGGTGCCTGTCCCCATAATGCCCGCGGTTATCCCGGTTGTAGTATTTACGTGCATTCTTGGCAAATTTGTGATCCCTTGTCTTGTGACGCGTGTACCCATGGTCACGTTTGTCACGGTAGCTGCGTTCGACATGACCACGGTCACGGTGACTGCGATTCTGGTAGCTGCGGTCACGGTGCCCACGGTCCTGGCTGGCGCTATTATCCTGACTGTGGCGACCAGAACGGTCCCGTTCAGCCAAGGCTGCGCCCGGGATGATCATGGACAGGGCCATAATGCCCGCAATGATAGATGATGCCCTGCTTTTGATATACATATCTTGCTCCTGAATTGGGGGGTTACGAATACAGCTAACGCGCCGGCGCCGGAAAGGGTAACAACGGCGCTTCATTCCAGCATTCTGGATACAGTTAACACGCAACTGACGGTTAATAATCACAATTACCCCCGCCCGCCCGTGCCCTGACCTGGGTCTCGCCCGGATTCAGGTAGAACTGGATACGCGCGTCCATGGATGAGAAAATTTCCGGCCAAATATGATTTAGCTCAATATTTCCGGAACACGGTCACCCTAAGCTATGAAAAAACCATTGCTGTTCGCGGGCGTGCGACTGCGCGCCGTGGAGCAGTGGCCGGCCACAGGAGAGACACCCGCATGAAGTACGACCTGACGCGCCCACCGGACCTGACGCATGAAAAGCGCATTGGATTAACACGCACCCAACGACCCGAATACGTCTCCCTGTTGCCGCCCTGCAACCGTGCCTGCCCTGCTGGCGAAAACATCCAGGCCTGGCTCGCACTGGCCCAGGAAAAACACTACAAGGCAGCGTGGCAGAAACTGATCGAGGAGAATCCCCTGCCGGCAGTGCACGGCCGGGTGTGTTATCACCCGTGCGAGAACGACTGCAACCGGGAACGCCTGGATTCTGCAGTCAGTATCCATGCCGTGGAGCGCTTCCTGGGCGACCGGGCCGTGAAGAGGGAATGGAAAGTTAAATGGGACGCGCCCCCGAGCGGCAAGCGTATCCTGGTAGTGGGTGCCGGACCCAGCGGCTTGTCGGCCGCCTACCATCTGACCCGAATGGGCCATAGCGTGGAAATTCACGAGGCTGGACCGCGGGCGGGCGGCATGATGCACTTCGGCATTCCGGCCTACCGCATGCCGCGCGACATACTCGATGCGGAAATCCGGCGCATCGCGGACATGGGCGTCAGGATCGTGCTGAACCACAAGGTCGAGGATGTACAGGAAGAAATGCGGTCGGGTCACTTCGACGCGGTGTTCGTCGCTATCGGTGCCCATCTGAGCAAGCGTATCGACATCCCGGCCCGTGATGCCGGCAAGATTATCGATGCGGTCAGCTTCCTCGAAGACGTCGAGGCCGGCACACCGCCCCTGCTCGGCCGCCGTGTGGCGGTATACGGTGGCGGCAATACGGCCATGGATGCCGCCCGGGTTGCCAAACGCCTCGGCGCAGATGAGGCGTTGATTATCTACCGTCGTGATCGCGGACATATGCCGGCACATGCATTCGAAGCGGACGATGCGATCGAGGAAGGCGTGCAGATCAACTGGCTGCGCACCATCAGGGAGATCGAGCAGACGAAGTTCACCGTCGAGATCATGGAGATCGACGCGCACGGCCGCCCCGTCGGCACCGGCCACATGGAAACACTGGAAGCGGACTCCCTTATCCTGGCCCTGGGTCAGAACACCGATATTACCCTGCTCAGGGACGTCCCGGGGATCGAGTTCGACGGGGACACGGTGATTGTCGATACTCACATGATGACAGGGCATGCAGGTATATTTGCCGGGGGCGACATGGTCCCCTCGGAACGCACCGTCACGATCGCAACCGGTCATGGCAAAAAAGCAGCGCGCAACATCGACAGCTGGCTGCGCGGCGAACAGTTTACTGAACCGCAGCCGCATGATCTGGCAAGCTTCGAAAAACTCCACCTGTGGTATTTCACCGATGCTTCCCAGCGTCCGCAGGACAACCTGGAGCCGGGCCGCCGCCACACGGGTTTCGAGGAAGTAGTGCGTGGCCTGAAGAAGAAGGATGCGGTATTCGAGGCCAGGCGCTGCCTGTCCTGTGGTAATTGTTTCGAGTGCGACGGCTGTTTCGGTGCCTGTCCGGAGCAGGCCATTAGCAAGCGCGGACGCGGCAAGGGTTACGCGGTTGACTTCGACCGGTGCACGGGTTGCGGTATCTGCTATGAACAGTGCCCCTGTCATGCCATCGAAATGGTACCCGAACCTGCATAAGAAACTCTGCCATTACGCGAACTTCACACCGGATCCCCGTGCAGAAACACCGAATAATGACAATGACCGTTACCTACAATGGCGACCCTGGCATATCCGTGCCACCCGGAGCAACACATGAATGACAGGCAGTCAGTGACCATCGACGGCAATGAGGCCGCGGCCTACGTGGCCTACCGGGTGAACGAGGTCTGTGCAATCTATCCCATCACCCCCTCCTCCACCATGGGTGAACTGGCCGATCAATGGGCCCAGGAGGGCAAGACCAATATCTGGGGTGATATTCCCAGCATTACGGAAATGCAAAGCGAGGGCGGGGCCGCGGGGGCCGTCCATGGTGCCTTGCAGACCGGCGCTCTCGCGACGACCTTCACCGCATCCCAGGGTCTGCTGCTGATGATTCCGAACATGTACAAGATCGCCGGCGAACTCAGCGCGGCAGTATTCCATGTGGCGGCGCGTTCCCTGGCCACGCAGGGCCTGTCCATCTTCGGCGACCACCAGGATGTCATGGCAGTACGCTCGACCGGTTTTGCCCAGCTGGCATCCGGCTCTGTGCAGGAGGCGCATGATATGGCGCTGATCGCACAGGCAAGCACACTGGAAGCACGTGTGCCGTTTATTCATTTCTTCGATGGCTTCCGCACCTCGCATGAGGTGAACAAGATCACACTGCTGGCGGACAGCGACATACGCGCCATGATCGACGACGACCTGGTGATCGCACATCGACGCCGCGGGCTCAACCCGGACCACCCGTTCATGCGCGGTACGGCACAGAATCCCGACGTCTATTTCCAGGCCCGGGAGAGCGTCAACGCCTACTACCAGAAGACACCCGACATTGTCGCGGCAAAAATGCAGGCCTTTGCCGGGCTGACGGGCCGGCGCTACCACCTGTTCGACTATCATGGCGATCCGCAGGCAGAGCGGGTCATCATCCTGATGGGATCCGGCGCAGACACGGTGCGCGAGACTGTGACCTGGCTGCAGTCCCGCGGGGAAGCGGTCGGGGTCATCCAGGTGCACCTGTACCGCCCATTCTCTGCGCGCCACTTCCTTGCCAGCCTGCCTGCCAGCACGCGCCGCATCGCCGTCCTGGACCGCACCAAGGAACCGGGCGCGCCCGGCGAACCCCTGTATCAGGATGTAATAACCACGCTGGCGGATGCATACGCAAATGATGAGCTGCCGACCCGGGACATGCCCCGGGTGACTGGTGGCCGCTACGGCCTGTCGTCCAAGGAGTTCACGCCGGCGATGGTCAAGGCCGTGTATGCTGAACTGGACCAGGAACGCCCGGCGCGGAACTTTACCGTCGGCATCAATGACGACGTCACCCACACCAGCCTGGCATACGACTCGGGATTCATCATCGAACCGGACAGTGTCGTACGCGCCCTGTTCTATGGCCTCGGTGCCGACGGTACGGTGGGGGCCAACAAGAACACCATCAAGATCATCGGCGCCGACCCGGCATTCCATGCCCAGGGTTACTTCGTCTACGATTCCAAAAAGTCGGGCTCGCAAACCGTCTCGCATCTGCGTTTCGGTCCGGACCCGATCCGTTCCAGCTACCTGGTGCAGTCCGCCAATTTCATCGGTTGCCACCAGTTCAACTTTCTCGAGCGGGTCAACGTACTCGAGCAGGCCGCACCCGGCGCGACCTTCCTGCTGAACAGTCCGTTCGGTCCTGCGGCGGTCTGGGATCAATTACCACGCGTCATCCAGCAGATCATCATCGAGCGGAACCTGTCATTCCACGTCATCGATGCCTACCGGGTCGCCAGCGAAAGCGGCATGGGTAATCGCATCAATACGGTCATGCAAACCTGCTTCTTCGCGCTCTCCGGTGTCTTGCCGAAAGACCTGGCCATTGCACAAATCAAGGCGGCCATCGAAAAGACCTATAGCAAACAGGGTGATGAAGTGGTACGCAGGAATTTTTCCGCGGTCGACAACACGCTGGCCAATCTGTATCCGGTCGAGGTGCCGGCCCGGGTATCAAGCGACCGTGATCTGCGGCCGCCCGTCCCGCTCCATGCACCGGAATTCGTGCGCAATGTCACCGCGATGATGCTGGCGGGCAAGGGCGATGACCTGCCGGTAAGCGCGCTGCCCCCGGACGGCACCTGGCCAACGGCAACCAGTTGCTGGGAAAAGCGCAATATCGCGCAGTTTGTCCCGGTATGGGAACCGGATATCTGTATCCAGTGCGGTCACTGCAGCTTTGTCTGCCCGCACAGTGTCATCCGTGCCAAGTTCTACGACGCAGCAGTCCTCGAACAGGCCCCGCTGGAGTTCAAGTCCGCCGCGATCGATGCGCGCGGGTTGCCCGATGTGCACTACACGCTGCAGGTCTATCAGGAGGACTGCACCGGCTGCGGGCTATGTGTCGAGGTCTGTCCTGCCCGAAGCAAAACGGAAGCGGGCCACAGGGCCATCAATATGCAGGCCCAGGCAACCGACCTGACAGCGGACCGCGATCATATCGACTTTTTCGAAACCATCCCCTATACCGAACGGGGACGGGTGGATTTCTCGACGGTGCGCGGCGTGCAGTTTCTGCAACCGCTGTTCGAATTTCCGGGCGCCTGTGCCGGTTGCGGTGAAACGCCCTACGTCAAACTCCTCTCCCAGTTATTCGGTGACCGCCTGGTCGTCGCCAATGCCACCGGCTGCTCCTCGATTTACGGCGGCAACCTGCCCACAACACCGTGGAGCCGGAATGCGGAAGGCCAGGGTCCGGCCTGGTCGAACTCGCTGTTCGAGGACAACGCCGAGTTCGGGTTCGGCTTCCGTCTCACGGCCGACAGTCAGCTGGCCACTGCCAGACGACTGCTGGGGGAACTCAGCGCGGAACTGGGTGCGCAGCGGGTGGAGGAATTACTGACTGCGCCCCAGGGGGTGGAACACGAGATCCGTGCCCAGCGTACCCGCGTTGCAGAACTGCAGGAACGCCTGCGGGAGCTGGATACAGACAGCGCCAGGCACCTGCTGTCAGTCGCCGACCACCTCATCCGCCGCAGCATCTGGATGGTCGGCGGTGATGGCTGGGCTTACGACATCGGATCCGCAGGCCTGGATCATGTCCTGTCGAGCCAGCGTGATATCAACGTCCTGGTGCTCGACACCGAAGTCTACTCGAATACCGGCGGGCAGATGTCCAAGTCCACACCACTGGCCGCAGTTGCGAAGTTTGCCACCGGCGGCAAGCAGGTCCCGAAAAAAGACCTGGTCATGCAGGCAGTCTCCTATGGTCATGTGTACGTGGCCCAGGTGGCCATGGGTGCCAATCCGCAACAGACCCTGCTTGCATTCCGTGAAGCGGAGGCCTATCCGGGGCCATCCCTGATCATTGCCTACAGTCACTGCATTGCTCATGGTATCAACATGCAGCATGGCCTGAATCAGCAGCAGCGCGCCGTGCTGAGCGGCCACTGGCCGCTGCTGCGTTACAACCCGGAGGTACGCAAATCCGGCGAGAACCCCTTTGTGCTCGATTCCAGGCCGCCACGCATCGCGTTCCGGGACTATGCCGACCAGGAGCTGCGCTACAGGATACTCAGCCGCACCAATCCGGCCGAGGCCGGCAGACTGATGGAGCTGGCCCAGGCGCACATCGACCGCAGGTGGCGGCTCTATGAACGCGCCGGCTACCAGGGACAGGAACGCCCGGGAGCACCGGACGCGCATCCCGACAGCGGCACGCAGACAACCTGAATCCGGTTCCATCACAGAGGACTACGGCATGGATCTTCGCAGCACCTATATGGGAATGGACCTCAAGCACCCGATTGTCGCATCGGCCTCACCGCTGTCGGAGAAGCTGGAAAATATCAGGCAAATGGAAGATGCGGGCGCAGCGGCAGTCGTCATGTTTTCGCTGTTCGAGGAACAGATAAAACACGAGAATGCGGCGATCGAGCACCTGATTACCTCGGGCGCCGAAAGCTATGCGGAATCACTGAGCTATTTTCCGGCATTCGAGGACTACCAGACCGGGCCGGAAGAATACCTGAACCTGCTGCGGCAGGCAGCGGAAGCCGTCGATATACCGGTAATCGGCAGTCTCAATGGCATCACCAATGAAGGCTGGGTGGATACCGCACGCATGATGCAGGATGCCGGTGCCCGCGGCATCGAGCTGAATGCCTTCTACATACCCGCTCACCTCTATATGACGGGGCGTGAGGTCGAACAACGCTACCTGGATGTGCTCAAGGCGGTCAAGGCAGCGGTCACCATTCCGGTAGCCCTGAAACTGAGCCCCTTTTTCAGCGCCATGGGCAACATGGCACGGCAGTTCGATGAGGCAGGCGTCGACGCGCTGGTGCTGTTTAACCGTTTCTATCAGCCGGACTTCGACCTGGACAAGCTGGAGGTCGTACCGAATCTCGAACTCAGCACGGCGGCAGAGATCCGCCTGCCGCTGCTCTGGATCGCAGTGCTGCATGGCCGCATCAATGCCTCACTCGCTGCCACCCGGGGGGTGCACAGCCATATCGATGTTATCAAGTATCTCATGGCCGGGGCGGACGCCGTGATGACAACCTCCGGCATGCTCAGGCACGGCATCACGTTCCTCACTACCCTGGTGGATGGACTGAAATCCTGGATGGAAGACCACCAGTACGAATCTGTGGAACAAATGAAGGGCTCCATGAGCCAGCGCAACTGCCCCGATCCCGGCGCCTTTGAACGTGCCAATTACATCAAGATACTGGAAAGCTACAAACCCGGTTACGGGTAGCGAGAGCGGGCAACGGCGGCGGATTCAGGTGAGATGCTCGTTGATGAAACGCTCTATCGTGCCGTAACTGTCGCCTGCAAATTGCTCGAACTGCGCACCGATACAGTATTTATCCTGGGCCGCACGCCTGGAAAATATCACCTGGCAACTGGCATCGACATGACCGCTAGACTGGTCACTCAAAGCAAGGCTGCAGCGCACCTGCACCGTTCCGGACTTGCCTGCAGACAGGAGGTGCCCGCCCGGGAAGATAGACCGGGCCGACTGTCCGTCACAGCAAAACTGCAGACCGGCGCGCGAGATATCAAGCATGTCCCCCCGCAGCACCTTGCCGTTCGCCACAATGATTTCAAGCGGCAGGCTGATCCTGATCCTGGGGTGTTCTCTCCTGTCAGTCCTCATGTAAACCGTATCCTGTCACTCGATGCTGATAGCGGAATCAGCCTCGCTACCATGTACAATGATCCGCAAGCCAGCAATACAGGGATAATTCAGGCTGCGGTGAACAGTGCGCCGGAATCCCCGGATGACACGATTATACGCGCCTGATCAGTCCGGTTATTCAAGACCCGCCTTGCGGTCGGGTGTGGCTTCATTTCCGGCCTCTATGACAGGGACACCGGGGAAGTAAGTACCTGAGGGGAAATACTCCTCATCGCAATGACGCAAGGCGTATCTCAGATCTTTGGCAATGTCTGCATAAGTTCTGTAATTATCCACTTCAATCATGTGGCCATAACTATCCAGCTGGTACAAGCCAAAATTATTGTTAATGTTTGCGGCGAATAACCTGCCACCACCCGCCTCCCGGACATATTTGACATTGTCCTGGGAAACCCTGAAGACATACTCACTGCACTCGCCGCGCCGCAATAATGCCTGTGCCGGCGTGGCACCAGTCCTGCTGGCAGCACGACTGGTCGTGATACCCGCGCTGGAAGGCGGAAGCTCGTCGAGTTGGTCAGGTGCATGCATATCTATCAGCTCCAGGAACAACGCGGTCGCCATGATGAGATTTATTATCAAGAAACCCCAATTCATCACTCACCCCTGAAACAGGAAGCGGGTTCCCGTCTAGCATCAGGTTGAAAATAATTACCCCGTTTCAATTTAAGTAAATTCAAGTAATACACTCTATCTTATTGTTAATAAATTAATATTGTAATAAATATGCAGTATCAACTGGATGTTGCCTGTGCTTGTACCGCGCATCTTGCCAGGAAAAGGCGGAAGCCGTTTACCGGACAATCCGAATCCAGCAACACCCTTACCGCAACGAAGCCTTTGTCCGCCGGGATGTCTATGATACACCCATGTCGTCGCCCGGGATGTCCCCCTGCAGTGACCCCGGGTTACGCGCAATCCTGAGCACACCCGCCCAGGGAAGGAAGGTCTCGGAGGGGATAAACTCGCCGTCACAATTATACAATGCAAACTTGGTTATAGCGTCTGAATCCGGGTCGAGGTCAACGTGCGCGTTCCCGGCCCCGTCGATGCCGGCATCGATACCATACACGCCATAGTCATGCGCTACGGAAACAGCATCAAGCACCCGCCTGCGGGATTGCCTGGAAGAACGCATACTGTCCACGGCGACCCGGTAATAAACCTTGTCACAGTTGATCCGGTTTCCGGGCACCTGCTCTGCAAAAACTTCCGCCGCCTGCTCGGGCAAACCCGCACTGGCCGGCGCCAGGACATTGGGATCGAATTCCCCGATGACAGACACCCGTAACAGCAATGCGCCGCCCAGGATTATATTGGATGTCAGGAGCAAATGTTTCATTTTTCATCCCATCGACGTTTCGTTGCTATGTTTTTTTCCGTCAGGGTCCGGTGATCCTCCCGGGCCATTTCAGAATACCGGAGAGCTGACCGCAGATATCATATTCATGGCGCCCAGCCCTTTTGTATACGGCAGACCAGATATCGATTGCGGATTTGATGCTGCGATTGATAGCGGCCCGATTTCTGGAACGGACCGCCTTGCTTTGTTCCAGATGAATGAACCGGTGCGAGGCTGAATCGGCACTGACATGGCAGGCATCACCGGATCCGTTTGTATAGCGCCCGTTGGTGTTGGTGGTGCCACCCATGCTGCGGGTGTCTTTACCGTACAGGCAGGCCTTTATTGCACCATCCTTGTTTATTTTACGCTTCAGCAACCTGAAGAAAACTGCGTTCTTGCGCCGCGGCCGGTCATAACAACCCTGCGCTCAGAATCACCAGGTTAGCATTGGCCGTATTACACTGCGGCCTGTATATTCAACAGCTTCGTGGATCCGAAACCGTGCAGCTGAATAAACAGGGTCTCCGCGATCAAAGCGATTTATTTCTTCATGCGCCAGCTGGAACAGGTGATTCGTATGGTGGGCCGCATCGCTCTTGTAGTGGTTTCCCGTGCACAGTGATGTCTCCGTGGAACTGTCTCTGCGGGTGCCGGCCAGGGACAAGATATCGGGGTGCAGCGCTCAGGTACAACTCGATCCCCTGTCGCTCGGTGTATCTGTCCACCTTGGGATGCGGCACCTCGATAGCGACATTCCGGCCATGCGGGATTCAGCAGGTAGGTACCGCCACCGATAAAACCGGGATCATTAATTGCCGCCATTTCCTTCAGCACATAATGGACTGCAGGCGGATTGCTGTCGCTGTCCTCAAACCGGATGACCTCATACCCGATACTGGCCGCCGCGTCATTGGCACAGGTGGAATTCCTGACTCAGGAATGCAGCAAACACATACCGGAACTGCTGCCGGGTAGCGGTATCCGGCTCCTGCCAGCGATTATCCTGTTTTGCACCGTAATCCAGGGCTGAGAGAAAATCCTGCAGACTGCCTGTCACGGTCCGCGGCTCACCCGCAGAGACGGGAAAAGACAGCACTGTCGCCAGCAGAAAAACCGCAGCATTGTTAACCCATCCGTTCTTCATCATTAAATCCTCTTGTAAATCAGGCCTCACCCACGCAGACCAGGTCATCGGCATATCAGTATGTTATGGACTGGCGAAGCGCCTGTATATTGACCAAAAGTACAAGCAGTTGACTGCATGCGGTCCGCGACACCGGGGCATGGCGCCGCCAGCCATGCAGTGACTGGCAGGCAGATACCACCCGGACCCGGTCTGCATGTCTTCTGCACCATGCCCCCGTGCACGCACCTCGCCATGCCCCGCATATACCGGCTGACGCCATTTCCGCCTGCCGCCCATGGCCGGATTGCCGGTGGTGTGCGTGAGATTCAAGTAACCCCCCCGGGTGCCGAAATACGGGTAGTTGAGCTGTGTGCCGGGCTGCAGTGATTTCATACCACCGCAGGGCTTTGAATATCGACATTAAAACGCGAGGAGGAATTTCAGTGGATCAACGGGGCAGTATCCATGTCGTCGTCGTGGACAGCGCGAAAAACCGCGCCAGACACTTCGCCACGACCCTTGAAAAGGCGGGCTATGATGTACTCCTCGACCACGTGACAAACAGCAAGATGCTGGAAGACATCCTGGCGATTGCGCTTCCGGATATCGTGCTCTATGGCTCTGGCGCAAAAATCCCCACGCACGCGACAGTATCGGCCAGCCTCGGTAAACATGACCATGAAATACCCTTGCTGGTCGTTGAAGATGAAGCCGGAAATATTGTCGCGCTCGTTGAACAGAAAATAAAATCCACACAACAGGAACGCAGGCTCAGCCTGCTCGAAAACGAAGTGGCGAATATGCGCCTGCAACAACAAATCAACGAGCTCGAGACGACTTTAAAAGAGCAGGAAATCCGTTGCCAGGCGCTCGTTGACAACTCCCGTGATGCCATCGCCTATATCTTCGGGGGCAAGCATATCTATGGCAACCAGTCCTATCTGGAGCTGTTTGATATTGAAAGCATTGAAGCGCTGGCAGGTATGCCTGTTGAACACATGGTTGACCCAAGTGATCACAAAATACTGGATGATCTGCTGCGCAACCAGGCCAGCAGCGAGACGATCACTGCCAATATCGAACTGGCACTGCCGGTCACACATGCGGCTGATTTGGGCGTGCAGTTTTCAACTGTCTGCTTCGACAACAAGCTGTGCACCCGGATCACCATCGGCGGAGTCACCATCAACAGGGAAATTCAGGATACGGGGCCCGGGCAGGAACTGGATATGTTCGACCGGCGGGATGTCTTCACCGGACTTCACAATCGCCAGTATTTTATACAGGCCCTGGATGAGAATATACGCAACAATCAAACACTCGGGTTATTTCAGTCGGTCACCTATGTCCTGCTGGACAACTTCAAGTCTATTCGGGAAAACATCGGCATCATTGCAAGCGACCAGCTGATTGGCGAAATTGCGGAGCTGATCAAGGAAGTATACGGACCCGAAGCAACCATTGCGCAATTCGGCGACTATGTATTCACCATATTAAGCTATTCCAGCAACACAGAAACCTGCATCCTGATGGCACAGACCCTCAGGCAACGGCTGGAGGAATATAAATCCGTCATCCAGGGCCAGGCGGTCCAGACCACCGGCAGTATCGGCATTTGCGTCATCAACGACCAGATAAAGGACACCGAAAATGCAATCCTGCGTGCGGATCTGGCCTGTGAAATCGCCCGTTCAAGCGGCGGAAACCAGGTTCATGTCCATAGCACGGCTATCGACGACCAGATACATAATGACATCGATCATCACTGGGATGAGATGATCAGAAAAACGGTGGATGAAGACCGGTTCTATCTGGTCTACCAGCCGATTGTCAGTATGGATACCGATAAAGATGCACGCTATGAGGTCCTGCTGAGGGTCGTGGACGAGGCAGGTCACGTCATCCTGCCGGGCCAGTTCATTTCTATCGCGGAACAAACCGGCGCCATCGGGGAAATTGACCGTCGAATTATCAGCACAGCAATTGAAACCTTGTCAGGTAAAAAACACAAGGGGGCATCCCTATTCGTCAAGATTTCCGGACACACTCTTGCCGACATGGATTTTCCTGACTGGGTGCAGCAGGAACTGAAAAACAATCAGCTGCGTGAAGACCAGATTATTTTCGAGATTACAGCGAGCGCCGCCGTTCATGACAGGAGCAAGACCCTTGCCTTCGTGCATGCGATGCACAATATCCATTGCAAGGTCGCAATCGAGCATATTGGACACACAATACAACCCGATGCAATCGGGGATATACCTGTTGACTATCTGAAAATTGACGGGTCCCTGATCAATAACCTGTTATCCAGCAAAAAAGACCAGGCCAGCGTCAGGAATATCGTGGAATTCGCGCAACGCATAAATATACCGTGTATCGCGGAGCGCGTTGATGATGCGTCTTGCCTGGTGATGCTGTGGCAATACAGTATGGACTACATCCAGGGAAACTTCGTCCAGGAGCCGCGCAAGTCTCTCGATTACGATTTCGACGACGAGATCGCATCATCCGGCATGACGGAAGTCATCTAACCTGTCCGGAGTTACAGCTTCGGAAATATCCCGGAAGAAAACCTGTGTTTCACCATCCAGTTCACCTGCCACACGGTATCACTTGATGATCCGGTAACAGGGGACATATTCCTTGCCCGGCAACTTCATGCGGTGCTGTCTCACGAAAGCCATCAATAGTGAATTCACCGGCTCCATAATGCTCTTGTCGCCGTGAATCTCGAAATGACCATACTTTTCGATGGCGCGAATGCCTTCATCCTTGACATTACCCGCAACAATACCGGAGAAGGCACGGCGCAGATTGGCGGCGAGCAAGTGGGGTTCCTGATCCTTGTGTAATTCGAGGTTGCGCATGTTTTCATGTGTCGGGAAAAACGGCTTTTGAAATTCCCGGTCGATCTTCAGCAGCCAGTTGAAATAGTATGCATCATCCATCCTCTTGCGATACGTACGCACCTCCTTGATACTCGATACCATCTCGCGCGCCAGTAGTTTGGGGTCATTGATAATGATCCGGTAACGCTGTTGCGCGGCCTCACCCAGGGTGTCGGCGATAAACTGATTGATCTGCTTGAAATACTCCCTGGATGATGCGGGACCGGTAAAGATCACCGGAAACGGAATATCCGCTGTTATCCGGATGCAGCAGAATGCCGAGGATATAGAGTATCTCCTCCGCGGTGCCCGCCCCGCCGGGGAAAATGACAATGCCGTGACCGGTACGGACAAAAGCTTCCAGGCGCTTTTCGATGTCCGGCAGGATAACGAGGTCATTCACGATCGGGTTGGGCGATTCCGCCGCGATAATCCCGGGCTCCGAGATACCGAGGTATTGCCCGCCGCGGATGCGCTGCTTGGCATGCCCGATGGTCGCACCCTTCATCGGCCCCTTCATCGCACCCGGACCACAGCCGGTACAGATATCCAGGCCACGCAGCCCCATCTGGTAGCCGACTTCCTTGGTGTAATCGTATTCCTCGCGCGTAATCGAATGTCCGCCCCAGCATACCACCAGGTTAGGATTAGTCATCGGCCGCAGGATTTCGGCATTCCGCAGAATATGAAAAACGGCATTGGTGACGCCATCCGACGTCTCCAGATCGAAGTTCGGGTTGGCATCGATCTCGTCACTGACATAGATCACGTCACGCAGCACGGCAAACAGGTGCTCATTGATCCCCTTGATCATCTTGCCATCGACAAAGGCGAGTGCAGGGGCGCCCTTGACGCTGCAGCTTGATCCCGCGCTCTTCCTGGATGACGCGAATTTCAAATGACTTGTAACGCTCCAGCAGCTCCTTGCCATCGTCCAGATTACTGCCACAGTTGAGCACCGCCAGGGAGCAGTTGCGAAACAGGTTGTACAAGCCACCCTGACTGGTATCGAGAAGCTTGTTCACCTCCCCCCTGGAGAGAACTTCCAGACGGCCTTCCGGTGAAATTACGGCATCGACTACATCATATTTCATACTAATACCTCAATAACGGCTACTCTCTTCCGGAGCAGCGGTTGACTGATACTCATGCATGGGAAGGGCCGGTGATGCCCTGCGGGATGATTCTGCATGATGAACAAAAAAAAGGGTTTCTATTTGTTGCGGCAAACATACTGCCCGCCAAGGAACTCCTGCACGGCTGAGCGTGAGACCTGCGACAGTTCCTGCATCAGCTTGAACGGGATAGCGTCGATACGATGCCTGTCTGCGATGTCCTGCAGCATACCGAGCCAGAGTCCCGCAGTCATTTCTGCATCGGCCAGTGCGCGGTGAAAGATTCCGCTGGCCGGAATCCGGTTAAGCCGCACCAGAGTCCCGAGCTTGTGATCGGGCGCATCCGGGTACACGCGCCGCGCGATGAGCATCGAACAGGCGAATTCACCGGGGTATGCGCGCCCGATACGCCGCAACTCCGCATCAAGAAAACGGCGGTCGAATGAGGCATTATGAGCCACCAGATCGGAATCCCCGATAAACCCGGCGAATGACTCCATAACCTCCTCACAGGGAGGTGCAGTACGCACCATGGCATTGGTAATTCCGGTGAAGTCCTCGATAAATGCACTGACCCTGATACCGGGATTCATCAGACTCTGGAACCTGTCCGTTATCTGCCCGGCATGCATGCGCACCGCCCCGATCTCGATAGCGCGGTCTCCGCGGTCCGGCGACAGGCCGCTGGTCTCGAAGTCAAGGACAACAACCGAATCTGCCGTGCGGTGCCGACTGCGATTCATGATCCCGTCGAAGTCCACGCCGGCATCACAGCGCATGCCCGACTTTCGCCGTCCATTCTTTTTTATGTGTCAATTCATACATAACCGGGACCAGCAACAAACTTACCAGCATGGAAAAAGAAAGCCCGGAGACAATCGTCACCGCCAGCGGCCTGAGCATCTCGGCGCCTTCACCGACACCGATGGCCAGCGGCAGCATTCCGAACACCGTGGTGAAGGTAGTCATCAGAATGGGGCGCAACCGGAGACGTGCCGCCTCGAGAATAGCTGCGCGAATTTCCAGACCCCGCTCCCTGGCTATTTCGATGTACTCCACCAGCACTATGGCGTTGTTCACCACAATGCCCGCCAGCATGATCATCCCCAGCCAGACCGGCATGGACAAAGGCAGGTCTGTCACGCTGATGCCGATACCCACACCAATTACGGCAAAAGGCACACTCAGCAGGATAATAAAAGGATTACGCAGGGATTCATACTGAATCGCCATGACGACGAAAACCAGGAACAGGGCAAGCAGCAACAGTGTGTGACTGAGTGACCTGTTCTCCTCCAGCGTTTTCCGCGCGCCTCCGTCATATATATTGTAGCCGGCCGGAAGCTCCAGGCCGGTCAGTTGCATGTCAATTGCATCCAGCATACCGCCGAGCGTGGCGTCGGCCTCTACAGAAGCGGTGACTTCAATGATGCGCTGCTGATTGTCACGCAGGATGCTTGCCGGAGATTCCACGAGATTGACACTCGCAACATCGCCCAGATAGACAGCCTTGCGCCCTTGCATGGCTGGAAACAACAATACCGACTCGATGTCCTGGGGATGCGCGGCGTCCACTTCGGGCAGGCGCAGGCGCACATCGTAGCTGCGGTCTCCCTCGATATAATCCGTAACCACCTCCCCTTCCAGGGCAATCCGCATGGCCTTGCCGACGTCCTCGATGTCGAGCCCCAGGATGCTGGCCCGCTCGCGGTCAATATCGATGGAAATTTCGTGATTCACCGTCTCGGAAGTATGCGCCAGATTACGCATTCCCTTGACCTGCTTCAGGCGCAGGACAATCGCGTCGGCAATCTGCTCCAGGGTATTCTGGTCCGGACCCTGCACACGGATGCTGATATCATCATCACCGCGATTGGTGCGTATTCCGCGAATACCCATGGTGCGCATGCGCACCAGGACACCGGCCAGTTGTTTTTTTCCGATCTCCGCAGTCATCCGCGTGATCCAGTCATCACTGCTTGCATCCCTTTGCGACAACGGTACCAGCTGGACAGTCAGGGTTGAACGGTTGGGTACTTCACGCTGGGTGCGGCCGAAGACAAACCCGCCAACCAGACTGAACACCTGGTCCACTTCGGGCTGCACTGAAATCAATTGCTCAATGACCTGCACACTGCGATCCATTTCGTCCAGGGTCACACCGGGGTCCGCGGTAATGTTCACCGCGACCCGGCCATCATCCATGCTGGGCAGAAAGATCTCCTGCTTGCCGGTAAATGCCTGCACGGCGAGAACCAGTCCTGTGATGAATATCAGGATGACAAGCCACGGGAGCTCGAGTAGACGTGCAATGCCGGCAGCATAGCGCTGCTGCAGCCAGTGCACCGCGGAATCCATCCTGACCCGCAACGTGCTGCTTTCCATGGTATGCACCTTGGCCGCCAGCGCCGGGACCAGGGTCAGGGCAATCACCATCGAAGACAGGATGGCAGCCGAAATCGTGTAAATAAGCTCCCGGAATAACAGGCCCGTAAGACCGCCGATAAACAGGAATGGCAGAACCGCAGCCAGGTTGGTGCTGGTGGATGCAACAATTGCGCTGTTCACTTCCTGTGCCGCGCGGGTGCCCGCCTCCAGGTCGGCTTCCCCCTTGCACTGATGCCGGTAGATATTTTCCAGCATCACAATGGTGTTATCCACCAGCAGCCCCACACCCAGCGCCAGTCCGCCCAGCGTCATGATATTCAGGGTCAGGCCACCTATCCCCATGATGACGAATGTCACCATGATGGCAATCGGGATTGCGCTGCCGATAATCAGGGTGCGACGCAGGTTGCCCAGGAAGAGAAACACCACCACCATGGCCAGCAGCGCACCGCTGAGTGCAGCCATGCTGGAATTTTTCAGGGCCTGACGTATATAGATGGACTGGTCCGCCACGCTATCGACCTCGATGTCGCCCGGTATCAGACCCTGCTCCTGTAACCAGACCAGGCGCTCCCGTACTACATTGACGACGGCAATGGTATTCGCGGCGGGTTGTTTCTGTATGGACAACTTGATACCGGGAACCCCGTTCAGCCTGACGCGCACGCGCTCGTCTTCATGGGTATCGATGACAGTCGCCACTTCCTGCAGCCGGATGATACCTCCACCAGGCAGATGCATTGGCAATTTGGCAATTTGCTCGACGCTGGTGAAGCGGCCGCTGATACGACCGGAGATCTCCTGGCGGGTCATCTTCAGCCGCCCGGCGGGATCCTCGCGATTTCCCCGCTGCAACACATCAATGAGATCGCTCATGCCCAGCCCTACTCCGGCCAGACGCTGCTGATCGGGAAGAACCCGGATTTCGCGCACCAGCCCGCCGCCGACTTCAGCGGCAGCGACACCGGGCAGGGTGATGAACCACTTGCCGAACACATCATCCACCCAACTGCGCAGTTCAACCGGATCACGCAGGGGCGAACTCACGACAAATTCCAGCACGGGTATCTGGGAGGGATCGCGTTTGTAGATAATGGGCGGATCCCGGGTCTCTGGCAGGAACCGTTTTGCCCGATCCAGCCGGGTGCTGGCATCTCTTAATGCAACGTTGATGTCCTTGCCGTATTCGAAAGATAAATCCACGGATGCCGCGCCCTCGGAGGTATCTGACTGGACACTGATGGCATCTTCGGTGATGGCCAGCTGCTCTTCCAGCTGCCGCGTAACCTGGTCCTCCATGACCGTGGCCGGTACACCCGGATTGAGTATCCGTACCCGGATTTCGGGGTAGATCAAATGCGGATGCAGGTCAATCGCGAGACGTGACAGGGCGAACAGACCGAGCACTATCACGGCGAGCGCAATCATGGATACGCCGACAGGGTGCCTGATGGACCATGCCGCCAACCCCCCGCTTCTCAGTACCTGCGTAACCATTGCTACGGCATGGCACTGTTGACCGGCTTGACCTCATTACCGGTAACCAGCCCCAGAAATCCCTTGGTGATGACCTGGTCGCCTGCATCCAGGCCCTCGAGGATTTCGATTTTTTCCGCCAGGCGCAGACCACTTTGCACATCCACACGCTGCGCCATGCCGGCAGTATCGAGGATAAAGACATACTCGCCCATATCGTCCCGGCGCAGCGCGGAGAACGGAATCACCTTGCGGCGCGCGGCATGGGTATTGAGTTCCACCCGGCATAGCTGGCCTGGAGCTGCACCTGCCGGCACCGGCTGCAGTTCCACTTCGATGGTACCGCGGCGCGTGAGCGGGTCCAGACCGGGAAAGATCCGGGTAATTTGGCCCGCATGGACCTGGTCACCGAGCGCATCGATATGCACTCTGGCAACATCACCGCTGGAAATGTAAGGCATCACCAGCTCGGACACCGGCAGTTCCGTAAGCAGGGATGATGGATCATAAATTGTGAGCAGATGCTGATGACGCTCCGCGATATTACCGGCATCGGAAAACCGTTCGCGTACCACACCATCCAGGGGGCTGCGGATGGTCATGTAACCGAGTCGTGCCTTGAGCACCTGTTCGTCTGCCCGCGCCACGTCCACGGCAGTCAAGGCACGGGTGTATTCATCCTCAGTGACTACCTTGCGCGCAATCAGTTTTTTCAGGCGCTCGGCATCATGCTCCGCCTGCTTGCGGGTGGCGCTGGCACGGCCCAGCTGCGCACGGATGAGGGTATCGTCCAGCCGCACCAGGACGTCGCCCTGCTTTATCGCATCACCCTCGTAGAAAGGCAGCTGCGTAATGCGCCCCTCTTCCTGCGTGAATACCCTGACTTCGCGACGCGCGCGCAGGGTCCCGGTACGGGTGCGCACCACACTCAGATTATCGATCACCACCGGCGCGGTCTCCACCAGATGATCCTGCGTGTCCTTGCGCTGGACCCCGTCGTTACCGGCGCCCCTGTCACAGCCCGCAAGACCGGAAAGCACAAGCAGCGTGAACAGGGACCAGATCAAGCGGCGCTGTACAAGACGGGAAGTCCCGCTATTCATTGAATCCCCGCTCTTCGGCCCCATTCGAAGCGGCCGTGATATAACCGACGGGCACCACTTTCATCAGGCAGCATTATCGCTGCCCGGCCGGGGAAAATTTGCGCGGAGATATTCTCCGAAACAGCGGCAGGCATCCACCGCAGTAAACATCCCTGCGAGCCTGCCTGCTTTCGTTATGATGGCCGAGCCGATATGCCGTTCCGCCATGACAAGCAGCACATTGTCGATGGGCTCGTCGAGGCTGACAATGTACGGATCGGATATGTACAGGTCTGACACCTTCAGCGCGCCGGCGTTTGCCGGTTTCGAGCCTGATTGCGCTATCCTGATATCCCGGTCTGTTACCAGGCCGACAACCGTGTGCGCCTCGGTAACCGGCAGGTGACGCACCCGGTGTTCCTGCATAAGCTGCCTTGCTTCTTCCAGCGACGCATCCAGTCCCACGGAGTACGGGAAAGGGGTCATGGCTGTTTTCAGATTGGGGGGTCTTGTCATTTCTCGAAATTCCTTGTTAAGGCATGGCTCCCGCATGCAGTCATGGTTAACGCGTCAAGCACTTGCTATTCGCTTGTTACCGCCTCCTGCGGGGGACAGGATGTAAAAAACTCCTCATCTTTGACTGCCTTCAGGCACTGGCCGCTGGTGTAGCTCATCAGGTACCTGTTGCCACTGGTCTCACGTTCCTCGCGTTCCATATCCAGTAATTGCCTGGCAAGATTACAGGCCTCGGCGGTCAGGCACTCGTCTTTCCAGCCACATACGCTGCGCACCAGTTTCTCGCAGGGTGAATAGCCCACGATCAGGGCGTCTTCCCACTCTTCCGGTTCCGCGGGTCGCGGCTGGCGGGATTCAAGTATGGCCTTGTTCGGAACAGCGGTCCCGCGCCTGATGATCAGAACGGACCCATCCTGCATGCGATGGGTGCCATCCCAGAGCGGGGTGGTGACACCATCCCGGGTCACCGTCGCCCGGTTGGTGTCGGGATCCACGAATACCGCACCACCGCCCTGCAGGCGCGGATTCCACTCCGCTGCCGGTAATCGCGACCACGGCAGAACAGTCACTGCCAGCAGCAGCCAGCAGGCCATCATTTTCATCTGCTTGTTTCTCATTGTCAGCATGATTATCTTAACTCCGGTAATTCATGGCTCGCCGTGCCCGGCGGAACCGTTACTCCCGGCAACACCGGCGGTCAAGGTGAAGCGCATGGCTTCTTCCATACTCATTTCCAGTGGCCGTACGGCACTACGGGGTAACAATACCGTATAACCGCCAATCATATAGCTCAAGGGTAAATAAACGAGGATATTGTCTTCAACCTGAAAACCTTGCGGCAGGCGCTCCGGTACCGACTGGGTGACGAACCCGATGGCTTGCATGCCGGATTCCCCGATGGTGACCGCCACCACTTGCTTGAACTCCTTTTTCGTCGCGGGAGAGATAAACACGAAGAAATCACGAATCGATCGATATACCGAATTGATCAGCGGCACGCGATAAAAGACTTCTTCCCCCTTGGAAAACAACCAGCGCACCACGTAGGCATGCATCAACAGTCCCACCGCAAACACGACTGCAAGGCCGACAACCACTCCCATGCCGGGCCAGTACAGGCTCTCCGGCAGCACCAGCCTTATCAGGCTGCCGAGCACAGACTCCATGGAGATCACCAGCCAGTACAACAGGTAGATGGTCAGTATGACCGGGAGGATGGTCACCAACCCGGTCAAGAATGTCCTGCTCAATGTTTTCAATATAGGAACCCCCTGGATAAGATCGGTAAAATCAGCAGCATCGCTGACCCCTCAATTACTGCCCATCTCCTGAAATAAACCGGTGCAGGTCATCAATAATCAGGATAACTGACTGATTTTACATCTCCGGAGCAACGCCCTGACACCTGGCCCACCGCGTTATCTGCATAGTTCAGAACGATTTTACCGGCCAGATCTGCGAGATTAATTTCATATCCAGCCGATGTATAATGATCGCGCAATCCTGATAAATACGGGTCACAGGATCGGGGTATCAAGGTCAAGAAATGTCATCACCCCGGCAGCCCCCTGCCAGCAGGACCGGTAGAGTACTAACGACCACACCGTACACAAAAAGATCCAGGCGCCCCCTTATTCAGCCTGGCAGCATCAATACGCAGTCAAGAGGAACACTCAATGTATCAGACAAACAAATTCTTTCATAAAACCATTTTCTGCAGTTGCGTGCTGTTCGCACTGCAATCCACCGCCCTTTGGGCAATGCCGCCGGATACTCAGTCACCCTATACAGTCGATGATGAGGAAACGCCATACCAGGACGACACCCGGGCCGGTGGGTACTCCTACCCTGGACGGCCGGACCATTATCGGCCGGGTTATGGTTATCGGTCACCCGGTTACCCGCCACATCCCCGCTATGGTGCCCCCGGATACGGATATGACTACAGGTATAACCCCAATACCTACCCCGGGCATGCTCAACCGGGTTACGGACAGCAGTATTACAGTCAGGGAGAAAATATGCCTCAATATGGAACCGCTGCACAAGCTACGGTTCCCGCAGGCACAACGGCTGCTGGTGCAGCTCATTCCGAATCCGCTGCAACTACCGGTCCGGCAGGCCATGATACTCCGTCGACCACAGCAGCAACCGCCCCCCTGCTTGCCCAGCCGGCAGCACCCGCAGGAGCGCCTGTTGCTGACCCCTCACTGACGCTGCCCGCACCGGCCGCCGGCAGCACCCCCTCGGAAAGCCTGTATGAGAAGGCCAAGGACAAGGTAAAGGCGGTGTTCGGGGATGAGGATGAAGCGGCCGAGACCGCACCGGCGATCAAGGCCCCGGCAGCCGCGGCAACTTCCACGGCTCCAGCAGCCGTACCGGTTCCTCCCTGGCGGCACCCGCGACTGCGGTGGCAACCCCGGCACCGGCCGCCGACCCGAGCACCGCGCTGCCCGCACCGGCCGCCGGCAGCACCCCCTCGGAAAGCCTGTATGACAAGGCCAAGGACAAGGTGAAGGCAGTCTTCAAGGATGAGGATGAAGCGGCCAAGACCGCACCGGCGATCAAGGCCCCGGCAGCCGCAGTAACCTCCACGGCTCCGGCAGCCATCCCGGCCACCCCAATGACTGCACCCGCAGCTGCGGTAGCAACCCCGGCACCGGCCGCCGACCCGAGCACCGCGCTGCCCGCACCGGCCGCCGGCAGCACGTCTTCGGAAAGCCTCTATGAGAAGACCAAAAGCAAGGTGAAGTCAGTGTTCGGGGATGATGATGAAGCAGCCTCAACCGAGGAGGCGGCCCCGGCGATCAAGACCCCGGCAGCCGCAGTAACCTCCACGGCTCCGGCAGCCATCCCGGCTACTCCAATCGACTGCACCCGCGGCTGCGGTGGCAACCCCGGCACCGGCCGCCGACCCGAGCACCGCGCTGCCCGCACCGGCCGCCGGCAGCACGTCTTCGGAAAGCCTCTATGAGAAGACCAAAAGCAAGGTGAAGTCAGTGTTCGGGGATGATGATGAAGCAGCCTCAACCGAGGAGGCGGCCCCGGCGATCAAGGCCCCGGCAGCCGCAGTAACCTCCACGGCTCCGGCAGCCATCCCGGCTACTCCAATGACTGCACCCGCAGCTGCGGTAGCAACCCCGGCACCGGCCGCCGACCCGAGCACCGCGCTGCCCGCACCGGCCGCCGGCAGCACGTCTTCGGAAAGCCTCTATGAGAAGACCAAAAGCAAGGTGAAGTCAGTGTTCGGGGATGATGATGAAGCAGCCTCAACCGAGGAGGCGGCCCCGGCGATCAAGACCCCGGCAGCCGCAGTAACCTCCACGGCTCCGGGAGCTGTAACGACTACCCCAATGACTGCACCCGCAGCTGCGGTGGCAACCCCGGCACCGGCCGCCGACCCGAGCACCGCGCTGCCCGCACCGGCCGCCGGCAGCACGTCTTCGGAAAGCCTCTATGAGAAGACCAAAAGCAAGGTGAAGTCAGTGTTCGGGGATGATGATGAAGCAGCCTCAACCGAGGAGGCGGCCCCGGCGATCAAGACCCCGGCAGCCGCAGTAACCTCCACGGCTCCGGCAGCCATCCCGGCTACTCCAATGACTGCACCCGCAGCTGCGGTAGCAACCCCGGCACCGGCCGCCGACCCGAGCACCGCGCTGCCCGCACCGGCCGCCGGCAGCACGTCTTCGGAAAGCCTCTATGAGAAGACCAAAAGCAAGGTGAAGTCAGTGTTCGGGGATGACGATGAAGCAGCCTCAACCGAGGAGGCGGCCCCGGCGATCAAGGCCCCGGCAGCCGCAGTAACCTCCACGGCTCCGGCAGCCATCCCGGCTACTCCAATGACTGCACCCGCAGCTGCGGTGGCAACCCCGGTACCGGCCGCCGACCCGAGCACCGCGCTGCCCGCACCGGCCGCCGGCACGACCGAGAAGAAAAGCATTTACGACCGGGCCAGTGACAAAGTGAAGGAAATATTAAAATCCGATAAGGCTGCAGCAACCGGAACCACGCCGGCGGCTGAAATACCTGCCGAACCCGCTGACCTGGAACCGACACCCTAGTTCGCACATACCGGCCATGAGCCCGGTGGCAATGTCGATGCTCGAGGTTATCGCATTGTCACCGGGGTTCCCGGGGCGCTATCAGACACAGCCCCCGAAAATATGACTGGCTCGCGACAGCGCCTGCAAAAATAGCGTGCCTTGCCGCTGGTTGAGCGTTTGTGCCGTACTGGACTGAGTGCGTGTCGGGTACAGGCGCACTGGTAAATGAAGTGCCGCTGGCGCCGCAGCGGGATACCGGTCAAATCATAGCGGCAGGTGACTGACGGCTCGGCCCCCAGCGTGCGCATAATCTGCTGCCATTCCCGGCCGTGTGGCCGCACATTCACCAGCCCGTAACAGCACATCGGTAATGTAGTGCGCCACCTCGTGTGGCACGGTATTGGCCAGACTGTCGTCAAAATATTTACTGAATATATACGGGTTATAACGGATCACGCGTTCGCCCTTGTGCACGCGATACATGCCTGCGGCCCTGCCTTGCAGTTCAAACCGGACCGGCACCATTTGAAATCCGGACGCCAGCAAGCGGCCGGCACGCCGGATACAGCGGTGTGTTTCCGCTACAACCCGCTCCTGCTGCTGCGCGTCGATGGGTGCTATAGGCATACTGGTACGGGGTTCAGGCAGCGCTCACCAGGGGATGGACTGCATATCCCGAAAAAACCCGCCACTGGGACCGTCTTCAGGCAACATGGCCAGCCAGACGATGGTTTCCGCACCCTCCTCGACCGAACGAGTGGCATCCGTCCCGCCCATATCGGTGCGCACCCAGCCCGGGCATAGCGAATTCACCTTGATTCCGGTTTCCTTGAGTTCGTCGGCCAGCATGCGGGTCAACGCATTCAACGCCACCTTCGACATACGATAACCCGGACAACAACCGTTCATTTCAGCAAGCTGCCCCATGCCCGATGACAGGTTGACAATCCTGCCATGGCCATCCATCAGGGGTACCAGTTCCTGGCACAGGCGTAGCGGGCCGTAGACATTGGTCTCCATGGTGCGGCGTATGGTATCGGTGCGCGCATTGAAAATACTGCTATCTGCCGGATTGCCGGTCGCTATGGGATCCAGGAAGACACCGGCATTATTGACCAGCACATCGAGGCGGCCGAATTCCCTGTCCACAAATCCGGCCAGGCGCTGTATCGCAGCTTCGTCGGTGACATCCAGTGGATGAAAGGTGACCTGCAGTCCTTCCTGCGCCAACGCTGCAACGGCTGCCGCTCCCTTTGCCGGGTCCCGGCAGGTGAGTATCACCCGCAGCCCGCGCCGCGCCAGTTGCCGGCAGGTCTCGTAACCAAGACCGCGGTTGGCTCCGGTAACGACCGCAACTTGCGCTTGCTCGTTCATGCCATGTTACCTCCTCCTGCGGGAAACCACGGTACCCGTGCACAGTATGCGCCGGCATGCCGGTTACTTGTCATACAATTTGCGCAACTCATCCTTGGCCTGCTCCAGCACCTGTTTCTGTTCCGCCCCCAGGTGCGTGCCGGCACGATTGATATAAAATACCAGCATCGACATCGCGGAGCGAAACGGTGACGCCTTGCGGCGCTTGCTGGCCTCTGCCGAATGCTTCAGCGACCGCGCAATTTTCTTCGGGTCCGTCCAGGTAAACACTCCCTGCTCGAGATCCAGCGCAGAACTCGTGCGGGTCACTTGCGCTGACCACTTGCCTGATGACGCCTCCCTGTTGCCGCTGGACACTGTTCGCGATGCCTTGCTGCGGGTGCGTTTCAACCGGAAGCCAGCCGGTGTGCCCGGCGGGTTGTCTCGGGCAGGCGGTAACGGGTAGTACAGCGTAACGTATAGTCGATGGCTGTCGCCAGACTGATACGGTGACCGATAGAAACATACACCGGACTGACATTGGCACGGGTGCGCAGCACGGCACCGATGATCTCGTCCTTGTCGGTGAGCGGGACCCACGCACCCTTCTCTGCCGGCAGCTCAGCGTGTGTACCGATCAGGCGCGACTTGGCGACACCGATACTCGGTGTATCCGTGAGCACTCCGAGGTGACATGCGAGTCCGAAACGGCGTGGATGCGCCAGTCCCTGGCCGTCACACAACAGCAAGTCCGGCGCGACCGCGAGCTGGTCAAGGGCCTGTATCACGGCGGGCAATTCACGAAAGGAGAGATAACCGGGCACATAGGGAAAACAGGTGGGACTGCGGCTGATTGCCTGATCTTGCAGCTCGAGACCGGGGAACTCCAGCACCGCCACGGCCGCACGCGTCGTGCGCCCCTGGTCTTCAAAGCCGACGTCGACACCGGCCACGAGGCGCACAGGACCCAGGTCATCCGTACGGTTCACCCGTGCTCTCAGGGCCTCCTGAATATCCCGTGCCGCTGCAACCTCTGTTGGCCATTCGAACATGACTGGTTAGCTTCCCGGGATGCACGCTACCCAGTGTAACCCGCTTTGATGCATTCCGATATCGTGTTGCCAGGAAGCGTGCCGTTTTTGCATTCCATACTCTATACTTATGGTATATGCGTATTTTATGGCATTCCGAGTGTGCGGGGGTATTCGTTGCTTCGCGGGCCCGATTTCCTGCTACGAACGGGATGACACAAAAACAGCAGCCCGGGACCAGCTGATATGATGCGATCTAACACTCTCAGAAACCTGCTTGCCCTGCTAGTGGCGCTCACCGTGACCGCGTGCGGTGAGGAGGTCATCACTACCCTGTTCGTTGCTTCAGACCAGAAGATTTCCGCAATAGAAGGGAATTTCGCGGGCGTGCTTGATGAAAACGGACAATTCGGCTCGGCGATCGCGCTGCTCGGCGACCTGGAGGTGGATGGTGTAGCGGACCTGGCCGTCGGTGCGCCGCTGGACACCGACGGTGGTCCCGAACGCGGCGCCATCTGGATCCTGTTCATGGACAGCGATGGCATGGTCGACCAGGAAGCAAAAATCTCGAGTACCGCAGGCGGCTTCGGTGGTGTCCTCCGTGACGGGGACAACTTCGGCGCGGCCGCAGCCGGCATTGGCGACCTCGACGGTGACGGAATCCTGGACCTGGCCGTCGGTGCGCCATTAGACGATGACGGTGGCAACGACCGCGGCGCTGTATGGATCCTGCTGCTACGCGCCGACGGAACCGTCAGGGATTTCCGCAAGATCTCCAGCCTGGCGGGAGGCTTCAATGGCGCACTGGAGGATGGTGACCAATTCGGCGCATCCATTGCCATGCTCGGCGATATCGACAGTGATGGCGTGACCGACCTGGCCGTCGGCGCACCCCTCGATGACGATAGCGGCACCGATACCGGCGCGCTGTGGATACTCTTCATGAATTCCACCGGCACGGTCAAGGCGCAGCAGAAAATTTCACTCGATGCGGGCAGTTTTAACGGCAGCCTTGCTGCCGGCGATCGTTTCGGGCGCGCACTGGCCAATATCGGTGACCTGAACCAGGATGGCACCCCGGACCTCGGCGTCGGCACACCCGGGGATGATGACGGTGGTACGGACCGCGGTGCCGTCTGGATACTGTACCTGCGCACGGATGGACAGGTGCTCCGCGCCCGGAAGCTGTCCGCGACAGAAGGCGGTCTCGACGCCGACGCCACCCTGGCTAACGGTGATGCATTCGGCACGGCCGTGGCCTACGCGGGTGACCTGGATCTGGATGGCATCACGGACCTGGTCACCGGTGCGCCGTTTGACGATGACGGGGGACTCGACCGCGGCGCTGTCTGGATCCTGTTCATGAACCGTGACGGCACAGTCAACGCCACCCAAAAGATTTCCACCAGCGCCGGAGAACTCGGCACTCCTCCTGCTAACAACGACCGCTTCGGTGCGGCCGTTGCGGGAATCGGCAATCTCGATGGACAACGCTCTACCGACCTGGTCGCCGGTATGCCGCTGGATGACGACGACGGTATCGACAAGGGCGCCATCCGGGTCCTGTTCATGGATGATGTCGATACCCGCAACCAGTGCGAGCGCTTCGGGATATTCCGCTTGCTCGGTATTACCGACTGTAATTGATGCGCAGCTCCTGACCGCCGGCTTGCTTCCTCCCGGCCGTGTAACCGGCCGGTTTCAGTAGCTCACTACCGGCGGCAGGTTTTTCGCATGATCGACCCAGTCGCTGACCCGCTTCTGACTGGGGGTCTGGCGCACCAGGCGCTTCTCCTTGTTCACGGCGATCATAGCCTGCGCCAGATTTTCCGGATTACGGTTGCGCAGTTCCTTGACTGTATCCACGCCTGCCGCCTCGAGCAGTTCAGCGTATTGTCCGGCCACGCCACGAATGCGGAACAGGTCGCTCATGTTGACCCACTTGAGAATCAGCCTTTCGTTAATGCCGGTCTTCTGCGCCAGTGACGTGCGCCCTTCACGCGTTGCGCCTTCCTGCAACAGCCGTTCTGTGCTGGAGATGCCCGCACCAACCAGCATTTCAGCATATCCGGGACCGATACCCTCAATACTCTGGATTTTCATCGCCATCGCTACTTCCTCCTGTCTGTATGTTTTCTGGTCCTGGATACAATCGAACATTCACCTGACCCTGCGCGAATTATCCAGGTACTATTCACTGCCCGTTTACTTTCCGTTAATGGCATTTTCCGGCGGTATGTACCGGGTAGTGCCGCTGCAATGGCATACCGCTTGCCTGACAGAATTGTTCTCTGCGGATGACACGAACACAAGCCGTATCGGGACGTCAATTGTGAACAATTGTTGCACGCATAACGCAACTGTTGCGGGTGTGTAACAGATCACCGCGGGAGATGCTTCAATACAACGTATCGACACCTGCACTGCCACGCCGGCACCCGCATACCACTGGACAGGGGTGCCATGCCGGGCGTACCCGTCATCAAAACGCTTTCTCGGCCATCATCAAATCTGTCTATAATTGGCACCAGTCACTTGAGGAGACAATCATGCGCAAGCTTCACATCCCCCTCGCATTCAGCCTGGTACTGCTGGCCGGCTGTGCAACCTCTCCCGGCGGGCGGTCACAGCTGGTACTCATGCCGGAAACCGAGATGACCCAGATGGGTCTGCAGGCCTTCACCAACATCAAGGGCGAGACCCCGGTCGACAGCAACAGAACAACCAATACATTTGTCCAGTGCGTCGCCAGCGCCATCATCCGCGAGGTCGGCGGCGACTGGGAGGTCGTGGTATTCCAGGATGATGACGCCAATGCCTTTGCCCTGCCGGGCGGGAAGATCGGGGTGAATACCGGGCTGTTGAAGGTAGCTGAAAACCAGGACCAGCTGGCAACCGTCATCGCTCACGAGATTGCGCATGTACAAGCCAGGCATGCCAATGAAAGGGTATCGCAAAAGTTCGCGGTGGAGCAGAGCCTGGGGCTGGTGAGCGCCATGGCCAACCCGCAAACTGTGACCGGCAAGAGCCTGATGGGATTGCTCGGTGTGGGCGCCCAATACGGAATCCTGCTTCCGTATACACGGGTCCAGGAGAGCGAGGCCGACAGTCTCGGCCTGGAATTAATGGCCCGCGCAGGATTCGATCCGCGCCAGAGTGTCCAGCTGTGGATGAATATGGGGCGCGCCAATCAGGCTCGTGGGGAACCAGCCGAATTTTTGTCCACCCACCCCTCGCACAGCACCCGCATCAGTGATTTGAACAAACGCATGCCGGACGCAATACGCATGCAGGCGAATGCACGCACACTCGGCAGACGACCGGCCTGCCGCTGATGACCATCAGGCAGGACATGAAATCGAAAGCATATGTGTAACATGAATATTCGCATCCTCATGTGCTTTATACCGGGCCTTGCGCTCTCACTACCCGGTTATTGCGCACCGGAAGAACACTATCCGCTGACCCGTGATGCACTGGAGAAGCGCTATGCAGAAGAAGTTTTGGCCCACCGGGATTATGCAGCCTATTCGCGGCAGGCATGTGCAGAGGGCTACCCGAATATTGCGCACCTGTTCAAGGCGCTGTCCCAATCCGAAGGCATCCATGCGCGCAATTTCAAAACACTGTTATCCGAACTGGGAGACAACGCCGGTCGAACCATGCCGGCGGCGGATACCGCAATCCGGGATACGCGGCATAATCTCAGGCAGGCTGCAGCAATCGAGCGTGACGAGATCGATCGCGAATATCCGGCTATCCTTGAGGGCATCGAGTCAGAGCACCATGCGGCGGCGATCAATAATATCACCTACGCCTGGGAGGCCGAAAAGCAACATCGCGATCTGATAATAAAGATCCAGAAAGCAGCCAGGCGCTGGTTCGGACTTCTTGTGAAACGCATCGAGGGAGAACCCTCCCATTATTATGTCTGCAATACCTGTGGCTCGACACTGGTCGAGCTGCCAGCGCAACCGTGTCCTGTCTGCGGACAACCGTCGTCCGAATACCGCGAGATTCCGGCATTTACCACGGCAGCCTGCCCGCTCCCGCCCCCTGCTGCCGAGAATGAGGAATTATTTGGCGACGGAGACTAGCCGGTGGCCGGGACACCTGGATCCCGGAATTGACCGGCGGCCATGCATACCCCTGGCACTCCGCCCGGCGCATTCGCGTAATAACTTATAACTTACTGATATATATATTATTACCATCCTTCCAGGCAGCCGCTGCCGGCTGCTTGCTGCTGGCTCTTGCCGCCGCTGCATGCGCGCGCCCCGCGCCCGGCTAAAGTTTCCTTCAGACAACGCGATAAACGTGATTATTAGCATGGCAAACGTTGCTGGACGGCAGACCTCATGGAGATTCATGCCGGCAGGCCGAGGTGAACTTACTATGGCAAAATCATCGAAAAGCAAAGCGTCGGTCTGGTACGGTTACCTGAAGGCAGGTGACCGCAGCAGCCCGGTTCTGCGGGATATACGCCTGGACACGGCTAATCCGGTAACGATCTACATGTACAATCTCGTACGCGGCGAGATCATTGAATATGCACGCGAGATCGTCGAAAAAAAATTGCGTGAGCTCAAACCGGCTGAAACCAAATACATCGCGGAACTCGATGCCGGATACAAGAAGGCACGGCGCAGTTTCAAGGGCCGTGGCGCCAGCATCCGGAACATCCCCGAGCGGAGTGGCCCCGCGCACAAGAAGGAAAAGGAACCCGCGGAAGACGACGACAACAGTAATAACCTCGAGGAGAACGCCGATATGTGGGTTGATACTGAAGAAGCATAGGGAACCCGGATGTCACCGGGATCCGAATAACCACCCTCGACCCATCCTTCGTCTCCGGTATCGACACCAGGTCCGGTTCTCGAATATCGATACATACCGGCTGTTTTCAGCATCAGAAAGATAAATACACATCGTGAGAGGGCATAATGAACAACATAAAATACCTGGTTATCTGTCTGGCAATGCTGGCTATCTGCAGCATCAACAGCAAGCGGCGTCCAGAAGTGGACGGATGAAAACGGTAATGTTCATTATGGCGATAGCCCGCCAACCGGAACCAAATCAAGCAAAATTGCAGTTGATTCCGCCCCCAGCAATAACGGCCTCAGACCAGAAGAAGCAAGACAGCTGCGTATCATAGAATCACGAGAAAATTATTCCAGATCCAGACGTAACTACAAGGATGACCGGGATACCTATTACAAAGAAAGGCAGCGACGTGATGACAATCTTGCCCGCTGCCGTGACCTGGACCGCAAATATTCATCCGGTCGTCACCGGAAAGGTGAAATA
>CAVYHX010000032.1:0-14011 GCA_963768415.1 uncultured Gammaproteobacteria bacterium
GCAACCGCACCACTGTCGAATGGCCGTAAACCATGCTTGCGTGCCAGGGTAGCGATGAGGCGCATATACATCTGTTCGGATTCGAAAGATCGCGGCGACTCGGTATCAAAATCCGCTGCCACCTTGAAAAGTTCGGGAAAATCCGGGTCGAATTCATGCAACAGGTAATACAGGAGACGATCACCCAACAGGATGACCTTGACTTCCAGCGGTACCGGTTCCGGTTGCAGGGACACGGTGCTCACCAGGCTCAACAGCTCTGCCAGCGATTCAATACGTATTTCACCGGATTTAAGCACCCGTTTAAGGCCGTCCCAGGCAAAAGGCTGAGTCAGCAATTTATGCGCATCCAGCATCAAGTAACCGCCATTGGCCCGATGCAGTGCCCCCGGTTTTATTTGCGTAAAGTCTGTGATCAAAGTGCCCAGCTGCGACGTGTGTTCGATGCGGCCGATCAGTGCACCAAAACTCGGTCTGTCCTCATAGATCACCGGCGCGCGGTCAAGGTTGTCATTATCAACCAGAAGGTTGACCCGGTAGCGCTGCATGAAGTCGCCGGAGATTTTCAGCAACTGCTGCCTGTTACCATTTTCCTCCGGTTTGCGGAAGGCATCCATATTTTCAACGATGTCGTCCTCCACCTGCTCGAGATACTGGCATACCTGCGGGAGATCCCGGTACTTGTCCATGAGTGAATGAATACTCTGGCCCACAGCAATTACCATGGTCTTCCTGTTGAGATCCTTGACCCGGGTCTGCGATTCACGCCGCCATCCGGGAATATCGATCTCCAGTATTTTCTGGAGCTGCGCCTGCAGGTCATTGACCGCCTTTTCCATCTCCTGGCGTGCAGCTTCAGGCAGCTTCTCGAATTCATCGGGAGAGAGTGCATGACCCTCGTGTGTCGGCACAAAGGTAAACTGCCCCATACGATGTTTCACACTGACATCCCGGCGTTCGGCATCTGCCTGCAACTGCTCGAGTGCCCGGGCTTCCAGCGTGGCGAAGTCATCCTCGATCTGGTGTAACTGCGCCAGATAATCACTGTTTTCAAATGCAGCAGGTACGATTGTGCGCAGCTCTTCGATCAATTGCAGCATGTCATCCTGCAATACCGAACCGTGACCGGCCGGAAGCGTTAACAGGTTGGGATTGGCAGGTTGCTGGAAGTTGTTCACGTAACACCAGTCAGACAGACTGGTGCTGGTTTGAATGCTTTCTTCCAGCAGATGGCGCACAGCCGTGTGTTTGCCGACGCCCTCGGGCCCGAGGGCGAACAGGTTATAGCCCGGATTCCGTATACCGATTCCGAACCGGATGGCATCCGTTGCCCGGCTTTGACCGAAGATATCGGCCAGATCATCGAGCTCATCCGTGGTCTCGAAAGGCAGCTGTTCCGGGTCGCACCGCCAGCACAGGGCGTCAGGCCGCAATGGTGCTATAGCGGTACTTTTCTTAGTGTTGCCCATGTCACTCGGCCCTTGTCATTGTCTTGAATGTTAACATTGTGGGTGGTTACATCAGCAGTACGGCGGGGGGTTCTGTGCCTTCGGTAAATATTAGAATCTGATTTAATTGTTTATCACAAGATAATGTAATACATGTGTTTTACATATCAAGGAAACCGCCTCAGTCCTTGCGCAGCCGGTCAGTCACGGCAATGGGGGTAGGGTAGCGCAGCATGATCAGATAGGCGGATACGATGAATGTAATGAGGGTCGTGGCCTGGATCAGATAGGATGCACGTGATTCGATAGCGCCGGCATTCAAGGCCAGCACGGCGATTAACAGGGAAAACTCACTGGCCTGTCCGAGACGCACGCCGACCTCGCGAGACAGGCCTTTCGATTCCCCCGTCAGCACCAGCAGCCGGGAGAATACCAGCGGCTTCGCCACAAGCATCATGGCTGCCAGCAGTGCCGCAGGTAAAAATATATCCGGCAGAATGGTGATATTGAAACTTGCGCCGAGCGAGAAAAAAAACATGATCAGGAAAAAATCCCGCAGTGGTTTGAAACTTTCGGCGATAAACAATGCAATCGGGTTGGTGGCGAGGGAAACGCCGGCAATAAAGGCACCGGTCTCATAGGACAACCCAATCATATGTGCCAGCTGGGCCATCCCCAGGCACCAGCCGATGGCGGTCAGGAAGATATATTCCTGGATGGTGTCAAAGCGCCGCATCAGGCGGAGCAGGACATAGCGCTCGAACAGCAGCGCGAATCCAACCAGGCCGGGCACTGCCAGCGCCAGGATGCCGAACTGGTGCCACTCGGCACCGCTTCGGGATACACCTTCCAGTAACAGCAGTATGGCGATGGCAATGATGTCCTGCAACAGCAGGATACTGATGACTACCTGACCGACATGGCGGTGGTGCAGGGCGGTTGTCGGCAGCAGCTTCAGACCGATGATGGTGCTGGAAAACATCATGACGGCGCCAATTGTGAGGCTCTCGAAAGTGCTGAAGCCAAAAGCCCAGCCGATTGCCGCGCCCATGGCACCGAATACGAATGAACTTGCCAGTGTGACCAGCACCGCCTTGCGCAGCATGTGTATCAGCTGTGCAGGCTGCAGATTGAGTCCGAGTAAAAACAACAGGAAGATGATACCGATATGACCGATTTCCTGGATTATCGAGGGATCGTTAACCAGTTTGAGGCCCCATGGGCCAAGTAGTCCCCCGAGCAGAATATAGGCGACCAGCAGCGACTGGCGGGCAAACAGGGCAAGCCCCGCCAGCACGGCCGCACCCGTGAAGATCAGGAATATTGAAAAGATGATGGATTCTTCGAACATCAACGCCTGGCCAGGATCAGAAAACAACCGGGAACAAGCCGGTCAATGACCGGCTGTGCTGTGACTGTCGACCCTGATGCAGTTGTTCTGTGGCGGGTGTTGCACCAAAATAACTGCTTGTTAATGCCGCTGCTTACTGGATGACGTCAGCTTCTTCAGGAACTGGTATCTGCATGGCCCACAGCAGTTTACCGGTGCCGGCCAGAATCCGGTAGGCTGCGAACAGCAATTCATTCTGGCCATTTACATAATCGATTTGCGCGGAAAACAGTTCGTTTTCGGAGTCGAGTACATCGAGCAGTGATCGCTGTCCGATGTTGAATTGCTTGCGGTAGGCATTGCGCGCCGCTTCACTTGCGTCGACATGCGCCTTGAAGTATTCCAGTTGCTCTTTTGCAGTTTGATACGCGTTCCAGGAGAGCTGGATGCTTTCGACGACCTGGCGGTGCGTGCGGTTCCTGATCTCCCTGGCTTCGTTCAGCAGATATGAAGTTTCCTCGCGCCGGGCCATGTCCCTGCCGCCGGTCAGATTATAGCGGCCGCGCACCATGATCTGCCCGTCCCGGTTGGGGCCCGGAATGCCATCGATATCCTTGTTCTCCGTACCGCTGACCTCCAGATGAACGCGGGGATAAAAAGCGGACTTCGCGGTTTTTTCCTGGTAGTGGGCGGCCTCGACATCGGCCTCGGCAGATTTCAGGGTTGGGTGATTCCCAAGCGCCTGCTTGATCACCTCGTCCAGATCGGCCGGCAGGAGATGCGCCATCGATGCAGGTTCCTCCAGCCCGACAGGTCTTTGTCCCACGACATTCTCGAAAGCGGCCGTGGCATCTGCCTGGTTATTGGTCTCGGCCAGCAGGTTGGTCTTGGCCAGGGCGAGGCGGCCAAGCGCCTGCTCGGTGTCCGACTTGCGGCCCACACCACTCTCGCCGCGCTTTTTGATACGGTCATAGGTCTGCTGGTGGCTGTCCAGGTTTTCCATGGCCAGGCGCACCAGTTTTTCCTCACGCAGCACATCGAGATAGACTTCCACCGCACGCAATGCAGTGACTTCGGATTTACCGAAGGTCGAGTAGGCGCGGGAATTGACGCGTGACTTTTGCCGGTTGAATTCACTCCGGGTGCGCGCGCCGTCGAACAGCAGTTGCCTGATTTGAATCTCGGCCTCCGAGCGATCGAGAGTTCTCGAACCGGCACCGCTTGCACGGGTGGTCGAATTGTAGCTGGTTTCCGAGCCATAGCCGACGGTGATATCTGTTTGCGGGTAAAAACCGGCCCGGGCACCGACCATTTCCTGCTCAACCGCGTTACGCTGGGATCTCGCGATCAGGACATCAGGATTGGTCGTGATGGTTTCTGTTACAGCGTCGAAGAGTGAGAGGGCATGAGTGCCGGGTGAAAACAAGAGACTGGGTAGCAATGAGAGAAGTGTGGCAATTGGTTTTATACGCATATAAATTCCCCGTGTTCTCCCTTGAGCACGTGTGGTGAATTTTCGCCCTTTCGGACGGCTGCGCTAGTTTCCTGAAATTGGTCGGAAATTTCAAGTTATTTTATTGAAGTACAGGGCGAGGTGCAGACGGTTCTCGATATCGAGTTTGCGGAAGATGGCGCTGAGATGTGCCTTTACCGTGCGCTCTGATATATCGAGCTCGCGGGCAATCATCTTGTTATTACCGCCCAGGTGGACCATGCGTGCGACCTCCAGCTCCCGCGGGGTCAGGCTCTCCATGGTTTTGCTGATAAGGGGATCGATCTGGTGATTACCTGATTCAACAGCTTTGGCTAATTCACTGATAAGCTGTGATATCAGTTTGCGTGGTACCCAGATCTCGCCGCTGCAGACCGTGCGCACCGCTTTCAGCAACAGGGCGGGGTTGATGATGTCAGCACAAAAGCCGTGAGTGCCGGCCTTGAAGAGCATGACCTGGTCTACCATGCGTCCGCTCTTGCCTTCGATGACGATGATGCGGGTACTGGCCGAGAGCCCCAGTATTTCGGTCACGCTTGCCGCCAGGCCCTCCGGAAACAGCAAGGGGTCGATCAGGACCAGCTCGGGGCAGGTCTTGCCGATGGATTCCATGGCTGCGGTGGTGTCCGTGCAGCGAATGATTGAATATGCGATTTCAAGGGCATCACTGCAGGCCTTCACCAGCACATTGTCAGCGCTTGCGATCAGTACTTTCCCGCTGCCCTCTGTCACGTTTGCCTGCCATGCAACCATTTATCCCTGAAATGACGACTATCTTTCACGTAATGCTCTTTCTTTCGCCCTGAGAATCGGCTTCAGCAGGTAATCAAGCACTGTTTTTTCACCCGTGAGGATGTCAACAACCGCTGTCATACCCGGGATGATCTCCAGGGGAGCATTCCTGGGGCCCAGATTTTCCCGGTCGGTTCGTACCTTGATCAGGTAATAGCTATCGCCGCGCTCATCAGTAATGGTATCGGCACTTATGTGCTCAAGTTTAGCGGCGAGACCCCCGTAAATTGCGTAGTCATAGGCAGTTAGCTTCACTTCGGCATTCTGATCCGGGCGCAGAAAGGCGATATCAGAAGGTCTGACATGGGCTTCCACCAGCAATCCGCCTTCCAGGGGAACAATTTCCATCATATCCATGCCGGGCTGCACTACCCCTCCGATGGTCGTGACCAGGATCTGTTTCACAGTACCCCTGACGGGGGAGACGACCAGTGTCCGGCTAACGCGGTCTTCCTGACCGCGCATGACCTCGGATACGCCGGAAAGCTCCGACTCGGCATCGTTCAGCTCCCCGCGTGCCTGTGTCCGGAAACTGATTTCCAGGTCATTGGCCTTGCTTTTCACTTCCTCGAGCGCGGACTGCAGGCGCGGGATGGCGAGCCGGCTGGCATTCAGTTCGCCCTTCATGTCGTTGACAGTGCGCTTCAAGCGGATGATCTCGACCTCGGACATGGCACCGTCCGCCGCCAGCGGTTCCGACATTGCGAGTTCCTGTTTCATGAGGTCGTAACTGCGGCTCAGTTTCTGCTTATGTGCATACAGTTCGGTTAATTCCTGACTGGTCTGGGATTCCTGCTGCCGCAGGATGCTCAGGTTGGAGCGCAGTTCATTGACCCTCGATTCGTACAGTGCGGTCTCATTAGCAGCCAGCCCGGGATCTTCAGTCAGATACGATATCGGGAATTTTCAGCGGCTGGTTATTGGCCTCGGCACTCAGCCGGGCTGCCTTGGCAAGCAGGGTGTAGTATTTCTGGCGTGATTCGCGAAAGCTCGATGAAAAGCGGGTGTCATCGAGTCGCAGCAGGGGCTGGCCCTTGGCCACGGTTTCGCCTTCCCTGACCAGGATCTCGCTCAGGATTCCGCCTTCCAGGTTCTGGATCACCTGGATCTTGTTCGACGGGATCACCTTGCCTTCACCGCGGGTGACTTCGTCAATATTCGCCGTGGCGGCCCAGATCAGCGCGATGGTAAAGAAGAGAACAGTCGCTATCAGGATCATATGACTGCTGCGGCTGGCACCCATGAACACCGCCGAGTTCACGTCCGTCATGTAACGGGTATCGCCCGCTCGCAATTTGTCGTACTCACTGCCGGTTTTGCCGTGTCTTCGTGCCAGCAGACGGTCAAATAAACGCAAAGCCATTACCGCGGCACCTTGATCCGGCCCTGTTTAAGCGCATCCAGTATCTGTTCCTTGGGGCCATCGGCGATAATCCTGCCGGCATCCATCACAATCACCCGGTCTACCAGCGATAACAGCGACGCGCGATGGGTCACCAGCATCAGGGTCCTGTTGTTCAGCCAGTTACCCAGGCGGGATTTGAAGATTTCCTCCGAGGTGTTGTCCATGGCATTGCTGGGTTCATCCATGATGACAATAGGCGGATCGCGTAACAGGGCGCGTGCAATTGCGATACTTTGACGCTGTCCGCCGGAGAGTCCTTCGCCGCGTTCTCCCACCTGCAAGTCGAAACCGGCGGGGTGCCTGTCAACAAAATCGGTAACACCGGCAATGGAGGCGGCGCGCAGCAATGCATTGTCATCCGCAAAGGGCATACCCAGCATGATGTTGTCTTTCACCGAACCGTAGAACAGGAAACTGTCCTGTGGCACATAGCCGATATTCCTGCGCAAATCGGCCGGATCCATTTGTTGATTGTCAGTGCCATCGATCAGGATGGCGCCGGAGCCGGGCTCATAGAGTCCCATCACCAGTCGTTCGATGGTGCTTTTCCCGGATCCGATCCGCCCGATGAGGGCGACCCGCTCACCGGCCTTCAGATGAAATGAAATATTACTGAGGGCTTGCACCGGTTGATCCGGATAACTGAAACTCACATCCCTGAAGGCAATCTCGCCGCTGATTTTCGGCCGCACGAGAAACACCTTGTCGGCCGGTCGTTCAACCGGCATGGACATCATGTTGTTTGTCGAGGCGTATGCGGCCCTGGCCTGATCGTAACGGGTGAGCATGGATGCAACCTGGGCGAGCGGCGCGAGGGCGCGGCCGGTCAGGATGGTGGCGGCAATCAGCCCGCCCATGCTGAGTTCGCCGTCTGCTATCAGGTAAACACCGGCAATGACAACCGCCACTGTTGCGATCTGCTGCAGGAAGACCGTGATATTGACCGCGCCGGATGCGAGGAAACGGGTTTTCAATGCCAGCTGGGCAATGTTGCCGACAATACGTTCCCAGCGCCGCTGCATCTGGCCTTCAACACCCAGCCCCTTGATCGCCTCCAGCCCGGTCAGGGTCTCGATCAGTGTGGCCTGCTTCTGTGCGCCATGACGCATCAGTTCCTGGACCTTGCTGGCGAGGGCGCGCTGAATCAGCAGGCCGCTCAATAATGACAATGGCAGTACCGTCAATGGTATCAACGCCAGCGGGCCGCCAATCATCCAGATAATCAGGATAAACAGAAAAACGAACGGCAGATCAATCAACGTGGTCAGCGTTGCCGAGGTAAAGAAATCACGGAAGGTGTCAAACTCATGCAGATTGTTGGCAAAGGCGCCGACGGAAGGCGGCCGTGAGGAGAGCTTGATACCCATAACCCGCTCGAACACGGATGCAGAGAGAATGATATCAGCACGCTTGCCTGCAATATCGAGAAAATAGCCGCGCAGGGTTTTCATCAGCAAATCGAATACGAATACGGTGGCAACACCAATACCCAGAACCCAGAGCGTCTCGACCGCCCGGTTCGGCACCACGCGGTCATATACATTCATAATGAAAAGTGGTGATGCGAGCGCAAACAGATTGATGAGCAGTGATGCCAGCAGGACTTCTCCATAGACAGGCCAGGCTTCCTTGAAAACATCGAAGAACCAGTGCTGCGGGCGCGTGCTGACTACGTCCTCGGTGCGCGCGTCAAAACTGTAGCCCGACTGAATGAAAATCGCATAACCGCAATACTCCGAATCAAGTTCGCTGATCGGCACTGCCTTCACCCCGGTACCGGATTCCGGGAGGATAATCCGGGCCGTGCCGTCATCAAGGATGCGTTCCAGTACACAGGCGCGGCCGGTCTGGAGCAGCAATACCGCGGGCAGAACGAGATTGGAAATAGCATCCAGGGGGCGCTTGATGACCTGCGCCGCCAGGCCTGCACGCCTGGCGGCACGCGCGAACAGGTCCGGAGTGAGCCTGTTATCAACCAGCGGGAGTCCCGCAGTCAGGGCATCGGCGGTAGCGGGGCGCTGTTCGATCCGGGCCACAATCAGCAGACAACCCAGCAACGGGTCGTCATGGGCGGCCCCGCTCTGCGGGACATCCCAGTGTGCCCTGGGTACAGTAACGGGCTGGGCCATTAGACTCGGTAATCCATGATATTTATATCATCTGTTATATTTCAATTAGATATATAATATTTCTAATGCTTTTTCACGGTTTCGAAAAACGAATCCTTCGCCCCAGACTAGCTAATCGGCGTAACCGGGTACAAATTGAGTGGCACTTGTATGCCCTGTATGCGGCTTTCACCGGTAGACGCACCTGGGGGCGCGCCGCACACACCGCTAAAGCTGTGCACCGGCCGGGCCGAAAACAGGAATGTCATGCCTTATGTTATACGAAATCCAGCCGGTGCAATTATTGGCCTTGCCGACACTGCACAGAACAGCGGTGACGAAGAACTGGCGCTCGACCATCCTGAAGTACAGTCATTCCTGGAGATGGCCAAGGAGCAATTGTTATCCTCGGATTCCGAAACCATCCGTGTCATCGAGGATCTGGTTGATGCACTTATCCAGAAAAAACTGATTTTACTGACTGACCTGCCGCTGGCAGCCCAGCAGAAATTGAATGCGCGTCAGCGCATCCGCAGCGAGCTTAATGTGCTGGAAAATCTCGTGGTTGAGGAAGAGGATATCCTTTAATCATTCTTGCTGCTGCCATGTACTGGTCGCATGAGTAGTGCCTCCGGCTTGCCTGCCAGATAACCCTGAATACCGTCGAGTTTCATAGATGCAAGAGTATCGAGTTCCGCGTCTGTCTCCACTGACTGTGCAATCACCATGATGCCTATACTGTGTGCGGTATCAGTCAACGACTGGATGAAAAATTGATTGTCTTCTTCCGCGCCGATATTGCCGATATAGCTGCCGTCTATTTTGAGGTAGTCAATCTTCAGACTGCGCAAATAGCCATAGGAAGAAAAGCCCCGGCCGAAATGATCAATACCACAGCGGCAACCCTGTGCAGCGAGTCGTTCGATAAACTTGCGTACATGCATGATGTTTTTCAACACGCTATATTCGGGGAATTCAACCAGGATACGGTGTGAACGTCCCGGCGACGCAGCCAGTCGCGCGCATAACCACTGGAGGAATGCCGGGTCATGCAGTGAGGCCGATGACAGGTTAACTGCACACGGAGTCGGGTCATCTGGCCTGGAATCAAGGTGGGCGAGGGTCGCGTCAACCGCCAGTCTGTCCAATTCGCTCGCCAGCCCCACACGCTCGGCCATCGGCATAAAGGCTCCGGCACTCAGGGTATTCCCGTCCATATCGCTGATCCGCAGCAGGAACTCTTCCTGCAGTTTCGCCAGCCTGTTTTCACCCAGACCATAGACCGGTTGAATGCAACCCGTAACCTTGCCTTCATTGATCACCTGGCGGAGAAACCCGCGCCAGTGATCCACGCCCGGTTTTTCAATATGGCCGTTAATATTCGGCTCATAACGTTTCCAGGCATTCTTCCCCAGACTTTGTGCCGCGCACAAGGCGGCATCAGCCTCGGACAACAGCGTGGGCACAGTGCTGCCCGGCGCCCACATCGCAATACCGATATGAACGATTTCATCTGCTTCAGCCAGCCCGTCGGCACGTAGTTGCATGAAGTTGTCGCTTATTGAATGCGCCAGTGATTCCGCATCATCGGCATCGATGCCTGTGGCAATCACCCCGAAACCGGCACCGGAAATGCGTGCCGCAAGACACTTTGGCGACTCCTTGAGTGTTGACTCCAGCAGCTCACCCGCCCTGTGCAATAACTGGTCACCTGCGGAATAACCGGTTGCACTGTTTACTGAAGACAGGATTTTGAGTTCGATGATCAACAGGGCGCCGTGGGTAGTGTCCTCGCGTTTCCCAACGGTGTTTTGCAGCTGACGATCGAAGTAACGCCTGTTACCCAGGCCGGTAACCGGATCCATGTACGCCTGTATCTGCATATTCTTTGTCAGGCGCGACTGCTTGGCGAAGCTCTCGTTTACCCTGGAAGACAACTGGTTCATGGCCAGGACGACACGGCGCAATTCACGGGTCCGGGGAAGCCTCTTTTGCACCGGATATTCCTGATTACAGATCGCCGCAGCCTGCAATTCGACTCTATGCAAGGGGCGCAGCAGCATCTTGAGAGCTATCAGTCCAATTGCCAGAATAACCAGCGCAAACACCAGGAACAGCAAGAAAGTATCCACGGTATTCGACCACAGTTCATTGTGCGCATTGTCCAGATTGCTGGTGACGTACACTGTTGCCGCCTGTTTCCAGCCGGACATGATCAGTGCCTCTGCTGTGGGGGCATGCAGATCGACGGCATTCACAAACCAGTCCGGAGCATGCCGGGAATCGAGCCGGCTGATGCGCTCAACCAGGGGGACCCCGTCAATCGCTATTACGGTGATCTTGCGATAATCGCCACGATCGAATATTGCATCGATCATTGAATTGATGATCGGCATGTCGCGTGTTCCCATGTGAGGGGACAGTGACAATCCCAGCGATGTGGCCGTGTCCTGGGCATGAGACTCCAGTTGCGTGGCCATAAAATGACGCATGGTGTTCGTGCTGGTTATGACCGTTCCCAGGAAACCGAGCACAAACAGCATCACAATACTGATTGACAGTTGCTTGTAGAGAGTCATCTCCGGGTTCCGTTCGCTAATGACTGGTGCAGTATAAGTAGAATACTTATCCTGTGCACAATGGAATTATCGGGATAGTGGCACCTGTTCACTGTCGAGGCGGGCAAGTACTGCCTGCCAGTGTCCCAGTTGCTCGGAACGTCCGACACGTTCATTGACTCCCCGGGATTTAGCCAGCCAAAGGCCCTTGCTGTTGAAGCTGTATACCGGCAACAGATCATCGCGTTCGGTTGCTGACGAGATTTCGTTGTTGAGGTTGTCGAGGATCAGTGGGTCCGCATCCGGTTCAGCGTAGTATGTGAGTACCATGTGCGCCTGGTTGAGCTTCAGCGCCTTCACATAGGTTAGCCGCATGCGTTTTGCCGGTATGCCCAGTTCGCGCAGGGTAAAGTACTTGGCAATAGAAAAATCCTCGCAATCGCCGCCATTCGATGACAACATTTGCAGGGGCGTTGCCCAGTAATCCTCGGTTCCCCAATGATCGATGTCATTGACGAATTCCATCTGGTTGAAGAAATTATTGACCTTGCGGAGTTTCTCGAAATCGGAAATGTCGCGATTTGAATTAATCATGTTGCGCCATGCGGTGACCCGCTGACGCGCATTTATACCGTGTTGTTGCTCGACGTTGGCGAGGATCTGCTTGGAAAGTGCGAATTCTCCGGCTGAACTGAATGTCATGCAGGCGCAATAAACCACCACCGCCGCGAAGAGGAATACTGGCACACGAGCAATCTTCCGGTTCTCAAGGTGGAAACGATTCATCACATTCGGGCATCGATAATTCAGCTATGTTATTGCTATATCGGCCGGAGACGGATGGTTCTTTGAGGTTTTGTGCGCTGCCCCGCAGAGGGTGACGGAGTGTGCGCAGGCATGCGCCCGCGGAGGTTGGTACCTAAGTCCAATTGCGCCTGCAGGCCAGCCAGACTTAGACTGAATAAAATCAGAAAAACAGTGACTTATGAAAACAATTAACGTATTAATCAGTTGCGTCGGAGCACAGGCTCGCCCCGGTTATTGCTATTTGCTGGAGCGCTACCGTGAATTCAATGTGATCGCCGAATCCGGTGAGTTATATGGCAGCAGCGTCTGGGTGGGGCTCAGTCGTTGCGATGTGCTGGTCATAGATGAAGGTGTCATCGACCAGTACGGCTTTCAGGCACTACGCTCGGTAATAGCCAGTTACCCCCGGATCAAGGTCCTGTTGATTAGGAGAAATGAATCGCAATTAAGAGCACTTGACTGCGTCGCCCAGGGAATTCAGGGGGTGATGACGCAGGCTCGAGTTGCGACATGTTGCACAAGGCTGTCATTGCCCTGTTCAGCGGTGAGGCGTGGGTATCCCGGGGATTGTTACCCGGGATTCATATGCTACTGAAATTGTAAACATTAATAATCCCATCCGTGGACCACGGCTCGCGGGACTAATGATGGTTGGGCAAAGCTCAATTGACCCACTGTACCGAGGTCGTATAGACAATTATTTGACACAAATGTAATGGTGTGTAGTTGCAGGCCGATAACCACTATTGCGGTGTGTGAGTCGATTAACGGGTTGTGGATGAAGGGAGTATCGTTATGTCGAGGTTAGTAATTGGAACGGTCCAGGGCATTGAAGGCAAGGCGACGGTCGTGCATGCGGATGGACCGTGGAGACACTGCAGTCGGGTGCTCGCGTGTTTGCCGATGACGTCATCTCCACGCAGCAAAATGCGCTCGTCAATATTAAATTTCTCGATGGGTCGATTCTGAACATCGGACCGCAGTACACCGCAATCCTCGGCAAGGAAGTATAATCCGTCTGGCACCGGAACCGTGCTTGCCACACAGTTGCCGACGCCGGTCCGGGTATCACCCCTGCAGAACCGATTACTCACATCGGGGCGGTTGTCGACGCTGATGGTGACGCAATGGTTATCAGGGCGGATGACAGGGCGCATACGCTCGAGCATGGCGATTTGCTCTACGCCAATGACATCGTAAAAGTCGGCTCGATGGCCATGCAAGCATCAGGATGCTGGATGGGTCCTATATGTCATTCGGCCCTGAATCTCGCGCGCCTGGACGATGATCTGTTTCCTTCCCGCTATCCGGATTTTGTTTCCTCCGGAATTACTGATGCCGCGACGATTCGGGCAGCCATCCTGGCAGGCAAGGATCCTGCCGATTTAACGGACCCTACAGCAGCGGGTGAAACCGGTGAGGCAGAAGACGTTGGTAACAGTTTTGTCGTGCTGGAGCGCACCGGCAGGGCAGTTACTCCCGAAAGCGGGCACGAAACCACGGGGCCCACTGAAGCATTTGGTGAACGCATAAGAAGAACTGCTCCCGACCGACACGGGTGGTGATTCGGTTATCATCCATCCGCGAACGGCGTGGGCGCTGCGGTAATTGAAGGGGGCGTCCTGGTTTTCAGCGTGGTGCTCGATAAACCCAATCCTGCCGCCGATGTCAGCGCCACGTGGACGCTCAATCCAGGATCGGCGGATAGTGATGACTTCCCGCCGGGCACGCCGTTTACGGGTGTTGTCACTATTCCTGCCGGGCAACGTCAGCAACGATTGAAATACCCACCCTGGATGATGCGTTGTTTGAAGGCGGGGCGGGTACATTCGAAGATGTTTCGCTGGAACTCGATAATATAACCAACGCATCACCCGGTATCGTTACCGTAACCGGGATTATTGAAGACAACGACGCACCCCCGACTGTGACCATTACCGGTGACGGCGCCCTTGCCGATGCCGAGGCAGTGGAAGGCACACCGCTGGTGTTCACGCTGAGTTTAAGCAACCCCAGTGACCAGACCATCACCCTGGACCTGGTCGCGACCGACGGCAGCGCCATGAGCGGA
>CAVYHX010000033.1:0-74366 GCA_963768415.1 uncultured Gammaproteobacteria bacterium
ATTTCTTTTGGCCACTACAGGCATTTCCCTTTTGGCAGCCTTCCATTCCCGAATGTCATATTCATACCTTTTCGTATATGCACATGCAGAATATCTCAAACAGACATCAGAAAGCGTGGCAGCGGTTACGCCTACGCAAAACAAAGCCCCCCGAACGGGGGGCTTTGAAGAACAACTAATGCAACAGTCACACCGGCATGACCGGATCCCTGCTATCGCCACTAGTCGCAGGTCGTGACCGTGGTGGGACGCGGTCTGCCAAAGAAGTAGACCGTTGTCGTGGTCGTGTAGCACTCGTTATAGACCTCGGTCTCCGTCGACTGGGAGCGAAGCGACTTGTGAGGCCGGTACTTGCCCGGAACCTGGTTGACGCTGTTCGTATACTCCCAGCACAGCTTCAGGCCATCCGTATCGTAGCCCGGAATGGTGGCCTCAGCCTCCGCCGCCGTCAGGCACGGCGTACAGCGGGTATCCGGCGAAGCGGTAGTCGGTATTGATGGATCGCTCAGCGGGATCCAGCCGCCCGGGTCAGACTGACAGTAGCCCATATCCTGCAGCTCGTCGATATTCTTGAACCCCGGACACTCTTTCACGCACTCGTTCTGTATAACACCACCGGCGTTACATATGGCCTGTGTGGTGCCGTCCAGATTCGCCCCGGTAAACCAGAGGAAATCGCTTTCCGTGACAGTTCCGTTGGGAGTCGTGGCAGTCAATGTTACGTCACAGCCATCGCCCGTGGTGGTGACCAGGTTCGGTTCGGGCAGGACCACTTCATCGGCATTGACGATGCCGTCGGTACAGGCAATCGAGTCTCTGGTATCGACGTTGCCGCCGATATCCAGTCCCGTGCCTTTTACGGCGTTGTTCCTTATATAGGTGAAGTTACAACGCGATCCATTGCCCTGCGGAAACTCCAGAACCTGGTCCGGCGTATTCGTCACAAACCCGTTGGTATCGATCACCTGTTCAGAGGCAGGCAGTTCCCAGTCACCGTTGCGCTGGAACACCACGCCGACACTCGTCATCGGCTGGCCGTCAGAGCCGATTATATCGGCACAGCTGAAGTTACCCTGCCCGCTGAGATCCGAGACACCGTCCGGGGCCGTATAGCCACTGGGCACATTAGGATCGAAACTGCATACAGCGTATGCTGCATTCGACATACACAGTATCGAAGCCAGGCCAATCAGCCTGGAATATTTTATAATAATGTTCATAACCATCTACCTCTCTCTTCCGTTAATTTATATTCTCAGTCCGCATTGTATTTTTTCTGCGGTATTAGCTTCTGCCTCTGCATTAAAAGTTTAAAGTCACCCGTCCCATGATGCCGAGCTCCGGCAGATAGGGACCAGCGGTCGGCTCGTCCTGGAATGTTCGGTAACTGTCATCCAGGTACTCGAAGTCCTCGTCAAAGACATTCTGGATCGCGATACTCACAATGCCCTGGCGCTTCGGCAATCGATAGCCGAGCATCAGGTCAACGACCGTGAAATCACTGCTGCCTGTCTGGAACTGGTAGCCGGCCCCGGCCTTGACCTCCTGGTCGACATAGGTAGCCCTGGCACCGGCAAACAGGCCGCCCGGATGGAAATACTTCACGGAAACCGGCAGGCTGTAGGTAGTAACATCCGTAGGCGTGACATCGGCAACCAGCGAATTGCTCTGGTTCTCGAAGCGGTCGTACTCCAGGCTCAGGTCGACTGCCAGCCTGTCAGCCGGCGTCCAGTAGGCATAGGCACGGTGCGTCTGCTCATCCCGACCCTCGAAGAATAATGGCTGACCAGCTGAGGGATTGATCAGCCATTCCACCTCGCGCTTGGTTATTTCCACGCCATAACTGAATGCCGGGTTGAGCCTGGCATCCACCCCCACGCCATAGCGCTTTGATTTCGTGCCGTTCGGGTCGTCAAAGAACTGGTTGAAGCCGGCCACCTGTGTCGGTTCCAGCGTGCGATTGCTGGACAGGGGTGGCTTGACCACCTCGAAATATGCCGCGCGAAATTCAACATCATCCGTGGCCGCAACACGCAGGCCGAGCTTGGGATTAAACTCGTCAATGTCGAAAGAATTTCTCGCTGTCACCTGTGTTATCAGGGGGAAGGCACTAAAGTCATTAAATGTACTCACCTGATCATGGTCATATTGCTGGTAACTGAAACCCACTGTACCGATGACACGCGGTGACGGCATGATATTGCCATAGACATATAAACGTGTGTCCTCGAGATCTATCTCATCCGTTTCAGGCGGGTCAGGAGGAAACCCGACCTCCCCCAGTATGAATGTATCTTCACGATCACTGTCGGCATAGGCACCACCCACCGTCACATTGAAAGTGTCTCTCTGGTAGATATAGGCCGCATCGTATTGATAGACGTCTTCGTCAAGCTGACCGTCAAGTTCGAAATCGACGAAAAACCCACCACCGAAGTCCACGGTCTGGACCTGGTACTGCTCACCTTCACGATCGGCGTAAATGGCAGACAGCAGCAGGGTTGAGTTCTTGTTCGGCGAGAAACGCAATCCGACCCGGCCAGTGTCATCATCCAGACTGGTCCGGAGTGTCGGGCTAAAATCGTCGGGATCAAAATGCATGGCAATGTCGCCGTAGTCGGTATGGCGCCTGCCGAGTTCCGCCTGCAGGTTGACGGTCGGTGACAACGCCACCTGCCCGAAGGCGTTATAGATCTCGTGTTCGGTGTCACTGTTGTCACGGAAACCGTTCGATTCAAAACCGAAAGCCACCGACACTGCCGGAAAAGCGGTTATACACAGTGGACACAACCGCCTCCCCGCCGCTGGTGTCGTGATTTCCGCCGACTGCACTGGCATTGAACTGTGTCCGGTTCTGCTCGAACAGCGGGGTAAATTCGTTAAAGCCGGCACTGGCCGGGCCACCGGCCGTCACGATATTCAGGTTGGTGGTACTGATACTGGGCTGGACCGGATTGATATTGATGTCCTGCAGCATCTGTGCCTGCAGCAGTTCACTGACACGGGAGATTTCCGTGCGGCGGAACTGTCCCGGTAGGTGTCGGACAGGAAGCGGTGTGCCGATGCATTGGCCGGATCGATGGCCAGTGATCGGTCGATTCGATCGATACCCAGTCTGGATGAAGCCCAGATCCTTGTAGACCCGCGCCAGACTGGTGCCCGCGCGCCGCCCGGTCCTTGTCCAGCAGCAGGCGGCCGCGATAGGCAGCACGGTTGTCATTCAGCTCGATCGACTTTTCCAGATCCTGCACGGCCTCGACCGGCCGGTTCTCGGTCTGCTTGGCGATACCGGAATACAGGTAGGCCGTCGGATCATTCGGATCGAGCTGCTTGGCGATGTCAAACTGTTCGCTGTCCAGCGGTGCCCGCTTCTCCTCGAAATAGGCCTTGCCCAGGTAGGCGCGCAGCAGCGGCATTGTTCGAATCCAGGCCGACCGCCACTTCGATGTCCTTGCGCCCCGCCTCCAGGTCGCCGGCGCTGATCTTGCTCAGACCCAGGCCGAGGTGTGGCAGCGGGTCGGCCGAATCCAGTGTCGATGCCTCGTTCGAAGGCCGCGCGCGCATCCTCGTTGCGAAATTCGGCCAGCGCGGCGAAACCCGCGTGATCTGGGTACGCCCCAGGTCCGGTGCCAGGGACACCGCCTGCTGGCGCACGCATTGGCCTGCCGCGCGATTCCCCAGCATCAACTGCAGCTCGGCCAGGCGCGCCCGGGCGAGCGCATCCTGCGGCTGCTGTGCCACCGCCTGCTGCAGGGTGTCACGGGCCTGCATTGATCTGGAAATTGGCCTGCTGCGCATAGGAGAGCGCAATCTTCGCCGCGGCACTGTCCGGACTCAGGCTCACGGCCTGGTTGCCATCGGCCAGTGCCTGCTCATGCTGGTTCTGGACCACGTTGATCACCGCGCGCAGGGCATAGGCCAGCCCGGCATCGGGCCCTGGCTGCGATTGCCTGGTCTACACTGGCTACGCGCCGCGTCTCACCCGGCCGACGGACAGGTCAGCTGCCGCCTGCCGCAATGCCGGTGAAATCCGACTCCTGCTCACCGCCCGCAGCGAGAATCGGCGGGTAGTACAGCGACCACTGGGCGGCATCGCGCGGGCGCACCACCGTGCGCGGGTGCGGTGCCTGCCCGGCCTTCGCGGCAACCGATTCACCACCGGAGACCGAGGCACTGCCCTGCGCATTCGATGCCACCACGGTGCCCTCGAATACGGTGAGGATTGATTCGTCGTCCGTCGACGCGGAAGACAAACTCGGTGCCTTCGATGGAACCGTTCAGGTAGGGCGTGCTGACCTCGAAACCGCGCGGCTTGCGACTGAAGGACTGGAAGGCACCCTTGACCAGGCTCAGCAGGGAACGCTCCTCGACATTGGGGGTAATCTTGTCCAGGCGCATGGCGGTGTTCTGGTCGATACGCAGGACCGCCTGATTGATGAGCTGGACAGTGGCCCGGCTGCGCGCCGCGGCGCGTACGGTATCGCCCTGGCAGAGCGTTTCATTGAGACCGGCGGCCTGCCAGTCCGGGCGCTGGTCGCGCTGGACCTCGATTCGACCCTCGACCGACACCAGTGACCCCACCGCCGGCTCGCAGGTCACGGCAGCCTGTGCGGGTATCGCCAGCAGCAATAACACAGGAAACAGGCAGACGATTGAATACCGCTTGCTGTAGTTCATAATCCTGGCTGCCACGCAGACCAATTCTGCAACTGGCAGCCTGAGAATAAAACTCATTGACACTTCCCCCGATCCCGCACGCTAGTTAGCCGTTTACTGGCAGTTTAAATGCTTATTTTATCCAGCTTTATTCCCGCTTTATTATGATTTTAGTAAGTAATAACTTAATAATAAGCCTTATCTGTGTCGATGCAATCAACGAACTCGTCTGTTCATCAGAAAATCACACTATCCGGCAGGAATGCTGATCACAGTATAACCTGTAGCGCTGTGCTTCAAATAAATATAGGTCATTAATTCAGTGAGAACAACTTATGCTCGTCAGGTATACCCTGCTGCAATTTAGCGCCTGCCATCATAATCCGCATTCACTAACATATATTACTGTTTGAATAGTATGGATTATTCTGCGGGTATCAGTATTGCTGATACTGAGAAGTAGACTTATTCGACAACTACGAGCGCGGACCTGCCATGTTGTGGCACCAGGCGGATCTGCATCCCCTCCGCGGCACACAGGCTCGTGGCATGGGCATGTTTGCCCTGGAAAAAGCGCGCGTTCTCCTGCTGAATGAAATCGATCTCGGTATCCGCTCGGTCGGGGTCATGGTGGAACAGCGCCAGGCAAGTGACCTCGGCATCAAGCGCCAGTTGCCGCACCTGGGATACGGTGGAATGGCCCCAGCCATGCTTGTGCGGCATGTCGGCATCAATATACTGCGCGTCATGAATCAGCAGATCGGTGCCGCGGCAGAATTCGACCCATTGATCATAGCTGATTGCCGGACGGACAGGTGGCGCCAGTTCATGATCCGTGGCATAGACGCACGACACCCCGTCCTCTTCCACACGATAGGCATAGCCACCACCGGGATGGTTGATGGTTGTGCGCCGGATATTGAGATTTTCTCTGGACGATAACACGTCGAAGTTCTCCGTGATGCACTCTGCCCTGGAGGGCAACTCACTTGCGCGCAGCGGAAAATTCGCACCGTCAATCTGGTCAAACAGGGCACAGATCTGGCCGTGTTCTTCCGGTCTGCTGGTGAATACTCGAATACGCCGGTCCGGTTGATAGATCGGTGCGAAATACGGATAGCCCTGAATGTGGTCCCAATGGCCATGGGACAACAGAATGGTGATCTCATCGTTGCTCTGCTTGAGCCGTTTGCCGAGTTCCCGAATGCCGGTACCCGAGTCCAGGATCAGGTTCTGGCCGCTGTTCAGCTCGACATAGACGCAGGAGGTGTTCCCGCCGTATTTTGCGGTTGCAGGCCCCGGAACAGGGACCGAGCCACGAACACCGTAGAAGGTTATTATCAATTATCTTCCCAGGGCAGCGAGAGGCAGTGCGTCGAGTATGGTTCGGATACCCGGCGGGCGCAAGCCTGCAAGTGAGAACTGGCAGTTACCCGGCGCCGGTTGCGTGCAGCGAGAAAGCCTGCCGGGTAACGCCCGCAACAGTCTGGTTTTTCAGTGCTGAATTGAGGTAGCCTTGATAGCAGACCTGTGTCATGGCACCGCCACTAACGCACTCTTCGCGGCTGGCGGACCGTATACAACGACGGTAAACAAGCATGGATAACACTGCCGATAACCCGAATCTGACGCTCAGGGAAAATCGTCACCTGAAAGAAACCATCTCCGCATTACGCACGGAACTCGAAGCCATGCGTCTGGAGAAAGATCACAGCGTCCAGCAGGCGATCAACGACATCTCGATTGAAAACCAGCAGCTCAAGGCGACCATTAATGCCTTGCGCAATGAGCTGGAGAAGCTGCGTTTCGACACCCAGGAACATGTCCAGCAGGCAGTTACCGCTGCCGATGAAGAGATCAAGCTGCTCAAGGCAACCATAAACGCCATGCGTGCTGAACTGGAGCAACGTAATGCAGGATAACCTGGAATCTGCATTTAGCGAGCGCCGGGGCCCCGGTCGCGCGCATGACGAACCCGGCCGCAGACTGCGCCACGCAGAATTACTGATCGACATCCATAATCAGCTGGCCGCCATGGAAACCCTGGATGACGCGCTGGAGACCCTGATGAGCATCACCAGCCGGGAAACCGGCGCCGACCGCGCCACCCTGTTCCTGAATGACGTCGAAACCGGCGAGCTGTACTCACGCGTGGCGCTGGGCAACATCACGCGTGAGATCCGCATGCTGAACACCGATGGGAATTGCCGGTCATGTCTTCACCAGCGGCGAGAGCATGCTCATTCACGACGCCTACTCCGACGCGCGTTTCAATCCGAGCCGTGGACGAACAGACCGGCTATCGAAACCAGGAGCGTCATGTGCGCGCCGATCAGGACCGTCAGGGGCGAAATCATCGGCGTGGCACAGGCGCTGAACAAGAAGCACGGCCAGTTCACCGAGGAGAACCTGGAGGTACTGCAGGCGATGACCCTGCAGGCCTCGATCACCCTGCACAGCGCACAGTTCGCCGAGCGCATGCACAGATCCCACACGCAGGAACTCGAGTTTCTCGATATCGTCTCGGACGTCACCTCGGAAATCGATCTCGGTGTGGTGCTGCAGAAGGTGATGAACGAGGCAGCCCGGATGCTCAATGCCGAGCGTTCGACCCTGTTTATCAACGACGAAAAAACCAACGAGCTCTGGTCGGAGGTCGGTGTTGGTCTGGACGCCGTACAGATCCGCTTGCCCAACCACCAGGGCATTGCCGGCACCGTCTTCACCAGCGGCAAGTCGGTCAACATCCCGTATGCCTACGCCGACCTGCGCTTCAACCCGGAGTTCGACCGCCAGACCGGCTTCTTCACGCGCTCCATCCTGTGCGTGCCGGTGGTCAACAAGGACGGCAAGACCATCGGCGTCACCCAGGTGCTCAACAAGCGCGGCGGCGCCTTCACCGACGAGGACGAGTCACGCCTGCGCGCCTTCACGGCGCAGGTCTCCATCGGCCTGGAGAACGCCAAGCTGTTCAACGACGTCCAGAACATGAAGAACTACAACGAGAGCATGCTGCAAAGCATGTCCAATGGCGTGATCACGCTGGACGAAGACGGCAACATCGTCACCTGCAATGCCGCCGGCCGCGCATCATGCAGCTCAGATAGCGCGGACATCATCGGCCAGCCCGCCGGGAAGTTCCTGACCGGCAGCAACGCCTGGGTGCATGGACAAGATCGAACGCGTCGCAGAGACCCGGGTGGCAGACATCTCGATGGACGCGGAGCTCGAATTCGATGGCAACCAGGTCTCGGTCAACCTGACCGTGCTGCCGCTGATCGCCACCGACGACAACACGCTCGGCACCATGATCATGATCGAGGACATCAGCAGCGAAAAGCGGGTGAAGTCGACCATGGCGCGCTACATGGATCCCGGCCTGGCCGACCAGGTGCTCGAAGGCGGCAGCGATATCCTCGGCGGCAAGAGCACCACTGCGACCATCCTGTTCTCCGACATCCGCGGCTTCACCACGCTGACCGAGGAGCTGGGCGCACAGGGCACCGTCGCCCTGCTGAACGAGTATTTCACCCTCATGGTCGACTGCATCCAGCGCGAGGAAGGCATGCTCGACAAGTTCATCGGCGACGCCATCATGGCGGCCTTCGGCATGCCGATGGCCCACGATGACGACGAGGACCGCGCCGTGCGCGCCGCGATCTGCCATGATCACGCAGCCTGAACACCTGGAACAGGACCCGCCTGGCGGACGGCAAGAAACCGGTGGACATGGGCATCGGCCTGAACACCGACATCGTGGTGTCCGGCAATATCGGCTCACCGAAGCGCATGGACTACACCATCATCGGTGACGGCGTGAACCTGGCGGCGCGCCTGGAGAGCGCCTGCAAGCAGTACGGCGCGCGCATCCTGATCAGTGACAATACCTACAGTAAACTGCGCGGCACCTACCGCATTCGCGAGATCGACCGCGTCATCGTCAAGGGCAAGACCGAGCCGGTGGCCATTTATGAAGTCCTGGATCACCATTCGAGAGGAGTCCTTCCCCAATCTGATGGAAGCTGTTTACCATTTCAAGGACGGTCTGAAACAGTATCGGAACGGCAACTGGGAGCAGGCGACCGCAGCCTTTAATGATGCACTCAAATTGCACCCCGAAGACAGTCTCTCCCGCACCTATATTGAACGCTGTGACTACATGAAGGCCAATCCACCGGGAGATGACTGGAATGGCGTCTTCGTAATGACCTCCAAATAGTCCCAGGGAAGCTGATTTACGGAGCTCTGATTAATTAAAGCAAACCTGTCATTGCGAGCGGAGCGTGGCAATCTCATACTATAGAATCAGTTACTTGGAGATTGCTTCGTCACTTCGTTCCTCGCAATGACGAATTAATCAGACTTCCTTAATTATTATCCCGTCATCCCGGCGCAGGCCGGGATCCAGTAACCGACTGGATTTTATGAACTGGATGCCGGCAATCTGCCTGCGCATAACCTGCATGTTGCGGGTGACGGTATTCAGGTCGCTATTGGGAGATGGGTATACTGTCCCCCGAACTGCGGGATTAATGCAATCGATCCTTGCTCTCCAGGAACTGTGCCCGCTCTGTCTCGCTGGTAATTTCTTCGGCAAGAATCTGGTATAGATGTTCAAGGTTGCTGCTTTTCGTGACAGCCCGTTTGATCAGTATTTCCGCCATGGGCCCGACAATCAGTGCCAGCTGCTCCTGCACGGTCTTTAATATTTTCTCATCGAGATCCACACCAGTCTCACGCATGCCTGATGAATCCCTGTTAATTTCCCGTGAATCCGCGAGCGCCTCTTGCATGGCCGCTCCGTAGTTCCCACGCTTCACAACCTCATAGACAGCATGCTCCCGCACATGCTTGTCATTGTGTATACCGGTATAGGAAAACATCTTTTTCAATTCGTCGGAGAGGCAACTGACGACATCGAAATAGGCGCGCGAGACCAGCAGCTGGTTGGGCTGTGCGAAGCTCATGATTCGCTGCGCTGTATTGATACCATCACCAATGGTATTACGCTGGCCGTTGATATCCTCAAATATCTTGACAGGTCCGAGATTGATGCCCATGCGCACGGTATAGCAGGTCTTGCAGATCGAATTCACATCATTGAAGTTGTCGCGCATGCCCACACCGACATACAACACATCCTCGGGAGCACCCAGATAGCACAATGCAAGCCCGTCTCCGGTATCGAGCTTGATACAGTCCTCGGCCGGCAATCCTCTCAAGGCATCAGCTACGGTTGTGCTGAAACTCTGCTTGACCAGCATTTGCTGATCCACGGGTAACTCTGAATAATCGACGATATCCATAAACAGTACCGAGCAGAGCCAGGTGCGATTGCTGCGTTTCATAATCTGTCTGCCTGTCTCATCGCTGAATGCATCACTCGCCCAACATCTTCATGGCCTTCTCCAGGCTTCTTTTCATGCGATTGAAGGACCTGCTCAAATCGGATATTTCGTCCTTGCCGCGCGCATCGAAATCCGGGATATCCATACTCCCGGTACTTATTTCGTCGGATATATGCGCCATGTATCTGACCCTTTTCACCACCAGCATACTGATCATGACGTTGATCACCACGAAAATTACGCCAAATATCGCTACCAGTGACACCATAAAGATGGTGAATTCCTCACGCGCCTTTTCCAGCGGCAGGGACAGTGGAACACTGACGATCTGGCTACCGACGACTTCATCGAATTCCCAGCCGAATCCCCCGGACGTTCCGTATAACCGTATCATGGTTTCTGGCGCCGCCTCGACTGTGCTGTGACAGGTCAGGCAGTCTTTTTGCGTGATCCTGATCGGCCGGGCGTAATACAGGGATTTCCCCACCGGAGTATCGCGCAGGCCGGTGAGTTCGTGTGAATCCGGATTGTTGCGGAACGAGACAATGATATCGGTTTCCCAGTCGGTGGCATTATCCCTTGGATTGGTTGGATTCAGCGCCGCTTCCTTGTAGGTATATTCGGGATACTTCTCCCTGACTGTGCTGAAATTCTGCGTGGCCGCATAGGAAGGTACAGACTGGGGTAGAAAATCATGCTCCATCTGCGCGGTCAGCAGCGGCTTGATCTCCTTGACGGTATAGCCACGAATTGCCAGGGCCGCCTCCATCATCATTCCCGCATGGTTCAGCACCTCCTCGCGCGCATGTTTTTGCAGCACGCTGTAGGATATGTAACCGGCGACACCAAGTCCTGTGGCAAATACCACCAATAGAACGAGATTGAACTTGGTGGTGAGCCTCATCTTCCACCCCTCTTTATAATTTATCCATTACGCCGGCAAACCGCATACCGCAACAAACAACTGCCGCACCCGGTACCAGGCTCGCCCCCGACAAAGCCTGACATATAATGCTTCTTATAGACGCATCGTTACACAGGATCAAGTACCGCCGGGTTTATGCCGGCACATCGCCGTGACTGATATGACCGGGAGGACCTTCATGGCCGGGGCCCTCTGGAAAGCTCTGACTCTGCCAGTTTTCCGAGGTCTCGCAGCAGGTTCAACTTCCTGCTATCAAGCTGGCGGGGGCGCGTGTCAATAAGGCACAGGGTACCCATGACATTCCCATCAGGCAGTTTTAGCGGATAACCGGCATAGAACCGCACACGCGGCTCGCCGGTCACCAGTGGATTGTCGGCGAAACGCGGATCCAGGAAAGCGTCCGGGACAACCATTACCTTGTTTTCCAGGATTGCATGCGCGCAGAATGCCATATCACGCGGGGTCTCTTTCGCATTCAGACCGATACAGGACTTGAACCACTGCCGGTCGCGGTCGACGAGACTGACCAGTGCGATCGGGACATCAAAAGCCTCCGAAGCTATACGCGCGATGCGATCAAAGCGTTCTTCCGGGCCGGTATCCAGGATCTCGAGTTTATCGAGGGCCGCCAGCCGTTCCTCTTCCTGCTCCGGTAGCTCTGCGCGTATCCATCGACATGTGCTGCGCAGAATCCATGCGCGTATTCGCGTACGCGCATACTCTTCTGAAAAAGGCCTGACCATCCAGTCAGCACCGAACCCGTCCAGTTCCGGGGCCTTCTTGTCCCGGTCAGCAATGACCACAATGGGCACTTGCGGTGTCGCGCCAGTATCCAGCTCCCTGACACTGCGGCAGATCGCGAGCGCGTCATCTTGCGCCGACTGTGCATCCACGATTACCAGTGATGGCCGGTCGGTTGCAAGGACTTGCAGTGTATTCTCCGTACTCGTCCCTGACACAAGATGTACATCTTCCAGTGCTGCTGCGGCCTTGATCACCGCGGCCGTTCGCGCATCCGTGGCCCCCAGGAATACCGAATACCCGGAAATTGCCGGTGTAACCGGTGTAACGGCAGAGAATTCGGTGGCGCTGTGTGCCGCTGCTGTTTCACCCCCGGACTCCAGCTTGATAGTCGCACCTTCCGCGGCCGCGAATACGTGGAGTGGCTGCCTGGATGATTGCAATCCGGCTCTCATGGCGCTGACAATCCGGTCAACAGCAGCGTCATCCCGCATTGGATCATGGTGAGTCAGCGCCAGTTGCCTTACCCCGGCGGCGCTGCAGATCTCGACCGCATACTCGGCCGTGCTGTGGCCCCACCCGATCTTGTCGGGAAATTCCGCCGCGGTGTACTGGGCATCGTGAATAACGAGATCAGCTCCCCGTAAAAATTCCACGTGGCGGCGGTCTTGTTCACCGATCCCGCTCATGTCAGCCGACGGCTGGTGGGAAAATGGTTCGTGATCGCATGAATAGACAATCGATACACCGTCGGCTTCAAGCCGGTAACCCAGTGTCAACGCCGGGTGATTGAGGTAGCGGGAGCGAACGGTGATGTCCCCAACCGTGAACATGCCCTCCACGAGGTCGTGATATCTGATCTTTGCGCCGAGTGCTTCAAGTGTGACCGGGAAATAGGTGTACTGCATCTGCCCCGCGAGCGTATCCCGAATCGATCGGCTTACACTATGCGGTGCGTATATGTCCCACTCGTTTTCGGGCGCCTGCAACGGCGCAAAGAAGGGAATACCCTGAATGTGGTCCCAATGCGTATGACTGATTAACAGGTGACCGCGAATGGGGTCGACTGACTCCGCTATCAGTGCCTGGCCTAGTCCGTGCCCCCCTGTTCCGCAATCGATGACCACCAGTGTCCCGGCGTCCGAGCGCACCTCTACACAGGACGTATTTCCGCCGTAACGGACGGTACTCGGCCCCGCTTTTGCCAGTGAACCGCGCGTGCCCCAAAAGCGAACCTGCATGATTTATCCAACCCTGCGATGATGGGCCAATACCCGTTGTGAGTTTAGCCCAGGTTGGCCTGCATCTACAGTGGTAATCCATGAACCAGTAAAGGCTCTTCCCCAAATCGAGCGGGTAGATTACCGTTGCAGGGCCGAATTCAATGGCGATGAAATGCCGCTGGTCGAATGAATTCGACCCTAGAGGTTTGATTGAATGACAATGAAATGCCACTGGTCGAATGAATTCGACCCTACAGGTTTGATTCAATGACGATGAAATGCCGACTGGTCGAATGAATTCGACCCTGCAGGTTTGATTCAGCCACTGGTCGAATGAATTCGACCCCACAGGTTTGATTGAGTAGGGCCGAATTCATTCGGCCAACAACCCTGCCATCAGAAGGCATGCGTCTCGTCTAGATAGATTAAGTTACCCACTCAATCAGGGGAAGATCCCCAGTAAAGGTCGACGAACCAGTCCGCCCGCGACCTGCGCCCTGCCCTGTTAGCCGGTGAGCACGTGCTTACTCCCGGACCGAGGATTCGCCGACTATGCTCATGATCTCCTTCAGGACTCCCACAAGCTCGGTTTCATTCAGGAGTACCGACAGCCTTAACGTCGTGGTACGTTGCCGTTCGGCAAGCAGGATCGCCATCTGGTGGAGAAGTTTGTAGGCGACCAGATGATCAGCATCGATCAACTCACCAAAGGCCGCGCGCTGCACGCGCAGCACCACGGAATCGTCGGTAGCGCGAATTGTTGCGGATCGCGGCGAACCATCCAGGATCGATATCTCGCCAAAGCAGGCCTGCGGCCCGAGCTCGGCAATCTTTTTATCGCCTGTGGCTCCACGCTTGATGACCTCGACCGCACCCTTGTAAAGCACGTACCAGGCATCGCCCTTGTCATCCTCACGGAATATAATATCCCCGGACTTATACTGCTCTGTTTCGACAATATGAATGATTTCCATAATCTCCGATGGCTCGAGCTTCTCAAACATCGGGGTCTCAAGAAGGAAAGTAATCAGTCTTTCACGTGTAACTTTTGTATCCATAGTCTCCTCCAGACATATTCAAACAGGCTTGATCAATCCTTGCATTCGTCATGCGGCTGTATATGCAACAGCATGTTGTAATCTGATTTTCCAATGCCCGGGTGCAGGGCCGAACGCACAACGCTAGATATATTTATGTTAAGTAGCCTTGATATGCATCAAGTAATATGGAAAAGGCCGGCAACATGGCAGGATGGCATGCACGGGCACACATGGAACCGTCCTGCATCCAGGGCCCAACAACCGCTCGGGGCTGGTGCCCTGCTGCAGCACAAGCGTATCCCGGTTATTCGCTGATCAGGAAGGTCGCAGGCTTGTTGAGCGAGCCGTGATTGAAGTCGCCCAGCAGGATGTGACTGCTGGTGTCGCGGGCATGGATGATCCACGAGTAGTAACCGCCCTTTTGCAACAGTGCCGGCGGCACTTCGAGTTCCGGGCGGGCCAGCAGCCCTGACGTATAAACCAGTTTGTCATCGTTCCACAGATCACGGATAAAAACCTGGTAAAGACGCGCACCGGGGACCGGCTCCCAGGAAAGTTTTGCAGGTATCCGTGCAAGCACTTCCTCGTTGGCAGGTACCTGGCCGCCCGCACGTGACAGGGTGTCGAGTATTACGTAGTCCTGCGCCACGAATACCTCGCCATTGGCCAGGGTGACGCGTGCGGAATACCAGCCATCTTCAGCCGCAGGCGGGACGTCGAGCTGCATGATGAAGGCGCGCTTGTCCGGCAGCTTGTCACGCTTGATAGTGCGGTAGCGCGCCAGGTCGAGCTCTGTCAGCAGGTCTCCGTCCGGGGTGAGTACCTCGACCGACTGTACTTCATTGTAGCGCTCCGTGGAGAACAGCGGCATGAAGAACAGCGGACGTCCGGGCCAGTTGCACACGTGGATGTCGAAAAATCCTGCTTCGTTGTAATGCCTGTCACCGGGTGTCGCGGCCTGTACGCCGGGCAGCCAGCAGCAGGCCAGCAGCAGTAGCGGCATACATGACCGGCAGGCTGACTTTTTTATCCGGGAATATTTCACAATGAGTATCGTCACTCTAGTTACTATCTGCGTCAAGCAGCCGGGTGTTTGCCTCGCGCAGCCTCAGTGACAGGCTGCGCAACATGCCAATGCTGATGTCCGGATAGCTCTGGATCAGGTATTTCAGGCGCGACTTTTCCAGCGCCAGCACGGTGGAATCCTCGAGCACCTGTGCCGTTGCGGAGCGGGGCAAGTCGTCCAGCAGATTCATTTCACCGAAAGTGTCACCGGGTCCCAGAATAGCAATATAGCGGGTGCTGGAGGAATCCTGCTCGATGGTAATGCCGACCTTGCCCGATACCAGCAGGTAAAGATAATCGCCCTGCTCGTTAATCTCGAAAACATGATCACCCCTGAAATATTCCTGCAACTCGAGTGCCTGGGCAACAACGCGCAGATCATCCGTTGTCACCATCGCGAACACCGGCGACTGTTTCAGCAACAGGAGACGGTCAAACAGGTCAGCCATGAGCCTGCTCCTGTCCCGGTGGCAGCCAATGCCTGTTGACCACAGAGGCGCAACCAGTGGTTGTTATGCTGTGCACACCATGTCAGCACGTCGTCAATACTCTTGAAGTACCTGTCATCCTGACCAGCATCTCCGCCGACCGATCGTTGCAGGGCATCACCAAGGCTGGCGATCATATCCTGATTGTCGAGACTGCCCAGCACCTCGCAGGCACTGGCAACATAGCGCATATCACCGCTGGATGAATCCCGCGCGGATGATGCCGATGGTATCCGTATCATAAAGGGGTTCAAGCGCCTGCAAGGCAAGTTCTATTGTCTGGTCGCGCTGTTCCTTCAGCGTATACTCCAGCAACGCGCGGGCGCTGGCGGTAGCCTCATTTGTTTCCCTTCCCAGGATACCGGCCGCCTCCTGCAGCTGCAGGGCTGCCTCTGACTTGCTGCGCACGATGTCTTCGAAGATGGTTGCTCCCAATCCGGCATCGAGCAGCGATACCAGCAGTGTCTGCTGGGCACGCAGGCTGCCGTGGCTGGCGGAGATCCACTCCAGCGCCAGTTCCTCGTAATTGGCCGCATCTGCCCTGAGCGTATCGATACCGGCTGTGCGTACCCGTATATGGCCATCGCCGATTGCCTGCAGCAGCAGTTTATCGCGCTGCTCCCTGCTCACCAGGTGCAGGCAGCCGGCGGCCGCTGCGCGCAGTTCCGGGTTGTCGCTGGTCAGCGCCTGTATGACCGCAGTTTCGATTTCGCCTGGTACTCGCACCCTGCCAGCGATGCAGACCCTGCAGGGCGCGTACCCGGGTAGATTCACCCGGATCCGCCAGCAGGCTGGCGCAGGCATCCAGGCAGGCCGGCACTAGCGTCTCGCGCTCCGTACCGGAGAGCTGCACAAGATTGGGTATGTTCTCCAGTGCTGCAAGGCGTGCATTATGACTTCCGGCCAACAGTGCCCGCCAGGCCGCAAGTGCCTGCGCCCGGGTATCGCCGGTTGCACCTTGCTGCAGGGATGCATGAATGGCTCCGGACTGCAGGCGCGGATTACAGCTGTCCAGCAGTGCGCTGGCCGCGGTCAGGATCTGCGTATCACCCGACTCCAGCAACAGCCCCATGACAGTTGTTTGCAGATGGGCATCGCCGGCCGCTGCAAGGCGGCGCAAGTCATCGGCCTGGCGGGTAATATCAAGCACCCCAAGCAGCTTCAGGAAGCGGTCGGTTTCGGCGTTCTCCGTGTCGCGGGTCCGTTGCAGAATGATTTTGACCGCGCGCTCGGGGTACGAGGCTGCCAGGACCTTCGCAAACGCGAGTGCGACCTCCGAATCAGGATGATTGATGCCGCGCATGATCTCGGCCAGCGTGTTGGCGCCGGCCCCCTGCAGGTCTGCATACATGTGCTTGTCAGGCAGGAACAGGCGCTCCTTCAGGGTGGCCAGCAGGGTACTGACATAGGCCTGGTTCATACGCCGGCTGAAAAACAGGTACAGGCCAGCGGCCAGCATGCCGGGCACCAGAAAATAGCCGGGATTCTCGAGGCGTTGCATGAGTATCAGGATAACCCCGCAGACCATCAGTGCCAGTGGCAGCACCACTGCCACCGATATGGCCCGGGCCCGTCCCTGCATGTAGCCAGGCAGCACATTGAAGAACAGGCTTCTGACCGGGTTGCGAAAGGCCGGCATCAGCGCATCCTTGTTGAAACTGCCCAGCAGTGCGACCGGGAAGGCGAAGCTGACGGTTAGTGCCGCCAGGCTCGCAAACGTGGTCCAGGGGAACAGCAGGTTCAGGGAACGGATGCCGAAACGCCGGATGGCGCGGTTGGTGATGAACACCTGCATGAACAGGGCCATGGCACCGGTCACGGCCGTCAGCAGGCCGAAGAAGCGGGTCAGGCTCTCTTCGCTGTCGAAGGTCTGGGTGTAGATGCGATTAACGCTGTAACACAGGATATAGAACGCAATCACCATAAAGAACAGGGCAAATGACGCGGCGCGCAGCAGGCTGGAGGAAGATGTGAACTTCATGCCCTGGCTTACCTGCTCGACGCAGTCGGTGAGCAGGTTACGGGATTTCTTCGGGGCACGAAAATGGGTCGAGGTGCCATGCCGCCGGTGCCGCACCCTGAGGAGCACAAAGCCGGTGACCAGCAGCGCACACCACAGCAGCAGCAGGTTGCGGGTACCGAATACCGGTGCGGCGGCCACCAGCAGCAGTCCACCGGTGATACTCCCGACCTGGGCGCCGGCATATAACAGCGGCATCAGGCGCTTTGCCTGCAGGGTATTCATGTTCTGGTTCATGTACAGGGCGGCGTGGACCAGCAACAGCTCGGACGCAACTTCGTAGACAAGATAGTAGAACGGATAAACCAGTGTGCTGTCGGTGGCTGACATCACAAACCAGCTGGCCAGCACCAGCACGAACAGCGCGGCAAACAGGACGCGGAAAAATTTCTCGGCAGGTATGCGGTCGGCAAAGGCAACATAGACCAGGCTGACCGCGGCCAGTAACAGGCTTTGCGCCATGTACATCAGCGGCAGGTATTCAATGCCCAGGCGTTTCAGGAACAGCGCATCCGCGGTGCTGCGGCCGATGGCCATGCCGGCGCTGACCAGTAAAAAGAAGGACAGGAAATAGAGCATATTTGCTCGTTCCCCGGAACGGATCAGCAGCAGTTTTTCTATTTTCTCAATCATGCATGGCGCGCATCAGATGTGGATTAAATGAATAGGGATCTTCCCCTGATTGAGTGGATAACTTAATCAATTTTGACGAGACGAATTCCTTCAGATGGCAAGGTTGTTGGCCGAATGAATTCGGCCCTACTCAATCAAACCTGTAGGGTCGAATTCATTCGACCAGCGGTGTTTCAGCGTCATTGAATCAAACCTGCAGGGTCGAATTCATTCGACCAGCGGTATTTCACCGTCATTGAATCAAACCTGTAGGGTCGAATTCATTCGACCAGCGGTGTTTCACCGTCATTGAATCAAACCTGTAGGGTCGAATTCATTCGACCAGCGGTATTTCAGCGTCATTGCATCAAACCTGTAGGGTCGAATTCATTCGACCAGTGGTATTTCACCGTCATTGAATCAAACCTGCAGGGTCGAATTCATTCGACCAGTGGTATTTCACCGTCATTGAATCAAACCTGCAGGGTCGAATTCATTCGACCAGCGGTATTACACCGCCATTGAATCAAACCTGCAGGGTCGAATTCATTCGACCAGCGGTGTTTCATCGTCATTGAATCAGACCTGCAGGGTCGAATTCATTCGACCACCAGACTGCGCACTAGTCCGGTTTGTGCAGCACCGGCAGTGAGTCCCCGCGGCGCACGGCGATTCCCTTGATGAAATCGGGCGCCTTGCTCAGCAGCATCTTGCGCCGCAGGTAGGCGTAGACCTCCAGCAACGGCAATTCCTTGGGGCAGACGTCGTGGCAGGCCATCAGACCGATGCAACCGAACACGCCCTCGTCGGTCGAGACGACGTCGAACCAGTCTGAATCTTCACGCGCGTCCCGCGGATCCAGCATGAAGCGTGCGATCCGGTTCAGCCCGGCCGGACCGGCGAAGTCCGCGCGCGTGAGCGCCACACCACAACTGGCGACACAGCAGCCGCATTCGATACAGCGCTCGCTCTCGTAAATCGTCGCGGGCAAGCTCGTCGTCCATGCGCTCTTCGGGCGCAGCGGGATCGAAGGGTGTGCGTGCGTGGACCCAGGACTCGACCTGTTCGGCCATGGCGCGAAACCAGTGGCCGGTATCGACCGACAGGTCGCCGACCAGCTCGAACACCGGCAGCGGATGCAGGCGGATCGTATCCGGCAGATCCGCGGTCAGGGTGCGGCAGGCCAGCACGGGACGGCCGTTGACCATCATGCCGCAGGAGCCGCACACGGCGGAGCGGCAGGCGAAGTCGAACTGCAGGCTCGGGTCCTGCTCTTCACGGATACGGTTCAGTGCCAGATAGAGTGTCTGGTACGGTGCATCCTGCAGCTCAAAACGCTGCATGTGCGGCGCAGTGTCCGGATCCGACGGATTGAAGCGGAATATCTCGAAGGTCAGTTTGCGTGACGCACTCATACAGGCGCCCCTTCTGCCTTGCGCCATGCGCCGGGGCGCAGGTTCGAACCGAACGGTTCGACGGGATCGAGACGGCCCGCGCGTGTTTGTGCCGCGTTGACCGTCTCGTTGTAGGCATCGATTCCCTGGGTCATGTCGACTATTGAACTCTTGCCATAGCCGCGTCCCGCCGGCGGAAGATCGAGCAGTCCGACCGGCTCGTAGCTGAAGTGCGGCTCGTCTGCACCCGGCGGCCAGTGCGCCAGGGTGCGCTTCAGCCAGTTAGCATCATCACGCGCCGGATAATCCGTGCGGCTGTGCGCACCGCGGCTCTCCGTACGCGCCAGCGCACCGCTGGCGGTGATCAGCCCGAGCTGAAGCATGCCGCGCAGCCGCAGGGCAAAGGTCAGTTCCGGGTTCATGCCGGGCGCATGCGTGCGCAGCACGGCATTGTCGAGTGCGGCAAGCAGGTCGCGAATTTCGGCGACAGCTTCTTCAAGCTCGGCACCGTTGCGGAATATCCCGACCTTGCCCATCATGATTTCGGCAAGATCGTTACGAATCGCGTACACACTCGGTCCGTGCCGCTACGCGCCAGCCAGCGCGCGGATGCGGTCTTCCTGTTCGGCGACGCAGTGCGTAACCAGCGCCATGTCCACATCGAGGCTTTCGGCATGCGCAAATTCCGCGACCCGGGCACCCACGACGCGCCCGGCAACGATGGTCTCCGCGAGACTGTTGCCACCGAGACGGTTGAAGCCGTGCATATCCCAGCAGGCCACTTCGCCGGCGGCGAACAGGCCGTGCAGGTTGTAGGCCTGCCCGTCCTTGTTGACGCGGATTCCGCCCATGGAGTAATGCTGTGTCGGCCGCACGGGAATGAGTTCATCGGCCGGATCGATACCGAGAAAGTCACGGCAGATCTCGTAGACTTCGCGCAGCTTGGTGTGCACGTGTTCGCGACCGAGATGACGGATGTCCAGCCACAGGTGCGGCCCGAACGGGCTCGTCCACGCCACGCCCGTCGCGAATCTGCGTTCATCATGTGCCGGCTGACGACATCGCGACTGGCCAGTTCCTGTTTTTCCGGTTCCAGGTCGACCATGAAGCGCTTCAGATCGCGATCGAGCAGATAGCCGCCATCGCCACGGCAGCCCTCGGTGACCAGTATGCCGCTGGGCCACAAGCCCGGTCGGATGAAACTGCACCGCCTCCATGTTGCCCAGCGGCACGACACCGGTCGCCAGTGCGATGGCCGAACCGGTGCCCTCGTTGATGGTCGCATTGGTCGTGTACTGTGCCGTAGATGCGGCCGTGACCACCGGTTGCGATGACGGTGGCCCTGGCCAGTATCGCGCCGACACCTGCCGGTGCGCAGGCAACGCACGACCGCGCCCTGGCAGCGGCCGGCATCGTGGATCAGGGACAGCGCCTCGATGCGGTCTTGTACCGTGATGCCGAGCCGCACGACTTCGCCGTCGATGGCATACAGCGCGGCGTGACCGGTGCCGGCCGCGGCATAACAGGTGCGCCACTTGGCCGTGCCACCGAAGTCGCGGTGCATCAACAGGCCGGCGTTTTCCTCTGGCTCGTCGAGTTCGACCTTCTTGCCCTTGATGTGGTAGTTGCTCTTGCCGGCGCGCACGCGTGTCCAGGGCACGCCGAAATGCGCCAGTTCACGCACGGCAACCGGTGCTTCATCGACAAAGATCCGCACGACTTCCTGATCGGCGCCCCAGTCCGAGCCACGCACCGTGTCGAGGAAGTGCACATTCGGGCTGTCGCCTTCGCCCATGACGCAATTGGCCAGCGCGGCCTGCATGCCGCCTTGTGCGGCACAACTGTGACTGCGCCGCGGCGGAATCAGCGAGACGATGATGACATCGTGCCCGGCACTGGCCGCTTCGATGGCGCAGCGTTCACCGGCCAGACCGCCGCCGATGACCAGTACATCGGTTTTCAGTAACGGTTCCATGGTCAGTCTCAGCAGGAAAGCGAACGGTGGCGGGACCCAGCCCGCGAGCACCAGCAGTATCAGTACACCCAGCCCGAGGAACACCCAGAAGATCAGCTTCTCGATACGCCACAGGGTGCGGCGCGAGAAGCGTGATCCGACCCCCCATTTGACCGCCAGCCGGTACAGTCCGACGCCGGCATGGAACTCGACGCACAACAGCAGCACGGCATAGGGCACCAGCAACCCGCCCTGCACCCGCGCCATCGACGTGCCGGCCTCGATGCCGGCAATTTCACCGAACAGCGGCGTGAAGATATCCAGTGTCATCAGGATCAGATGAAAACTGCCCAGCACCAGCATCACCATGCCCGTACGCACCTGCCAGATCCACAGCCACGATTCGAGGTGCGGCCGCAACCGGGGATCGCCCGGCGTGACACCGGGCCAGTCGGCCGGCGCGGCACGCAGGCGGCGCGCCAGGGCAAACATTTCCCGGCGTTCGCGCAGCTGGGCGGGAATCTTGCGGCTGGCAAAGACCGCATGAACGAGGAACAGCGCCAGGATGACGACAATCGTCGGCTGGGCGATGTAGACGCCTCCAGCCCGCCGGCCAGCCAGTCGAAACCGCGCTGGCCAAACAGGATCGAACCGACCAGGAACATGTGGCCCCACATGAACACCGCCAGGACGAGTCCGCTGGCGCCGCTGATCAGCTCATAGACAAGCTGACGCGATGTGTCACTGGCCGCCGCAGTGGAGATTGTTGACGGAATTGCCGGGCTGACCCTGCGCATCAATTTTCCTGCGCCCTGCCCGCAGTCATGGCGGCGTGCTTTTCAGTGCGTGTGCAATCGAGGCGCATGCACCTAGCGATCCGACAGGACGGTGCAAATCACCCTGCGCTCCGCGCGCGGTCCGTCGAACTCGCAAAAGAAGATATTCTGCCATGTGGACAGGCCCGGCTCGCCGTTAATTACAGGAATGGTCTCGGAAGGTCCGACAAAGCCTGATTTAAGATGCGCATCTCCATTGCCGTCCTGCGCGTCATGCAGCCATACGCCCCTGGGAATGAGTTTCTGGAGAAACTGTATGACATCGGTCTGCACGCTCTCGTCCCAGTTCTCCTGGATCATCGTTGCCGCTGTAGCACCCTGTGCATATACGCTCACCAGCCCGTCCCGTACGCCGCTCTTTTGCACTATGGCCTTGACCTGGTCCGTTATATCTACAAGTTCTTCACGCCGGCCGGTGCGTAGGGTAATCATCTCGCGCATGAAGCGATACTCTCAGGATGTCTGCGGCGACCGCAAGCCCGACCGTAACATCTCATTTCCCTTACAATTCCAGCCGGTCACCGGGTTCGGGGATATCGGCATTCAGCCCCAGGTCGTGTTCGAGCTTGTCGCGGAACGCCGCCTTGGATTCCGGTCCGCCGTGCACGACATGCACCCGGGGCTTGTTGCGGAAGTTGCCCATCCAGCGCATCAGATCATCGATGTCAGCGTGCGCCGACAGGCCACCGACGGTGTGTATTTTCGCGCGTACCGGGTACTCGTCGCCGTATATCCTGACAACAGGTACGCCATCCACGAGCTTGCGGCCCAGGGTACCAAATGCCTGGTAGCCGACGATCATGACATGGGCGCCCTTGCGCGAAATATTATGCCTGAGGTGATGCACTATGCGGCCGCCGGTACACATACCACTGGCCGCGATTATAATGGCGCCGCTCTTGATCTGGTTGATCGCCATCGAGTCTTCCGACGATTCACTGATATGCAAATTCCTCAAGTGCGGCATTTCATTGACTTCGTGCCGCAGCTTGGTGGCCTCCTCGTCATACAACTGCGGATAGTCCCAGTAGACCTTGCTTGCCTTGATGGCCATGGGGCTGTCGAGAAATACCTCCCAGCGATCCAGTTCCCATTCATCGTAGTATTTTCCGAAGTAATAGAGAATTTCCTGGGTACGACCGACCGCGAAGGCAGGAATCAGCAGATTGCCGCGCTCGTGGCGTGCAGCACTGATTATGTCACCGATTTCACTGAGGGTGTCCTGCCGGTCGCGATGCCGCCGGTTCCCGTAGGTACTCTCAACCAGGACATGATCAGCCTCCTCGATAACGGCAGGATCATTCAGGATCGGCGAGTCGTACTGGCCCAGATCGCCACTGAAGACGACCTTGCGCTCCTTGCCATTCTCGCTCAGCCAGACCTCGACGTTGCATGAACCCAGAATATGACCGGCATCCTGGAAACGGATGCTGATACCCGGAAGAATTTCGGTTTTTTCCCGGTAACGCAGGCCCACCAGATTTTCAAACACCTGACGGGCGTCTTCTATTGTGTACAGTGGCTCGATCAGCGCTTTCTTTTTCCGCTTGCGCCACTTGTTCTCGTATTCCGCATCACGTTCCTGCAGGTACGCCGCATCCTGCAGCATGATTTTGCACAGGTCACAGGTCGCGCGCTGGGCATAGATCGGGCCACTGTAACCCTGCCTGACCAGCAGCGGGATACGTCCCGAGTGGTCGATGTGCGCGTGACTGAGCACAACAGCGCTGATTTCATCGGGCGCAAACGGAAATGGTTTCCGGTTATTTGCCTCATCCTCCCTGCGCCCCTGGATCAGTCCGCAATCAAGCAGGATCAGCTGATCATTGACGCGCAGTATATGGCAGGAACCCGTTATGCCACCGGTGGCACCGTAAAATTCAATATGCATGGTTTTTATGGGTTTCGTTAAACGGATATCAGTGCTCTGGATATTAACACTATCTATTCCCCGTAGATAACATGCTCGCTCCAGTTCCAGGTCTTGAGCGGCGTCTTGCCGGACAGCGCGAATACCTCGACGCTCATCTCCGGCAAGCGCAATATCGCGCAGGTATGATTGAATGCGGTACTGCCCGGGTTCACCACCAGGATACGCCCCAACTGCGCGGCGAAAACCTGGTGGGTATGCCCGACCACCAGTACATCACAGGCGCAGCTGCGCAGGGTCTCCGTCCATAGCGCGAGCCGGTCAGGCAGCGGCTCGCCCTGCTGGTCCAGCAACTTGATACCGCCATTGCAGGCATCAGGCGGCCGCGCGTGCACCATGTAAAGACGCTTCCCTTCTATGGTGACATCCAGTGTCGCGGGTAACTCCCGGAGATACCGCAGTGTCGGAGTGTCTGCATCCTCTCCGGCTTGTTCCAGGTGCATCATTTCATGATTGCCGCGGATAGTCCGGCAACCGCTGTCTATCAGCAGTGCCACGGTTTCATCCAGGCGCTCGCCATAGCCGGCGATGTCCCCGGCGCACAGGATGTGCTCCACCCCTTCCCGGCGAAATATCGACAGGGCCTCCGCCACCGGGGCGGGGGTTGCGTGTATATCACTGATCAGACCTACAAGCGCCATGCCGGCTGCACCGTTTACTAAACCACGCCGTGCTCCAGTGTAGCCCATTCCACAGCAGGTCTCATGCGCGCAATATTCGGCAAATGTGCTGTGTATATTGGATACAGGACTGCCAACCGCGGGTTGCCGATGCTGTGAATGACAGAACGCTAGTTGCGTTGCTCAAGCTGCTTGATGCGCTGTTCCAGTTTCCTGATTTTTTCGGCATCGGAATCTGCACCGGGAGCAACATAGGTCGGAGTCGGGGCACTGCCATAGCCGGGACTGCCTCCGTAACCGGGCGCTCCGCCATAACCATAGCCGGGACTGCCCCCGTAGCCGGGCGCCCCGCCATAACCGTAGCCGGGATTGCCACCGTAACCGCCGCCGTAACCGGGCGCTCCACCATAGCCATAGCCGGGACCACCGCCGTAACCGGGCGCCCCGCCATAACCGTAACCGGGACCACCGCCGTAACCATAGCCGGGACCGCCGCCGTAATAGTCGTCATCATCATCGCGATCATTACCGCCACCCCCCCACTTGGATGGATTCATCATATTGCCCATATCGAATGCGCTTGCCGCGCCGGCAAGCAGCATACCGGCCGCAGCCATTAATACACCGCTGTATTTTATCGTCTTGTTTGTCACTGTACTGATCCTCCTGTGCGTGAGGGAACTTCCCCGGGCAAACGATACCACACGCACCGCGGCGCAGGTCCAAAATCCCGGAAAATGCATCGAACCGGGGAGTCCCGGCCTGCAGGATGCAGGGCTGAGCCACCGGCGCACGCCATGCGGGCATAAAAAAACCCTGATGATGCGCACCACCAGGGTTTTCACCGGCCTTTGCCGGGCATGTATTACCTGGCGATGACCTTCTTGATCATCCCGATCACCGCCATAACTACGCCACTGCCGACACCGCCCGGGGAACAGAAGTTCTGACCAAAGTTAATTCACGGCATTACGTCGACACCCAGCCACCGGGTCCAGGCTGCGAACAACGCTGCGTCAACGGCAGCAACCGACGAGCGCGGCGTCAGCGTACGAGCGAAGACAGGTTCACCTGTCAGTGTTGTGGAATAACCGCCAGCTGCATGAAAAATAAAATTACCGGCTGCGTAGTCCCAGATATTCGAACGCCCATGCAGATAGATATGACTGCGTCCCGCAGCCAGCCAGCACCAGTCCAGCGCCACTGATCCGAAGCTGCGTTGCGAGGCATACGGGATGTCACTGACGAGGCGCACGGCAAGCGGCCTGTCCAGGCGCTTGAAGTCTATCAGGGCAGTTGTCTGCCCAAGTTCAAGTCCCGATTCAGGCGCTGTCAGTGGCCTGTTATTCAGAAACGCGCCCTGGCCACTGCCGGCGGCAAAGCACTCGTCGCGCACCGGGTCATAGACGATACCCAGCTGCACCCCGCCCTGCTGTATCAGGGCCAGCGACGTGCAGAAATAGGGAATGCCGGTGGCGAAGTTGCTGGTACCATCCAGCGGATCGAGACACCACACCGGTACATCCGCCGCCAGCAATCCAGCCTGCTCGGCAGGCGTCATCTCCTCGCCAAGAAATACCGTCTCCGGCCATTGCTGCTGCAATTGCCGTGCAAGCCGTTCCTGCACGGCCAGGTCGGCCTCGGTAAGTACACTCCCGTCACGCTTGTGCATACGCTCTACCCGTGCGAAACGCGGCAGCAGCTCCTCCCGCGCGGCAGCGACAATCATCTCCTGTAATAGAGCAAGGGAAAAAGTCATCGGTCAGTACACCATCAATTCAACTTGTCGGCAGTATCGCTCATATACCCGGACTTGTGTCAATAGCGCCGGTCATTGCAGTATGTGTTGCAATCGCATCGCTGCCTGCAGTCACAGGCAGGCACCCGCGCAGCCGGTGATACATGCTAGTAAACTCCTGCATAACGCAGTCCGATCAGCACCAGCACAATACATAAAAACGCGCGCAGGCCGTTTTCGGGAATATATTTGCTCACCGCCGGCCCGATGACAGAGCCTGCCACAACACCGGTCATGAGGATGCCCAGCAGCGGGTAGTCCAGTTCGATACCCAGGCGCACGTAATTGCTGATCGAGGTGATCGAATGAATTGCAATTGCCAATGCCGAGGTACCCGCAATCACGTACATCGGCAGACGCATCACGATACTCATGAACGGCACCAGCAAAAACCCGCCGCCAACACCCAGCGCGGAGGATAATACCGCAATGCCCATACCGGTGAAAAACGGCAGCCAGGGGTTAAAACCGAATTCTTCGGCGCCAAACCGGAATGCGAAGCGGCGCAGTGATGCCTGCATGCATTCCACGCCCATATCACACAGGTCACCGCCGCTTTTCACGTGGCGCTCGAAGTTCTCTGCCGCCTGCATCGTCCGGGTGAGCACGGCCGTTGCGGCATTGGTGCGCACTATTTGCCAGGCAAGCTGGGCGGCAATGAAAAATACCAGCACGGCAAACACGGGTTTGAACACCGACATGTCGGACAGCAGATTCACGGAAATACTGCTACCCAGCAGCGCGCCCAGCACGCCGCCCGCACCCAGCAGAAACGCCAGCCGGTAAACCACACGGCACTGGCGCATGTACAGGGGCACTGCAATCAGGGGTGTCACCAGTGTCAGGGCCTGGGCCATCGGCTTGACCAGATTGGGATCCTGCAGGCCGAAAACCGAAATCAGCCCCACTGAGGCAAGGATACCGCCGGCTGCGCCCACGGTTGAGAAGACAAACCCGACCAGCCCGCCCCAGGCCAGCAACATCCAGACAGAGACCGTGATATCGGCTATTTCGAAGTGCACAGGGAACTCCCGTTGTTCACAAGGCGACCTCTTCCAGGGGCTGAGGTCTGATTAATTCGTCATTGTGACGATTGCATGGACGATGCACAAGGATGTGCAAGTGTGGCGCGAGGCAGATAAAGGTGAGACCGGGAAACCGGTCAAGTTGTTCCTGCGCAGGTTGGACACAGGAGCGTAGCGACGTGCCCGGTATGGCGGAACAAATTGTTGGGCACGCTGCCAAAATAATACATTTTCTTACAGCCTGGCCTTGCGTAGGTTGGGCAAAGGAGCGTAGCGACGTGCCCAACATGGCGGACCAAAATGTTGGGCACGCTCCGCTTTGCCCAACCTACGCATATTGGTATACCCTGGGCAATTACCCACCCCCACCCAACAACCCCGGCACCTGCGCGCGCGATGACAGGAATATTTCAATACATCTGCGCTTCCCTGGCATATATACCCCCTCTCCCTCCGGGAGAGGGCTGGGGAGAGGGGGTCAATAAAGTTACTGTCTTTATTTGTCGCCTCATCCTGTTTTTCTCCCGGGGGAGAGAAGGAACCTGCTTTTCCGGCTGTAGCGATTTACCATTATTCCATAGCCCGGATTAAGCGCAGCAGAATCCGTACCAGCCAGCTACCCTGCCCAGGCCGGCATACGCTCGACGTCGATCCCGAAAACCGGCACCGCGATGAACCAGGTTGCGAGCGTGATCATGCCAATCGCAGCCAGATTGATGATGAACCCCGTCGTGATCATATCCCGAATCTTCAGGTTGCCGGATGCGAAAACAATTGCATTCGGCGGGGTGGCAATCGGCATCATGAACGCCATCGATGCCGACAGCGTCACCGGTATCATCAGTAACAGCGGGTTGATATCTATCGCCCGCGCGACCGATGCGACCAGCGGCAGCAGCATCTCGGCCGTTGCTGTATTCGAGGTCACCTCGGTGAGAAAAACGACGCTGGCTGATACCCCCGCCACCAGTGCCATCGGATCCAGCGTCTGCATGTCGATAAACTGCTGACCAATGAATTTAGCCAGGCCACTGGCGGTAAACCCCATGGCCAGCGCGAATCCGCCGCCGAATAACAGCACGATATTCCAGGGCAGCCGGGCAATGACTTCATTATCTGCAATACGCGTGTACTGCGACCTGTCCCGGGACGGGATGCTGAACAGCGCCAGGGCGGCGGCGACTGCAACGGTCCCGTCATTGACCAGCCCTGCGTTGGCAAACAGGTTCGACCAGCCCGGAATGACCAGCTCGCCGATGATGATGTCCGTGCGAAACATCCAGGCCAGTGCCGTGAGCGCAAACACCACCGCAACCACCTTCTCCTCATAATTCATTGGCTTGTCCTGCGCTGCGTGAATGTCATCGCTGGAAAACCGCAACGTGGAAAATCCCCTGCCGGTATAGCGCCAGGCAATCACCAGCCAGCAGCTAACGAGCAGCACGGCAGATAACGGTAACGCGAATATCAACCATTGGGCAAAGGTGATCTCGGGTGCCGCCGGAAAGGTAATCGCGAAAATACGCTGCATGGCCAGGTTGGGTGGCGTGCCTATCAGGGTGCTAACACCACCGATGGAGCAGGCATAGGCAATGCCCAGCATCATGGCGGTCAGCAGGCCCTGCCGGTGCCGCTCATCGAGCTGGTCGGCGGTGCGCGCGTAGACCGCCAGGCCGATGGGCAGCAGCATGGTGGCGGTTGCCGTGTTCGATATCCACATCGACAAGCCCGCGCTGGTCACCATAAAACCCAGCACCATGAAGCGCGCACTGCCATGGAACCAGCCGATTACACGCAGGGCGATGCGCGTATGCAGGTTCCAGCGCTGCATGGACAGTGCCAGCACAAAACCGCCGATGAACAGGAAGATGGTGGAATTCATGTAGACCGCGGCCACCTCCTTTCCGGACGAGATGCCGAGCGCGGGAAACAGCACCAGCGGCACCAGCGCGGTCGCCGCCAGCGGCAGCGCTTCAAAGATCCACCACACCACCATCAGGCCGGCCACCGCGGCCATATTGGCCACGCTTGCGGACGGAAAATCAGGTATAAACCGCAGCAGGGCAAATACGACCGGTCCCAGAAAGAAACCGAACTGTGAGGAATTGAAGCTAATCGGCGTGTCTCGCGAATGACGCAGCCATGATTACCAGGGCGGCCAACAGCAACACGCCGGACATGACCAGCAGGGCTTCCGCCATGGTAATGCCAAATAACAGCTCGGGTGTATATCCACAGGATGTTTCGACACGGAACACGGCTGGAAACCATTCATCCAGTGCAAGCCAGGCCGGCAGACCCAGGTCGAATCCGCAATCACCGTACAAAAATCCGCGCTCGGTACCTAACAGTTGCCAGGAACGCTCCAGCAGTCCGGCGAAAATGACAATTGTCAGTAGCTGTGCAAGCCGGTAAAACCACGTACGCCGCACCGCCAGCGCAAGCAGCGCCACCACGATCAGGCACAGCACCCAGAGCCGCACCTGGATACACAGGACGCAGGGATCCTCCTTGAATCCATGCTGGTAAAGTAGCGCGACAGCTTCCATGGACAGGCCCAGGGCCAGCAGTGCCGACCAGTACCATTTGTTTTCCACTACCCGTTTCAATCCGTAAAGCCAGCTCATTTTGTCAACCCTTGTCAGTTCCCGCCGTCATTGTTGAGATGATTGTTACCGGCATTACGGCCAGATACCCCGCATCAGTGTCGCACCGGCGACCCGTTCGATTGCCGCAACCAGGGCAACGGTGCGCAAATCCAGTGACAGCGCGGACCCATCCGTGCATGGCGTCTCGGCACCCGGCAGCTCCGTACCAACCACAAAAGACTGCCAGCGGGAAAATACCGTATCAACCGATTTGTAGATCTTGTGTTTCAGCTTCTCATTGATCTCATCGAGATCCCACTGTTCATTGGCATGATTTTGCACCCACTCGAAATAGCTGACAGTGACGCCCCCGGCATTGGCGAGGATATCCGGCAACACATGGATGCCCCGCTGCAGCAGAATATCATCCGCCGCCGGCGTGGTGGGATTGTTGGCCGCCTCCACCACCAGCCGGGCCTTGATGCCCGCAGCATTATCGCCGCGAATCTGGTTACCGATCGCGGCCGGCACGAGAATATCGCAGTCAACATGCAGCAATTCGTCATTGGTGATGGTCAGGGTATCGGGCATACCGACAACCCTGCCGTTCTCCTGCTTGAATTTCAGGACGTCATCCGGATCCAATCCCCTGTTCGCTGTATATGCCCCCCTGGCTGTCACTCACCGCGACGATGCGTGCGCCGCGGCGGAAATATTCCTGCGCGGCGACCGAGCCAACATTGCCAAACCCCTGAATGGCGATTCTTGCTCCGGCAATTTCCTGCTGCTCGGGTATCAGGGCCTTGGTCAGAAACCGCTCCGTCGCGAAGACACAGCCCAGCCCGGTCGCCTCGACCCGACCCAGTGATCCACCCAGATCGATGGGTTTCCCGGTGACCACCGGGCGGTTGTTCATGCCGTGATGTAACCAGTCATAGGTATCGTACATCCAGGCCATGGTCTGTTCGCTGGTATACAGGTCGGGCGCGGGTATATCGGTATTCGGGCCGATGACATCGACCAGTTCGGCGGTGAAACGCCGGGTAATACGCCGCAATTCCGCCTGACTGAGTTCCTTCGGGTTACAGATGACACCACCCTTGGCGCCGCCGAACGGTATATTCACCAGCGCACATTTCCACGTCATCAGGGTAGCCAGCGACGTCACTTCTTCCAGGCTGACATCGGGATGATACCGGATCCCGCCCTTGCCCGGTCCGAAGACGCGGTTATGCACGACACGAAAACACCGGAACGATTGCACCGATCCATCATCCAGTTCAACCGGGAAATTTATTATTACAGCGCGTTTCGGTTGCTTCAGAAAGTCGAACAGGCCAGCCTTCATACCCTTGATGCAGGCAGCCGCCCTGTCGAACTGCTGCTGGCTGATAACTACCGGATCAAGATTCTCCTCACCCGGATCGGATGCGACATCCTGTGGCGACTCTGTCATGATTTTACCTGTGAAGTTGGTGAAACGAGCCTGTCGTAGGGCTCAGTATGCACAATAACCGGCGGTCATGGAAACGCCACGGCACACGCATATCAATCACACCCGGTTCCCGTACTGCGCTATATGAACAGCTTCCCGTATTCCAGTTCCGGTTCGCCGCAATGGGCCAGGATGTGACTGCGTGCAGCATCACGCAGTTCCACGGCAACCGCCCAGGGACTCGTCGCTGCTTGTGCTCCAACGCGATCCGGATAGACCGGCTTGCCGATCGTGACCGTAATGGCGCCACGACGCGGGAACCAGGAATCTGACCGTAATATGGAACGGGTACCGCGGATGGCAATGGGCACCACCGGCACCTGCGCCTCTGCGGCGGCCACGAAGGCACCCATATGGAAGGGCTGCAGGCCCGTTACCCGGGTAAAGGTCCCTTCGGGGAAAAACAACAGCGACTGGCCACGCTGCGCCAGGCCAACCAGGCGCCGCGCATCGACGATCCCCTGCTGCTGATCAAAGCGCTCGACAAACTCTGCCTGGATGCGCCGTAAAAACAACCGGGGAACCGAGCGCTGCCGCAGTTCCGCCTTCGCCACGAAACTGAACTGGCGGTCGAACGCCGCCATCAGTACAGGACCATCCAGATAACTGGCGTGATTGACGACAAATACACACGGCTGGTCGTGCGGCGGCAACTGGTCCAGGCCCTGGACCTTGAGTGGTGTACCGGTGACCCATGCCAGCGTGCGTCCGGCGGCGCGCATCGCAAGCCGGCGCCCGGCCGGGTATGGCAGCAAGACCACCAGCAGCCAGGTTAGCGGAGCGATCAACCAGAACAGCGCCCGTGCGTACAGCCCGAACAGGCTTGCGGACAAGGTCTGGCGGGTACGCCGCAGGAGCGGCCGCAAACTCGCCAGTGACAACCTCGCAAGCTGCCAGAAAACCGGTTGCTGTGACTTGCCGATCCGCCCGCTTTCGTAGCGTTCACTGCTTGCCGCACGCCGGATCTTGCCGCTGGAGGTCTTGAGGATCGTACCCGGCGGCGCCAGGACCACGGCATCGGGTGGCGCCTCGACCAGATCGGTGGCAATCGCGTTGATCCTGGTCCGCAGTTGTTCCAGCTCCCCGGAATCTTGCACCCGGGTTTCCGCCATGACCACCAGGCGTTCCGTGCCCGAGCCGGGATCGTTACTGGCAAAGGCCGCCACCCGCCCCTTGCGTATCCCCGGGATATTACCCACGGCCTCCTCCAGTTCTTCCGGATAAATATTACGCCCGGCGCGGATGATGACGTCCTTGCTGCGCCCGGTTATATACAAGTCGCCGCCGGCCATATAGGCCAGGTCACCGGAATCCAGCCAGTCACCGTTGAACAGTCGGGCCGTCTGCTCCGGATTGCGGAAATAGCCGCTGGTAGTGGACGGACCGCGAAACTGGACCCGCCCTTCCTGGCGCTCCGGGAGTTCCCTGCCGGCCGGATCAACAATGCGTATCTGATGACCGGGCAGCGCCTGGCCACAGGCCACGAAGCGCAACGCATTGGCATCCGCAGCCGCCGCAGGAATGGCCCGGCCGGAACGCATAAAGGGTTCCCGCTGGAGCCGGTCGATGCGCATGCCGCTGCCGGGACTGGGGAAGGCCAGCCCGACGGAACACTCCGCCAGACCATAGACCGGCATGAGCGCTTGCTCGCGCAATCCGCATTTACTGAAACGCGCATGGAATTGCAACATGGTGTCAGGGCTGACAGCCTCGGCGCCGTTCAGGGCGGCACGCCAGGAGCCGAGATCGAGACCGGCGCAATCAGGTTCCTCGATGCGCCGCAGGCACAGCTCGTAACCGAAGTTGGGCGCCGCTGACAGCGTGCCGCCATAGCGGTGGATGGCCTCCAACCAGCGCCGGGGACGCGCGAGAAACGCCAGCGGTGACATCACCACCAGCAAGGCTGCATAGTAAAGACTGCCCAGCCAGGTCCCGATCAGTCCCATGTCATGATAAAGCGGTAACCAGCTGACAAATACATCGGAGCTGTCGACCTGTAGCGCCGTCCCCATGGCCCGGATATTGGCCAGTAGATTGGCATGCGTCAGTATCACGCCTTTGGGATTGCCGGTACTGCCGGAGGTATATTGCAGAAAGGCGATATCCTGCGCCCCGCGCGCCGGCATGATCAATGCGTCCATATCTTGCAAGAGTTCTTCCGGAGTCGCAATAGCTGCGCAGTGTCGGCACCTGCGATTTGAGCAGCTGCGCGACGTGTTTCGCTTCCTGAACGGTCACCAGCAGGGTGGCGCGGCAATTGGATAATATGCCGGCATGACGGCGCAGATGCTCCCCGATCTGGGTGCGCCGTACCGGCGGGTAGACGGGAACCGGGATGCCCCCGGCCAGCAGGACCCCGAAAAAGCTGAAGAAGTATTCCTTGCCGGTCGGCAACATGATGGCGACGCATTCGCCGGGCTGTAAACCATGCTGCTGCAAACCGGCACCCAGCGCCGCTGCGCCATCCCGGAGCTGCCGGTACGTGAGGGTATCGCCCTCCTTCGCATCACTGTAAAAGACAATATGGACCCGGTCCGGATGGCTCTGCACATGCCATTGCAGTACATCAACCAGTGTCGTCGCGCTCTGCGGCGCAGCTTCTGCGCTGCCCAGGGTCAATTCGCCCGGAGCGGGCAACTCGACGGGCTGGCTTGCAACGCCTGCGCCCTGCACGGCGCGTAATAAATCGCGTGGCGTTTCCGCGTCACTGAATACCCGTTCCGGCAGCGTGATGGCGAAGCGCTTTTCGATACGGCCCAGCAGCTCCATGCGTGCCAGGCTGTCCAGCCCGAGGTCATGCGCCAGTGCACTGTCGAGTGTGACCGTGGGGTGCGCATGGCCCGGACGGGCTTCGGCAGTCAGCTCCCGGACGACCGTGAGCAGCATGCCGGGTGCATCCATGATATCACCCGGGTTATCCTCACTTGCTTGCCGGCTCATCATCGCCCCTTGCGTGACCCAATGGAACCAGTACAGGCTGATCGTAACACACGCGCGGAATACCCCGTGCGCACTTTGCGGCGCATGCGCTTACAATGAGGTGTCAGGGTGCCACTGCGGCTCGCCGGCACTCAATGACAATCAAGCCCTGTCAGGTTCCCGGGAGGCGCGCAGTGCGGCCATTCCTGCATCGACACATTGCCATGGTTATTCTGGTGTGCGCCTGCCACTATGGCACCCCGTGTCACGCCGAACCCGGGAAATCAGGCCTGGAAGATGCTATCTGCGGAGTCAAGGAAGCGTTCGTCTTCTGGCTGTGGAACTCTGCCGCCGGAGCGGCGGACTCCGCGCGTGTTGAGTGGATTCCCGATATTGAAGATGTCGCCATTACCAGTACAGATGGCCGTGTCCTGCGCGGCTACAAACTCAGGGCAACGCATTCCGGGGACGGGGAGCGACCCGCCAGGGGCTACTTGCTGGTTGCCCAGGGAAATGCCATGCTGGCCGATCAGATCATCGCGCGTTTCGACCGCTTCGCTGACCAGGGATATGACGTCTATATTTTCGATTACCGTGGCTATGGCAGATCAGAGGGCAAGCGCCGGCTGAAGGCAATACTGCACGACTACCGGGTGATTATTGAACACCTCGACCGGCAATCCTATCGCGAGCGGGCATTCTATGGCATGTCATTCGGCGGGATTGTGCTGCTGAATGCGCTGCGTAACCAGTCGGGAGCAATGTCCATTGTGATCGACTCGACCCCCGGCACCTTATCGGATTATGGATGCCCCGCCGAGCACGACCCAGTCGCCAATTTACCCCGGGATACTGGAAGGCTCCTGGTCATGGCCGGCGCCGGCGATCGGGTCGTCAAACCGAAGGCAAGCCGGGCACTGCTTGATGCGGCAGAAAGCCAAGGCGCCGCGGTGTTGCGGGATCCGGAACTGGGTCATCCCTTCATGGATCGTCAAACCGAGCGCCGCATGAAAATCGTGAGCAGGTTCCTGACAGGCAAGGGCAACTGGCATGAGTGAGTATGCCTGGCGGTTATGGCAGGTAACCTGAGCACATCCCGGGATTACCGTTTCCCGCAGCGGGAAGGCAACCGTTTCGAAATCCTGATCGACAGCGCGGCATTCTTTCCACGTATGCTCACGGCCATCGACTCGGCCCGGCAGTATATATTGCTGGAGATATACCTGATTGCATCCGGCGTCGTCGCGGACCGCTTTATTGGTGCCCTGCTGGCGGCGGCAAAGCGCGGGGTTCGCATCTACCTGCTGTTCGATGATTATGGCGCCATCGGGTTGCAGCGGCGCGATCGCGACCGGCTGGTACACCGGAACATTCAAATGGTGTATTACAACCCGCTGGCCTCGCACAGCACTTTGTACAACCTGTACAGGATCTTCTGGCAGCGGACCCCGCGCAGCCTGTATCGTGATCATCGCAAATTGTTGCTGGTCGACGGCAAACTTGCCTATACAGGCGGCACCGCGATCACCGACGCGGTTGACGCACCCCGCCAACCCGAAATGCGCTGGCGCGAGACCATGCTCGAGATTCAGGGAGCGGTGCTCGGTGACTGGCAAGAGCTCTTCACGGAAAGCTGGAATAAATATGCCGCCGAGCCATTGACGCTGCCGGTCGTGACACCACTGACTGTTTCCAATGGCCAGCCAGGCCGGCTGACTGTCAACGAGGCCCGCCGCCGGATGGGTATGCAGCGCTCGCTGCTCGGGCACATGCAACGCGCCAGACAACGCATCTGGTTTGCGACCGCGTATTTTATCCCTCCCTGGAGTATCCGCAGAAAACTCAGGCGCGCCGCCCGGGCCGGGGTCGATGTCCGCCTGCTGCTGCCCGGCCCCGTTACCGACCACCCGGGCGCGCGCCATGCCAGTCACCGTTACTATGGCCGACTGCTGAAGAACGGGATCCGCATCTACGAATACATACCGCGTTTCTTCCACGCCAAGACGGTACTCTGCGACAACTGGGTGACCATCGGCTCCAGTAATTACGATCGCTGGAACCTGCAATGGAACCTGGAGGCCAACCAGGAGATCGACGATCCAGACACGGCCGCAACGGTCGCTGACATATTCAGGGATGATTTCGCCAACAGCCGCGAATACAGCTACAGCGAATGGCAACAGCGCAGCTGGCACATGCGCGCACTTGAATGGTTCTGGCGACGAGCGGAGTTACTGTCAATGAAAATCAGGCAGCGGCGGAAGCCCTGGAACAGGAAAAAATAAAACTCACCTGGTGGCCTGGTGTACAGAATAGATTCTATTGTCGGGCACGGTACCTTTGTCGCCTAACCTGTGCATCAGCATGTTTCGTAGAACCACCTGCAGGAGCGCCGTCCTCGGCGCGATTGTCAGGGAACCCCATCGCGGCCGGGAGGCCGCTCCCACAGGCGGTCATAAAAGCCACTGTAGGAGCGCCGTCCTTCGGCGCGATTGTCAGGGAACCCCCATCGCGGCCGGGAGGCCGCTCCTACAGATGGTACATTTTTTGCCGGGACATTTTACATGCCGAATCGGTATGGAAAGGCTCAAACCGCGCTGTTCCAGTGCAACACGAGCCGCCGGTCCTCATCGAGTGTTACGCGGGTACCGAACCGCTTGCTTTCCCGGTTGAGCACGTCCACCAGCCATTCCGCCTCGTCCTGCGAGGCGCGGTTGATGCGCAGGTTCTTCAGCCGGGTCGGCGTCATTGTGAAGCCAAGCAGGCATCCGCTTGCCGGATCCAGGCACGGGAAGTACATCAAACCGAGATCGTCGCGGTAATTCTCATGGCCGGGTATGCCTTCATAGTCCGTAAGAAAGTCGCCGCAACCGTAGAGGACCGGCCGGCCGTGATAGACCTCGATCCCCTTGACATGATGGGAGGAGTGACCATGGACCACGTCGACACCTGCCACATCGATCAGGGCATGGGCGAAGTCACGCTGCGCAGGCGGCACCGTATAACCCCAGTTACCACCCCAGTGGATCGAGACGACTACGATATCACCCGTGCGCTTCACCCGCCGCACCTGATCGGTCAGCATACTGACCGTCGCCTGCGAGAGATCAGGCAACAGGTTCACACCAGGCCGCTGCGCCGACGCCAGCCAGTCCCTGTCGATGCCACTGGTCCCGGTCCCGCAGGCGAACACCACCACCCGGCCCTTGCCTGCCACTCTTATCAGCGCCGGGGCGCAGGCCTGCTCGTGTTCGCGCCCCGCACCCGCATGCCGGATGCCCGCCGCGTCCAGTGTCGCCAATGTCTCCGCCAGCCCGGCAACGCCCCAGTCAAGCACATGGTTGTTGGCCAGTACGCAGCAATCCACACCCGCCGCTTCCAGGCAACCGATATTCGCCGGGTGCATGCGATAGTTGATTCCCTTGGGCAGATAGTCGTCGCTGGCGGTGACGGCGGTCTCCAGGTTGATGATGCGCACGTCGGGACGCAGCCGCGCCAGCTCCGGTAATGCAGCGCCCCACGGATAGGCAAAGTCAACCGGCGTGGCGACCGGTCCGTTCCTGTGCTCGGCCAGCTTGACGTAGTAGCGGGCATTCCGCACATAACTCTCGTAGAGCTGCGGCTTACCGGGATGTGGCAGGATCTGATCGATGCCACGCCCCGTCATCACGTCACCGCACAGAAACAGGCTCAGCGCCGGGTTGCTGCACCCGGCATGGCTGTCATTCACCACGCTTTGCACGGCACGTACCCGCTGCGCCCCGGTGATTGAGTACAGTGCCGCCGCGGCGCCCAAACGCAGGAACCACCGTCTGCCGTGTATCGGGTTATAGATGTGGTCTGCACACAATGGGGCGGGTTACGAATCGCATGGTCCTGAGGACAAGTCTAGCCTGCCGCGCCGGCCCGTGCCGCGACCGGTGGTATGGCATCCTGAATTAACAGGTCACCGGCCCTCAGACCAGCGGCCAGTAGGGTGTTTCGATCCCCTCGCCCAGATCCGCTTCGACCAGGCGCCGCCGGATCTCGAGCAAATGTGCGATCAGTTGCGGTTCGAAGCGCTCATAGGCCGTGGCATCGGGCACGCGCCTGACTACCACCCCAAGCAGCTCGGTAATGGCATTGCCGATGGAATTCGGGCTGATGGTGACAATCAGCCGGCCGGCATCGTTACGGTAGATCAGCTGCTTGAACGCCGGCAACCAGCGAATGGCATTGGCGTAAGCGGCATCGATGATGCAGCGGTCGCGGACTTTCTTCGCCGTTTTCAGGAAGTCGTTGTTGAACAGCAGCACGCTCTCGACCTGCTCCGGAAAATACAGATCATCCAGCATCGGTGCATTACGGGTCGACACCTGGCTGAAAAACGTGCGGTAAAAATCGATAAAACCCTTGAGGACCTCGTCATATTCCTGCCAGAAGCGGATATCCTCGAGCGCCGCGCCCCCGCCCTGGATCTCCCAGCTCGGTAGTCCCTGCGGGTAGCCGGTCAACTCGATACGCGAGGCCGCGTCCCCTACCGGACAAAGCAGCTCGAGGTCCAGCGCCTTGTTGAAAAACTCGCGATAGACATCGTGCATGTAGGTCTCGAACAGGCTGTGCTGCCCGCCATCGGTGAGATTGGGATCCTTCGGGTCGGCCAGCACCGCATTCCGGAGTTCATCCTTGCTGAACACCATAAAATGATTATGCAGCATGCGAATACTGGGCACCCCCTTGGACGTCAGCGGCCAGGTGGCATCGAGACTTGCCTCGCCTGCCAGCAGCAGGTGTGCATCGGGATCGGGAAACTGTTCCAGCATGTAATCGATAATCACCTGGTTCATGCGGTTCCACACATGCTTTACCGTGTCCGGAACCTGCGTACGGCGCACCGGCCGGCCCAGCGGATTGAGGATGCAATTCGAGCTGTTGTAGATAATCGAGGTATCGAACACACTGCTGTGCCCCAGCGCCTTGCGGAACAGCAACAGGTTCTCGGGATTCACCAGCAGCCCGTTGTTGTGTGCCAGGTCGTTCAGGTTTTCGGTACTGTTGAAGAACTCGTTGGATGCCATACCCTCAGGCACAGCCAGTGGTATGGGACGAAAGGGAGTAACGATTTCTCGCGGACCGGATTGCATGGGATCTACCTCGGGATATATTCAATAGCATGCGCTTGCGGGACAACTACTGCCGGAGAGAGCGTGATGCCGCCCTGCAAGCAAGATTACCAGTATAACGCATTCCGGCAGCGCCCCTGTGAGCGGGAAGCGCACCACTGTGACCGGTCACTACAGCCCCATCCTGCCGGTGCAGGTCATCAGGCAACGCGATGATGTGCCCGCTCTGCCGGGCCCGCAGCCATGATAGGATAATACTCATGCGCTTTAAACCTTACGGGTATATTCTGCTGGCAGGCATCGTGTTACTGGCTGCGCTGATATTGTTGCGCTCCAGTGAAACGGAAAAAATCCTGCAGCAGCTGGAGGATATCCGCGTCCTGGCCGAGGTGCACTCCGCGGAGACTGCACTTGAGCAGGCCAGAAAAGCCAGGCAGATTGGTCAGGCATTCAGCGAACAGACGCGTTACGACCTGACCAATGCCGCCCATGGAATCATCGATATCACCAGCCGCAAAGAACTGGTACAGAACATCCTGAGGGGCCGCGCAACGCTTGCCGCACTCGAACTGGCCATGGACGACCCGCAGGTACACATCGATGGCGACACGGCGCGCGTCGAATTGCAGGGCAGCGCCACAGGATCATCCCGTGGTGCACAGGGACAGTTCCTGGATATTCACACGGTCGAAATCCTGCTCGAGAAAGACCAGGATGGCTGGCTGGTGACCGGCGCACGGCATATCCGCGACGAACGCCAGCATGACAAGCCCGGATAAAATCTCATAATCGATTACTTCTTCCTCTTGCCGGCGTGAAATTGACCACAATGAAATTCGAACTGTTTATTGATAACCTGAAAGAACTGATCAGACAGCCATCGGTGGTCGGAGCGGAGCATTCATTCTTCAGAGTGCTGCAACGCGCCCTGGAAGAACGCGGCGCCAGGGTCACCTGGTACGAAGGTTTGCTGGTGGCACATGGCGATGATCCCGACTCTGCCATGTTCTCCGCGCACATCGACCGGCACGGTCTGGTCTGTACCGGGCCGAATGAATTTCAGTATGCCGCCTTCGTGGCAGGCAGCCGTTCCGATCTGCTGGGTAACTCGGTTTCGGAAGAACTGATGAACAAGGTAGCCGGGCGTTTTGAATCAACTCCGGTGACGGCTTATGAACCCTGGTCCGGCGCCTACCACGGATCCGGCGTCATCAAACGCAGCTATATCTGCGAATACCGCAATAACCTGATCTTCGAAATCGACGGCCTGGAACATCTGGTCGCCGGCACCCCGGTTGCGTTTACGGACCGGCTCAGTATTGAAGATGGCCGGCTGGTCGGGCAGCTCGACAATGTCCTGACTACGGCCTGCCTGGTGCATTTGTTCAGCCTTGGATACCAGGGCACTGCATTTTTTACCGCATCGGAAGAGGCCGGCAAGAGCTGGCGTTATTTACTGGAATGGTTTCGCCGGTTTGGCAATTCCACCAACCAGCTCATCGTCGTGGACACCAGTCCCTATCCCGACAATGAATCCGCCGACCGGCAACGCGTAGTACTGCGCTGGCGCGATGCCAACGCTGAATTCAATAAAGAGACCACGGCAAAACTCGAACAGGCCTGCAAAACACTCGACATTCCCTACTCGTTCAAGGACGTGTTCATCACCCAGAAAAACACCGAGGCTGCACGCCGCGGACAGCCTGCAAAAACGCTGGGCAGTACCGAAATGGGCCGTATCACCGCCGCATCCAATGGCCTGGTGCACGGCACCACCCTGCAGGTGCCCACTACCGGGTATCACACCATGGTAGAAACCGCATCGATCGCCGCTTGCGAAGCATTTCTCGATCTGCTGGTCAACACTGCGAAGATCACGAAGTAAAGCAAGTAAAGGGTTCGATTACACTAAATCCTGCCTGAATTCGGGAATATGCGCCAGTCATCACCGACACCTTGTATACCATGTGAATGTGCACTTCCTGAAAAGTATAAACTCACTCAATGACCAGCCTCTCACTTGCAAGCCGTATTACGATTACCCTGTGCTTCATGGCGGTACTGATGCTGGTATCACTCATACCCGGTCATCACAAGCCTGATGACTCTGGCTTCTTTCGGCTGATTGCAACGACACCGACTCTAGTGCAAAAAGCACTGCATGTCTGTTTCTATGGAGTGTTGGCGCTGCTATTGGTATGGACTCTTGACGGTATTCAGTCCAGGACTCATCGTTTCCTCATCACCTTGATCATTGCAGTGGCATTTGGCGCTGTAATGGAGTGGTGCCAGACCAGGGTGCCAGGCCGCTTTGGCACGGTGCATGATGTGGCACTGAATACGGCAGGTGCCGCCCTGGGTCTTCTGGTCGCCTTCTTCTTGCTTTGAACCTGAAGCATATATAGAACGCGCAGGTTGGGCAAAGGAGCGTAGTGACGCTGCACATGGAAGTACAAGTGCCGCGGGAGGCAGGAATATTCCAATCAATCAGAGCCGCCCTGACTATTCAAATTCCACTGGAGATTGCTGCTCGATGTTTACATGAAGCTTGAAGATATCAGGGCGCGAATAATGCCCTGCTACATCAAGTGTTCGTTTTGCAATACCCGCACGTTCATGATCAACCTCACCATAGAGAATCCCTTCTGCTTCGCGCATGGGACCAACGCAGATCTCACCGCCAGGTGCAATGACAACAGAATCACCCGCGTTCACCCATTCATCATTATCCGGGTAAAGTCTGGATTTTTCGGGGAAATCATTCGGGATATCACTACCCTTCAGCAGATTTCCGCAACCCACCACCCAGCAACGACCTTCTCTCGCAATATGCTGCAAGGTTCCAAGCCACTCGTCTCCGCTATCGTAAGTTGGAGCGATATATATCTCTACACCCTGTGAATACAATGCATACCGCGCCAAAGGCATATAATTTTCCCAGCATATCAATGTACCGATTCGCCCGGCAGGAGTATCAACTACGTTCAAACCGGATGCGTCACCAAAGCCCCACACCATTCTTTCCGGATTGGTCGGCATCAATTTTCGATGACGATTCAGCAAGGTCCCATTCGGGCCGATGACTATTACGGTGTTGTAAAGTGTTGCCTGACTCAGGTCGCTACCGCGTTCATTCATACCACATACAATGGTTACTTTGTGCAGTCTTGCGGCATCATAGAGTGGCGTTAAGTCACCACTTGAAAGGTTGACGGCGTTTTGGAACAGACGCGAGTGAAGTTCTTCTGAAACAGACCAGTCCCCTCCCGGCCTCAGGCGCCATATCCAGGCGGGATAGCCGGCGATAAATGCTTCGGTAAAAATCACAAGTTCAGCGCCGCTGCTTGCCGCTTCTTTAACCGAACTGATCGCGCTGGCTATCGTCCTTTCCTTATCCAGAAATACGGGCGCTTTTTGAACAACTGCTACCTTGGTCATTTCAATGTCCGCAAATTACCTGCCGGTACTCTAGCAGAGAAGCATTGAACATTTCTCTATTCAGGCAGGATCACCAGTCGCTGCTTAGCAGCTAACCCAGTCGCCTGCCCCGTGAACTTGCGATTACAGCCGAATACAGACCTGCAAATGGAAAAAAAGGCGACCGGAAGACCGCCCAACATGATCATGGACTCGCCAGCATTCCGGAATCAGCGCCCCGGAGTCCAACCCTGTGCCTCGGGGGAATTATCGCTCTCACTGGTAGATTTCAGACTGTTTGCTGATCGGGGGATAGTCCAATGGCTGGATCTTGGCGGGACACCCCATCGCTTGCTGACAGGGGGGATAGTCCAGTGGCTGGATCTCGGCGGGACACCCCATCGCTTGCTGACGGGGGGGATAGTCCAATGGCTGGATCTTGGTGGCATACCCCACTGCTTGGCGTTTGCATTGACAACATCCTGACCCCTCTCGTGTTCATTGACAGATTCATCGGCGAACACGGCTGGTGATACGATAATCAGGGCTGGCATCAAACACGCGAGTATTGCACCCAATAATTGCGACTTCTTCATGGCGATCCACCGTAAGTTATTTATTTTTACCAGCCTGATGTCTTCAAACTGCTGGCAGATTATCATCATTATAGAGTACACATTGAAGTGAAGGCTTGATATTGGCTAAAAGTAGCATATGGCTCGGCTAATAATTATTAGTCACATGTATAGAATTGATTGTGCCCTGACGCCCTTTAATTTCACGACTCTTCGCCAAAACGGGTTGGAAGATTACCGTTGTAGGGCCGAATTCATTCGGCCAACAGCCATTATTGCCATTGGAGACAAGGAGGTCACCATGTCCTATGACGCATTGCGCAGGGGGCGTCATTCCCTGCACCATCAAGTCTATTGCATTACCACGGTTACCTGCGGTCGTCATCCTTTTACGTCCGTGCTGCCAGCAAGGATGAGGATGTTCGCCAGATTGCGCGGTAGATCGTTGCCAACCCGTTGCGAGCGGGCCTGGATTGGAATAGACGATGAAATACCGTTGGTCGAATGAATTCGACCCTACAGATCTTATTGAATGAGGGTGGAACACCGCTGGTCGAATGAATTCGACCCTACAAGTTTGATTCAAATACGATGAAATACCGCTGACCGAATGAAATCGACCCAACTGTAGGGCCGAATTCATTCGGCCAACAACCTTGGCCATCAGAAGGAATGCGTCTCGTCTAAATCGATTAAGTTACTCACTCAACCAGGGGAAGATCCTTATATATGAGTTAAGCCGCTTTCTTGCGTCTGGCTATTCCGACCAGTCCCAGCAGGCCGGAGCCGAAGAGCCAGAGGGCTGCCGGTATTGGAACTGCGCCGACATTGCCCGATTGCACAGCCCACGCATAGAATTCGTCGGTCATTTTGCCTGGGGTTTGGAGACCAGTACTGAAGTAGAAGCCCCACGCGTTGCCGGGAGAGGGCTCGTACTCCGTGGCAGACCAGTAGGCGCCACCATAGAAGCCACCACCGGCAGTCGGGAAATCAAAGGGATCCCTGTTGGTGAACCAGCTGCTCGATGGCGGTTGTTCACACACATCCGGATCCTCCGGCGATGGGTCACATTTACCAGCGTTACCCAGAGTATTATAGAACAGGTACGCCATCTCGCTGGCCAGGCTACCCCCATACAAAGTACCCGGGACGCTGATGTTGTAACCTTGGTCTTCGCTACCGATGAAGGAATAAAGGTTGTCATTGGCCGGGTTGCCATCGATGGGATTGGTATTCGGCAACCGCCAGCCGGTGACACCATCGATGTTCAGGCCCGCCGCCCAGGCGTTGGCATCCGCCCATGTCATCGAACCATTATTGGCATTCGTCAGCCAGGTCAGGTCCGCGACATCATCATAATAGGCCTGCCCGCCGAGCACGGGAATCAGCGACGCAAGGGATGGCAGGGTGATAAAACTGAAAACTACGGCGCATAGCGCACCCCATAGGCGTGATTTATTCATAGTGGATAACTCTTAGGTAAAGATTAATGTACTCAGATTAACAGTTCCAGACTGTCAGTATATTGCCCAAAAGTACTATATCCATAGAAGGAAAGTGGAATGTTCCCTTAAATTTCCTATCAGGATTGCATCACCACACTTACCCGCGGGTCTGGTTCGGAATATTGGCGATTACGACCAATGGGACTGCATCTGGATAACAAATGACGATGAAACACCGATGGTCGAATGAATTCGACCCTACAGTAGGGCCGAATTCATTCGGCCAACAACCTTGCCACCAGCAGGAATGCGTCTCGTCTGAGTTGATTAAGTTACCCACTCAATCAGGGGAAGATACAATTTCACAGGCATCAATGTTGAAAGGCGATCCCTTGGTGGAGTGTTTTTTATTAAACTATCATAAAACAGCTACGCTGATGCCGGCGAGAATCACCAATGTGTGACGCTCGCAGAATGTTCAGACGCCCTCCGCCCTCATCCATTTTCTCAAAAATGCCAGCCCTGACTTGTCGTTTTTTTTCCCACATTTGTCGGTAGCGACCAATTGCTTGTCTGGACCATAAATCTCTATATGTGGCGTACCGCAGCTCGTCATATTGAAGATACCGTTCTTCACAACGGCGTAATTAAAGTTGTAAAGATTTATTCGCCTGGCAAGATCTTCCGCTTCCTGGGGAGAATTAAAATCAATACTCATACCTGATTCAGGAAAGTGTAATTTGCGAATAACAACATCGTTGCGCTTTTTTATAAACGGGAGAAATCCTGCCTCCAACTGCTTGCAAATAGAACAGGTATCGATATATACCTCAACGATAGTGTAATGATCTTTTACGGCCAGACTGGATGTTCGTTTAGATCGTGCGAATAAATCCTTGTATTCATATTTCCTGATTTTTTTAATATTCTCTGCACGACTTCCCGAAGCCATTACCGGTGTAACAAAATATTTCTCATTAGAGATATAAAAATACGCGATAGCGACGACAGCAATAATAAAAACTTTTTTCACTGGTGATTCTCCGGTGCGCTTCCCGATGAATATGAGCTTCGCTTGCCACCCGCACTGGTTCCCGGGCTGTAATGCCACACACAACCTGGATGCCGACCGCGCGTTCCATCCCAGGATGATGAATGATGATTTAAAAATAATACAAAGGGTGTCACAGTCAATTATCTCGTAATATTAGAATTAACTGTGCTCCGACAACTCTTATATGTCGTCGGCTGACCAGTACAGATCTTGAGGAAGATTAATTGAGTTATACCTTTGATATTACAAATACTTTCAGGCGCTCTATTTTTTCGGCATAACACTTCGCATCAGCGGTAAAATGGGCACGTAGCGTGCATTTTTTCCTGCTGCATGCGCTTGTAGATGAATCATCGAGGAATCAATTAATAGTAACTGCTGTTCCGCTTACGCTTACCATCAACATGCCTCCTCTGCCACCGACTGTTTCATAATCAATATCTATTCCGACAATTGCATTTGCCCCTAAATCTGCAGCTTGCTGTGACATTTCATTAAACGCTATGGTTCGCGCTTTCTGTAATTCTTGTTCGTAAGCTGCTGACCGCCCTCCGACAATATCGCGAATACTCGCAAAAATATCTTTAAAAATATTTGCACCTAAAATGGCTTCTCCCGTTACTACTCCGTGATAACTGGAAATATCTTTCCCCTGGATGCTGGGAGTAGTCGACTGAATCATGCTTTGTCTCCTCTATAATTGCTTCCCATCTAATTACTAGATGGAGGCCTAAAAGTCAGCCAGTGTAGGGCGCAATAGCGCAGCGTATTGCGCCGCAGGTATCGGCATCAACCAGGTGAGGTAACGTTCATTACAACCAGCCGATCACCTTCATGATGTATCCAGGCCGCATGGGATAGATACGTCTGTTCCGGTAGCGCATATACCCTTACAGTCAGAATACCCATGGTCGAATGAATTCGACCCTACAGCCAGTGTAGGGCGCAATAGCGCAGCGTATTGCGCCGCAGGTCAGTACCAACCAGGCAAGGTAACGTTGATTACGACCAGCCAGTGTAGGGCACAATAGCGCAGGATGTTTTACCTGTCTCAGGTTTTTTCAGTTTGACTATTGCTGACAGGCCCCGGGTCCGGCGAAATATCATCAAGGCGGGTCTTGAGTGTTGCCACCTCGGCGCGTAACTGGTTGACCATCTGCTCAAGCTGCTCGATGCGCCCGGATTCCGTGCCCGGCCCGGCTGGCACCGCAGGTGCAGGTGCAGCAGCCTCGTGCACTTCTATCTCGCCGCCAAACAGGTGTGCATATCGGGCCTCACGTTTTCCCGGTTCGCGCTGGAGCTTCGCCACGAAGGGTCCATCATCGCGCATCATGAGGTGATCGAGTGTCGATTCGACCTCGTGGATATCCTGAAATTTACACAGGCGTTCGGTGCGGGTACGCAGTTCACCCGGTGTCTGGGGGCCGCGGAGCAACAAGACGCACACAATACCCAGTTCATGCTCGGAAAACTTCAGGGACCCGAACTCGGTATTACAGAAACGGTGCTGAAACTTGGTGACGCGACTGCCGAATCCGCTCTTCTCGTTGACATAGCGCTTCTTTGTCAGGGCGTCGATGATGTCACGCACTGTGGCTTCGTCGAGTTCCAGCATCGGGTCGCGGCTGCTCTTCTGGTTGCAGGCATTGGTAAGTGCATTGAGCGAAAGCGGGTAGTGTTCGGGTGTAGTGCGCTGCTTTTCAAGCAGACAGCCGATCACGCGTGCTTCATAGGGTGTCAAGCGAATGTCCACTAACGACCTCCATACCAATTGGTCCGGTCAATATAACACCATGCTGAATGCAGTATGACAGCGAAGGCACGAGTCAGGTCGAAACCGGCCGGCTGCATACTGTCACTTGTCACAGTTTCAACGGTCCGAGTGACCCAGGTCCTTGTCCGGTGCAATCCGGTCGCGAATCAGCTGCTTCAACTCTTTCGCCTCCGGGTAACGGCCCTGCTGCTTTTTCGACCAGATCAGCTCTCCGTCCAGCCGCACCTCGAAGATTCCGCCCCCAGCCGGCACCAGGGCTACTTCCCCGAGGTCGGTGTCGAACGTCATCAGTAACTCCTGCGCCATCCAACTGGCGCGCAGGATAAAGCGGCATTGTGAACAATAGGTGATTTCGACACGTGGTTTCATTGTGTATCCATGATGCGAGTACTATTTTAACCACATAGTAGAAAGAACCGCGCACCGGGTAAAGCAGCAGCACGTGAGGATAAAAATAGCTCGCCACCGCGACGCTACTCTATATTCAGTGCAGAACCATCACAACGCACCTGTGCGGACCGCCGAAATAAAGTGACCGCATTCCTGCAGCCGATACCGCGGGCGATATCCGCCGGGAGTTGCCCGAGCCAGTCGCGGTGAAAGCGCCAGAATCGCCCCAGTTCCTGCCAGCCGGTATCTGCCGTATCCCAGCTATCCAGCTGCTCAACCGGCCACACCGGGTCGGATCCGAGCATAAAGCGGTCCGGATACTGCAGCAGCAAGGCACGCCATTCCGGCAACAACTGGCCATGCGCAGAGGTTATCGGATTGTCCACGAAGCGCCAGGGATCGCGTGCCGCGAGCCCCGCCCATACATTACCGCAGGCTCCGAACACCCGGGCAACCGCTTGCGGGGGCAGGATTGCTCCGGCATGCGCCCACACAATCCGGGTTGCGGGAAAACGCCGGCACAGATCCAGCATCACATCCGGCCGGGAATACTCGGTATGTATCAACACCGGCACATCGAATTCATGTGCCAGGTCCATCAGTGCCGGCAGCACCCGCGCCGTATCCAGGCGCGGTGCGAAACCACCAATCAGATGCAACTCGCCGATGCCATGATAGTGGCCCGATGCCAGTGCGGCACGCGCGCGCACCACTACACCTTCGTCGTATGCCCAGCGATGCCAGTCGCCACCGGTTTGATAGGGACTGAATATCGGCACGATTTTCCCGGGTGCCAGGCGTGCCAGTTCCAGCGCCAGTTCTGCCGGCGTGCCGATGACCACGCCCATGATGATATGTTCCCGCGCCAGCAGCTCAACTGCAGCCGCTGCCGACGTCACATCCTGCTGGCTCCATTTGTAGTGCAGGTGCATGTCAGCCACCGGCATTTGTGCCCGCAACCCGGCCGGCAAACAGGCAAGCAACAACAAGAGCCCGCGTAGGGCGCAATAGCGCAGCGTATTGCGCCGAATGACTTCCAGCCCGCGTAGGGCGCAATAGCGCAGCGTATTGCGCCGAATGACTTCCAGCCCGCGTAGGGCGCAATAGCGTAGCGTATTGCGCCGAATGACTTCCAGCCCGCGTAGGGCGCAATAGCGTAGCGTATTGCGCCGAATGACTGCACGCCAATCAGCCCGGAGCCCTGTCCTCGTAGCGGGAGGTATTGAATTTGCGGCTGAACAGTTCATAGATCTCGGCCACCGTGCGCGGTTTGCTCTGCCGTGTATGGAAAATACCCAGGTTGCGCTTTGCTGCCCCGGGGAATATATCATGGGCAACCTTGTCGGGATCCTCGGCAAGGGTCTTCAGGAACGAAAGTGCCCCCGATGAACCGAAGAAATGAGTCAGATAGAGATCGGTACGACCGGGAACACGCCCCAGCCTGCGCAACAGTCTTTTCGTATTTCGCTTGACGTGTTCCGCGGCCAGCAGTGCAGCGATCCTCGGATTGAAACGCAGATCGAGGACATGTTGACGCACTGCAGCATCACGAATAACAGGGCGCGTCTTACCGTTGCGGGTGACGATATGCTCCACCTGGGCTGCATAGTTTCCGATACCATACTTGTCGCCATGATTACGGACGGCATCGAGCCAGGTTTCTTTTCTGAACTGGTATAACCCGGCAGCTGATGAAGTTGCGGCCATGGATGCCGGATCAAAGGAACTCTCGGTTGCGGCGAGCTCCATCAAGAAAGAAAAGTCCACTCCGGTGCGCAGGGTGCTCAATCGAATGGCCGCCAGCACACCACTGTCGATACTGAACTTCCGCGCATCTTCCCTGGCGCGGGTCGCGAAGTGTTTAAGCACAGAACCCAGTTGCTGACCGGACGATGCATCCCCGGGATCCGCCACGGGAAGAAACAACAGCTCGAATTCCTCCAGTGCCTGACGGGTCTGCACACCCTTAAACCCGTCGGCCCGCGTCTGGCCCAGGTCGAAACCGAGGGCCAGCAAATCATGCTGCTGGTCTTTCAAATCCGGATCGAACTCGGGCTTTCCAGCCGCACTGACCGGCGTTGACACCTCCATCAGCAACGGCGGACCCCGGCGGTCATGGGACATGCGCTGTTCGGGCTTGCGTACCGGTTTGTCTACCGTTGCTTCCGGATCCGAAGCGGGCGCGGCCGGCCCGGGTGCGTCCTGCCTGCCCTTATGACCGGCCGGCGCCGTATCGGGGTCGATGGCTTGCGTGGTCTTCCGCTCGAGTATGGCGGCGAGCCTGACCAGCAGATCCTGCTGGTTGTTGAAGTGACGCTCCATGGATAGTTGCATCTCCCGAATACCCTGCGCGACATCTGTTTGCTCCCGCTGTCTGCCCCCGGAATCGTGTATCGTGACAATAACCAGCAGCGCGCTCAACAGAAAGAGCAGACCTGCAATCGCCGCTAATGACAACACCGGCTGCCGTGTTCGGGTCGACTCTTCCTGCGAGGATTCCAGCAGCTGTTTACCGAATTCATTGAATGACGTTGCCTGTACTGAAAGGCGCGCATTGAGATTACGCTGTTCTGCCTGCAAGCGGTTGAGCGCTTCCCCGGTTATATGCTGGCTGGATTCATACAGCGTGCGCTCCGCTTCGAGTTTGCTCTCCAGCGACCTGAGCTGCTCTTCGGTGATCTCCTGGCGTCGGGATGCCGCTTCCAGTGAAGCCTCCAGCAACTCAACCTGCTCGCGAGCGGCGCTGCGCTCGGATTCAATGGCGGCCAACTGCCGTTGCAGCGTATCGATCTGATGGGCATCCCGGGTGCGAACCTGTGCGAATTCATCACGTGCACTTGCCAGCTCCGCCGCCACCGCCTGGTGCCCGGCCCGGACGTCGGCGAGCTCGCGTTCGAGCACAGTCGTCCGCGGGAAGGCATAGCGCTTCAGGGTGTGCAGGGTTTTTTGCCAGGACATATTATTAACAGGCAGCTTTATTATTGTTAACCGGTTGTCATCGTCACGTTAGCACATTCTGGCCAGGCTGAGAATCGCCCGGGCCGGTGCAGCGCCAGAATCGATTGCGCACCCGTAATCACAGGATAGCTGCGCATGTATGCAGGCGCGTATACAAGCGTGCGCAGTGGCACTGGAAACCGGCCGCTAAGGGTCTGAGGAGCAGGTATTGCTTTCAATTACACGCATTTGACAAGCGTTAGCTCGCTGGCGTTAAATCCCTGTCGGATATCCGGTATTTGATATCCCGGTGCCTTATTACCTGACTAGGGGACTTCACCAATGCGGAAAACGTTAACCGTTCTATTCGGAATCTGTCTGGCAGCAAGCCTTGGACAGGCACAGGCCGGCGAATTTTCAGTAGAGGAAGCCGTGCCAATGGCTTATCTGTCGATCCCGATCGATGGCAAGAATAAAAAACAACAAGCGGTCAACTACGGCTTTGGCCTGGCGCGCGCTGAATATCAGCGTGAGAGCGGCTTTAATTTCCTCAACACCGGGAAATCCCATATCGTCGACTTCGCCTTCAGTGGTGCCAAAATGAATGCACTCAAATTCAACGGCGTCAATACCTTGCAACAGACGCTCGTGCACAACGCCGACGGGACCACAGCCGCCGGCACCGCGGTCAACTGGAGCATCGTCGTCCCGGCAGTGGTCGGTGGTATCGTGATTGTTGCTGCCGGTGAATCCGATGACAACTCGAGTCCTCCGCAGCGTATGGAAGAGTTCTAGTCGCCAGCCCTGCCTGGTAGCATCAGGTCGCTGGAGCTGCTGCCCGTCCGGAAAGGGGTCCATAAAGGACCCCTTTTTTTACGCCGTTTTTTCCAGTTCACCTGCTACCGCTACCCGGCTCCCCGCTGTGCATCCGCCCCGAGGCACAGCCGGTCCACCGCATTGAAATCGCGCACCTGACGGTGTGCAGCTGCAGGGTCGAGGGCGCCGTCGCGCACCAGCCAGCAGGTTTGCATACCGGAACACCGGGCCGCATCCAGCTCCCGGTCGATATCTGACAGGAACAGGATGTCGCCGGCGGGCAGCCCGATTTCCCCAGCGATATCTGTATACGAGGTCGCTTCCACCTTGGCGCCGATACGCGTATCGAAAAACCCGGAAAACAGCGGGGTGAGATCACCGTAGGCGGTCGCGGCGAACAGCAATTGCTGCGCCTTGACCGAGCCGGAAGAATACACGTACAGCCGGATACCCCGCGCCTGCCAGTCCACCAGCCGGTCCCGGGCATCCGCATAGATGTGTCCCTGGTAAGCGCCATTTCTGTACCCGGCTTCCCACACCATACCCTGCAGCGCCTTGAGTGGCGTGATTTTCCGGTCGGCATCGATCCAGGCAAGCAGTTGGGCAATGGACTCATCCAGGGTCAGCACCCTGCCCGTCTCTGCACTCACTGCTTCCAGCTGCTGTTTTACCAGCGGGTCTTCGCTGTGCCGGCGCAGGTATGCACCGATGTGCGCACGCGCATAGGGAAACAGGGTGTCTTTTACAAATGACAGTGATGTGGTGGTGCCTTCGATATCGGTGACAATCGCCCTGACCATCAAAGGCCCGCCCGGTAAGTGTCGAAATCCGGGAAGCGGGCCGCGATATCGCTGCCGGTAAAATTACCGATCCAGCCATCTTCGCTGGTAAACAGGCGGATGCATTTGAATGCCGGTGCAGCACCCATATCGAACCAGTGCGTGGTGTGCGCCGGCACAGTAATCAGGTCGCCCCGTTCGCACAGGACCAGGTACACACGGTCGTCGACATGCAGGTAAAACAGGCCTTTACCATCGACAAAAAAACGGATTTCGAAATCGTCATGGGTATGCTCGGCAAGAAACTTGCCGCGTAACGCCTCCTTCTCCGGATGATCCGGTGTTAGCGCCACGACGTCGACAGACTTGAAATTATAATGCCTGTTGAGTGCGTCGACATCGGCCCGGTATGCCGCCAGCACCTCATCCTGACCGGCCGCGGCATCCAGGGGCGCGCTTGCCTGCCAGCGCTCGAACTGCACACCGCACGCACCCAGCACCCGGGTGATTTCCGCCCCGTCAGTCAGTGTCTTGCCGATAGTGGTACCGTCTTCATTGTAGATACTCAGTGCACTCATGAATGTATCCTTTTCTCCATCAATTCACATTCAAACAAAAACTCGAATGCCTCGACATGGCGCAATGTCTCCGCAATGGTCTCGCCCCAGGTATAAAAACCGTGACCGCGTATCAGAAATCCATGGGCATTTTCGAGGCCATCCAGGGCAGCATCCACCCTGGCCGCGAGGCGTGTCATATCCTGGTCGTTATCCAGCACCGGCACACTTACCGTACATGCATGCGTATCAACCCCGGGGAAGGCCTTGAGCAGCTCATAGTCCTGCAGCAGCAGCGCATCTCCACACAGGCGTGACAGCACCGTCGCATGCGCCGAGTGCGGATGCAACACCATGTGCGCAGTCGGGTAACGCCGGTATATCACTACATGCAACAGGGTCTCCGCCGAGGGCCGGCGGCTGTCCAGCGAACGGCCCGCGGCATCCACCTCCATGATGTCATCCTGTGTCAGCCGGCCCTTGTGGGCCCCGGAAACCGTGATCGCCAGGTTCCCGTTCGCCAGGCGTGCGGAAAAATTCCCGCTGGTAGCCGGGACCATACCTTTCCCGTACAGCAGGCGTCCGGCGTCGATCAGTGACGCGGCCTGGCGGTGAAATTCACTCATGGGCAGGGATAATAATAATGAGAATGATCCTGTTACGGTTTATGGCAAAGCGGACGGGGCCTGACCCGGCCTTCGGCAGCCTGGATTAAAGGTGCCTGATAATAACCCTGGCATGACCCGCTCACAACAGTCCAGCGTACTGCGATTCACAGACAGGAAATATTCCACATGACATGAGCTGGCCATGGGGATTAAATTCGCGGTGTTGGGCCGCAGCTGCGAGGTCAATAGCCGCGCTCGATATCTACCACATTCAGCATCCGCTCGCCGTTGATATAACGGCGCAGGTTCTCACGCACCACCAGCCAGAAACGCTCCATCTGTGCATCCGAACCGGCGCTGATGTGCGGGGTGATGACAATGTTCCGCGCAGCCCACAGGGGGTGTTCCGGGGGCAGAGGCTCCGGGTCCTGCACATCCAGGGCAGCGCCACCGAGGTGGCCCGCATTCAGGGCAGCAATGAGATCGGCCGTCACCACGCTCTTGCCGCGACCGACGTTGATGAAATAGGCAGCGGGCCGCATGGCACTGAAAAAAGCCGCATCGAAGAGCCCCGTCGTGGCCGGCGTGAGCGGTGTGGCATTGACCACTACATCGGCCTGCCGGGCAAGCTTGTGCAACTCATCGGGAAGCCCGACGTAATCCACGAATTCCGGTCCGGTGCGCGCGGAATTACGCGTGGCGATCACGCGCATCCCGAGGGCGTGCGCGCGGCGCGCGATCTCGGTGCCGATACCGCCAAGCCCCACCACCAGCAGCGTCCGTCCCTGCACCTCCCACATGGCGGACCGTTCGACCGCATCGCGGTCCCACCGGCGCTCGCGCTGCCGGTCGTGGAATACATGTAACTTGCGCGTCAGCATGTACATCAGGCCGATGGTGTGCTCGGCAATACCGGGGCCATAGATGCGTTGCATATTGGTCAGCAGAAATTCGCGCTCGTGGGCCAGTGGCGAGCTCATGCAGTTGTCCACGCCGGCTGAGTAATTGAGGATGTAGCGCAGCTCTCCACCCGCCTGCAGCACCTCGTGTGTGCAATAGCCAAGCAGCACATCCGCACCCTCGAGCAGCCCGGCGACCCCGGCGCGCGAGCTGGCCACGATGAGCTCGGCATCACCCGTCACTTCCCTGAGCCACTCGAGCGCATCCGGCCGGGATTGCCGCTGGCGCTGATCCAGCAGCACGACAATCCGCCGGGGCTTGTGCCAGTAAGGCGCCTCACGAACAGGCCGGTCGCTTTCCCTCAGTTCCAGCGCCTGGATCAACGCAGTCGTCGCAGTGTCGGCACTTGCACCGGCAACGGCGCAACCAAGCAACAGCGCGGTCACCAGTACACTCATCACACGTATCATCACAGCACCTCCGCTCATCACAGCACCTCCGCCCGGGGATTCCCATCCCGCCCCGGCCAGATCAGGGAGCGTGGATAGAAATCAGCCTTCGGCAGGAATTTCACCGGAAATTCATAAAAAATTCATCTTAGGGTAATAGCCCCCCCGGTTGCCAGCGTATACACTCCAGAGCATGAATCGCAACCTCAAGGATGCCATCAACAAACAGCGCCGGGCGCTGTTTGACCTGCTCTCCGGGCCGCTGGCGCAGCTCGCGGACCAGTGCGCGTCCGTGTGGGGTCAGCGCGAGGGCCTCGCCATAGTGCTGAACGATCACTTCGGGAAGGTGCCGCACTGCCTGTTCCTGTACGCGCTGGACACCAATGGCATTCAGATCAGCGATAACGTCAGCAAGGGCGGACTGCTGCCGGAGCACTTCGGACGCGACCGCTCGCAGCGCCCGTACATGCGCGAGGCCGTGCCCGCGCGCGACTTTCTGCTGTCCGGCGCCTATCTCAGCCAGCGGAGCAACCGCCCGTCACTGACCGCCCTGCAAGTGGTGCGCCGCGATGGCGAGATGCTCGGCTTCCTGGGGGCCGACTTCGACCTGCGTGATCTGCCGGTAACCGCGGAGCTCTATGACGAGACCGGCGAATGGCGCCAGATCAAGGGCGACCCTGCCATTCGCGGCACCGTCTTCCAGCAACACCGGGTCGAAAGCCTGATGGATCTGAACATGGACCCGGCCATCGCCATCCTCGAGGAACTGCTGACCGACCGCGGCATGTTCCAGGGTGTGTTCCACTTCTCCAGCAGCCGCGCCACCGTCTGGTTCGTGAGCGATCCGTTCCGCTATCGCATCCTCGACCACGAGGCGCTGAGTGATCCGGACATCTGCATGCTCTACCCGTGCCGCCCCTATCCCGACAATGCCCTCATCCCGCAGGCGCGGATCCTGGACATCCTGAACGGCATGCGCAGCCTGCGCACCGCGGACGATACGCTGTACCTGCGTTCGTCCTCGATCAATATCTTCAACGGCATGATCAGCCTGACCTTTTCCTGCGATGGCACGCACTACATGTCCTGGCAGGAGTTCATCGACAAGGACATGACCTTCTGGCTGGGCAGCGCGGCATAAATTCAACCGGCAGCCGCGCAGCGCCGCGCCGGACGGTATATATAACTTATTGATTAAAATAATACTTATTTCATCACCAGCCGCCGGGAACCTGCACCGGCGGCAATGGTCGCAATAACAACAGCCCAACCGCGGACCAGACCATGGCACAGACACCGTTCATGCCGGCCTTCGAGCACCTTCCGAAGACCTTGCCCATCTTTCCCCTGGAAGGTGCCGTGGTGATGCCGGGCGCCGATCTGCCGCTGAATATCTTCGAACCCCGTTACCTCAACCTGGTGGCCGATGCCATGGCCAGCCACCGTATGTTCGGCATGATGCAGCCCGACCCGTCAAAAACGGCACAACCGGAAGCCGTGTTTCAGACCGGATGCGCCGGGCGCATCACTCGCTACCAGGAAACCCGTGACGGGCGCATCGAACTGGATCTTACCGGGATCTGCCGGTTTCGCATTCGCGAGGAACTGGCGAGTATGCGCGGCTACCGGCTGGTGGTTCCTGACTGGGAACCGTTCCGGATCGATTACGCGGAACAGCAACAGCGGATTCAGCACCGGGAACGGCTGTTCGGCCTGCTGAAGACCTATTTTCTGTCCCGCCAGTTCAAGACCGACTGGGACAGCCTGACATCCATCCCCCCGGAACACCTGGTAAATGCACTCACCACGGCACTCCCGCTCGGTAACCTGGAAAAACAGGCATTACTCGAGGCCGTCTCCCCCCAGGACCGCGTCGACACCCTGATCGCCGCGCTCGAAATGCAGACAAACGAACCCCATAGCGCACCTCGTCACTAAACGGAGTCAGTCTCGATTTATTCTCGAGGTTGAACCCGTTTTTTCCGGTTACTAAAGGATAAATACGACGCCGATCGCCGTCGCGAGGGTCGCCAGCAATCCGGGCATGATGACCTTGCGCAATGCCATCGAACCCATGCCAAGTACGATACCGCCCTTCACCAGGGTATTCGCGACCGCTGCCAGTACAATACCGCGTGCTGCAGTGTGCAGATCGAGGTCCTGGTTATCACGACTGAGCTCAGCCAGCGACAGCGTAATCGCATCGACATCGGCCAGGCCGGAGGCAATACTGGACAGATAGATCCCCGTGTTGCCCAGATACAAGCGCGCGGCGTTTGCAACCAGAAGAATCACCGCATAGATCAGGCCAAAGGTGAGTGCCGGCCCAAGCTCGAACGGATTTTTGAACTTGTCGTGCTCTTCCTGTTTCCCAAGGGTTTGAGCACGGTAGAGATATATGCAATATACAGTACTGACAGCGAGGGCGGCCGTTAACGGCATCCACACGACCCGTAACAGCGGCAGATTAATGACCGCCACCTCCACCATCACGCGCACGAACATGACGCTCCACGCCAGCAGAATCGCCATCGCGAACGGCCGCTCCAGCCCGGTAATGCCACGGCTGCGCTGGGCAAAACTGAGTGTGACCGCCGTGCTCGAGGCCAACCCACCCAGCAGTCCCGTCAGGCCGACCCCGCGCCGCGCGCCGACAAGCTTGATCAGCAGGTAACCAAAAAAACTGATACCCGAGATGAAGACGACCATCAGCCAGATCTTGTACGGGACCAACACGTCGAATGGCGGCGGGCCGTAACTGCGCGATGGCAGCAAGGGCAGGATGATGAGCGTAATCACGGCAAAGGCCAGCGTTGCATAGACATCCGCTTGCGTGATGTTGCGTGCGAGCATCCGCGTTTGGAGTTTGAGAGCCAGGATGACGGTCATGGTCACAGCAAGTGCTGCAGCAATGGCCAGTTCACCCCGGAAACATATCGCCCCTGCCAGCACCGTGATCACTGCTGCCACTTCAGACGTCAATCCGATGCTGCCCTTGCGGGCACTTGCCAGATAGGAAATGATGATCAGCCCGCCGCAGACTGCAATGATCGCGACGAATACCATTACTGATGCCATGCGTTCGGCCAGGAAGGCTGCCGTGCAGCCCAGCAGGCCCAGCAGGGCGAAGGTGCGCGCGCCACCGAAGATTTTTTCTTCCTGCGCTTGCTGAAAATGCGCGTATTCACGCTGCAACCCGACCAGCAGACCGATCAGCAGCGCCGTTCCGAAGCGGTAGAAAAGATCGATTTTGATTACCTCAGCATCCATCACGCGCGGCTCTTCCAGTAGTCAGGGTATCGGCATTCGATCGACTGCTGACGATATCTGCCGGTCCGGCACCCCGGCTTTTATTTCACGGCAGCGACCGCCAGGACATAAGGTACTTGTACGTTCGCCACGATTGCAAGCGGATGTCGGGGCATGGTTGCTGATATTCATACACTGCGTTCTCGAGCCGATCAAACCGGACTGCCTGTCGGCAGACGTCAGATCCGGTTGCGCAGCATCAGTTCACGCGGATGCGGGTTGATATAGTACTGCGCGGCCAGATAGTCATCCGGATGACAGCGCAGGTGATGCTGGATGAGTGTCATCGGAACGATCAGCGGCACCTGCTCACGGCGGTAAGCCTCGATCAGATCGAGCAGTTCCGCCTTGTCATCCCCGTCCAGATGATCCTTGAAAAAACCCATAATATGCATCAGCACGTTGGTATGCTGTTTTGGCGTGGCGATTTTACGCAGTGCCCGCATCAGCAGGCGGATGTACTCGCCGGCGACCGTATCGATGTCACGTTTCCCGGCACCGGCGACCAGGCGTCCAAGCTCGCGATAGGCCGGTTCGTCGTGGGCCAGCACGCTGAACTTGTGCCGGGTATGAAAGTCCACCAGCGCTGCAGCTGTCATGCCATGCGCGCAATAGCAATGCCAGCGATGATATATGAACACACGCTCGACAAAGTTCTCGCGCAGCCGCGCATCCATAAGGCGGCCCTCCTCCTCGACCGGCAATTCCGGCAGCGCCTGCATAATGGTGTGCGCATACAGGCCGGACGCACTGCCCACCGGGTGGCCGGTTTCGGCATCGTAGACCTTGACGCGTTCCATACCGCAACTGGGCGAACCTTTTTTAAACAGATAACCGCTCACATCACCCAGCGCAGGTGCTACTGTGCGGCCATATTCCGCCAGGGCATCGGTGACATCCTGCGCAGGGTCCCTGACCCCGCGCACCCGGATCGATCCGTCCGCATTCACCAGTCGGACAGGTGGCCGCGGGATACCCAGGCCAATTGCCACTTCGGGACAAAAGGGGACGAATTCGAAATATTCTCCAAGCGTCTGCGTGATGTAGGCGCTGTGCTTGTGACCGGAATCGAAACGCACTTGATTGCCCAGCAGGCAACTACTGATCCCGATCCGCAACGGCAATGAAGGAAGCGCAGTGAAGTCCATAACCCGCTATTCTAGCCGCTAAGCCGAACAAAATGGGGGCATTCCGGATTTTAAGAAATATGGGGACATTCCAGATTAAAAATCCGGAATGTCCCCATTATTATGCGCCAGGTTACTGATTACGGGCGGCAAGGTGTTCGATGAAACCATCCATCCCCCGGGAGCTTATCTCGCGGCCGAAGCTGGAACGGTGAGTGATCGCCAGACTGATGCCTTCAATCGTGACGTCATAGATCTTCCAGCCGGCAGGCGTATTGAATACGCTGTAGTCAACCGTAAGCGGACTGCCCCCGGGCTGCTGTACCAGGGTGCGCACCGTTGCGCTTTTCCCTTCTGCAGTCGTGGTGAGCAGGCGATGCTCGATCGCCTGTCCGTTGTAATTCGTCAGGGAATTCGAATAGGTGCGAATCAACAGCCGCCGGTATTCATCCGTGAAGCGCTGCCGTTGCGCAGTGCTTGCCCTGCGCCAGTGCTTGCCAAGCGTCAATCGGGACAGCAGGGTAAAATCGACATTGGGTACAATGCTCTCATTGACCAGCATTCGCAGCTGCCCTGGATCCGCCGCAATCTCCGGCTCCTCCGTGAACCGCACCATAATCTGCTCGGTTGTACCGCGGATCACATCCAGCGGATCGTCACCGCGCGCGTCGGCCACACCCGGGATATACAACAATAAAATGATGATTCTAATCAGTTTCATACCGTTGCCCCCCAGGTACATAACGGCACGCAACCCTGATCATTTAATCACGGGGTCAGTGACAAATGATTCTGATTATCATTTGCCTGAATATGACTGCCCCGATCAATCCTGCCGGCCACGCACGTGCCGGATTGCGTCGAAGCCAGGGCCCTCGAATCGGAATGCCTGGCCCATACCGCGCACATAACCACCGGATACGGGTGTCAGCCGGAATAACCGGAAATCGGACAAGCCGCGCAGCGTATCGATGAACTTGCCGAACTGTTGCGTGAACCGTGCCAGCTGGACTTCCCAATCCGGATCATCGCGCGCAATGCATGTCGCCGTGCAGCTACAGGTGAGCCGCCGGCGTGCAAACAGATTACGCGCTGCACCCTCCGCCTCGATGAACAGCAGGCTCACCTGACCGGTATCCTGAAGATCGCGGGTATGGCGCGCCAGGCCACTGATGAATACATAATAGTTCCCGCTCGCGTCGACCACATAGGGCGTATAACTGGCTTCCGGCACTCCGTCCCGACTCACCGTCGCCAACTGTACCGTGCGCAGACCTGCACGGAAGGCGTGGATCTCCCGGCGCAGCATGTCATCCGAGTCTGTTTGTTCAACCATGTTGCAAGATTATTGATGCGCGGTTCACTGACCCGGGCAGGCCAGGTAAATGGAGCCGGCAGCCGGGATTATAAAATGACCTATACCACTCGCGTTCCTGCCTGTTACCAGTCAGGGGGCGAGCCGTTCGATATGCCATGCGTCATGAGCCGCGTCATGAGTGTAGAGGAAACGGTCATGCAGCCGGTTTGTACGCGCCTGCCAGAATTCGATAGTGGATGGCCGTACCCGGAACCCGCCCCAGAATGCCGGCAGCGGCACCTCGTGGTCGTGCAGCTTGCGCTTCATTTCCGCTACCCGCGCATCCAGCAATGACCGCGAGGTGATGACCTGGCTCTGGGGTGACGCCCAGGCACCGATCTGGCTGCCGCGCGGGCGCGTGGCAAAATACTTCATGGACTCGGTAAAGGAAACCCGCGCTGCCGTGCCGGTGACCTTCACCTCCCAGCCGAGTGCAAACCAGGGAAATGACAGTGCCACCTGCGGATTCCCTGCGATCTGCCGGGCCTTGCGGCTTTCGTAATTGGTGAAGAATACGAAACCGCGTTCATCGTAGGTTTTGAGCAGCACGGTACGCACCCATGGCTGCACGTTTTCGTCCACCGTCGCCAGACTCATGGCGTTTGGTTCAGGAATTTCAGCCTCGATCACCTGCGTGAAGCGCTGTTCGAACTCCCGGTAAGGATCCGGATCCAGGTCCGCCCGCCTGAGGCCGGCTGCCATCCACTTTTCCTTGATAGCTTCTGCGCGTGTAGTCATGGGTCAGTCGCTCCGGCGAACAATACAAGGCAGTGCATGGTAACCACAGCACCCGCAGCGCTCAACCCGGGATCAGCACCGGTTGGTGCAAACGCGAGGCCCGGAATGATTCAGCGCAACTTGATGGTGGCGATAGCACCCAGCGCCGTCTGTATTTCCTGCAGGCTGGGATAACGCGCGCGAAAAGGGTAATTATAGGCACCGCCGCAACTGAGGATCAGCACATCCTCCTGCTGATCCGAATGCAGCGTCATGCGGTAGGCTTCCATAATCCATTGCGCCGATCCCATATCCAGACCGGTGCTGATGGATGACGCCAGCATGATATTCCCGTCCGCCTGCTTGACCTGGTTGGTCATCCCCACAACCTTGCCGATCCGGTAGGTCCCGGCCGGTACGGTTTGCGGCGCTTCACTGAACTTCATTACTTCCAGTTCGCAGCGCGGATAAAACTCGTTGACACCATGCACCAGCGCCCCGTCCTGGAAGGCCACACGCACACGGCCCGGAGGAATAGTGACATCCTGGTGCAGTATGAATTCACCACCGGCAAGCACATGGAACAACTGGCTGGGTTTCAGCATCCCTGTCTGGCAGGCCGACAGGCCCAGCACAATAAGCAGCAATGAAATTACCAGGCGGGGCATCAAGGTCTCCGTATCAGGAATCAGGCATCCGACTGTCATCAGTCACGGGATGCTCCAGCAATAGACATGGCTTGCGTAGTTGCATTGTCTTCATATTCAGATACTTCTGCCTTGATTATTCAATGCAACAAGCGTGCTCCGGAACATTTCCCGTCAGACACCCGGTCAACAGGGGACTATCCGGTACCGGCACGCTTCAGAAAGACCCTCGCGCTGCCGATAGGAGCAGTTATGCATCGGTATAACCCTCTTTCCCCGCGATTGCAATCGGGCGCGATTTTAAGCACAGTGTGCCTCGTGAACAACATAAGGATATGTGACCCATGAAAAGACACCTTCTGCTCTGCTGCCTGTCCGCCGGCCTCCTGCTCGCCACCACCCTCGTCGCTGCAGAGACACTGCAACTCGCCAGTGTGGGCCCGAATACGGAACCCGGACACCCGGCAGCGGACACCTGGCAGGCGCTGAATCCGCGCCAATTAAAACTCAAGTCGGCCGCCGCGCTGGTAATGGACCGGCAGGGCAATGAAATCTATGCCAAACAAGTAGACACCCCCATGCCGATCGCCTCGATCACCAAGCTGATGACCGCCATGGTCATCCTGGATGCGGAGCTGCCGCTGCAGGAGAAGATTACCATCAGCAAAGATGACCGCGACCTTATCCGTCTGACCGGATCGCGACTGAAGTACGGCGCCACCCTGACACGCAAGCAACTGTTGCAGTTGATGTTGCTGGCTTCCGAGAACCGTGCGGCCAACGCCCTCGCCCGCACCTGGCCCGGCGGCCCGGATGAGTTCATCCGCGCCATGAACAGCAAGGCCGATTCACTGAATATGCATGCCAGCCGCTTCACCGACCCCGCGGGACTGGATGCCGGCAATGTTGCCACGGCAAGGGACCTGGTGAAGCTGGTACGCGCCGCCCGGCAATACCCGCTGATCCATGCGGCCACCACCACACGCACCCTCAGTGTCCGGCCCTACAAGGGGCGCGGCGAACTGCGTTACGTCAACACCAACCGCCTGCTGCGCAATGATGCCTGGGAAATCCAGCTAAGCAAGACCGGTTACATCAACGAGGCCGGCCGCTGTCTTACCATGCAGGCCGAGATTGCCGACCACCCGCTCACCATTGTCCTGCTCAATGCCTTTGGCAAGCTGACCCCCATGGGCGATTCCAACCGCATCCGCAAGTGGATCCAGGCCGGAATCGAAAACTAGCGCGCAAAAAAAATGGGGGCATTCCAGATTATGAATAACTGGAATGCCCCCATTGTGTTATATGTTCCGCGTCGTGTCTGATTACTCCGGCGCACCGGCGCTGGTTGCCGGAAGCTCGTTGGGTTCAAACACATTCCCGGCGGTCATTGCCGCATCAGAATTCCCACTCGAGTCAGGCGTTGCATCGCGGTGTGATTTAACGAGGATCCGGTCGTCGATTTTCTGCGCCTTGATATGGGTGGGCACCATGTCCGCATAATTGACCTGGCCCTGACTGTCGGTCCATTTGTAGATGCCTTCCGCCTGGACTGGGACGAATAAGCCAGCCGCCAGCGGGGCTGCGCAGAGACCACATAAAAGCGTTGATTTTTTCATTATTTTTCACTCCTCAGATCCGCCTGCATCAAGCACCCCGAGGGGGTGGCTCGAATTCCAGGCGCGTTTAACCATGAACCAACCCTAATGGTGCTCCTGATTCCCGCAGCCAGTCAATACCAGGCAGATAGAAAAATCAGCAGAATCAGTCACTATTGATGCAGTTTTGTGTCCAAATCAGCCACATCGGGCCCATACACTGCCGGCGAACACGCGGATCGCGACTTCCATATTCATCGCAACGGCGCCCTGCTCAACCAGGGCGCCTCCTGTCGATGCACACGGCTCCGGCTCCTGCAACCGCAACGCGTGTGGATGCCGGGGCATCCGCGGCAACGATGTCATGTTCTGTTGCTACTGCGCGCGTCCATGCACGCGTGCCTGCCACGACAGGCAAGAGCTGCTCCCGTGATGGCCCAGGCCAGTCTCTCGACCCGGGCTATGCCCGTAATAATGGTCTCACCTTCTCCGGCATCCCGCGGCACTTGCACTCCTCGTGCATCGTCCATGTGCACGGTGCATGCGCACCGGGACGGTGCAGCGATCATCACATGCACCGAAATGTCAGCGTGAATCCGGCGGCGGGTTAATTGCTATTTCAAGCGCGCATTCGATGTGACAATTTGTCACATAATTCTCGACTCTTTCAGATGTTAATGTGTTAAATTGCACGCATAACAACGTAATAATAATGCCGGCAATCTGACGCTATTACGGAACCGGTAACAGGCCTGACATCCTGGTGGACGTGGAGGAATTATCTGCAATCACAATGGAGAGATGTCATGACGACTGTAAGCAGTATCTACACCCGTGCAAGGAGATGTCCACTCGCACACTCCATGGCACTGACAACGATCATCTTTTTCGGGATCACGTTGTACTATGCGATTGAGCAGAAGACTGTCATGCTCAGCTCACTTGCCGAACCGATCATCGCGGTGTTACTCGGCCTTCCGACAGTGACCGCCTTTATAACATTTATTGTCGGCTCAAAATGCAGGATGAAGTTCGCTAAAACCTAGCAGCCCCGAATGTCTGCAAACACCCCGGACAGGGAGCTGCGCTTGCATTTCTGAATGCAAGCGCAGCTCCCCCCGTCTATTACCCACCCAACGACCCGCCGCCCTGCAAGCCTCGACGCTGGCAGGCTGAATCCGTCTGCTGCTTGAGACATCGGTCCGTGCCTAATCCGGCACTATCAAGAGCAAGCGCCCTGTTTCCAGTGATTTTTCAGGTATCGGTCAACCTGGCCGGGGATTAACAGGTGCCGCGCATCCCGATCTATCCATTGGTTTGGTAATTAATTCATACATAACAATAAGATATATATCTCGCGTCGAATAGATCACATTCGCAGGCGCAACCGCCACGCTTTACTCTAAACGCGAATCATTGTATTTTAGATTTAGTTTTCAGAGCCAACCACACGGTCCCTACAATGAAACACCTGTTGATATCTGTCGCCCTGCTGATCAGCACCCTGCCCGTCCCGGGCATGGCCGCCCCCGATCTCGCCAGACTGGTGCAGCTCATCGACTACATCGGGGTGGACTACCGTGGCGCGATTGCCGGGGGGCAGGTTATCAACGCCGCGGAATATGAAGAGATGCAGGACTTCGCCCGGTCAGTCGTCGAACAGACCGCACAGTTACCCCCGGGCGACCTGCGCGCACAACTCCAGACCGGCGCCACCACCCTGGCACGCCTGGTGGATCAACGTGAAGCGCCTGCCACAGTCGCCGCCGCCGCGGCCACCCTGCGCCATGGACTGATCGACAGCTACGCAATCAAGGTGGTCCCCCGCAAAGCCCCGCAGCTTGAACGCGCACAGCAATTGTACGCCGACAACTGTACCGCCTGTCACGGCGCAAGCGGTCACGGTGACGGTAACCTGGCCCGCGGCATGCAACCGCCACCCACGGATTTCACCGATGCAGAACGCTATGGCCAGCGCACCCTCTACGGTTTGTACAGCACCATCAGTGCGGGGGTGGCCGATACCGCCATGCGCGGCTTCCCGGAGTTGAGCGAAGACGACCGCTGGAGCCTCGCCTTCCTGGTGGGCCGGATGGCGGTAGTGGAACCGACTGTGCGATCCGCCGCCGCGGAATCGCCTGGGAGGCCAGGGCCACTGTCACTGCGACACTGACCAGACTGGAGCGTTTCACCGTCACCACGCCGGAAGAGGCCCGCGCAGAATTCGGTCCTGTTGGCGGCGACGTGATGGCCCACCTGCGCACCCATCCCGAGCTGCTGTTCGCCAATGGCTCACCGCTTGATTTTTCGCGCCAGACCCTGGCCGCCAGCCGCGATGCCTTTCATGCCGGCGATCGGGACCAGGCCTATCAACTTGCGGTGTCCGCCTATCTCGACGGGTTTGAATTGATCGAACACCGCATCGATACCGTCGATTCCGACCTGCGCCTCGCCATCGAAACCGAAATGACCCGCTATCGCAACCTGGTACGGAAAAACGCCACGGCGCAAGCGGTGGACGACCAGGCGGCGCGCATCCACCTGCTCCTGGATCAGGCCGCCGAGCGTATGGACAGCGGCACCCTGTCGAAGGGTGCGGCCTTTTCCGGCGCCTTCATCATCCTGCTGAGAGAAGGCCTGGAAGCACTCCTGGTCGTGGCCGCGCTGGCGGCCTTCCTGATCAAGACCGCGCGCCGCGACGCCATGCCGTACCTGCACATCGGCTGGGCCGGCGCCCTGGTGCTGGGCGTGTTCACCTGGCTGGCATCGGTCTACCTGATCGATTTCAGTGGCGCCAGCCGCGAGATCACCGAAGGTGTCGCGGCCATCGTGGCCATGGCCGTGTTGTTCTATGTCGGGTTCTGGCTGCACAGCAAGACCAGTGCCGCCCAGTGGAAAGTGTTCATCGAGCGGTCCGTACAGAATGCCCTCAGCGCCGGCACCCTGTGGGGACTGGCCGGCCTGTCCTTCATCGCGGTCTACCGCGAGGTCTTCGAGACCATCCTGTTCTATCAGGCACTCTGGGTACAGGCCGATGCACCGGCCCAGGCCTCGCTGCTGGCGGGCATCGGCACCGCCAGCGCTGCACTGGCGGTGCTCGCCTGGCTGATCCTGCGTTACAGCACACGCCTGCCGCTGCGCCAGTTCTTCTCCGTCACCAGCATATTCATGTTCGTGCTGGCCGTGGTATTCGCCGGCAAGGGCATCGCCGCACTGCAGGAGGCCGGCAAGTTACCGCTCGATCCGGTCAGTTTCCCGCGCATCGATCTGCTCGGCATCTACCCGAACCTGCAGGGACTCGCACTGCAGTTGGGACTGGTGATACTGGCGGCAGTCATCCTCTGGGGCAGCACCCTGCGCCGGCGAATGACCATGGGCTGACCCGCGCGCCGCACCCGCTAAACCACCTCCCCGATCACCAAACAAACAAACAACAGCACCCCTCCGTAGGGCGCAATAGCGCAGCGTATTGCGCCGATCGACCTATCCACTGCAACCCGATCACCAAACAAACAAGCAACAGCACCCTCACGTAGGGCGCAATAGCGCAGCGTATTGCGCCGATCGACACATCCACTGCAACCCGATCACCAAACAAACAAGCAACAGCACCCTCACGTAGGGCGCAATAGCGCAGCGTATTGCGCCGATCGACACATCCACTGCAACCCGATCACCAAACAAACAAGCAACAGCACCCCTCACGTAGGGCGCAATAGCGCAGCGTATTGCGCCGAACGACCTATCCGCCGCTTAATACATACCTCGTGTAGAATGATCATCTGCTACTGATCCCGAAATTCAACCTTAATCCCGGCATGCGCTCTAGCACACTCACCATCCTGATGAAGTCTTGCATCGTGTTCACGCTGCTACCCACAGCCGCCTGCATGCGTGCGGAATGCCCTGTCAACAATCCAGCCACGACATTGATCATTAACGGACACCGGTTAACGGCGGAAGTCGCGGCGACCCCTAACGCCCGCAGTTGCGGCCTTGCCTTTCGGGACAACCTGCCCGCTGATCACGGCATGCTGTTCGTGGTTAAAGCTGACCGGACACTCGCGTTCTGGATGAAGAACACCATCATCCCGTTATCAATTGCCTACCTCGATGCCGAAGGCGGAATACTGGAGATTTACGCGCTGGATCCGCACCAGCCGGAACACAAGGTCACATCCAGTGTGCCGGCACGCTATGCTCTGGAAACCCACCCGGGCTGGTTCCGAACACATGGCATCGAGGTGGGTGACAAGGTCAGTATTCATTTACCCGCAGACCTGGAGATCCAGTAGGGAGAATTGCGGCAAACCCGGGTTTTTGCTGTCAGCTTTCTTTACATTCCGGCAGCGCGTAGCGCACCGCAAAATCCACACTGGCAGCTATCTTCATGATTTCCTGATTGTTACTTCATAGCGGTATAAATATTGCGTCTTTTTCCATCCAGGCACTATTGCACAGGTACCACATACCCGATTAAGAGGAGAAAACAATGCACAGCGACAACAACGATAACAAAACTGTACTGGCCGATGTAGCTGCAGCCGACAACCAGGCTGCCGGACCCGGGATTGGCAGCCGGATTGCACCGGCGGTCGCCCTGCTGATGCTGGGCGAGTCAGCGTACGCACAAGATGATGATGACGGTGTGGTAGTTCCTGAACCCTCCACCCTGGCACTGTTGGCCGCCGGGGCCGTTGTCGGCGGTGCAGCAAAATACATTCATAACAAGCGGCGGAAAAAATAGCAGGCGCAGATACAACATTACAAGACGCGGAGGAATAACAATGCAAAGCAGCAAAAACAAAACCAACAAGGCACAGGTCGATGCAGTCTGAAGCCGACAGCCAGGATTCCGGTGCTCGGGATTGGCAGCCGGATTGCACCGGCGGTCGCCCTCCTGTTGCTGGGCGATTCAGCCCACGCTCAAGATGATTATTGACGAGGATACGATTAACGTTCCCGAACCATCCACCCTGGCACTGTTGGCCGCCGGGGCCGTCGTCGGCGGCGCAGCAAAATACATTCACAACAAGCGGCGGAAAAAATAGATTCTGGCACTAAGTAATTTAGCGGGCAACCCTGTCACGAACGCAGGGTTGCCCGGTCAGTTTCATGCAGCGCATGCGCGGCGCTGGCCGCACCATTCAGTAAATCGCGCCGCCGGTAACACGGCATCGCTTCACTCCGGACACGCTGCCCCATGGTGATCCGGGACAGGCTCGGCAGCTCATAGAAGTCTCCCTGCAAATACGGCTCGAATGCGGCCACCATGCGTTGCTCGAGTTCCTGCCGGGTGTCGCGTGGCAAGTCCTCGAGGGGTAATGACAGCCCGCGCTCCAGGCCCGGCTGCCAGAAGGGTGTGCCGACCGGCGCGCGTTGAGTGCAGGGTAATGTCCTGCTCCGCGACTATCCAGGAAACCCTGCCTGCGCCATCTCTTCCGCCAGGCTGCCCGCGGCAGCGAACCTGAACGGGTCGATGACCGCGTCGCGCCTTGTCAAGTTCGAACAGTTCAGTCACGACGTCATGGACGATCTTGAGTATGGGATTGTCCTCCCGGGGCCCGCAGACCAGGAACGCGGCCCGCGCACCGGGCCTGAGCACGCGCCGCGCCTCCGCCAGCGCACGCTGCACGCGCGGGCAATACATGATGCCCAGGCGGCAGACGATGCCATCGAAGCAGCGGTCGCCAAACGGCAGGCTTTCCATCGCGGCACTGCAAAAATGCAGGTTGGTCAGGTCATCCGCCGCGGCACGCCAGCCGCGCGCGCGCGACCATGTCAAACGCCAGGTCAGTCGTCATGACAAAACCATCCGGCCCGACCACGGTGACCCAGCTCGAGTGAGGTATCGCCCACCCCGCAGGCCAGGTCCAGCACGCGCTGACCGGCATCCACCCCGGCTGCAGTCATCAGCGCCCGGCTGAATTCCGCGGACCGCGGGCGTGTCATCTCGGACCATTTCTCCCAGGCATCGCTGCGCTTGCCCCAGTGCGCCTTGTTATGCGCGCTGGCAGATCATGCGCCGCCTGTGAATCAGTCTGCTGTTTGCGCCCGGCAAGACCCGGCCCGGCACGCGGCCAGCAGGGTACGAACGAGGTAGCGCGATTTGTCGCTCAAGCGCGTCGCGTAACCACAGTTGCAGCCGGGGAAGTTCCAACCGGCGCGGTTCACTTGCCTGATCAGTCCAGCAGCCGCGATGAAAATGCCGGCACCATCCGCCGCACCCGGGGATCATCAGTCATCGCGCATCAAGCGACACGCCCAGTGCCTGCTGCGCCAGCCCCAGCCCCAGCAGCAGCAGGCGTTCCACACCCTGATCCCGGGCCCGGGCGCGCACCTGCACGGAGATCGATTTCCGGGTGACGGTGCAACAGCCAGGCGACATCGCAGAGCTCCCCGACCACCGCCCATTCACGGACGCCCCCGGTTACACACAGAGATACAACAGCAGGTCCTCCAGCGCCAGCGTCTTGAGCTGCACGCCATCGATGTCGTAATCCACGGCCCGTTCCCGCAAGCGCAGCAGCATCGAGCCTTATCCCGGCAACGCCGGGCAAGACTATCGTGTTGCGCCTCGATGACACTGTCATCCCCGTCCCGGACATATGTCCGGTGGCAGGCGTTGTCCGCTGCAGGTCAACGCCACACCGGGAACTGCTTGAGGCTCCCGCGGCTGATAGCCATGCGCCGTCAGCAGTGCGCTCGAACCGGTCGAGATCCGCAGCGTCCAGCAGCACCACAGGATTAACGGCCTCCTGCAGGCGAGGATTGCCGTAAGCCCGCCGCGCCAGCTACCGGGCCCTGCAGGAACAGCGCATCGATGCCCTGCCCCTGTAACGCAGCGGCCATCTCCGCAACAGCCTGTTCGAGCACCGCGTGACGTTCCTGGTTGCGGCCCGACCAGACAGCCAGCGCCTGCGTGATATCACGCGGTACCCGGGGCGCACCGACAGGGCAGGAGACAGGCATGCAGCAGCGGCACCAGCCGGTGCTGCATGGCCGCGCGCACCAGGACGGTCCAGTCGATTCCCTCCGCGAGCAATTGTTCAAGCCGCACCCGCACCGCCGGATCAGCACCGGGATGCCCGGCGAGCAAGCAGCACTTCGCGTTCGCGGGGGTGGGTTGCCGGTGCATTCATCGGTCTGAAAATAACTGATATCCAGGGGAGAGGCCACGCTAAATCGGGTTACATGCTTTTCCACAGTCCCGGGTTACTCGCTGTGAGGCATACCATTTCAGATTACTCGCCACCCGATCTATACGCTACGGCTCATGATCACCCGGCAGGATGTTCAAAGATTCCGTATTCGGCTCACACTCCTCGCCTGTGGTCACTCCAGCGAATCCATGCGCTCTGTGACACCCGTACATCCCTGTACAGCGTCCATGCAGGCGCAGCGCAGTGACCATCATGGATTTCGGCATAGTACTGTTCTTTTCATTCTCATTCAGGCAATCCGGAGACAAGCATAAGCCGCTACCATATATAGTACACTAGCGGTACGACTCGCGTGAGAAACCACACATGTCACTATTACACGGAAGAAACAAGGCCGGTAATTTCATGCTGCGTAGCCTTCATGGGCACGGCTTTCGACATTACCGGTTTCAATCCTGTGATGCGGTGATTTCCCACCGGCAGCATCCCGTACGCCCCCGTTAACCTGACATGGATTCTTTTCTGCTCTGGTTCCGTCGTGATCTCCGGCTTGCGGATAATCCTGCACTGCGGGCCCTGCTGGATCATGGGCATCGTCCGATCCCCGTCTATATTCACGATGAACCCGATCCGGAATGGGCGCCGGGTGCGGCCAGCGCCTGGTGGTTGCATCACAGCCTTGTGGCGCTTGAAAAAGCGCTGCGCCAGTGCGGCAGTGACCTGATTGTCCTGACGGGTGACACACAACAACAGCTCCTGAAACTGGTCGAGACAACCGGCGCACAGGGTGTCTACTGGAATCGTTGTTACGAACCGGCATTTATAAAACGGGATGGCGTCCTGAAGAAGACGCTCCGGCAACAGGGCCTTGACACACACAGCTTCAACGGCGCATTGCTGCGCGAACCCTGGGATAATCTCAAGAAAGACGCAACGCCCTACCGTGTATTCACACCCTTCTGGAAGAAGCTGCATGCGATCGGACCTGCACGCGAGCCAGTGCCGCGGCCCGAACAACTCCCTGCCATGCCGGCCGGAAAATCTACCGGGAGCGTAACCATTGACTCTCTCAAGCTCCTGCCCGGCATCCACTGGGACAAGGCATTTTACGATCACTGGCAACCGGGTGAAGACGGCGCCCGAAAGGCACTGGAGGAATTTTTGTGACACCGGCTTGCATGACTATGCAACAGCCCGCGATGTGCCCGCAATGTCAGGCACCTCCCGCTTGTCCCCGCATTTACATTTCGGCGAAATCAGCCCGGTACAGATCTGGAATATCCTGTTGCACGCAGCGGCAATGGACGCGTCCCCGGGCACAATGGCGGCAACTGAAGCCTATCTGCGCGAAATCGCCTGGCGTGAATTCAGTCACCAGCTGCTCTATCACTTCCCGCACACGCCATTGAAACCGCTGGATACACGTTTTGAATATTTTCCCTGGCGCACTGACTACGGGGACATGCTGGCAGTGCTGGCAGAAAGGACAAACCGGTATCCCGATAGTGGATGCAGGCATGCGCGAGTTATGGGCAACCGGTTATATGCACAACCGCGTGCGTATGATCGTTGCATCGTTTCTCACCAAGAACCTGCTCATTCCGTGGCAGGAAGGTGCCCGCTGGTTCTGGGACACGCTGGTTGATGCCGACCTTGCAAATAACACCATGGGTTGGCAATGGACTGCCGGCAGTGGCGCCGATGCAGCGCCCTACTTCAGAATATTCAATCCGGTGTTACAAGGGGAAAAATTCGACAAGAGCGGGCGCTACGTACGCCACTGGATACCCGAACTGGAGAAACTCGCAGATAAATACATCCATAAACCGTGGGCAGCCGACCCGGCCTTACTCGCGGATGCCGGCGTCATACTCGGCGTTGACTACCCTCAACCCCTGGTTGATTTGTCAACCAGTCGCAAGCAGGCGTTGGCGGCATGGGACTTTGTTAAACACCAGCCACGCGACGAACCCTGAGAATGCGTTGTGTCTGAACATCAGGCTCACTGCCGCCCCGCCTGTCCACTCTCCCGCAGGGAAAGGGAATGTTGTGTTTGTTTTGCAGTGCCGTGCGCGCATGACCAGCGCGCCCTGATTACTAACCGCAAACGTATCCGGTCCAGACCCCGTCGCTTGCCTGCAATCGTCAGGCGCGCCCGGACTGCGACGGGCGGCGCCGCGATTTGCCGGCATAGGCACGGCCAGCCCCGCCAGGACCTTTCGACGCGCCCCGATTTGCAGATGCGCCCGGGCGCGGCTTCGCTGCGGCATTACCATCGTGCCCGGACCGGTTACCGCGCGCCTGGCCGGCGCCGCTGCCGTGCACCGGATTTGCCACCCGGGCGCCCGTTATTGTTGCGCTGCCGGATCGGCTCGGCACGAATGGAAGGGTCCGGCTCGTAACCCGGTATCACGACCCTGGGAAGGTCACGCTTGAGCAGGCGCTCGATATCCATCAGCAGCTTGCGTTCATCCACACACACCAGCGATACCGCCTGGCCTTCATTGCCGGCGCGGCCGGTGCGGCCAATGCGATGTACGTAGTCTTCCGGGATGTTGGGCAGTTCATAGTTCACCACATGCGGTAACTGATCGATGTCCAGACCGCGCGCCGCGATGTCGGTGGCCACCAGTACCCGTACCTCGCCGCGCTTGAAGTCGGCCAGTGCACGGGTACGCGCACCCTGGGTCTTGTTGCCGTGAATCGCGGTGCTGCTGATACCGTCCTGCTCCAGCTGACTCGAGAGCCGGTTGGCGCCGTGCTTGGTGCGGGTAAACACCAGTACCTGGCGCCAGTTCTGTGTGCCGACCATAAACGACAAGCAGTTCACGCTTGCGGTCACGGTCCACCGGGTGGATCACCTGCGAGACCAGCTCGGTCGGCGTGTTACGGCGCGCCACTTCGATCAGCGCAGGCTTGTCCAGCAGCGTGTCGGCAAGTTTCTTGATGTCGTTGGAGTAGGTTGCGG